>CAYXUL010000005.1:44002-72128 GCA_964468475.1 uncultured Ignavibacteria bacterium | reverse complement strand
ACACACCCCGTCTTCCGATCCCTCCGCCATGGCGGAGAGAATCGGAATCCACCCCTCTTAATAGAGGGGAATTACGAAGATATCAGAGGTCCCGGGTTGACATTGAAGTTCAGCCTGGCGGAAGCCGCTCTTCCAGCAGCTGTTGCAGGCTGAGGAGAGACCTGCCTTAGGGGACGCCTTCTGAAACAGTGGTAGGGGCACACTGCCCGTGCCCAAATGACAAATGCAAGTTAAGATTCACTCAGGTCACACCCGGTGTGCCGCTACCCGCCATTTTGGTGAAAATGATTGCCAGCAAGAGCGCAACGAAACGATATTAATGGTATGAGTAAAGAACTGGACTCTTCGCAGGCAAAGCAGAGCGGCTGGCCCGAACACCGCGTGGTGATGCACGTCGATATGGACGCCTTTTTCGCAGCGGTCGAGCAGCGCAACAATCCAAGCCTGCGCGGCAAGCCGGTGATCGTGGGCGGCAGCGCTGAAGGGCGTGGAGTGGTATCGACTGCTTCCTACGAAGCGCGGAAGTTCGGTGTGCATTCGGCAATGCCTGCGCGCGAAGCGGTGCGACTGTGTCCCGATGGTATCTTCCTGCGAGGTGATTTCAAGTCGTATCATGATGCTTCCGTGAAAGTCAAAGAGACACTTGGCTCCCTATCGCCCAATGTGGAGATGATATCCATTGATGAAGCCTTCATCGAGGCGACGGGAACTGAGCGTATCTATGATTCACCCGCGGCGTTGGCACAAAAGATCAAGGAAGCAGTTGCCGAGAATGTGGGGATAAGCTGCTCGATCGGCGTGAGCATGAATAAGCTGATTGCCAAGCTGGGAAGTGCGCTGAACAAGCCTGAAGGTCTGACAATAATCTGGCCGCAGGATTTGAAGCCTACAGTATACCCGCTGTCAGTCGACCATCTCTGGGGAGTTGGGCCGGTAACGTATCGGCATCTGCTGCGGCATGGTGTGAAAACGATCGGTGATCTGGCTACCCTTCCTGAATCGAACGTCAAACATATCCTCGGTGAGTACGGGCAGACACTTGCCAAACGCGCCCGGGGCGAGGATGAGCGCGATGTGCTGCTCCTCGATGATGATCATCTCGAGAAATCGATTTCGCATGAAACGACGCTGGCACAGGACGCGTACGATCCGGCATTCGCGGAGCATCTCCTGGCCTATCTGAGCGAGAAGGTACTGATACGACTTTACCGGGGTGGATGGGAAGCCCGAACGATTGGGATCAAGGTTCGCTACAAGAATTTCAAAACTATTACTCGTGATCGAACCCTTCCCAGACCGACCTGCGATTTCGGCTGTATCCTCGACACAGCCCGCTCCCTGCTGCCGGCGGATGAAATCAGGCGTCGGGGCTTGCGCCTGATCGGTGTGCGCACCAGCAATTTGGTGCAAACCGAAGACCGGAGACAGCTGGAGCTTTTTGCTTCAGAAAGCGCCCGGCAGGAACAATTGAATCGAACCGTAGCGGATTTGCGTGAGAGATTCGGAGACGATGTGATTTCCCACGCGTCAGCTCTACGGCAGCGCAAGGACGATTGAGCCTGACCGGCAGGCAGTTATTGACAAAAGAGTCTTACTTGTTGACTTCCCGCTGATTTCCTGATATCATTCTCACGGAGACGATTGCCGCAAGACTGCGAGAAAGTAGGTGTGATATGTTTGATTGGCCATTTTCCACGCTTGCCAGCTCTCTTGAAGCCTCAGTAATTCGTGAACTTCTCAAGATTTCAAATAAGAAGGGGATCATCAACTTTGCCGGCGGACTTCCCGCCGCTGAGCTGTTCCCGATTGAGCAGATAAACGAGTGTATTGATGCGGTGATGACCAATCATCCCGCACAGGCATTGCAGTATTCTATATCCCAGGGAGCAATCGAGCTGCGAGAATTGATCGCGGATCGAGTTTCGCAGCAAGGGCTGCCGGTAACCGCTGAGAATATCCTGATCACTACCGGATCGCAGCAGGGTCTGGATCTGATCGGCAGGGTCTTTCTTGATCCCGGCGATTATGTTCTCACTGAGCTGCCGACCTATCTCGGTGCGCTCCAGGCATTCAATTTCTATCAGTGCCGTTACTGCCCCGTGGAAATGGATGATGACGGCATCATTATCGACCAAATCGAGGAACGAATCGAAGAGTTCTCCCCCAAGTTCATCTATAGCGTACCCAATTTCCAGAACCCATCTGGAATTACACTTTCGTACCAACGTCGCAAGGCTTTGATGAATCTGGTATTTGAACATCGGATTCCATTGATTGATGACAATCCCTATGGAGAACTACGCTACTCGGGCGAAGCTGTACCATCGTTGCGAGGAATCGGCGGTGATGCGGTGGTGCAGTTGGGGACGTTTTCGAAATTGATTTCTCCCGGGCTGCGGATCGGGTGGGTGTGCGCGCCGGTGTCGGCGATCAAAGTAATCGAGAAGGCTAAGCAGGCGGTTGACCTGCACACGACGACTTTCACGCAATACATAGCCGCGGAATTTCTACGGCGCGGTTTCCTCGAGCCACACATCGAGAAAATCAAGACCTCGTACGCCAAAAAACGCGACACGATGGTGTCGGCAATGAAAGAGTACTTCCCTGAGTCGGTCAGGTGGCCCTATCCTGATGGTGGATTATTCCTGTGGGTACAACTGCCGGAGTACGTCTCGGCGACGCTGGTATTCCGTGACGCGGTTGACAAGGGAGTTGCCTTTGTGCCGGGCCGGTCGTTCCATCCCGACAAATCGGGCGATAATACATTCCGGTTGAATTTTGCCAGCTCAAGTTTCGAGAACATAGTCGAAGGAATCAAGCGACTGGGTAGCGTGTTGCACGAACACTGCTGAGGGCACGATTTCGATTCTCCGTTAGTTAATCTCCAAAGGGCTTGCTTCAGCGACGATAAATTGCGTTTACTTGTGAAGCAATGCGAGCAATTCAGTTTGACAAATTCCACGCGCTGGGGAATGATTTTATCGTTATTGACCTCGGCAAAGTTCGTTTGAGCGAGGCGCAGAAGTCGGAAATCACTCACCGGATTTGCGACCGTCGTTCTGGGGTCGGGGCGGATGGTGTCCTGTATCTCTCCCGCTCAAGAGGCCGCTTCATGATGCGCATCTTTAATG
This sequence comes from uncultured Ignavibacteria bacterium, assembly GCA_964468475.1. Taxonomy (GTDB): domain Bacteria; phylum Zixibacteria; class MSB-5A5; order CAIYYT01; family CAIYYT01; genus JBECKX01. Next base: position 68,997 of record CAYXUL010000005.1, on the reverse strand, counting down.
CCGACGGTAGCGAGGCCGAGCTTTCCGGCAATGGACTCAGGATATTGGCGCACTACCTGGTGCGGACCAGAGCGACTCGCCAGAAGTCGTTCGCTATTTATTCTATCGCGGGCCGGAACGACGTGACTATTCATGGTCGCAAGGGACAGTCGCTGGATTCGAGCGTGCAACTTCCCGCACCTGTTTTTGAGACAAAGCGGGTTCCCATGCGAGTCAAGTCCCGTTACTTCATAAGCTCTCCATTTACCTGTGAAGCCGGAGAGTTGATTGGCACTGCGGTGAATGTGGGCAATCCACACCTGGTGTTCTTCGTGGACAGCTTCGATTTTGACTGGCGAGTATTGGGCAGCATCGTGGAGACGGACAGGCGGTTTCCGCAGAATACCAATGTTGAATTTGCGCATATCAAATCACGCCGGTCGGCGGAACATCGCATCTGGGAACGCGGCGCGGGCGAAACGTCGGCATCGGGAAGCGGTGCTGCGGCTGTGGCGGCGGCGGGCATCGTGAATGGCCTGCTGGATCATGAAGTGACCGTGCACGAGCCGGCGGGAGAGTTGAAGATTAGTATTCCTTCACTTGAGGGGCAGATTACGGTCACGGGTCCGACCGCTTTCATTGCGCACGGCAGCTTCATCTTCGAATCCAACCGGTAACTCCCGCTCTCCTCAGCAACTGAGAGAAATCCGCTGAAGTCCCCTACTAACAGCCAAATTCTGATTGTGACGACGCCTCAAATCGTTTTACTTGTCAGCCTTGATTCTAAAGGCCATAACGGCACATTGGGTTATGATGAGTAGCGCAGACTTAAAATCACAGATTGCAGAAATCCTGGCTCCCGAGGTGGGCATCACCGAAGACGAGTTCGTGGAGTTGTTCGAGACGCCGCGTCAGGAAGGCCACGGCGATCTCGCCCTGCCCTGTTTCCGGTTTGCCAGGCAGCTGCGGAAAGCGCCGCCACTCATAGCTCAAGAGCTGGCTGAGAAGCTAATTGCCGCCGGCTTGCCGGAGTCAGTTAAAGAAGTCAAACCATTGGGTGGATTTCTTAACTTCACGCTGGATGCCTCCACTGCCCTGGGCGGGATTTTGCAGCGTGTGCTGAGTGAGGGCGTTCAGTTCGGAACTTCTGATATTGGTAAAGGGCAGAAGGTGATAGTTGAGTTTTCTTCAGTCAATATCGCCAAGCCGTTCGGCATCGGGCACCTGCGCTCGACGATACTGGGGGCGGCGCTGGCGCGGATTTATGAGAAACTTGGCTATGAGGTGATCCGGATTAATCATCTTGGCGACTGGGGCACGCAGTTCGGCAATCTGATTGCGGCGTATCGACTCTGGGGTGATCAGTACGAGTTTGACGAAAACCCGATTTATGATCTTTACCAATTGTATGTGAAATTCCATGATGCTGCCAAGACTGACGAGAAGCTTGCAGCGCAGGGACGAGAAGAATTTCGCAAGTTGGAGCAGGGAGATTCGGAAAATGTCACTCTGTGGGAGAGATTCATCGAATACAGTATGATTGATTTCCGCCGGGTGTACGGGATATTACATGTTGATTTTGATTACTATACCGGCGAATCATTCTACCGCAACAAGCTTGACGGAGTAGTACAGCAGCTCGAGGAAAAACATCTGCTCGAACAAAGTGAAGGCGCTACGATAGTTGACCTTGGCGAGTACGAAATGCCGCCCTGCCTGATCAGGAAATCTGACGAGTCTTCGCTTTATGCGACTCGTGATCTTGCCGCCCTGCTCTATCGGAAAGAGCATTTTGATTTTGACAAGATTCTCTATGTGGTGGGTTCTGCGCAGAAGCTGCATTTTCAGCAATTTTTCAAGGTGGCTGAGTTGATGGGGCATGAGTGGGTTAAGAATGCTGAACACGTTGAATTCGGCTGGGTGAAGTTCGGCGATAAGGCAATGTCCACCCGCTCCGGTACGCTGATTTTCTTTGAAGAGGTATTTCAGGAAGCGAAGCGCATCGCCAGGCAGATCATCGAGCAGGAGAACCCGGACGTTGAGGATGTCGAGGGTACGGCACGAGAGATAGCAGTGGCCGCGATTGCGTTCACACAGCTTCGGGTGCGGAGGATAAAAGATGTCAACTTCATCTGGGAAGAGGCGCTCTCATTCAAGGGTGAGACAGGGCCCTATCTCCAGTACACTCATGCGCGGTTGTCGTCATTGATGCAGAAGTATGGTAAGAAACTGCCTGATCCCACTGCCGACTTCTCGCTATTTGGCGACGAGGAAAAGCAGGTCGTGAAGTGGTTTGAGCATTATCCTGAGAAATTAAAAGCGGCATCAGAGAGCTACGAGACACTGGGGCTGGCGGAATATCTGCTCAGCCTGGCATCGGCCTTCAACAGCTACTGGCAGCGAGTACGCATAATCACAGACGAAGAGGAACCGACGCGAGCGCGAATGCAGATGGCGTACGCGGTGCGAGTCATAATCGCCGACGGTTTGCGGCTCCTGGGAATTGAACCGTTGGAGAGAATGTGATGAAGCTAATCAGACCTAAACAGCTCAATCTGACAATAGAACCGGTGGCGGATTACACGAGCACGTTGCTGGCAATGTCGTGCGCCGTGCTGCGCGGGGAGATGACGCGGATCTACCCGGTGGAGACCACGCCTTTGCTGGAAAAGGCAATCTACGCTCTCAGTTCGGGAGGCGCCACGATTGAGATTGCGGGCCGAACGCTTAAGGTGAAACCGTTTGAGTCCTCGCCGTTCACTTATCCGAAGCCGGTGGCAGATTACGAATTGTTCAGAAATTTGCTGGTTTTGGCTTCCACACGAGAAGGCAGCAAGATCGGGCTCGTCGATGACATCGATACAACTTTGCAGATGCTGATTCTGGCACTGAGGCGACTGGGTGCTGAGCTTGAGTTCGTGGGTGGAGACGATGCACATGTACTTGTTAAGCGGGCGATTGATCGGCCGATCAGGTATCACCTTAAGCGAGATAGCGCCAAGAATGTTCCGCAACTGATTCTGGCGATGTCGGCTCTGGAGGGTCGGTCGGAGATTCATGATCTATTCGAATCCTCGCGCTATGATTACATTTTCCAACAGTTTCTTGGCGGTTTTTCGCGGGAATCGACCGCCGAACCGGAACCGGAGGATGAGTTGCAGCGGCGTTTGTTCAAACGCAGGGCCGACGACCGCGAATATCTGACTATTGTCAGGATCAACAATGAACAAGCACAAGGTGAACTGGAGGTGCAGCTGCGTCCCGATGTGGATATGGCTGCCTACCTGGCGGCGGCGCTGTTGGCACACGGTAAGGGAAAGCTTACGCTGAAGAGCCTGTCGAGTGAAGACGTCAACGGGACTCCCCTTGGACAACTGAAACGAATGGGCGCGCAGATTGAAGCGACAACAATAGAGGGCGAACCGGTGTTAATCGTCGGCGATGCCACTACCAAGGGCCGAACAATCAAGCAAGAGCAACTTCACGATCACCCCGATGCCGTGGGCGCGTTAGCCCTGGCCGGGACGCACTCCGAGGGTACCTCAGTGATACGGACTTCGCCTTTCCACACCGAGCGGGAAGAATCGCAGCGCAGGCACATTTGTGAGTTGATTCGCAGTTACGGCATCAAGATCGCTGAAATCGATGACGGCTTTGTGGTTGAGGGGCAACGAGAATTTGCGGAGTCCTCTATTGTTACCAACGACGATCCTGTATGCGCGCTTGCGGCAGTGGCCGCCGGGTTAAGCCTGGCACCTACCGTTGAGATCGATACGCTCGAGCCTCTCTCCGAACGTTGGGGTAAGTCCCTGCAGGACGCCATTGCGCCGTTACTTCCACAGCAGTAGCAGCTGCTTCCCTGATCCCGGATGGCAAAAGAACTAATCAACATTACCGAGGGGTCGATCTCGCGCCAGATCTTTCGTCTGGCCTGGCCGGCGGTCGGCGCGATGTTCCTCCGCACTGCGAACTCGATTGCGGATGCAGTCTGGGTAGGACGGCTGGGGGCGTCCGAGATGGCTTCGGTGATCAGCTCGATGTTTGTGATCTGGATCATGTTCAGCGTGTTCGAGATCGTCTGGACCGGCGCCGTGGCTGTCTTATCCCGTTTCTATGGCGCTCGCCTTATCGATAAAGTTTCTCATGCGTCGAGGCAGGCAATACTGCTCGCAGTAATCGGCTCGATTGTTGTCGGGATCGTCGGGTACCTGTCAGCAGGAACGATGTTTGACATCATGGAGACGGCCGCTGATGTGAAAGCCTATGGTACTGTCTACCTGCAGATAGCGTTCATGTCGACGCTTTTCATTGTTCTAGATGAGCTGTTTTCAGCTATCTTTCGCGCAACCGGGGATACCAAGACTCCTCTGATCATCAGTTCGATCGGTATCATCCTCAACATTTGCCTTGATCCGGTTTTGATCTTTGGCTGGGGGCCCTTCCCTAAGATGGGTGTCGCCGGCGCTGCTATTGCGACCGTTACGGCATACATCGTAGGCTTTGCGCTTTACCTGCTCGCAATCAAACGGGGCAAACTGACATTCGATTTCAATTTCACCAGGAAGCTGCGTCCCGATTTCCGCATGTTTGTTCAGATGCTTCGCATCGGGCTACCGCCGGCGACGGCGGGTGTGACGTTTTCGGTCGTGTACTTGTTCATGAATCGGATCACGACAAGCTTCGGTACAAACGCTGTCGCTGCATTGGGTATTGGTAATCGCCTTGAGTCGATTTCATTTCTTATCTGCTTCGGATTCTCGATGGCAGTTTCAACGCTGGTTGGGCAGAACCTCGGCGCGCGACAGCCTGACCGTGCCGCTCGGTCGACCTGGTACACTCTTGGCTACGCCGGTATATTCACGGCAATTATTTCAGTTCTGTTCGCAACAATTCCGCGACTGATTTCACGGGCGTTTATCGATGACCCGGCAGTAGCCGACATTGCCGTTGACTACCTGATGATCCTGGCGATTTCGCAGACATTCATGGCGGCTGAGATAGTCCTGGAGGGCGCCTTTGCCGGCGCTGGGGATACGTTACCCGCGATGATTGTTTCGATCGGCGGTTCGATTGCCCGCTACCCACTGGCCTATTATATTGCAATCACGCTTGGTGTTGGAGTCAATGGCGTGTGGTGGGCGATAACGTCGACTACGGTCGTGAAGGGGATGATTTTGATGTACTGGTTCAGCCGCGGGAAATGGAAGACTAAAGAGGTTCACGGTTAGCAAATGCGCAAGGTTGGATTGATTACCCATGAGAAGTGCCTGCTTCACACCTGCGAAGGCCACCCGGAGCATGAGGGCCGGTTGAAAGCTGTTTTTGTCCGCCTGCGCGACTCGGGGATAGAGAAGGAATTGCAGCGGCTCGAAGCGCGTGAAGCAACCCGCGAAGAAATCGAGCGCAATCACGACCCGCAGTTTGTCGAGAACATCCTCTCACTTGAGGTTGACCGGGTCCGGCTCCTCGATGCCGACACCTACGTGAATCAACATACGTCACAGGCTGCCGCACTCGCCTACGGTGGCGGTTTGGAAGCAGTTGAGGAGGTGGCATCCGGCAGGCTGGATCGCGCCTTCGTAGCGGTGCGACCGCCGGGGCATCACGCTGAGTATGGGCGCGCGATGGGGTTTTGCATATTCAATAATATTGCCGGGGCAGCGCGACATGCGCAGGCCACCTGCGGGGTCAAGCGGGTTGCGATTCTTGATTTCGATGTACACCACGGCAACGGCACGCAGTGGGCGTTTTATAATGATGATACCGTGCACTACACTAGCTGGCATCAGTTTCCGTTTTATCCCGGCACCGGCGCGGCGAATCAGCAAGGCAAAGATAAGGGTGAAGGCTACACGCTAAACATTCCGCTGGGTGCCGGAACCGATGGTGAGGAGGCATTCAGAATGCTCGAGCCGGCGTGGACCGCAGCAATGAGTGAATTCAAGCCGCAATTGATTCTGGTGTCTGCGGGGTTTGATGCACACGAGGATGACCCGCTGGCTTCATTGCGACTGAATGATGCGGATTTTGTACGAGTAACAAAGTTGATAACAGATATGGCTGAAGAGTATTGTGATGGACGTGTTGTCTCATTTCTTGAAGGGGGCTACGATCTAGACGTGTTGGCCCGCTGCTCTGAGCTTCATCTAAGAGGATTATTGGAAGGATAGTGGAGTTATGACTGAGAAATACTGCCGATTCAAGCACCAAGACGAAATTCACTGGGGTGTAGTTGAAGAGGACCAGATTACCCTGATTCACGGTAAGGTTCCGGGAGAGTTTGAGATTATCAACGAAAGGGTGCCGCTTGAATCGGTTGAGCTGCTGCCGCCTGTTGAGCCGAACAAGATCGTTTGTGTGGGCCTTAACTATGCAGAGCATGTCAAGGAGAGCCAGTCGGCCGATGAGGTACCTGCCGAGCCCGTGCTGTTTATGAAGCCCCCTACCGCCCTGCTGTCGCCGGGTATGAATATCGTACGCCCCGAGCAAGCTCAGCGAGTCGATTACGAAGCGGAAATCGGAGTAGTACTGGGAACACGTCTGCATCGAGCCTCCGCGCAGGACGTTGAGAAAGCGATCTTTGGAGTTACCTGCGTGAATGATGTGACCGCGCGCGATCTGCAGAAGAAAGACACGCAATGGACGCGGGCAAAGGGATTCGACACATTCTGCCCTGTAGGTCCCTATCTGGTGACAGGGCTTGATTATCTGAAGCTCAAAGTCGAGTCGAGATTGAATGGCGAAGTGCGGCAGTCATCCGACGCAAGCTACATGATTTTTCCTATTCCGGAATTAATCAGCTTTATGAGTCATGTGATGACGCTCGACGTGGGTGATTTGATCGTGACCGGCACGCCGAAAGGAATCGGGCCGATGGTGGCCGGCGATTCGATCGAGATTGAGGTTGAGGGGGTTGGGGTATTGAAGAATGGTGTGGTGGATGAGAGTTAGGATGCCGCGCACAAACCATTTGACCCATCCATCGAACAAGGGCACACGCGGGTGCTCCTACGATACGGGTACCACACCGGCAGCGCGATGACAAACAAGAATGACCTCTTCCCAGAGTCTGGCCTCTATGCATTAGGCCGCCAGGCGAGGACGACTGGCGGCCAAAGTTTCAGGCAAACTGCAGTTTGTGTACTACGTTGCTGCCTTGATGCCGAGAGCTTTCTCGTAGAGCTCGAGATACTTCTTAGCCGACTTCTTCCAGGAAAAGTCCTGCTTCATCCCGCGCTTCATCATGGCGCGCCAGCTACGGGTCTTGTTATATAGCTCAAGCGCATTCCTGATCGCCTGCAGCAAAGCCTCACCGGAATACTCATCGAAGAGAAATCCGGTGGCACGGCGTTTGTTGCCGTTGCCATCGTAATTGATGATGGTATCCGCCAGGCCGCCGGTCTTGTGCGCAATGGGGACAGTGCCGTAGCGGAGGCTATAGAGCTGGTTCAGACCACAAGGCTCGAAACGGGATGGCATCAGGAATATGTCAGCTCCGGCCTCAATCAAATGTGCGAGGTGCTCATCAAATTTAAGGTGTGTGCTGACGCGATCTGAGTACCGTTTCTCCAGCTTTTGGAACAGCTTGTGGTACTTCTCATCGCCGGTGCCCAGAAGAATCAAAGTGATATCATCCTTGAACAGCTCGTCGGAAATTTCCTCCACCAGATCAAAGCCCTTCTGGTCCGTGAGCCGGCCGATTATTCCGATGAGCGGTTTGTCAGCGCGCTTGGCTGATAGTCCACAGTAGCGCAGCAGTTCTCTCTTGTTCTCGAGTTTTTCCTCGAGGTTGTTGGCGTTGTATGGCCGCTTGATAACGGTGTCATTCTCCGGCGACCAGGTTGCGTAGTCAACGCCGTTTACCACTCCGAACAGGGAATTCCTCTTGTCACGGAGCACCCCTTCCAAACCAAAGCCGAACTCGTTGGAGGACTGAATCTCCTGCGCGTAGGTTTCACTGACGGTGTTGACCACATCGGAGTAAACAACGCCGGCTTTAAGGTAGTTTAGCTTGCCCCAGAATTCGAACGGTGAAGCCGGATAAAGGAACTGCTTGTTGATTCCCAGTTTCTCGAAAGATTCCTGCGGGAAAAGCCCCTGATAGGCGACGTTATGGATCGTCAGTACAGTCTTGGTATCTTTGAAGAAAGGATGGTCGCGCTCAGCGGTTTTCAGGTAGGCCGGGATCAAGGCGGATTGCCAATCGTTGACATGAATAATGTCGGGCTTGAAACCCAGCTTTTCGAGTGTGATCAGGACAGCGCGTGCGAAAAACGCGAAACGGATATCGTTGTCGGGATAATCCTTCCCTGTCTTGGGATCGACATACATTCCCGGCCTGTCGAAGAGTTCATCACATTCGACAAAGTATGTCTTGAGCATGCGTTTCTTGTCCTGCTTCTGCAGGATCGTGAAGCAGTACTGACGTCCAGCAAGCCAAAGGGACAAATCGCTGATGTCGGAGACCCTGAAAAGATCCCACTGCTCAGAAGCGATACTCCCATACTTGGGCGAAAACAGAACGACGTTAGCGCGCTTGCCCGCGATCTGTTGCGGAAGCGAACCGGCAACGTCAGCCAATCCACCCGTTTTCGAATATGGTGCGATTTCACTGGCCACGTAGGCAATGTTCATCTTCTTATTCATTTTTGACTAACCCCTCAGTCCATTGATAATTGGTTAAATCAGCATATCAGGACACTGATAATTCCCTCAGATATTGGGCGGCGTCTTCCGGAGCCACCGGGTTGATGTAGAATCCTGTTCCCCACTCAAAGCCTGCGACTTTGGTCAGTTTGGGGATGACCTCAATGTGCCAGTGATAGTAATCCCTGGCCTTGTTGTCCAAAGCGTCTGTATGGAGTACGTAATTGTAGGGAGGATCTGCCAACGCAACTCGCAGTTTTGCTAAGATTGTCTTAATCATTTGGGCAAGACTCTCCGTTTGCGCGTTGGTGATGTCGAGAAAGGCGCTGGTGTGGATTTTAGGCATAATCCAGGTTTCGAACGGAAAACGCGGAGCAAACGGCTCCAGTGCGATAAACTGCTCATTCTCCGCAACCACCCGATCACTCCAATCGGTTTCCTGCTTGATGATATCGCAGAAGATGCATCGTTCCTTGTAGTCATAGTACTTGCGGCTGCCTTCGATCTCAACCTGTACTCGAATCGGGACAACCGGAGTGGCGATTATTTGCGAGTGGGCATGCTCCAGCGACGCGCCGGCCGCTTCGCCGTGATTCTTAAAGGCAATAATGTATTTGAACCTGAAATCTCGTCGCAAATCCTGCATTCGGGTACGATAGGCGATGAATACTTCTTTGATGCGACCAAGTTCCATGTCGACCATATCCTCGGCATGGTCGTTGGTCTCGATCACGACTTCATGAGCGCCGATGCCATTCATCCGGTCAAACATGCCTTCACCCTCGCGGTTGAGATCGCCCTCGATTTTGAGCGCGGGGTACTTGTTAGAAATTACCCGGAGTTTCCAGCCGGGCGTGTTTGGGGCGCTGCCATCAGGGCGTTCGGCCATGATCTCCGGAGGCGTCAACGCCTCATTCCCCGGGCAAAATGGGCAGCTCTTGGGATGTTTGTTCTTAACCAGAGGGGCAAAATCGCTGGGACGTTTGCCTCTATCGGTAGAGATGATAACCCAGCGACCAACGATCGGATCTTTTCTTAATTCGGGCATTTGATGTTCCTTAAACGTATCGTGCTCTCGACCGAGGAAACATAAGCAGCTGCGGCACCGCAGGCAAAATAATTCTCAGATTCGAGCAATAACGGGAAAGAACTGCGAAATGTGATAAATCTTAAGCGCGAGGTGAGCTCTCCGGTTCACTTGCCGGTGACAGCGAGGCGAGCGGTGGAAGTCTGTGCGAAGATGTCTCGGAAAAGCTGTTCTGTTGCCGGACTCAGCTCTCGGTCGCGTCGTGACATTACGGTGCGTGCGGTCGCGATAGCCTTTTCCACATTGTAATCGACGAGGCCGTCGGTGCTTCCCCAGATAAACGATGGCAAAGACTTGCGCTTGATCATGCCACCGCCAAAGACGTTGGAAGCAAATCCGATCACCATGCCGGTATTGAGGAGTGTGCCGATTCCGGTCTTGGTGTGATCACCAATGAAGCTGCCCACCTTATTTAAGCGGGTGTCGATTAGACCACCGGGTAGCTCAACTTTGATGTTACCGTAGTTGTTCTTCAGATCGGAGTTCGTGGTAAGAGCGCCGAGATTTACCCACTCGCCGATATAGGCGTGACCGAGAAATCCGTCGTGATACTTGTTTGAATAAGCCTGAAAAATCGATTCTTCAACCTCACCGCCGATTCGGCAATGCGGCCCGAAGGAACATCCCTCACGAATTTTCCCGCCGACGAGGTGGCAATTGTCACCAACAAAGGCTGGCCCTTCGATACGAGTGTGGGGAGCGATCACGGTTTCTTTGCCGATATAGACGGGGCCGCCACGAGCGTCAATTACCACCTGGGCATCGATCTGAGAATCATGATCAACGTAGATATCATCGGCATTGTAAAGCGATACCGCGGAATCGATGTCGGAGACGTGGTGCATGCCGCTGAAATTCAATTCTCCGGAAAGTAATTGGAAGTCTGATTCGATTTGCCTTCCGTTTGCATGCACAAGATCCCAGAGATAATCGAGATGCTCCAACTTTGCATCGTTGCGCGGAAGTTGACGGGCGGCATCCCCTATCAGGCGCGCGAAGTCGGGACGCTCCTTTGCCGCGAGTTTCTTCGTGAGCAGTGAAATCAGTTCGTCGCGTTTGTCTGTGACAATAACTGCGGGCTCGCCGTCCACAAACAGCGCCGCTGTGGAGGCTTCCTCGACAAGGTGTGCAGTGATTTCGTCGTCAGGAAGGTACAACGGGTCAATGAATACGAACTGATCGAAGAGATTTGCTTCCAGCAGATTTGAGTCGATGCCGCAATTAGCGGTAATATGCGCCGCCAGTTCAGGACGGGCCAGGTAGCAGACACCCTCAGGCTTGAGACGATACCGCCACTTTTCTCCCAGATTGAGGATGCCGCAGCGCAACTCTGCGGTAGTGTGCGACAGGCTAATTGGATAGAAATTGGAGATGTTCTCTCGTTCGAAGAACAGCAGGCAACGCTTCATGGGCGGTCTTTTCCAGGCGGAGATATTGCTGCGTATATTGAATCCAGGTTAATCTTTGAATAGATCATCCCACGCCTCTTTGGTACGTTCCTTGTCATTTGTAGTCCGGTGACGATTGCGGGCTTCGGCGTTGAGGCTGAACGGCAGAGTCTCATCCGGCACCTCCTGCGATTCGTCGATTGGCGGCCGCGGGTCGAAGTACTCGCAGAAATTCGCTTTTTCCTTATAGCGAACCCATTCCGCCTGAGGCTCGGTGCAGTGGTTGTTGGCGTTACGATCATAGAAGCGGCAGTTGTAGCAGCACTTCAGCGGATTTTCGCATTCGGGGCAAAAGTCGTTACGCGTGACTCGCTGTGTAATTGTAATTTCGTTGCCGCAGGACCAGCAGCGAAGTATTTTCTCTTCAGCCATCGTTTTATACCTGTCTCATCCCATAAATTCTAACAATTCAGGTCGGGACGCGATCCGTTTCACCCGTTCTGAGTATGCTTGTGCTGTTACTTATCTTTTCAAGGGCGTTTGCGGACTAATCGTTGGTCCGTTGATACCCTGCCCAGAATAAGTAGTTGCAACTCAAGATCAACCAAAAAAGATACGGGGCACAAGGCGAATTTCAGGTGATTAAAGCGCCGGCATGGGCGAAATGACCGAATAGAGAAATTGGTTGCAGAACACCGGCTCTCGTCTTAAAATAGGCAATTAATATGTAACCTGACTTGCCCGAAGTGAGCGGCATATTCAACCCTGGCGATGAGGCGTTCAAGTTGAAGATACTGGTTATCGGTTCCGGAGGGAGAGAGCATGCCCTGTGCTGGAAACTCAGCAAGAGTCCCCTGGTCAAACATCTCTACTGCGCACCCGGCAATGCCGGAATATACAGAACAGCGGAACTGGTCAATATCAAAGCCGATGACATTGAAGCATTGCTGCGTTTCGCCAGGGAAAAGCTGATCGACCTGACAGTCGTCGGCCCGGAGCTTCCTCTCTCGCTGGGAATTGTGGACAGGTTTGAGGCGGAGGGTTTGAGGATATTCGGACCAAGCAAAGCCGCTGCTGAAATTGAGTCGTCAAAGGCCTACGCAAAACAGTTTATGCGGCGCTACCACATCCCTACTGCTTCCTTTGTCATATTCGATGAAATGAAAGAAGCGATTCGCTTCGTGCATGGAGCCGGGATGCCAATCGTAATCAAGGCAGATGGACTCGCTGCCGGCAAGGGCGTCACCGTGGCCGAGAGTGCCGAAGAAGCTGAACGAGCGATAAGAAATATGATGCAGAAGCGGCAGTTTGGTGAAGCCGGTGCGAAGGTCGTGATCGAAAATCTGCTGGTGGGTGAGGAGGCATCAGTTTTTGCCTTCACGGACGGCAAGAATATTCTAACGACAATCCCGTCACAGGATCACAAGCGCGTGGGGGATGGAGACACCGGCCCGAACACCGGTGGGATGGGGGCCTATGCTCCGGTACCGTTTGTTTCAGAGCTGATGCTGAAGGATATCGAGGACCTCGTCCTGGAACCTGCGGTCCACGGATTGGCCGAGGAAGGACGCCCCTTCCGGGGGGTATTGTACGCGGGATTGATGATTACCGAGAAGGGCCCCAAGGTCATCGAGTTCAATTGCCGCTTCGGCGATCCGGAGACTCAGGCCGTATTACCGTTGCTGAAGTCGGATTTGGCGCAGATATTCCAGTCGGTGGTTGACGGGAAGCTTGACCGGGAAATGCTCGAATGGGAATATAAGTATGCGACATGTGTAATACTAGCGTCAGCGGGATACCCGGGCGACTATGAGAAGGGCAAGGAGATCATAGGCTTACGCGATATCAAAGAAAGTGACGCTCTGGTATTTCATGCCGGAACGAAGTACGAGAACCGCAAATTCTATACCAGTGGCGGGCGGGTTCTCTGTGTGGTTGGCATGGACGAGCAGATTGATGAATCCGTCTCGAACGCGTATGAGGCTGCGGAAAAGATCAACTTCGAGGGAAAGCAGCTACGCACGGACATTGGACTGAAGGCCGGACACAAAAAATTCAAGTTTTCATACTGAGGGAACAACAACTTACAGCCGGTGTACTTAAAATAGGTTACAACAGTCCAGGAAAAGAGCACAAAGATAAGTTAAATTCAGAGGAAAATCAGATTGTTGGAACATAGACGAGAGGTAAGACCATGAAGAACGTCAAGTTCATAATTCCGATTCTGTTGCTGCTGCTGGCAAGTGCTGCAGTGGGCCAGGATGAGGGCCCGCCAAATGATGCCAAAGAAAAGTATAATGCGGGAGTGCTTGCAACCAAGGCGAACAAGAATACCGAGGCGGCTGCGAATTTTCAGGCTGCTGTTGATATCTACCCCAAATATGCGGACGCCTGGATCGAGCTGGGAAAAGCTCAATATAAACTGAAGAAGTACACTGATGCTGAGAAAAGCCTTATGAAGGGCGTGGATCTTGATAGCAAGAACCAACTCGGCTATTTTGCTCTGGGACTGACGCGCATCGAGTTGAAGAAATACAAGCTATCGGAGGAGGCCCTACTTAAGTCGTTGGCATTGAAAGAAGGTGATGCCGAGACTCAGAAGGCGCTGGGATTGCTTTACTTCGATCAAAAAGAGTGGCCCAAGGCAATCAAGTACTATGGTGACTATGTGAAGTTTGCCGCCAAGGATGCGACCAGCATGGTAAAGCTGGCGCAGGCATATCGCGAGGCGGGGCAGGCCGAAAAAGCCGAAGCCACTTACCAACAGGCAATCAAGGTCGACCCCAGTTTGTGGGAGGCGCACCTCAACCTGGCAAATTTGCTGCGAGAAGAGAAAAAATACAACGCCGCGATCAGCTCCTACAAGGCAACGATTGACGCCAACAATAAAGCTGTGATTGCCTACTACGGGCTGGCGATTTCGTATCAGGGGGCTGAGGATTATAGCAACGCCCTGAAGTCCTACAAGCAGTTTGTTCAGGTTGCAGGGAACAGCCGCAAATACTCAGCTGAAATTAAGAGAGCCAAGGCATTGATTCCTCAGATACAGGATTATCTGGACAATTCAGGCGAGTAGTTTGATTTCGCTGACTGGTTGGTTTCTTCAGAGTCGGCGGCATTCCGGACGGACCGAGCGGTCGACAGCAAATAACCGGCAGATCAATTTCTTCTCACGAAGCCGGACCGGGTTGGTTCGGCTTTTCGCGAGGTTCCTTTCATGAAGTTCTCTCGAAGCGTCATCGATTTGATCGGTAACACGCCGCTTTTCGCATTGCCCAGCGAGTTCACCGGCCTAAAGGGACATATCTTCGCCAAAATGGAATCGTTGAATCCGGGCGGGTCAATCAAGGACCGCATGGTCAGCTACGTTATCGCTGAGGAAGAGAGGCGCGGCGAGATCGAACCGGGTGATACGATCTGTGACGCGACTTCGGGAAATACCGGTGTCGCCCTCGCTATGGTAGCGGCGTGCAAGGGATACAAGGCGGTTATCGTAACTCCGACCACGACTTCGGATGAGAAGGTGAATCTGGTGAAGTCTTACGGCGCTGAGGTGATCATCACGCCCGGCGACGTAGCGCCTGACGATCCGCGCAGTTGTTACTCTGTTGTTGAAAGACTATGCGATGAAAAAGGCTACCACTCGCTCAACCAATACCATAACCAGCTGAACCCTCTGGCGCATTACTACAGCACTGGCCCCGAGGTCTGGGAACAGACAGAGGGAAAGATCACGCACCTGGTCGCTGGTATAGGCACGGGTGGAACCATCTCCGGTGTTGGAAGGTATCTTAAGGAGCAGAACAGCGCCGTCAAAGTGATCGGCGTTGAACCGCTGGGGTCGTGGTTCCAGTCTATTCACGGAGGCAGAGAGCATCCAACCGCCCTGCCGCACTTCGTAGAAGGGATCGGCACCGAGACACCGGTTGAGGCATTTCATCCGCAGTATGTGGACCGCGTATTTCAGATCGGAGACGCTGAATCAGTGCTGCTGACTCGCAAGCTGTCACATCGACTGGCGTTGTCAGTCGGCGGCTCCACCGGCTCCTTGTATGCCGGGGTGTTGCGGTTAGCGGAGGAACTCGATGACGACTCCGTCGTGGTGTTCTTTGTCTGTGATGGAGGAATCCGGTATATCAGCAAAATCTTTTGCGACGAGTGGATGCTCGCGCACGGACTGCCGCTGGAAGAAAAACAGGAGATAGATTATGAAGCGCGATAACAGACAACTAAGGGGTCTATCGATTGGCGTTCGTTATCTGCTGACGAGCGTATTTCTGGTCTTGCTGACGGGTGTAACGCCGCTGCTGGCTCAGATGTCAAAAAAGGCTCCCAAACTGGAAATCCCGAACGACTATTTCTACTTTGGGTATATGCCTCGCGACGCTATCGTTGCTCATACTTATTGGATGATGAACAACGGTAACGATACGCTGGACATTATCAGCCTCAAGCCGAGTTGCGGGTGCACGGCGGCGCCTTTGAAACAGGACAGGATAGCACCGCATGATTCTGCGAGCTTTACAATTTCCTTCAATTCAAAGCTGCTAACGGGAAAAGTCGTGAAAGAGGTTGATGTCTTCACGAACGACCCTTCGGCGAAATCAAAGTCGGTCAGGTTCTTTGCAGTCGTAAATCAGCAGCACCCGAAAGTACACGTTGAGCCGCAAACGCTCCGCTTTGCCAAGTTTGGTTCAGAGGATGGACGGCTGATTAAGCAGTTAACGATCACCAACGGTTTTGATGATGCCATTTCGGTATCGCTGCCCGAATTTCCCGACAAGTACTTCACGGTCGACAAGAGGAGTGTCAAGATAGAGGGCGGTCAGCAGGCTACTCTGACTATAGAGCAGGTGAAGGTCCCCACCGACAAGGATGATTATCTGACTTCCCTGACACTTCAGTTCGAGGGTCCTGAGACTGAAAGGATTACTGTACCTATTGTATCTTATTTCAAAGAAGGCGAATAAGTTAGAACTTCGCCAATTTGGGATCACATTATCATTTCGCTAGTCATTTTTGTCTTGACACATATAGCGTTAGTTCTATATTCCGCGCTTGAGGGCGTTCCTCTGTTGTCCTAGGGTAGTTTCCTAGCCCCCTCTACCCTATCCAGAGTGGACCCCCTCTTTTTATTAGTCCAACTTTAGCCTTTGATATTTCCGATAGGAAGAAGCTTCGCGACTTTGCGAGAGATGCCGATCTTGTCAACGGCGGCGACTACGTCGTCGATCTGTTTATAAGCAAAGCCCGCTTCTTCTGCCAATCCGCGCATTGATGCCGCTCTCACGGTGATCCCCTGCTCCTTCATCTGCTGCAGTAGTTCCTCACCACGAACACTTTTTTTTGCTTTCGCGCGTGACATGGTTCTGCCGGAGCCATGAAGCGTTGAGCCGTAGGTTTCGTCCATTGCCTGCTGAGTGCCGATGAGCAGATAAGATCCCGTCTGCATCGAACCGCCGACAAACACCGGCTGGCCGATGTCACGATAATTCGACGGGAGATCACCGGCATGAGGGCCAAATGATCGCGTAGCACCCTTTCGATGGACGACAACCTCCTGTTCCTTGCCATCAATCTTGTAGCGCTCGACTTTGGCGATGTTGTGGGCTACGTCGTAGACAGTCTGGAGACCGAGTTCTGCTTCTGATTTCCCAAAGACCTCCGCGAAAGCACGGCGCACGTTGTGCACTATCACCTGGCGATTGGCGAAAGCATTGTTGGCGGCGCAAGCCATTGCTTTGAAGTAATCCTGCCCCTCGTCAGACTTGAACGGTGCACAGGCCAGTTCGCGGTCGTTGACTTCGATGCCGTATTTGCGGTGCGCCCGGGTAAAGACCTGCAGATACTCGGTGGCAGTCTGGTGGCCACAGCCACGAGAGCCGCAGTGAATCAGCACCACAATCTGGTTGGGCCGATCAATGCCGAGGCGCTTTGCTATTGAGTTGTCGAACACATTTTCCGGACGAACCACCTCAATTTCCAGATAGTGATTGCCCGAGCCAAGTGTTCCCAGTTGAGCGCGGCCTCTTTGGATCACTTTATCTGAGACTTTATCAGGGTCTGCCCAGGCAATGCGACCTTTGGCTTCAAGGTGATCGAGATCCGATTCGGAAGCATAACCACTCTTCAAGCACCACTCGGCGCCCTGCTCCATTACCTTCAGGAACTCCTTCTTTGAAAGATTCAGCGCGCCTTTCACGCCGACACCGGCCGGAACATATTGGAACAGACGATCGAGAAGTTGACTGAGTTTCGGTACTACCTCGTCCTCAACCAGGTTAGTGCGCAAAAGGCGCATACCGCAGTTTATGTCAAAGCCGATCCCCCCCGGTGAAATCACTCCGTCAGAAACCGCAAATGCAGCGACACCGCCGATCGGGAAACCGTAGCCCCAGTGGCCGTCCGGCATGCAGAGAGCGTGACCAACTATGCCCGGAAGGCAGGCAACATTGGTGACCTGCTCATAGACACCCTGATCGAGCGAGCCAATCAGTTCATCTGACGAATAGAGGCGCGCCGGCACGCGCATGCCTTTCTTCGCGGAGGTGGGAATCTCCCAGACGCCATCTTTGACTTTGTGTTTTTCCATTATCAAATGTCCAGTACGACTGTTGCTTTCAAGCCTCCATCAGACTCTTCGATCACGAGTCGATGATAGGTGACTGCTTTCACGTCGCAGCCGGTTTGCTCCTTAAGATTTGTAATCGGAGTGCCTTTGACGACTGCGCTCAAGCGAATTGGAGTGTCGCCTACGAGAGATATTTCAAAGCTGTTGTAAAGCTCGGAACGAACATCCTTCAGATAGACGAGTTCCGCAAGCCAGTTGTAGAGCAGTTCTTCACGATCGGCTCCCGTCACTTTCAAGCGGCGAGTTACATCGTTGCCGACCAGCCCCGGCTCCGCCATGACTGCAAAGAGAGCCGTCGCCGCGTTCTGCAGTAATTCGGCCAGATCAGCACCGTAAGCAACAAAGGCAGCATCCGCAGTAGCAATGTCTTCGAGAAATTCAAACTTTCTTTTGTTTGCCACGCTCTGTGCGCCTGTCGAGCCAGAATCCAAACGTGATACCGATGCCAAGTACGATCAGCAGCAGTACGGACAGTGGGAGATAGATGTTAAAGAATGTGAAGTGAATCGAGACACTGTAGCTGTTTTGAATCAGCAGGATGGCGGTAATCACGATCAGAACGATTATCAGAATTTGCTTTCCCGTAAACATATTCCTCCACCGCTCAAGTTATAGACCTTCTCTTAAAGATTGTCTTCCACTTAGAATATGGTCTTTGAAGGTCGATTGGCACAAAAAAAGACGCCGTAGTACTACGGCGTCTCATGATACTAATACAAACGAACTCAGCGTGACTACGCCTTTTCGATACAATCAATCGGACAGATAGCGACGCAGCGGGAATCACCGCCGACGCTCTCGCATTCGTCACACTTGTTTGGATCTACCACGTAGATGTCACCTTCGTCAATTGCCTCGTTGGGGCATTCTGGTAAACAGAGCCCGCAAGCGGTGCATTCATCGGTGATTTTCATAGCCATATTAACATACCTCCAGCGACAACGTGATGTTGATGCGCTTTCTAGTTTAACAAGTTAAGCCTCACATCGTCGACAAATATATGAGCGTTTGGAGTCAGAGCAAGCAAAAAAGGTAAAAATGTCCTAATTTATCTTCTTTTCTTATCGACGGCGAACCTGGTAAACCTGAGCCAATAAAAAAGAAATAGCGTCAAGCCTGCAACCAAAAGTGTTACAACGATATACTCGCCTTCGCTCAAGCTGCCCTTCTGAACGAATGCCGCCAGCCAGTTCTGGAGTCCCTTGATCCCGACCGGGATCAGATAGAACCAGAACCCCGCTTTGCCTCCGAGGAATAGCCCGAAGAAAGCGCCGCAGCCGGCGCTGATTCCTATCAGTCCAAGTTTCTGCACAAGAAGTTGCCCTGAAACTGCGGCTCCGGAGGCCGTGAAGCCCGTCAGATTTATGGCCTGCATGAGCCCAAAACCGGCGCCGCACGCGGCACCAATGGCGATGCAGACGGCCAGCCTTTTCTTGTAGGGCAGCAGGAACGCTATCAAGGTCGGAATCAGGATAGCGATCTGCTCTACAATTGCGAATAACAGCGCAGAGCCCAACAGGGTCATGTAAATGTTCGACGATGGTGATTGAGGGTTGATCGTAAAGCTGAAATAGGCTTGCTGCAATGGCTCCAGTAGTTTCAAGGACCCCCAGTACAGGAGAGCGCCGACGATAAATAGTGCCAGCGCATCGAATCGGAGTTCGTGTCGCCAGCCGAGAATTGCAGCACACGCCAGCGAGAAAAGCAGCAGCAACGCATAGGGGCCGGCTCTGTTCTCAATAGTGCCCCAAAACGAGGGTCTCTCCACTTGGGCTACGGTGCCCGTTTTGACTCGTTGCACGACTATGTTCTGTTTTGGGTCAACGGCGCGCAGGAGCTTTCCATCCTGAGCTATATAGAGAACCTGATTCAAGTCCACCAGGTCGAGAACCTTTACGGATACATTTTCGCCTTCAAAACGCATAACTTGATTCGGTCGAGAGATGATGCGTACCGGCATCATCTGGTTAAGCTGTGGAATAACAGCGTTAGTACTGGCTGAATCACCGGGTGGGAGATTCAGCAGGTACATGGCGAGCTCCCACTGCATAGCGAAGCTGTTGTCAAAAAGTATCGGCCATTTCTTGAGAGGAAGATTAAAGGGCTCCCGAACACCGAATCTCGTAGTAACCCCCGAGTAGCCTTGTGGTGAGAAAGTACCATACTGGCTAACGGTTGCATTCATTAGCTTGAGGGTATACTCGTAGTAGCGAGGCAGACCGTTGCCCAGATAACAGGCTTTGCTGGTAAATTTCGTATCAAGGGCTCTACCGCCGTGCTCAAGTACGGAATTGGTTTCCATGCTGAAGACATAGAGAGTTTCCTGCGTTGCCTCCACCCACTGCTTTCCCAGACAAACAGCAGTTTCAGAACCAATTGCTTTGCCCTGCCGTGAGATGCTGAATTGAACCGTATCGCCGGGGGCATAGTTGTCCGATGGACGTATTGCGCCCTGGGCTGAAAGCGCCAATGAAAGAACGGCTATGAGTGAAAGAAATTTCATGAGTTCATGTATTCAGGACTAAGCCAGCAAATGTGCGGCAAATATAAGAGGGCGCGCACAGATGCCCAATCAAAAAGTGGATCAGTGATCGTCGTCCTCGACCACAACCTTCGCACGTTCTTTGCCCGTAATGCGCACTACAATAATGGAAACTTCGTAGAGTATGTAAAGCGGTGCCGCAAGGAGCGACATCGTAATGGCATCAGGCGTGGGAGTGATCAGCGCGGCCACGACAAGAATGATTACGAGCGCGTAGCGACGTCCGCGGGCAAGCATAGTTGAAGAAACAATACCAAGACGCCCCAGGAAAAAGGCCACGATCGGCAGCTGAAAAACTGCTCCGAAGGCGATGCACATCCAGAAGACGAACGAAAAGTAGTCGGAGACGTCCAGCAGCGGTTTAACGTTCTCGGTTCCGAATTCTTTCAGAAAGGTTAGCGCATTGGGGAGAATCAGGAAGAAGCAAAAGGCGGTGCCGCCAAAGAAGAACAAAGTTCCGAGGACTGTCACGGGTAGCAAGAAGTTAATCTCGCGTTTATAGAGACCGGGGATTACAAACATCCAGAACTGGTAAAGAACAACCGGGATCGACAAAATCAACCCGGCAAAGAACGCCACTTTGACTCTAATCATGAAGGCGCCTGTCGGCTGACGGAAGTAGACCGTTCCCACGGGCTTGACGAGATAGGTCACCAGATGATCAGAAAACAGATAGGCCGCAATACCCAGCACCAGGATGCTGACAATTATCTTGATCAGCCTGCGACGCAGTTCCTCGACATGCTCGAGGAACGGCATGTCCTTAAAGGCAGTATCTTCTTCGGAATTATTGGGAGCCATAGTTGGAGCGGGCTATTCCAGCAGGTTTTTCAGTTCGTCCACGAACTCGGTTTTGTCGCGGAACTTACGGTAGACGGAGGCGAAGCGGACATAGGCGATCTCATCCAGCTCACGCAGACGATCCATCACCAGCTCGCCGATCAGCTTGGAAGAGACCTCGGACTTGGACATCTTGAACAGTTCGCTTTCGACATCCTCGACAAGCGCCATTAGCTGCTTTGTGGAAATCGGCCGTTTAGCCAGCGCGATCTCGACTCCTTTCATTAGCTTGGTGCGGTCGTAGGGTTCGCGGCGATCATCATGCTTGATGACCTGCAGCGCCACACGCTCGATATATTCATAGGTAGTAAAGCGTTCGTTGCACGCCTGGCATTGGCGACGACGGCGAACGGCGTTGCCGTCCTGCACCAGGCGCGAATCGATCACTTTGTCGGAATCTTCCCCGCAAAACGGGCAGCGCACTTTTACATACTCCTATTCAATCTCCACCGCGAGAGGCATCCCAACCGGGTTGCTGAACTGGGCGGCAGCATTTCCCTGATTGATGAAGACCTCTACCGTCTCAAAGCCGGAAATGATCGCTGACAATCCCTTGCCGGCGGAATAGCTCTCGGCAAAGGCGGCGATGTTGCCGTCCCCGACAATGCATTTCAGCTTACGATTTTCATCGACCGGAGGCAAATCATCTTTTGTGATATTGCTGATCATATTCCCGAACTTGTCGACATACATGATCTCGCCGATCACATGGTTTTCGCGCTTGAGCAGGTTGGGGATAGGAAGTACGCAGTAGGAATTCAACCTGGGTCCGAGCTTGTCCAACTCCAGGCCTGTCGCAAGAAGGGCTGCGGCGGGAGCCATGATGTCTCGCCCGTGGAAAGTTGTGCTCGGATCGGGCGGAAGAAGCTCGTTATTCTCTACGGATACTATCAATCGCTCATTGAACCTCTGCAGCGCATAGCAGAGGACACCGTTGTCGGGCGCCACGAAAAAGTACTCCCCTGCCCTGGCAGCAATGATCTTTCGCTCGCTGCCCACGCCGGGATCGACCACGACGGTAAATACCGATTCGGCGGGATAATGTATGAGAGAGCGTTCGAGGATGAATGCGGCGGAACGAATATTGAATGACTCGATGTGATGGGTCATGTCAATGATCGTCAAACCCGGTGCGATCTTGAGCATCGTCCCTTTCATCATTCCCACAAAGCTGTCGGAGTCACCAAAATCGGTGAGGAGTGCAACCGTTCTCATGCTATGGTAGACGTGCGGAAGTTCAAGTTTCTTTGATTAGCCATTCGAGATATTCAGGGGAGCCACCGGTAATATCAACGGCGATAAGCTCCGGCAGAACGTAGCCGGAGAGCTTGCGGATTTGTTCATAAATGGTGTCGTGATGTTCTCTGACGGATTTAATCACGAGAAGCCATTCTTTCGTTACGTTCAGTTTGCCCTCCCAGCGATAGGTTGACTTGACCGGAGAGACAACATTAACACACGCCGCCAGGTTGTTTTCCACCAGCTCAGCGGAAATCTTGTCAGCGGTCTCTTCGTTGTCACAGGTGGTCAGGTAGATGGCAGGCTGCGGCATCAGCTCTCCCGGTTGAAGTCGCGCCCGAGTTTCTCTCTGACCGAATCAAGTTTCCGCCCCATCGTGCTCTTGCCGCCTTCACGGTCATCGATGGCGATCCTGGTGTAGACGCGCGGTGCGCTGCTGCGCAGCTTGTCGTGGCACTGCCTGATAAGACTCATGCATTCGTCCCAGGAGCCTTCGATCAATGTGCCCATAGCGTGGGTGCGATACTTCAGGCCGGACTTGTCAATCAGGTCGATGATCGTCGCGACATCAGCGGAAATTGAGTCGCTGCCTTTCATAGGTACCATCGAGAATTCTACCAGCATGATACAACCTCCTCACCGCGATTTGCCATTACGATGCCACCGGCGAGCCGGCTTCTTCGTCGATCAGCTCCTCGTAAAGAGGGAATCGATCACAAAGCGCTTCAACGTCAGCCTTCACTTCAGTAAGGGTGTCACTCTTTTCAAGATTGTTTATCACCCTATCGATAAAGCCGGCAACTTGCTTTACATCCGCTTCCTTCATTCCCCGTGTGGTCACGGCGGGCGTGCCGATTCGGATACCGGACGTCACCAGCGGCGGCTGCGGGTCGAACGGCACCGTATTCTTATTGGTGGTGATCCCCGCCTGATCGAGAGCCTCTTCCACCTGCTTGCCCGTCAAGCCGCGCTCCACGAATGAGAGCAGCATCAAATGCGTATCGGTACCGCCGGAAACGACGTGATAACCTTTATCAACGAAAGTGGATGCCATTGCCCTAGCATTAGCGAGTATTTGTTTCTGATACTCTTTGAAGTCTGGCTGCATCGCTTCTTTGAGGGCGACTGCCTTGGCGGCGATGATGTGCATCAGCGGCCCACCCTGAATACCCGGCATGACCATGCGGTCGAGATCTTTGCGGTATTTCTTCTTACACAGGATCATGCCGCCGCGTGGTCCGCGCAAAGTTTTGTGTGTCGTAGTGGTGACAAAATCCGCGTACGGCACAGGGGATGGATGCAGGCCAACGGCGATCAATCCGGCAATATGTGCCATGTCGACCATGAGGACGGCGCCGACTTCGTCGGCGATCTCACGGAATTTGGGAAAATCAAGAGTGCGGGGGTAAGCCGATGCTCCGGCAATGATCATCTTCGGTTTTGTCGCAATAGCTTTCTTGCGCAACGCGTCGTAGTCGATTGTCTCTGTCTCCTTGTCGACTTCGTAATCGGCGACGTTGAAAAGAAAGCCTGAGAAGTTGAGAGGGTGCCCATGCGTAAGATGACCACCATGCGCCAGGCTCATGCCGAGAATGGTGTCGCCCGGTTTGAGAACGGTGAAATACACCGCCATGTTGGCTTGCGATCCGGAATGCGGCTGGACATTGGCATGCTCGGCATCGAAAAGCTCCTTGGCACGGCTGCGCGCCAGGCTCTCAGCAACATCGACATACTCGCAGCCGCCGTAGTAGCGGCGATTCGGGTATCCTTCTGCGTATTTGTTGGTCATCACCCCGCCGGCAGCCTCTAAAACAGCCCTGGAGACAAAATTCTCTGAGGCGATCAGCTCTATTTTCTTGTTCTGGCGGCGAGTTTCTCCCTGGATCGCTTCAAAGATTTCGGGATCGACCTGCTTCAGATATGACATATTTTAACTCCTCATAGCGGTATTATCAGCTTAGCAACCTACATATATACCGAATCAAGCCGGCTGCCAGAAAGGGAATTTTTCAGAAAACGGGTGGCGATTAGGAGGCGGACTTCCATTCGTGGAATCTCATGAGCACGGACTGCCGCATCTCGGGCCGCCAGACTTGGACTGCTGGCGGCCACAATGGCATGCTCACAACGGCGTGGTAACGCAGCGATCGCGACTGAGGTCGCTCCTGGGTGAGATCAGTTTTCTTCGGCGATGCTCTTGCTGAAGCTATCCATTACTAATCCCCAGGCGTGATCGAAGTAGTCATAGATTTCGTTCCAGCCCTTATCTACACCCCAGCCGACATGATGAAGAGTAACTTTCGTTGAGTCATTTCCCATCGCTTCAAAAGTGATGACGACGCGCGTTTTGATTTGTCTGAGAGGGCCAAACTGCGGAGGCGCGTTCCACTCGAAGGAGAGCATGCGTTCAGGGAGATATGAGAGGATGCGACAATCCTCGCTGCCTCGTTCACCCGGGGGCGCTGACATATCGAAATAAATCTCGTACGGTCCCCCTACCCTGAGTTCGACATTTGTGTTCGGTGAGAAGAAGCTGCGAACACCTTCGTTGGTAGTCCACTTCCGCCAGGCAGTCGCAGGAGTACATTTGACTACGGCCTCCTTAACAAGTTCTCTGTCCGATTGCTCCGCCGGATAGCGGCC
>CAYXUL010000005.1:0-43902 GCA_964468475.1 uncultured Ignavibacteria bacterium | reverse complement strand
AGCATACGGAAATCTCCTGATTTGTGTTTTCTAATAATCTAGTTACCCGTCGTTGGGCGCTTCTTTAACACAGCCATATGTCGAATGCGCAATTCAGGAAGAAAACAATGTACGACTTTGGGGTGCTACATTCTCCAATATACCAGGGAACAGTGCTGAATAATACACGTTAATAGCATGTCCCTACTAAACAACGAGAAAATCTATTATCAGCCGAAAGGATTGACATGTCCCAAGCAATTAAGGCAGCGATTGCCGTCGTGCTGCTCTCGGCGTTATGGGTGACCAGCCCGACTCATGGAGGTACATTTACACAGATCAACACATCGTTGCCCAGCTTCTACTATAGTTCGATGGCCTGGGGAGATTATGATAACGATGGCGATCTCGATATCGCGGTAACAGGTCACAATAAGATCAACGAATCGGAGATGATCGGCGAGATTTACCGCAATGACAACGGCAGCTTTACTGCAATCGGCGCGGGGATCACTCCAACATCCCTGGGGTCTCTGAGCTGGGGCGACTACGACAATGACGGAGATCTGGATCTCTTTGAAACGGGCTATGATGGGGGATTCAATACAGCCACCGCCTATCATGCGAACTTATATCGAAACGATGGTGGCGACACCTTTACGCTTGTGTCGTTTCCCGGCATCGGAGTAAACAGCGGATACAGTGCGTGGGTTGACTATGACGGTGACGGAGATCTGGATTTGTCATATTCGGGAGTTCAAACCGGTTTTGACGAGTTTGCACTCTACCGCAATGATGGCAATGGCAATTTCAGCTATGTTTCCACCGGAATTCCCAACTTTTCCGGAGGCTCGCTCGAGTGGGCCGACTACGACAACGATGGTGATCAGGATATCTTGATTTCAGGTCAATGTAATGTCTTTGAATTCCACACCGCAGTATATCGAAATGATGGAGGTGGGAACTTTACAGAGATTTCATCACCCTTTTTTCAAGAATATGACGGGAATGCAGTATGGGGTGACTACGACCAGGATGGCGATCTCGATATCTACATAAACGGCAACGACCATAGCGGCACCATGTTTTTCACATTTGTCTATGAGAACGTTGGTGCTGACAACTTTGTTGATCTTGGCGCGACTCTACCGCGTGCGGGCGAAGGCTCGACGTTTGATATTGGCGACGTTGATGGCGATGGCGACTTTGATGCATTGATGACGGGAGTAGTAGAAAGCACTGCAAACGTCTTTACCTATGAAGGCGATGCAACGTTCGCGGGCACTATCGATAGTATACCTAATGGCTGCTGCGGCTCGGCATCATTTGCAGACTATGACAACGACAACGACCTGGATATCTATGTCGCATTTATTGAGCATGGCAGCTATTTTTTCAGAAACGACACCAACGCAAAGAATACTCCGCCACTTCCTCCCTCGGCTCTCTCGGCCGAAGTAAGCGCAGACACGGCATTCCTGAGCTGGAATGCTGCGAGTGATGCGGAGACTGCCGCAGCGGGACTCACCTACAATGTAAGACTTGGCACGACTCCGGGAGGAATCGATGTAGTATCGCCGATGGCGGATATTGCTACGGGGTACCGGCGTATCGTAGCGCTCGGCAATGCCGATCAGCGCCTGGCGTTTAATGTATCAGGGCTGGCGGACGGGGTCTACTATTGGAGCGTGCAGAGTATTGATAACAACTTTGCCGGCTCACCGTTTGCCAACGAGGCGAGTTTTGTAATTGGGAATACAGAAGCAGTATGCGGGGACGTAACAGCTGACGGCAACGTTTCGATCGCGGATGCGGTGTTTCTGATCAACTACATCTTCGGAGGCGGACCGGCGCCATCCTCTGTAGCGGTAGCAGATGCCGACTTGAGCGGATCGATTTCGATCTCGGACGCAGTGTATATCATCGCCTATATTTTCGGCGGCGGACCTGCACCATGCAGCCCTTCCTAAGCGAATGGACTACTATGTCTCGAATCTTCTCACTTGTGGTAAGTGCATTCCTGCTCCCTGTGATGTGGGTCTCAAGCCCGGCGTGTGGGGGCGACTTCACCGATGTCGCTGTATCCCTGCCGGGGATGACGTCTGGCGCGGCAGTATGGGGTGACTATGATAATGACGGCGACCTCGATCTGGTCTTTGTAGGCCGTGCCTCTAGCAGCGGGCACCCATACACGGCTGAGATCTATCGAAATGACAACGGCAACTTCGTTGCGATCAACGCGGGATTGACACCGGTTTCCTATGCCGGATTATGCCTGGGGGACTACGATAACGACGGCGACCTCGACCTGTTTCTGGCGGGTTATGACACAACTGATACGCCCGTCGCACGAATTTATCGTAACGACGGCTCAGACGTATTCACGCCCATAGCCTTTTCGGGCGCAGGCGTCAGTACGCCGATTAGTGCCTGGGTTGACTATGATGGTGATGGTGATCTCGATCTTGCATACTCCGGACTGGCGACCGGAATTCACGAGTTTAGCCTGTACCGAAATGATGGGGGCGATTCTTTCACCTATGTTTCGACCGGCATTCCCGCCTGGTACGGAGGCTCCATAGAATGGGGTGACTACGACAACGACGGCGATAAGGATATTCTGATAATGGGAGATAGTGGCATTTTCGGATTCCTGACCAGTGTCTACCGAAACGACGGCAACGGAACTTTCAGTGAAGTCTCATCACCCTTCGTACAGCTGTTTTCCGGCAATGCGGTCTGGGGAGACTATGATCAGGATGGTGATCTGGATGTCTATATCAATGGCGCCGTCAGAACCGGCCAGGACGATTCCACCAAAGTATACGAGAACGTGGGCGGAGACAACTTCGTGGATATCGGTGCAACATTGCCTCAGTCCGGCGAGGGCGCCACGTTCGACATTGGTGACGTCGACGGTGACGGGGATTTTGATGCGCTCATTACGAGCGTATTTCTGGGAAATGAGAACCTGTATTACTATTTAGGGGACTCGACGTTTGTCGCGGCTTCCGGGACTATGCAAAGTGGTTGTTGTGGCGCGGCAGCTTTTGCCGATTTTGACAACGATAACGATCTGGACTTTTATATCTCATACTATTTCAATAGCGGACATCTGTTCAGAAACGATCTCAATATTCCCAATACAGTTCCGACCGCACCTGCAGGCCTATCGGCCACGGTTCTCGCCGACACGGCATCCCTGAGCTGGGACGCGGCGAGCGATAACGAGACCGCCTCTGCAGGTCTGACTTACAATGTCAGAATCGGCACGACACCGGGCGGAATCGAGGTCGTTTCACCGATGTCCGATCTCTCATCCGGCTACCGCCGCATTGTGGCGCGCGGCAATGCCGATCAGCGCCTGGCGTTTAATGTATCAGGGCTGGCGGACGGAGTCTACTATTGGAGCGTGCAGGCGATCGATAACAACTTCGCCGGCTCGCCGTTTTCGGCAGAGGGAAGCTTCGCAGTCAGCGAGGCCCCCTATACCTGCGGCGATGCGTCCGCTGACGGTGTTGTCTCGATTGGGGATGCAGTATTCGTAATCAACTATATCTTTGGGGGAGGGCCGGCACCCGTTCACGCGGAAGCTGCCGACGCTGACTGCAGCGGATCGATATCGATCGCGGACGCAGTGTACATCATCAACTTTATCTTCGGCGGCGGACCGCCGCCCTGTTCCTCTTGTTGATCGATCCGTGTAGTCGGCGCGCCCGGCTGGGATACCGGCGTGAGTGATCGCAGAGAGACGATAGCTAGCGACCACGATTTCAATTTCAGACAAAGCAAGACTTCGAGAGAATTGGCTTCAAGTTGTGTTGTAGTTTTGTATTATTCGGTGAGATGGATACACCGGCAGCAAAGCGCAGCACACTAATTATGATAGCGGGGTTTGTCTGGATCGCTGTCAGTCTGGGTCTGGCCACCGCTGCCGCGATCTGGCTCCTGCGCCTCAAGATAAATGTTGCGTTCGACACGATGCTGGCGGCGGCGGGATTGCTGGGGGGAAGTCTCTGGTACAAGCTGATGTTTCAGAAGCTGGTGGTCGAAAACATCGACCGCATCGAAACGCTTGCACCGCATAAGGAGAAAGTCTGTGTTTTTGCTTTCCAGAATATCCGCAGTTATTTCATCGTGCTTGTTATGATGACGCTGGGATATCTACTCCGCACCAGCGGGCTCACCAAAGAGGTCCTTGCTCCGCTTTACCTGGCGATAGGAGTTGCACTCTTTCTCGGCAGTTTGCGCTACTTCAATCACCTGCGCTTACGACGGATCGAAACCAATTGAAAACTTCTCTAATGAGAGGATGCAATCGGCAAACTTGCATCTGGGGTGGAAGCACTGCTGCTACCATACGATGGATCCTTCACGCCAAACACCGGCGGCAGACCGCTGGGCACTGAAGCAGGCACCTCGAGCAGGTAGTGAGGCAGCAAAGAGCCGTCGTCAGTGAGTGATTTCATGAACGCAACAATAGCGTCCAGATCTTCCTGAGAAAGACCGAGAGGCTCACCAACGTCGGGATCGATCATCGCATCGGTCACTTCGGGATGTCGGGGATGCGAGCCGGCGTTGTAGAACGCCATCACTTCTTCCAGACTTTCAAAAACTCCATCGTGCATATATGGGGGAGTTAGTTCAACGTTACGCAGCGTTGGGGTGCGAAAAGCATATCTATCTGCAGGGTCTCCAGTCTTTTCCTCGCGTCCGGTGTCGTCACCGGGGATGACAGATTTGCCGGGGCCCTCCTGAGGTACACCGACAACATCGAATTCAAAGTCGCTCAGCATTGGACCATTGTGGCAATTGCCGCATTTTGCGGTGGTGAAAAACAGCTCCAGGCCGTGTTTTTGCTGAGCCGTCAGCGCATTGTCATCGCCAAGCACGTAGCGGTCGAATGCTGAGTTTCTGGTCACGAGTTCACGTTCGTAGGCGCCGATGGCGCGGACATAGGTTGAGGAATCGATGATGCCGGTACGGCTGCCGTTATCGACTTCCAGCGCTTCCTCGGGAAACGCCATGCGGAAACGGGTAACGTATTCGGGGATTGCGCGCAGTCGCGTGAGGACGCTATCGAGAGCAACCGCGGTGGCTGCGGCATCATCGCCGGGATAAGCATCACCGCGCATTTCGACTCGCGATGTTATCGGTTTGGCTGACTGTACTTCAAGGCTGCTGACGCGGCCATCCCAGAATTGAAAGCCGTTATGAGTGAGTTGGCCGTTTTCATCGAGGTTGAAAGCGGCGTTGAACACAGTCGGTGTATTGCGCGGTTCGCTTTGCACTTCGTTCCCACTCATTGCGGAGTTAGACAAAATGCGATCAGGTCCGAGTCCCACACCGCTGACGCCGGCGCCGAACTGACGGCGATCAGCGAAGGCAAAGTTCGGATGATGGCAAGTACCGCAGGCGACATCCATTTCCCCGGAGATTACCGGATCGAAAAAGAGCAGACGCCCCAGAGCGATACGCTCCTGACGCGGAGGATTGTCAGGCGGATAGGGTGTATTAGGGAGAGTCTGCAGATTGAAACGGGCGCGTAAATCCTCGCCTTGGTCACCGGGCCCGGTCGTATCGTCGCCACAGCCGAATAGAAGAATCGTGGCTAGCAGCGTCGCAGCAGACGCTAGACATCGTCTGTAAAAATTCGTGTTCCGACACCAATATAGGGAATTCACTGTACCCTCCCTCTAAATATATCTGTGATATTTACTCTTGCTTAATGAGCAGACGCATCGGTACTGCAACTGCCTTGATTTACCCGGCTCAAAATTTAAGATTCACAACGACTGTGTCAACCAGGATTAATGAAGCCCGGCCAAAAAGGACTCGACAAGTCCAGGTCGTTTCTGCTTGCTGAGAGCTTGAAGAAATCTATATTAAGCGCCACTCATTTTATGACATTTTCGCAAGCTGAACCGCATCCACGTTGGGAGAAGTCTATAATTGGCCTGGTTTAATCATTTTTGGGCTTCCGCAGTCGATATCGCCTGGGGCATACCTTTGGTGATCTTGCTGGTATGCTCGGGAATCTACTTCACTATTCGCAGTGGCTTCGTGCCAATTCGCGGCTTCACTCATGCCCTGGCGGTACTTCGCGGTTTGTATGACAAGAAAGATGACCCCGGGGAAATCAGCCATTTTCAGGCATTGACGTCAGCGCTGTCGGCAACTATTGGGATGGGTAATATCGCGGGAGTTGCGATTGCTGTGGCGATGGGCGGTCCGGGAGCGGTTTTCTGGATGTGGATTGCCGGACTTGTCGGGATGTCGACAAAATTCTTCACCTGTACTCTGGCGGTGATGCACCGCAAGAAGGACAAGCTCGGCGTCGATCAGGGCGGGCCGATGTATTTCCTCGAGGTCGGACTGGGGAAGGCATTCAAGCCGCTTTCGATTATGTTTGCCGTGTTCGGCATGATCGGTTGCCTGGCGCTGTTCCAGATAAACCAACTGTCGGGTCTGTTGAAACATGACTGGCAGGTCAATCCCTGGATTACCGGTATCGTATCGATGCTGATTGTGGGAGTTGTTATTCTGGGCGGCATCGTTCGAGTCGGCAAGGTAACCAGCAAGATCGTCCCGGCGATGTTTGTGCTCTACTTCGGAGCCGCGCTGGTAATCATTCTCATGCACATTGCGCAGGTGCCGGGAATAATCGAGAGAATTATAACTTCCGCATTCGGACTAAAGGCAGCGGTCGGTGGCGGAACAGGAATCGCATTTCGCGAAGTGTTAATTACCGGCATCAGGCGCGCAGCTTTTTCGAACGAAGCCGGCATCGGCACCGCCCCGCTGGCTCATGGCGCCGCAAAGACCAAGGAACCGGTACGCGAGGGCTTGATCGCCATGCTGGGACCGTTTATTGACACCAATATTATTTGTACGCTCACGGCCCTGGTAATTCTGGCAACGGGCGTGGGCAGCAATGCCGACGGGGTCGTGATGACAGCAAATGCATTCGAGGCGGCCCTGGGAGAGTATGGGCGCTACCTGCTGACAGTGGTAATTGTGCTGTTCGCCGTATCCACCATGATTTCTTATTCTTACTACAGTCTGAAGTGTGCTTCCTACCTGTTCGGGCAACGATTCGGGGCGTGGTATGTTTACGTCTATCTGCTCTCGATTCCGATAGCGGCTGTCTGGACACAGGATACTGTAATCAATATTCTCGATACCTGCTTCGCCGCGATGTCGGTACCGACGCTAATCGGTGCGTTGCTGCTGTCGCCCCAGGTAGCGCGTGCGACGCGTGATTATTTCTTGCGCTTAAAGTAAATTTCTGCACAATCGAGAAAAACTTTGCGCAGTGATATTGAACGTCATATTAATCGTCCGAACTAGTGAATAGTAGGAGTTAACATGACAATCAAGAATCCGCTGACCATAACTGCCATACTAATCCTGGGAACGACTCTGCTGTTTTGGGTCGGATTTCTCCTCACCATTCTGGGTGTAACCGATCTTCTCAAGAATCTCATTTCTGCAGGCGGGCCGGCAGTTATCATGTACGGCATGATTATCGGGCCGATTGTGGGCCTCGTGACGGCTGTTTCAGGTTGGAAACAGCACATTCGGCAGCATTCCTAAAGCTATCCGAGCAGCCTGCGCGTAGATCCCGGTTGATCCAAATCTCAAAATCGCTAGATTAAAGGCGGGTGAATTATAGTCGGCTACCGCTGTAGCCGACCTGTTTATTTAGAGCTCTCTTTTGGGAAACGAGCTTCACGGGCAGTCGGGTATCTAAACCAATAATAGGGGCGTTACCACGGCGTCCCAAATCAAACAAACATGTCAGAAATCGGCTTCAAACAGCGCCTCAAAGACCTGACGAGGCTAAGATTCAATCTACTTCCAACCGGGAAGCGTTTCGGCATTGGCCGCTATGAATGCTACAAGTGGCTGATGGAATCGCAGTACTGGAGCGCGGATCAGCTGAGAGAGTTTCAATGGCAGCGTCTGACGCAGTTGCTGCAGCACGCGTATGACAACACCGAATTCTATCGTGAGCGATTTCAGGCAGTGGGAGCCGAACCCGGAGACATCAAGTGTTTTGAGGATTTCCGGAAACTGCCCTACCTCACCAAAGAGGATGTCAGACAGAACCTTGACAAGCTGAAATGCCGCAACCTCGACCAGCACCGGCCGTTTGACATTCGCACCGGTGGGTCAAGCGGGGCACCGTTGCGGATGTTTAAAAGCCATGAGACTGAACATATGCGCAAGGGTTGTCAGTGGCGATCGTTCGCCTGGGGTGGAGTTGATTTCCGGGATATGCATATCACAATCGCCAATACGTTTTCTTTCGAGGGAATCGACTATCCGTGGTGGGTTGACCATCGCACTCGCACGATTCTGGTCAAAACGATCCGGATGGATGAGGAGCTGTTTCAGCGCTACCTGGGTTTACACCGGCGTTACCGACCAACCTATTTCTTCGGCTCGGTTGGATTCCTGAGAGTGCTGGGGAAATATGTCGAGGAGCATGGCATCAGTGACATAGAATCGAAGGCTGTGTTCGTGGTCGGCGAGACCGTCACCCCGGAAGACCGGCGAAACGTGAAAAAGTGGTTCGGCTGCGACCTCTACGACTACTACGGCCTGCGCGAAAATGCTGCCTCCGCCTCGGAGTGCGAACACTTCAATATGCACATTAACTCCGAATTCACTCTTGTTGAATTCGAGCACGGCGGCAAACCAACTGCCAGCGGAGAGCCAGGCGACATCATAGGTACCAATCTCTTCAATTTCGCAACGCCCGTCATTCGCTACTTCACCGAAGATCTTGGCAGCAGCCGGGACGCCGAATGTCCGTGCGGCAGGAAACTCCCGCTCATGCGAATGAAGGGCGGACGAACTCGTGACTACCTGTCATCGCGAAGGGGCAAATTCTTTATCACCTGGCATCTCATCCAGATCATTGACGAGAGTATGGCGGTGGAAGCACTGCAGTTGCATCAGCTGGATATCAACAACGTGAAAGTACGAATTGTGAAGAAAGCAGACTTCACTAAAGCCGACGAGAAGAAGATCGTTGAGACACTATGTAAGATCACTCAGGGAGAACTGAAATTCACCGTGGAATATGTCGACGAAATTCCCCGCACCAAACTGGGGAAATTCTTGTTTGTGAAGTCAGATATACGGAGCTAACGGTGAGCGGCGCCTTTCGTCTTGATCGAATCATAGATCGCGCAAAAGTCGTCCAGTCCCCTGCCCTCCGTCATCATCTCATCGTAAAGCGATAGCGCAGCCTTGCCCAATTGTGTATCCGCGCCAACGGCATCGGCGAGTTCTTCAAGATAGCGCAGATCCTTGTGGATCAGTGCTGCGGTAAAGTGTGGCGAAAAATCATCATTCAGCAGCCGATCTTTCTTGGCGCCCAGCACACCGGATTTGCCGCCGCCGACAGCGAGGATTTCGAGCGCTTCCTGCTTACTGATTCCCGCACTTTCCGCCAGTACCAGCGCCTCACCGATCGCGCCCATGAAAGCACCCAGCAGCATGTTGTTTATCAGCTTCAGCCGGGTCGCTAATCCGGGAGCAGGGAGATAGAACACGTGCTCGCCTATCAGGTCCAGCAAAGGTTTGTGTTGCTCGTAGGCGGGGTGGTCGCCGCTTACCACCACAACGAGTTTCCCCTGCGAAGCGGGGACGACACTACCCAGCACCGGCGCTTCCAGGTAAATAGCGCCCCGGTCAGCCGCTTGCCTGTGAAATCTTTTGACTCGTTCGAAGTGATTTGTCGTAGTATCGATGATAGCCTTCCCCTCGCAATCGCCTGATAGCAGGCCATTGTCGCCATTGAGCACTTCATCGACCGCGTCGGAGTCAAAGAGGCACAGAAAGATGACATCACACTGCCCTGCCAGCTCAGCGGGAGTCGCTGCCGAGGGGGCATCAAATCGTGACGATTTATCACTGTCGCGATTCCAAACCGTTAAGTCGACGCCCTGGGACTTCAATCTTGTCGCAATAGCGTGCCCGAGGCGTCCAAGTCCTGCAAAGCCAACTTTCATGATGCTGCCAACTCCCTGTTGAGATTCAATTTGACGTTATACGTGCCGGGGGGCTAGCCCATCAACTGCGAGTACGATTCGTAAGGAATCACCGGCCAGGTTTCCGTTTCGAGGATGCCCTTGGCATTGATCTCGGTGGCTATTCTGAAGGCCACGCTTTGTTCAGGCGCCTCGAAGAGCGCAATGTAGTCATAGCGACCTAGGGTAGCGAACAGCTTCTCCACCTTCACTCCATCGGTGCTAAACGAGTCGAGCGAGTGGCTGACCTCGTGAGCCAGATCGGTGCGGTGCTCCTTCTTCGCGCTGGGATTGATGTTCATAGCCATCATAAACTGCGCCATTTTGATACCTCCTGCTTACAATGACGTCACCAACAACATAGTGGTCGGCGCCCACGTTGACAACCCAAATTGTCTTCGGAAAATGCCGGCTGAAAGTGAAGCTTGTGTGAGGTAAGGCGAAAAGCTATCATTTTCTGCGGACGAGAGGGAATTGTATGAAAGAAGAGACCAAGAAGATTGTGATCGCTTCGGATGGCACCGGGCGTACGGCGAAGCGTTTGCTTGATGCCGTACTGTCGCAGTATGAGCACGAGGATGTCTCCTACCGGATAGTGAAAACATATCCCAGTGTCACGTGCCGCGAGGAGGTCGACAAAATCGTTAACGAGATAAACGAAGAGTACCTGGTTGTTTATTCTATCATCTCGGTTGAGTTGGGAACCTATTTTCACGAAACCCTGGATGCACGCGGTATTCTTCATCTCAATGTGCTACGCCCGATGATCAGAACGCTCTCTAAGTTTCTCGGGGTGCATCCCGCCTACCGCCCTGGATTGCTGCAGATTATTGACGACAGCTACTACCGCAAGCTCGATGCCATCGGGTTCACTGTGCAGCATGACGACGGCCAGGGGCATCGGATTCACGAGGCCGAGGTCGTACTTATCGGCTTGTCCCGAACCTGCAAGACGCCGATCAGTATGTATCTGGCCTGCAATTATGGTTACCGCGTGGCCAACATTCCAATAGTTCCCGATGAGAACCTGAAGTCTTCGTTGCTTAAGCGCGTGGAAGCCGCCAACCCAAAGAGGATCATGGGTCTGATGATTCAGGCAAATGAGCTGGTGCGGATTCGTGAGGAGCGCGCCGAGGTGTTGATGGGCAGCAAAGATTCGGCTTCTCAGCTAAGCCAGTATCACGACATTTCCCTGGTACGCGGCGAATTACGTTTCTGCCGACAGCTGTTCGCGGAGCAAAATTGGGACCACGTAGATGTCACGAGGCGGGCAATCGAGGAAGTATCGAGCGAGGTGTTACGAGAACTGGGCTTGTCTACTGAGAAGATTCGTGAGGGCCTGGAGTAAGGCGCATGGATACGCATAACCGGCTCTCGATTAGCTGTACCTTCAGTCTTCCAGCAGGATGGCCCAGCGTTCGTGATCGCGCCACCTGCCTCCAACTTTCTTGAAGCGTTTAGAATAGCCTTCCATCTTAAAACCGCACCGCATCACCAGCGCGATCGCCTGCTTGTTTTCCTGCTGGATATTGGCTTCGAGACGATGCAGTTTCAGCCGACGCTTGGCGTAGCGGAGAACCAGATTGAGACCTTCGGTCATCAGCCCCCTACCGGCGTAATCCCTCCCCATGTAATATTGAATGTTGCCCGTTTGGAAGTCGTCGCGGAGGATATTCTTGATTATCAGGACACCGATGATTGTCTTGTCTTCGAGATCGCACACGAGGAAGGCTCTATAATCATGGCGACGTGAATCGCGCAGGAACTGATCAAATTCCTCGTCGGTATTGGGCACGGTAATCCAGGGGTGATGGAATGACTTGCTGCTGCGGTTCATTTCCAGCAATTCGTCGCGATCGG
Source organism: uncultured Ignavibacteria bacterium (assembly GCA_964468475.1). Taxonomy (GTDB): domain Bacteria; phylum Zixibacteria; class MSB-5A5; order CAIYYT01; family CAIYYT01; genus JBECKX01. Next base: position 32,020 of record CAYXUL010000005.1, on the reverse strand, counting down.
TAGCGCGAGGTTTGCGGATATAGACACGTTTTCCCGCTTCAATTGCGGTTCGCGCTATTCTCTGGGCTGATTTAGACAACGCCATACTGCGCGAATTTAGTCAACTGACCGACAACATCAAGAGCAAAATTGCGGAATGCAGAGCTGTGAAGGGATAGACAGGGTTCAATCCGTTGTCTGATCTTCCCGTGATTTGATGATCTGCAACAGCCGTTCGCGGTGAGTCTCAAGCTGCTCCAGCTGCGGTTCAATGGCTTCCTTCTTTTCGTCCGGAACATTTTTCTTCTCAGTCTTGAGCTTCTGGATTCTTTGATCCGTTTTTTGCAGGGCCTCCCGTAATTCTTCCAGTGAGGCCGCCTCTTCCGCCTTATCAAAGATCACTTTTTCGGGGATCGATTTCTGGTCAACTGAAGGCTGTTCTCTACTTTCTTGCGAGACTTGTTCCTTGCCGGGAATGAAAGGGGGCTGGCGATCAGTCGCCCTGGTGTTCATAAAGGTCGGCGATACGATCTCGATACCATTTTCGTGGAGTGCATCCAGCATTGCAGCGCGAAGCGCAGAGCGAGTCGAGATCAGCACTGAGGTGTCCTTGAGCAAGCCAGCTACGCGATATTGCACCGAGAAATCACCCAGCTCAAGGACGTGTACGAAGGCGTCCTCCAATCCGGCTTTGCGGGCGGCACCCTTCAGGATCGCCGCGACGCGTGCGTTTCCAATATTATAACCGAGGGAAACTTCGGCGTGAACAATCGTGCCTGAGTCGCGCAGAACTTTCACCGGATTCGAAACGAGATACAGATTGGGCAGTGTTACCAGATCGCGGTATTGAGTCTGAATCTCGACATGGGCGAGTGACTGTCCGGATACGCGACCGAACTGTTCACCAACGACAATGAAATCGCCCGGCTTGAAATTGCGGATCATGCGAAGCATTAAACCCGCCATAATGTTGCCGAGCACTGTCGTTGAAGAGAGTGCGATAGCAGCACTCAGAAGAATTCCGAAGAAACTGAGCAGTTGGCCCCTGAAAGTGTCGCTTGTCGGCAGCAGCATGATAACAACTATCAGTGCGATAAACGAGAGTGCGAGCGAAATCACCTGTCGCCGGAAGGCGAGTCCACTCAAGCCGGCATAGCGTTTGTTTATCACATCGCGAACGGCCCACAGGACGACAGCGGCAACCAGCAAGGCGACTAGTAGCGGAATCAGAGAGCGAGCTGAAGTAAAAACCTCTTCAAAGAAATTCAAGGTAGCTTGCCCTCCTTAATCAGATTTAAAGCCAATCTTACTATGAGTTCCGTCGCAGAATGGTTTGTTTTGAGAGCCACCACAACGGCAGAAGGCCGGGTTATCGAAAACAGCCTCAGGAAGGCCATCTGCACCCACGGCAGCGATTGTGCCCTGGCAAACCATCGGTCCATTCCTGGTTGCATCGAGCATGAGCTTGCCGGTTGGTTCTCCCGAGTCAGCTTCCGATTTCTGCTCTTCCGTTATTGCCCCTGAGGCTTTGAAGTCTATATCATCATGAGAATCGTCACAGTATGGTTTGTTCTTGGATGCGCCACATCTACACATAGCAATGCGCGTCTCTGATTTGATCGGTTCGCCGCTGGGATCGGTAAAATGAAGATCGCCTCTGAGATAGAGCGGCCCGTTGGCATCCAGCAAAAAAGTGTTCCGGGCAGGAATCGGCTCTGAGGTTCCGCCGTCTTTCCGCCGGTATTGCAGCGCACCGGTAGGACAACGGTGAATTACCTCTGCGATAGCCTGAGCGTCACCGTTCTCCGGCTGAATCCACGGGCGTTTCGCGGTATCAAAAACAGCGGGCAAGCCACGAGTACATTCTGCAGAGTGAATACAGCGTTTCACGTCGTAGGTCACTTCAATGTCGTCAGCTTCATACTTGCGAGGTAACTTCTTCATAAATTCTCCTCAGACGATTCGACCAGCCTCGTGGAGCTCACAGAGCCCACGCGAAGTGCTCTTAGTAATCAATCATAATTCCATGATCCAGACACTCATCCCGGAATGCCTGGTCGCGCAGATCGAGAATCATACCACTCAGTTCCGGCCAGTCACTAATAGCCAATCGCATCGTTGCGTCAGCCACCTGGTCCGCTGCAGGCAGCTTATTCTCCTGATGGAGCTTAATAAATTTCTCCCGTGCCGGAAACGCCTGTTCGCTGCTGTTGCGCATTAGCTCCTGCATGTGGCTTTCAAACGGGCCGGGCGAAACCGCAAACACACGCGTCTGATTTGCCGAAGCTTCTGCCGCAGCGATGCGAGTGATGGCGTCAACTGCCGCCTTGGAGCTGCAGTAGGCTGCCCAATTGAGATAGGTCTTGTAGGCCGCTCCGGAGCTGACGTTGACTACCGTCGCCGGCGAATTCTGCGCGGCAGCAAGCCGCAATTCTTCGCGACAGCAGAGGAATGTGCCAAATACGTTGATATCGAGCGAGCGCTTGAAGTCACTGGCATCGGTCTCAGCGATAGCGCTTAGAGGATCAACCACACCCGCAGCATTGAGGGCAATATCAAACCTTCCCCATCTTGCGTAAATTTCCGCGAAGGCATTCTCCACTTCATTGGGATTTTTGATGTCGCAGACGAGCACCAGAGCTACTTTGTTATTCGAGTTGATTTCCTGCGCTAGCTCTTCCAGCAACGGCTTGCGTCTGGAAATGAGAGCAACCTTTGCACCTGCGTCGCTAGCCTGGAGGGCGAAGCTCCTGCCAAGTCCGGAAGAGGCGCCAATGACTATAACGTGCTTATCGTCCATAATACTCTATTCCCTATTATAACCCGGAGAGTCAAACCACCGATCGCGTAATTATACAACATAGACGACACGATATCGATGATACTATATCGGGAGAAGCGGTGCAACATGGAGAATAACCCGTTTTCGTCGCAGTGGAATTCTGATTTGATCCGGATGCGGGATATAAGAAAAGCCGACGTTCCGGGTTGGATCGTCGGCTCTCGTCTGAAATTGTGTTTGTGTCTACTTAGATTCTTCCGCCTTGGGTTTGTCTGACATCATTTTCTTCATCTCGCCCATGCTCTTATCAACGTACTCATGCAGCTTGGTAACCAACTCGGGATTGTCTGAAGAAACAAGCATGAGATCACCGTTGTCGAGGTTTCCCTGCTCCATCTTGGCGCCGCTCATGAAGAGCGCGCCCAGTGCCTGACAACTTCCGCACAGCTGCATCTGCTCTCCGGCCATCAGTCTTTCCCCCACCGCATTCATCTCTTCGCTGACTTTCTTGTACTGCTCGACATACCCGGGATCAGCGGTGGTGACTGCAATAAAACCATTGCTGACTTTGACCTGTTGATAATGCAAGTGCTGCATAAGGTCGGGAATCTCAGTAAGATGCTTGCACATCTCGCAATTCTTAAAATCAAACCAGGGCTGCTCGTTCGCAGCCGTGGCCAGGAGCGTCAAAAGTAGCATCGCTGCCACTGCTCCGAGTAGAATCTTCCTGGTCATTTGCCTTCTCCCTGCCTGAACGTTTCGATTGTGATAATGGACATTTACAGTTCAAATTTAGCGATTTGGTCGGCTGGAATGCAACAGAAATTCAGCGAAATCATCTAACGCAAACATCTCCGGATAGCATGAGCGTATTCAACGGTTGTAATTTATGACTTCAGGCAATCCAGATAAATCCATGCCGTAATTGCCGTTGCGACTACTCGATGTCAGGTTGGGAGAGAAACAAGAATGGCGTTAAGCAGACGCTCAACGCCATTGCCAGTTGATGGGAAGGTGGATCTAAACGACTCTGATCTCGCGTAGGTTAGAACGGAATCATCTCCACTGATACCAGGTCGATCTCGTTATCTCCTACCGAGGTGCCGACTATATTTGCTGAGAAGCAAATGCTAAAGTCTTCAAGGGTCACAGGATCACCGTTTGCATCGAGCAAGCTGGTAGCGGCAGAAACATGTCCGAGCACAACGTTAAAGTTGTCATCCTGATTCCAAAATTGCATGGTCGAGTTCTCGATGTCGACCTGGCCGATAATGCCCACGAATTCTACCTCCGAGGCGGCAGAGACCATCTCTCCGCCGGCGTCCTCGCCAAATCTTGCAGCAGCGTTGACCGATGCTCCGTTTGCCTGAATTGCCTGGGCAGGCGCATTTTCTACCACTTGTGAATTTGCTGGCCCGAGCGGCGCCTGGGTCGAACAGCCCACTACTGTTATTATCAAAAGCAGAAGTGCCGCAGATGCTATTGATTTACTTTTGCCCAACCTCAATTTGAACCTCCTGTGAATAGCTTGTTCTCGCCCAAGTCCTGCTATGACACGAGCGACTACCTCTTCGTGTACATTATAGAGTTCATATGGCGACATTTTCGTACGGGTGGAAACAATTTTCCCGGAGACAGCTGCAGTATCGATATCTTCCTGCAATTTAGTCACTTAGCTTTGACGACCCAAAGCAGGATAGAAAGTTCGTACCGGTTTTGTTGTGAGATTTTCCTTGTGCTCTGGAAACGCTTCGCTTTATATTTACGGCAACTGACATGACTCCGCTATGTAAGTCCTATCAAGGCAGATCTAAAATCCGCTTCTTGAACAAGTATTATTATAACGGAGATCGTTAGCGCAATAGTGCGCATATTGAATACGCTGCTGCAGTCGCAGACAGGGCACTGGTCGAGTTCGACTGGGCGGCAAAACAGGAGTTCTTAATGAACATCTACGTAGGTAATCTGTCGTTTACTGCGACAGAGCAGGATCTTAAATCCGCATTTGAAAAGCACGGCGAGGTAGCTCGCGTATCGATCATTACCGACAAGTTAACCGGCAAGTCGCGTGGTTTTGCCTTTGTCGAAATGGAAGACGATGAGCAAGCCAGGGCAGCAATCGGTGATTTGAATGGCTTTGAACTGGATGGTCGCGCGTTAAACGTCAGTGAGGCGCGCCCGCGTCAGGAAGGCCGCGGTGGCGGTGGCGGTCGCGGCGGCGGCCGTGGTCGCTGGTAGGGCCCTGCCCTGGTGCCGGCGGCTTACGTAGCCGGACAGAGAATCAGGGTACTAAAACCTGATTTCACCACTCATTTGAATTCGTAAATTAGAAAAGCACCGTCGGAAGACTCCGACGGTGCTGCTTTTTCAGTCAAGCTGCCGCCGGAATTCCGGTGTGCGTCGCGCGCGATCTTATCCTCGCAACTTTGTCTCGAGATCTTCCAGTTGATCAGAGAACTGATTTGCCACCCCGGAATCCTGCGCAAATTGTTTCAAAATCCTGACATACTTCATCGCCTCATCATTCCTCTTGTCGGCATGGAGGGCTGTGCATAGCCTCAGTCCAACTTCGCACATGTTTTTTGCACCGAAGTCACTGGTAACCCGGCGAACCGGGCTTCTGTCGACATCGCTGGCCGACTGATGAGAATACGCCTGCAGATCGGCGTCATCGAAGACGGTTCTCAACTGCTGTAGGCTGGCCGTCTGCGATTCTGTTGAACCGATCTCGAGGTAAGAGCCCATAAACTGCAGCCTGTTCCTGAGGTCCACAGGCAAATTGCTACTAAAGACTGTGGTACCTGCAACCAGTCTGCGCGTGAGAGTTCCATCTTGCTGTTGCTTCAGCCAGCCGTCAACACGTTGCATAGCTGCGGTCACCAGCTCATCACCCTCCTTATATGGCCTGATCTCTTTATCTCTGGGAAGCGGATCCGGCAGCCCGTAGCGCGCGCGAAGATACACCGGATACCAGTGTGTATTTAGCAAAGACAGATTGACTACAGCGACATCGGGGCGAAGCCCGTTGACTTGTTGCAACGCGACAGCGGGGTAGGTATCGAGATCACCGTTCGTGAGCAAAATGGCATCCGGCGGGAGGTTCTTGAGCACCCAGCGATTGTACTCGAGAATCGGTATGGAGAAGAAATTGTTCTTGATGAGCGCCGCCAAGGCTTCATCTTCCATCTCTCTGTCGCTGCGCCTGAGCGCCTCGAGCCAGACCACAAGCCAGGCATTACCATCGGTGGGATCACACTCCACTGCTTCGTTCGCATGTTGCCAACAACTGTCGCTTGAGGTCGAATCGCCGCTAGTCCACATCGGCTCGAAAACTGACGCCAGCACCGTGTGGGCAAATGCGTTACAAGTGTCGCGCGCGAGTGCCTCCCTGGCGAGAGCGAGAGCATCGTCTCGCTTTCCCAGGCGACGAGACGCCTCGGCCAGGTAGCAGATTATTTCCGTGCTGTTGGGGTCGTTGGCGTGCGCAACCAAGAATTGGTCGCGCGCCTTTTCAATCTGGTTTTCATAGAAGAGCTTCCTACCGTTGGCGAAACTGCTCTCCACAGTATTGCGGGAGCAGGAAACAATACCCAGGAGCAGTCCAACCGCCGCGATTGACAGGATAGAGCGCGGTCTCATACGTCCTCCTCAAATTACCATGTTCAAGTATGCAAATATAATACTACCAAGTGCTGAAAATGGATGCAACATTCGATTTCAAATTGCTCCAAGAGTGTTAGCGGACGAATGCACAAAACCGCGTGACGCTGAGTCGGCGCCACGCGGTTTTGTTGGAATGTAGCCGCTGAGTGGACGCGGCAAGTTCACTCAGGACCCTATCAGTGAGCAGAGCCGGGTGGCGGACCGCCGCCGAAGATGTAGTTGATCATCCAGACGGCGTCTGCAATCGAAATCGAGAATGAGCTGTCGGCGTCGGCCGCTGTTAAGGATAGCGGCGCCGGTCCGCCGCCGAAAATGTAGTTCACAATAAATACTGCATCTGCTATGGAATACGCGCCACTGGCGTCTGCGTCGCCGCGAGCGATATTCAAAGTGGAGAACTCCAGGATGAAGCCGTCATAGTTGCCGGTCGAGTTGTAACTCTGGTATGACTTGAAGCTCGGGAGACCTCCGTAAATATTGTCTCCAGTGACCAAAATCTTCTGATCACCAACCACAGCTAATCCACTGGGCCAGTCAACGCCAGGGGTAGTCAGCTTGGTTGACCATATCAGAGTGTCAGCGAGCGCATCGAATTTCAAAAACGCGATATCAATTGTGCGCGTGTACAGGAGCGGCCAGAAGGGAGCTTTTAGCGGAAAATCGTCCGATTCAGATTGCCCCACGAAGTACACACTTCCATCGGGTGAAGCTGCAGCCCTCTCTGGTAATAAGTCATTGTCGGATCCGCCGAAATATGTGCTGAATGACACTGTGTTTGTGGGTGATATCTTGGTTATAAACTGGTCGAGTTCCCCCGACTTTCCCCTGATCTCATCAACCAGGGGGAAATCAGTTGAGTAGGTAGACCCAATAACCCACACGTTGTCGTAGACATCAACGGTTAGATCGCTGCAGTAATCCAGGTTGCTTCCTCCGATATAGCTGGATAGCAGCAGATTCTGACCGTCTCCGGTCAGTTTAATGATCGCGGCATCATGTGATGTATTGGTAGAATTGAATGCATTGAGAAGTGGAAAGTCGCTCCCACCGGTGCTTACGGCTATACAAATGTCTGACGTTGACGTAAGATCGATTCCCACGCCCCAGTCCTCGCCGGAGCTACCGAAATAAGTGCTGTACACGAGCTGACCGGCTGGATCGAGTTCGGCGATGACGACATCCGTTCCTCCGGCAGACGTATCGAAATATGGGTTAACCAAAGGAAAATCACCTGAGGCGGAGCGACTCGTGATATAAGCGTAGCCATCGTCTGATACGACCATGTCCCCTGAAGTGTAGCTGACAGAGGGGTCCCCCTCATTTGCACTCCCCCCAAGATAGGTGCTGTACAGAATCTGTGACCCATCATTGGAAAGCTTGGCAACAAACAAATCCCAACCGCCCGCGTTTTGGTTTTGATAAGCATTAACGGTGGGGAGATCCGATGAATTTGTCGTGCCGAAGAGATAGATGTTACCCGCGGCATCAAGTTTTACGCTGCGCAGGTCCTCCCATCCGCTTCCTCCAAAGAAGGTGCTGAATACCGGAGTGTAGGTAACGGGATCCAGTTTGATTAGATATCCGTCCCAGGCACCGCCAGTCATCGGTTGGACCGCATTCACGACGGGCCAGTCGGGTGAAAAAGTTGAGCCAGCCAGGTAGATGAATCCTTGATCATCCACAGCGACGTCCGTGCCTGCATCGTCATGGCTTCCGGATAGATAGCTTCCGAAAGTCAATTGTGGACTATCGGCGAATGCCAACGATGACGGGGAAGAAGTTCGCTGGGGCTGCTCTCGAGATTGCGCGGCCGCCCTGGAAAGTACAGTTCCCCCCTGTTCACTCGTTGCGAAGGTGGTGTCAGCAAACATGAAAAGGTACAACCCAACGCCTACGAGAATCGCAATTGCGTGGTGGGCTTTCATTAGAAACACTCCTAATCACCCTGGTTTATTCTTGAAAAAAGCTATGCGACTAGACCAACTATGTCACTACTAATACTCAGGATCTCTGTGATAATTTTCACAAGCGGAGCTGTCATCCTGGCCGGCAGAATTTCGCATTCACTCAGTCGGCAGGGACGCAGGCAAGCAAGCGAAGTCGATCATACCCCCTGCCCTGCCACCGCCTGGCTGGTATCTTTCATTCGCATGATGAACCCGGCGCGGGGCCATCGCCGAAGATGTAGTTGATCATCCAGACGGCATCAGCGATCGAAATCGTGAATGAGCAGTCGGCGTCAGCGGCTGTCAATGATGCCGGCGCCGGTCCACCGCCAAAAATGTAGTCGATCACGTAAACCGCGTCCGCAATAGAAAAGCCCCCGCTGGCGTCAGCATCTCCGCGGGCAATATTCAGGGTTGAGAATTCCATTACAAAGCCGTCAAAATAGCCGCTGGCATTGTACGATTCGAAGGCGTGATAGAGCGGGATTCCGGGACCTCCGGTGTCACCTGTGACGTAAAGCTTGTTCAACGGCGAGATTGCAACTCCGCTGGGCCAATCGATGTCATTACCCCCCATCCTGGTCGCAAATATCAAAGTATCCGCAGACGCATCAAACTTCAAAGTGGAGACGTCGAAATAGCGAACGGTTCTGCTGGGCCAATATGGCGACTTAAGCGGGAAGTCAGGAGAGCGCGAAATGGCAGCCACGTACACGAATCCATCGGCGTCCGCTACTGCTCTGGCCGGGATGTATTCTCCATCGCTGCCGCCGTAATAGGTGCTGAAAGCTAAGGTATTAGCCGGCGTGATTTTGGCGATAAACTGGTCTTCATATAAGTCACCGGCTCTGGTGGCCTGGAGCGGATTCATCAGCGGCAAATCATCCGAGGAAGTGATGCCAACGACCCAGATATTATCATAACTGTCAACGGTTACGTCACCAGAGTGCTCCCAGCTTGATCCACCGATATAGCTTGAGAACAAGAGAGTTTGCCCGTCCGCCGAGAACTTGGCTACTCCCGCCTCGGCCGAGACGACGGTAGAATCGAAAGCGTCAAGCAGGGGCAGCCCCGGGCCCGTCTGAAGCGCTACACAAATCTCAGATGTTGAAGTGAGTGCAATGCCCACTCCGGCGTCGTCGGCAGCGCCACCGAAGAACGTGCTGTACATCAACTGGCCGGAAGGGTCAAACTCGACGATAACAGCATCCTTCAAACCGTTCATTGAACTCTGGTAGGGGTTGACTAATGGAAAATCGCTTGAAGTTGTGCCGGTGGTAATATAGATATGACCGTCGCCGGTGACACACATATCCCCTGACTGATAACTTCCCGTGGTGGCATAGCCCTCAACCAGGCTGCCCCCCAGATAAGTACTATAAAGAATCTGGGAGCCATCGTTCGTGAGCTTGGTGACGAACAGGTCCCACTGCCCTGCATTTTGATTCTGATACGCGTTTACCGTTGGGTAGTCGGTTGATTCCGTCACGCCAAACAAGTAGATGTTACCGGCATCATCGAGTTCGACACCCCTGAGATCTTCGTCGGCGCTTCCGCCAATGTAGGTGCTGAATACCGGCTGGTAAGTAACCGGATCGAGCTTAATCAGGAATCCGTCCCAACCGCCCGCACGACTCGGCTGTACGGCATTGACGACGGGAAAGTCGGGTGACTCTGTTTCTCCTGCCAGGTAAATGAAGCCCTGCGCATCAACTGCAACGTCAGTGCCGTAGTCGTGGGAGCTTCCTCCCAGATAACTGCCAAAAGTTAGCTGGGGATTACTAGCGATGGTCGAAGGGAGCTGTGAGGATCGTTGCTGTGAAGCCGTTGGTGATTGGTCGGTGGTTGTTGAGCGCAGGGCCTCTTTTGCCGTGATCGAAGCGCGACAGACATTTGCGAGTAGACAAATGCCGAGCACTGCGCACAGCACGATGATTGCATTACCGCGGGTTTTCATCGGAGATACTCCTTGCCGCACAATTCTTGGTTTTAGCTGTTGCTGTACTATTAGCCTATCATTCATCACTTTAATTGTCAAGTTTTTTCTGATGCCATCAGCGGCGCCAATGAAGCTGCATCTTACGCGTTGACCAGGCTGCTAATCCAGGGTATCTTCGATGATCCTATGAGCGAAGACAGAGCAACAGACGGTATTCTCTACACAACCTCACTGCGCGGCATAACCCCCGAGAAACTCGATGGGTTCTTTGTCGGCTGGAAGTCGGCGCCCTCTCCGCGCAAACACCTGGAGATTCTTGCTGGAAGCGACCACGTGGTCCTGGCCGTCGACGCTGAGACGAAGAAGGTTGCAGGATTCATCACGGCAATCACCGATGGCGTACTCAGCGCATACATCCCGTTGCTGGAGGTTCTTCCCGATTATCAAAAGCGCGGAATCGGCAGCAATCTGGTGCGACGGATGCTTGAGGAAATTGGGGAACTTTACATGATTGATTTGATGTGTGACACTGACCTTCGGCAATTCTATGAGAAGCTGGGACTAAGACCCGCTTTTGGCATGGTGCGCCGCGATTACGAAAGGCAATCGGGGCGCTGAAGCGAAGACTAAACACTACGATCACGATTCACTTGCCCAAATCGAGCTAAATGCACTAATTGGGTCGATGCCAGCTCCACCGAGAACTGGACCAGTACGTCGCAGGCTAGAATGCCCCGCCAAGACAGGATGCAGGATTAATGATCTCAACATTGGGAGACTCGCAATGAAGAATAGACTGATGCCAGCTCTGATTTCCCTGGCAATGATGCTTACGATTGGAATGACAACCGCACGAGCTCAGGAGGATGAAGGGTTCAAGAATCTGAAGGTGCTTCCTGACTCGATCAGTCGGGAAGACTTGCTCAACACCATGAGGGGCTTTACCGAGGCGCTCGGCGTTCGCTGTGAGTTTTGCCACGTTAGCAAAGAAGCTAGTCCGCGACCGAAGTTTGATTTTCCCGCAGATGACAAAGAAACGAAGCGGACCGCACGCTTGATGATGCGTATGACCGCGGCAATCAACGGCGACTACCTGGCAAAGCTGCAGAATAATACCGATACCACGAGTGGTGCGATGCCGCCAGAGACCGCGCACCAACAAGCCGGAGGCCAGGTTCTTTGCATCACCTGCCATCGCGGCTTCGAAAAACCGATGACGATTCAGCAGGTACTTGATCAGAAGATGGCTGCAGGCTCGGTGGAAGCGGCGCTGGCCAGTTACGACAGCCTGCGGCAGGCGTACTACGGCTCCGGTGGCTACGATTTCAGTGAGCCGGTATTGACTCGACTCGCCGCGGGTCTGGAACACGATAACGACGTGCCGGGGGCATTGATGGTCCTCAAAAAGAACGCGGAATATTTTCCCGAGTCAGTGCGCATCAAGATGATGATGGCAATGATAAACGACAAGGCGGGCAACACGGACGAGGCGATCAAGCTGTATCAGGAAGTACTTAAACTCGATCCGGAGAATAAGGGAGCGAAGGAGAGGCTTAGCCGGCTAAAGCAGTGATTCAGGACTCTGCTGAAAATTCAAGGTTTTCAGCGAAGGAACAAAAGTCGCCACGCTGTCCAAGTTAGAGTATAAGATGGTGAAACAGCCTGGAGGCCCCATGTTAAGACTTCTGCTTTTGCTCGGTTTTCTGTCGACAACGATGGCCCTTACTGCGCACGCAGACGATGTCCAGAGCGTATGGAATCAAGAGGCCGTTACCATTGATGGGTGGGCCAACGAGTGGCAGGGACAAGGGTATTCGTACTTTAACGATGAGAATACGGCGCTGGCCATTCGCAACGACGCCGACAATCTTTACATCATCATCCTGAGCCAGGACAAGCGATACGTACCAAGCCTCGCGCGCGGCGGCATCACTTTCTGGCTAAATCCGAAGGCCAACAAGGATAAGCAACTCGGATTCGAGTACAAGACTCCGCTGCGGATGAGGCCACCCGAGAACAATTCTCAAGGGAGCGACCGCCCCGCCCGCCAGTGGCGAGGTCGGCGCGACACTGTAACCTCGTTCACGATGATATCCGGGGATCAAAAACAAGCGATTGGACAAGATTCCCCTACAGGGACGAAGGCGGCAGCGACGATCGATAATGGGAAGTACTGTTGCGAGATTCAGATCCCCGTTTCTGAATTGAAAGATCACGGAATCGACCTGCAGAGCCTCAAGGAAGGTGAGCTTGGGCTGGGAATTGAGTCAGGCAAATTCGAGCGCCCTGAACGGCGTGATGGCGGCTTTGGCGAAGGGGGATTTCACGGCGGGTTTAACGGCGGCGGAATGCAGGGAGGTGGGATGCGCGGCGAAGGTCGTGGCAAATTTGAGGGGGGACGCCGAGGCGATTTCGTGCAACCGGAGCAGCTGAAAATGTGGGTCAAAGTGGCGCTGGCGAAATCTGAGAACCAGAAGTAGCCGGTGATTTTTCGGGTTTGGGGCAGACGAGAAAACTGAAAGACTCTGAGGAGAACCGCCCTGGTGGCTAAAGGACTTCGTGCGGACTTGCCTCAGGTCAGTGCCAGACGGCGTTTAACCCGCCGATCAGCGCAAAGGCGATCAGATAGAATCCGGAATTGATTGCAAAGATGCCCTGAGAGCGGTGTTCGAACATGCGCGCGTTCAAATTGATCGTGAACGCGAATCCCAACCATAACCAGATGCCGACAACAGCACCATTGACAAAACCGGTACTTCCGATGGCCAGAATTATCCGCCCGATGACATACGCGGTGAGAATGCCGTTAATCAGGTGAGCTCCCAGAGCTTTCGGGAAGCTTTTCTTGGCCGCTTCCAGTCGATCTCCTGCCAGGTCCAATCGAGCTTGATATTGCTTACCGAAAATGCCCGCATACCAGATTCCTCCGAGCAGGAAGTAAATGAGACCCGATACAATCGTAGCCCACACATTCGGTACCAAATACATGGATTGCTCCTTTCTTATGAGGCTGCGCGGCGCAGAGAAGTAGTTTCAGAGACCCGGTTCCGCGGTTTTGTCATCTGCCTGACAAAGGTTTACCCGATTTTGATATGCCGGTGAAGCACTGGTCTCAAAGCAATGAATTGGATGCGAATTGAACGAGCGCTAACTGTCCCGCATCTGGCTCGCTAACACCGCGAGTCGTTCTCTCCAATACGTTTTCATTTCATCGGCGCGCTTGGCATCGGGGAGTTTGCGGTGTTGCACAGTGATCTGGCTCTTACCGAGGCCGCGCTCGTAAAACTCAACGTCCACGCGCGTCTTCTTGTCCTGCCACTCAAGGCGAAGATTTTTGTTTTCGCGCTTGCTGGAGATTTTGAATTTCACTCTGGGAAGCCACTTGCTGCGTTTTGGCGCATTGACCCACGCATTGTAGACGACATCCACCGGCGCGGCGATGGTCTTGCTCGCGTTGACGGCATAGCCTTCCGGACGCTGATATTTGTCGCGTTTCCCACGAGTTTGTTCATAGCCGACTGTGATCATTTGCGACCACCAACTACTCAAATCGGGGAAGCTGTCATAGAGGAAGCGTGCGATGCTACGATGATCAAAGTCTTTGCCACCCGCTTTATCGATTATCTTGAACCAATCGGTCCAGGTATTTCCCGTCTTGGCCTGCACAGTCTTATCACCGACGCCGGCGACTTTATTCTCGGTAATCAGCTTACCAGATTTACGGCGAAGTGTCTTTATGTCCTTTTTCGACTTACGCTTGGTGACACGGCGTCGGGCGGGGGCGGCAGCGGCCGTTCCTTTTACCTTCGGCTTGGAGGGCTTCGCAGCTGTCGTCTTTGCAGAGGCCTTTGTCTTTGCGGGCTCTTTCGCCTTTGCAGTTGATTTCGAGGAGGTTTTTTTCGCGGCAGTTTTCTTGGATGCGGACTTTTTCGCTGCGGATCTCTTGGTGGTAGCCGACTTCCTGGCGGTCTTGGCAGTACTCTTGCGCGCGACGCTCCTGGCCTTACCAGCTTTTGACTTGGTCGACTTCGATTTTGTAGTCTTTGATTTGGTCGACTTCGACTTGGACGCCTTTGCCTTTGCAGGCTTTGATTTGGCAGTTTTCGACTTGGCCGCCGTCTTTTTCGCCGTAGCTTTCTTAGCCATAAAAATTCCTCTCCTGCGCCCTATTTAGCATTGGGGATTCCTCTAAGTGTAATATGGATGCATTGTTAAACGCGGTCGGCAAGTGATTTCACGAAGCGTGTCAGTATGCTACCAAGCGCTGCTTCAGAAATTACGATTGCGATGCCACTCTTTGCCCTTGCCTTTGATATCTTCCATTTGTTTGTCAAAGATAGCCTTACAACTGGGACAGATTTTTTGAGAAATCCGCCCACTGTAGCAGGAATCTTCGCATTCAAAGACCTTCTTGCAGTATGGACATTCGTGCTTGTGCTTCTTCTCAGCCATATATCATCCAGTCCCAGGCATCTCCAGGTGAGATACCTCCTTGCGTAATCTCATAAGAGCGGGTATCTCACAGTTAGTGCAAACCCGCAAGCATAGGTGATACGGCTTCGAGTTCCCGAATTCTAAGTTGAGATTTGAGCTTGAGCTTCTGCCCGAAGTAAGTTGACTGGAGGAGTTAATCGTAAAACCTAGATGATGTGCACTATGGCATTGTGCAATAACAAGTTAACTAATATGATTCAGATAATTGGCACCAGGAAATGCAAAGATACTCAGAAGGCGCTCCGTTTTTTCAAAGAGCGTCGGGTTGAGTTTCATTTTGTTGATCTCAATGAGCGAGGCTTGAGTGCGGGAGAGCTGAAAAGCATCTCACAACATATCCCCGAAGCTGAGCTGATTGATGCGGAAAGCAGGCAATACCAGAAGCGCGGACTGCAGTATATGAAATTCGATATAATGGAGGAATTGGCGGAGGATCCGCTGCTGCTCAAGACTCCCATTGTGAGAACCGGGCAAAAGGCTTTCATAGGGTATGCCCCGGCAAGTTGGAAGTCGCTGATAGAATAGTCTGCGGGAACCGGCTTGACTTCATCGGCAACCAAAGTTACTTGCGTATAATTTCAAATCGCAAACATCAGGACTTGCGGGTCTCCATGTGGAGGCAGCGAGTTTTGTAGTTACATAACGGCTTAGAGTTGGGGAGGAACGTCTTGTATAAGCTTGTATTGGTGCGGCATGGACAATCGACTTGGAACAAGGAGAATCGTTTCACCGGATGGACCGACGTGGATCTCACAGAACAGGGTGTGGCGGAGGCCCATGAAGCGGGAAAAACACTGCTGCGGGAAGGCTATGAGTTTGACATTGCCTTTACCTCGGTACTGAAGCGCGCAATTCGGACGCTGTGGATCGTTCTCGATGAGCTGGATTGTATGTGGCTGCCGGTGGAGCGAAACTGGCGTCTCAACGAGCGCCATTATGGGGCGCTGCAGGGTCTGAACAAGGCCGAAACGGCAGCTGAGCATGGCGACGACCAGGTGTTCATCTGGCGGCGCAGCTACGATGTCCCACCGCCTGAGCTTGACAGGGATGATAAGCGACATCCGGGTAATGACAGGCGCTATGCTTCAATGTCGGAAGAGGAGCTTCCGAAGACAGAGTGTCTGAAAGATACCTACAATCGCTGTATCCCCTACTGGCACGATACGATTGCTCCCACGATCAAGTCGGGCAAGCGAGTCCTGATTGCGGCTCACGGCAACAGCATGCGCGCGCTAATCAAATTCCTGGACGATATCTCGGATGATGAAATACCGTCAGTGAATGTGCCGACGGGGATACCGTTGGTGTATGAACTAAATGAAGATCTCAAACCAATCAAGCACTTCTACCTCGCGGATCCGGAGAAGGTCAAGAAGTTACAAGAGCAAGTCGCCAACCAGGGGAAAGCCAAAGTCTAAGGAACGAGATGTATAGAGAGAAGGAGTAAGCACGCATGTCTACGCCCAAATTCTCATTGCAGCCCAAATACCAAAGCAAGGCCGCCGACCTGCTGTTGTTGCTTTACTCCGACAAGAATACTCCTCTGTTCAGTGTCAGTCAGATTCCACCGACGGTCGCTAAGCTTCTGAAAGCCCCGACAGAACCCGGCTCAAAGGCGATACTGTTTCGTGGCGACGTTTCGGGAAAGCCACTGCTCGCTGTTGCCGGGCGTCTCGATGAGCCGTTCTCTAACGCGCGCCTGGAGGCCAAACGGGCAATCGTTTTGGCGTTCAGCGCGGCTAAGGCGGAAGACTGCAAGCGCATTGTCGTTCCTCTAAAGAAAGGTCAGAGAGACTTCGTAAGCGCCTGTCACGAGGGTGCACTGCTGGGCGGGTATCGGTACGATGCATATTTGAGCAAGAAACCCAAACTTCCCGAAGTGATGGTGGTCGCGCCCGATGCCACAGAGTTTCGCTCGCAACTGCTGGAGCGTGAGACATTGTACGAATGCGTCAACTTCGCCCGTGATGTTCTCAATGAACCACCGAATGACCTGAAGCCACCCCAGTTGGCAGTGAAATACGAGAAGTTCGGCGCGGCATGCGGCCTGAAGGTCGAAGTGTGGGATGAAAACAGGTTGAAGAAGGAACGTTGCGGCGGTGTGCTGGCGGTTGGGATGGGGTCGGATGCCAAGCCGCGCATGGTTATCGCCGAGTATAAACCTGCCGGCGCGAAGAAGCATCTCTGCCTGGTGGGCAAAGGGATGACGTTTGATACCGGAGGGTACGGCCTCAAAACCGTCGAGCACCAGATCGGCATGAAGTATGACATGGGAGGAGCGGCAATGATGTTCGCCTCCGCGTGCGCGATTGCGAAGTTGAAATTGCCGATCCGTGTAACTTGCCTGACGCCCCTCGCGGAAAATATGATTTCGGGAAGTGCGTATCACAACACATCGGTACTGCGAACGCGGAGCGGCAAGACAGTGGAGGTGCTTCACACCGATGCCGAGGGGCGCCTGATTCTCGCCGATGCCCTGGCGCTGGCGGAAGAAAGAAAACCGGATTGGATCGTTGATGCGGCAACTTTAACTGGTGCGACGGTGATCGCCCTGGGCGAGGACATTGCGGGAGTCTATGGAAACGCACCGGAGTTGATCGAAGCGGTTATCGAGACCGGCAAAGCGGAGGATGAACTGTACTGGGAACTTCCCCTGCACCGCCCCTATGCCGAGAAGCTGAAAACAACGATCGCCGACATCAAGAATCGCGGTGATCGCTGGGGCGGCGGCATTACCGCGGCGCTGGTGCTCAAGGAGTTCGTAACTGACGCCGCTAAATGGGTGCATATAGATATCGCCGGACCCGGCTGCAAGGAGGATCCCCTGTTCCACCTGGGGAGAGGCGCAAAAGGATTTGGGGTCAAGTCGATGGTGGCGCTGGCAAGGACACTCAGCGGCAATTGATACCCCGGCTACGATAGTCAGTTTTACTAACTTCTCAGCGGACTCCGAGGATACGTGCAGGCAGGAGAAATATTCCGCGGATAAGTCCGAGAACACCCTCGGCGGCAAAGCCGAAAATACGCAACGGCAGCAGCACCAGCCAGATGATCGGGTAGGCAAGCAGCGCCAGTAACGCCAGTGGCCAGCAGAGGAACAGTAAGATCAGCCAAAGAATGAAAGTGAGCATCAGTCAAATCTCCTCGTCAGAGTCGAAGAGCAACATTTCAGTTCTGCTTTTCTTACGGATTTTGGCGGGAGAAGATTCAAAGACAGGGGGCAGATGCAGACAGATGTAAGAAAAAAAGGCGGCTCCCGGACTCGAACCGGGGAATAGAGGTTTTGCAGACCTCTGCCTTACCACTTGGCTAAGCCGCCATAAGATTCTGATACGAAATAACTTTAGGCCGTAAGCTAAAGCATTTCTTCAGTATGAATTACTGACTTCTTCAATAAGAAAAGCGGGAAACGGGACTCGAACCCGCGACAACCACCTTGGCAAGGTGGAGCTCTACCAGCTGAGCTATTCCCGCGTCACAGTATCTACCGATAATCATCTACCGATAATCGACTGATTATCTTCGGCTGTCAATATATCGGCAACGCCGGGAGTGTCAACAGATTTTTGATATGCGCGGGAGTGGCGCCCTGCCTATTCCGAAGGCGGGTGCAGCTCGACGTTGGGATTATAAGTCTGATAACGAGTATCAAACATCCAGGGGTCGTGAGTTTTCAGATGCTCAACCTCGAGATTGGCACGCAGCGAATCCCCCTCGCTGCGGTAATAAGCAAAAAGCTGCAGATGGACCTCCCACATATCGGGATAGAGCTTAAGGCAGCGGTCGTAGTAAGCAAGGGAACTATCAGTCTGGTTGGCTTTCGAATACGCACCACCGATGAAGTAATCAAGCATCAGGTATTCCTTGCCGAGCCTGTCCCATGCTTCATAAAAATAGTTGATTGCTTCCTGGGGAGTCTTGCGGTTCAGCGCATAGAGCCCATCTGCAATCCTCTCGCTGAACTTCGGGTCAGGCAGGACCTTGTCGCTGTCCATATTGACTGGAGCGATTTTCCGCCACATCACCTTGTACTGATTGACTCGCGGAAAGCCCAGCGAGCGATATTTATCGCGGAATTCGGAGTGCAACATCAGGACCCGTTCAGCGGGAGCCGAGGGTTTGTAGCCGGTTGAAAAAAGAATTATGTCGGGCGCCTGGCTGAGCAGATAGGTGTCGTTGAAGCGGCGCTCTTTCCACGTCGTCACAACTCCCTTGACATCTTCGGGGTGACGGGCGATGTATTTGTCGGTCAGGCCCAGCATATCGATGACACGGTGGCCGATGAGCTGGTAACCGATCATCCCGATCGTGCTGGCGGCCAACGAGAAATCAGGGCCCATGTACCGCTTGAGCATGGTGCCGTCGAAATGCATTTTGCGCACAATGTTGACTTCAAAATAGTGGAATGTATAGACGTGATTGCGGGAGAAGAGCCACGCCGGCACTGCTACGGCAACGATTAATAATAGAGCAACCGCATTGCGGGCAACCTGCGGAAATTTGATCATGCTCACCAGTTCAAAGACCGCTGCTACAAAGAGAAAATAGAACGCTGACACAACCGGCACAAAGAAACGGTAGACCTTGAGCACATCCCCACCGACGTAGATGATGTAAAGCGAATAGATGAGCACGAAAAGGTAAATCAGCGAGAAGCGCGACCAGAGCCGCTTGATCATGAGCAAGGGTATAACGAAGAGAACGCCATAAACACCAATCTCCCGGGCGAACTGCCACCAGTACTCGAGCCCGGAGAGTATATACTCAATGTTGAAGCCATGTCCCGTTTTGGCGTAATAGGGATTCGGGAAGAGGTCTCCGTAATAGCCAAGCTTGAAAGCAGCGAAAGGAATCAGGGGAACGACAAATAAGATGGTGTAAAGCCAGGGAATGCTGTTTAGAGCAGCTTTCAGGAATCCGACCCTCGGCTCGGCATCTGACTCTTCACGACCAGCGGCAAGGTTGTACTTTAAGTCGGTGACAAATCGGTTCAGAAAGATGATGCCGAAGACCAAGACGCCTTCGGGACGGAGCAGACTGGCAACGATCAGCAGCGCCGGGGTAAGGCGAGGTCGATAATACTCCGCAACTATCGCCGCGAGCACCATGAATGAGAATGCGGCCGTCTCCAGACTCGCGATTGACCAGTAGGCAATCGAAAGATTTAACAGCATCAAAGCGGCCATCCCGGCGTAGCGCACAAGCAGGTTGTCGCTGAAGTGTTTTTTGAGCAACAGGTAGAGCAAAACAAAGAGCCCTGCCCCCGAGGCAACTCCAAGGATGCGCGAGACCAGCAGGAAATCGAGGCCGAAAAGATTCTTGACGAGGGCTAGTATTATCACCCAGAGGAAATTCGTGTAGCCTTCCACTCGTTCACCAATATTGTAAACAAGCCCATGCCCATTAATGAAATTCTGGGCATAGCGAAACGAGATGAACGCATCATCCTGGGTGAAATCGAAATGAACTGAGGTGTGGATGAAATAGGCCGCCGCAGCGGCAATAAATATCCACAGTATGATGTTCGGAACGCGAGCTGGTTGTGAGTCGCTCTTCTTTCGTGAATTCCTACGCGCCATGTGCAAGAGAATATAGCAGCAGATTCCTTCAAGGCAAGGCTAAAGGTCGGCCCTAAAGCCCTGCAATTGACGTAGTTGTGTCACTTTACGTGGATGGCACCAGTCTGCGCTCCCGGTGGCCGGTAAGTAGTGCCTTCCCTATGAGATAAATTGCCAGCAGGATCAATACCGCTGCCAGTACGCCATTGATCAACGCGGTATCAATCCCGGATGCCACACTCAAGTTGGCAAAGGTCAGTTTCAGCAATGACCAGAGCGTAATGGTGAGCACGAAGAGCATCGGCAGCAGCGTAAACGCGATTCGCTTACGAGCTTTGTAAAGCCAGACTGTAATGGTCAACAGCGACAGCGCAGCGAGCAACTGATTCGAAGAACCGAAGATCGTCCAGAATCTGATCCAGGCGCCCTCGGGCGAAGCATAAATGAAATAGACCGGCAGTATCAACATCAGCACAGTGCCGAGCAGTCCGCCGAGCCGGGACGGCATATTGAACAGCTCCTGGAAGATATAGCGTCCCAGCCGCGTGCAGACATCAAGAGTATCGAAGACGAAAGTCGAAAACGCCATGGCTCCAAAGGTCACAGCGAATTTGAGGTTGTGCGCCCCGATGATGATTGTCATGAAGTTCCCGATACCGTTGCCGTAGATCGTCGCCGGTTTAAGTCCGGCGATGTCGTCCGAGGAAACTATCATGATGGTGCCCAGGGCGATGAGTGCTACGAAGCCTTCAGCTAGCATCGCGCCATAGCCGATTGGTTTCATGTGTGATTCACGGGAAATCTGCTTGCAAGTGGTGCCTGAGCAAACGAGGCCGTGAAATCCTGAGCAGGCGCCACAGGCGATAGTAACGAAGAGGAAAGGAAAGAGGGTGCCGGTCATGCCGCCGATATCCCACCCCTTAAAGGCGGCCTGCTTGATTTCATAGCCGCCGAAGAAGAGCCCGATGACGCCAACGGCCAGGGCAAGGTAAAGGACAAATCCTCCCAGGTAGCCTCGCGGTTGCAGCAGTGACCACATCGGAACCATCGAGGCAATCCCACAGTAGATCAGGATCAGGATTCCCCACGTCTTGACATCAAGGATGAACAGCGTTGAGAACTGGGTCCCCAGCCAGACAACAACCAGCGTTGCAGGGACGAAAATGATCGTCAGCAGCCAGAGAGGTGGATTAAGGAATCGTTGTACAAATCCCATGATTACGGACAGGGTCAGATACATAATCGCTGCCGCAGCAACTGCTCCGCCGGCGTTAAAGGTCGGGTCAGCAGCCTTGAGCGCGTCGGTCGCCGCAACGAAGCTCGAGGCAGTGATATCGGTGAAGGCAACTATGACATACATGAGTGAAACCCAGATCAGCAGCAGCATGGCACGCCCTGCCCCGGTGCCCATATGGGTTCTGGTGATATCGGCGATGGAGCGGGCCCCGTGCCGCACGGAAGAAACCAGCGTCGAGAAATCGTGCACTGCACCGATCAATACTACACCCAAACCGATCCAGAGCAGGCAGGGCAGCCAGCCGAATTGGCTGCAGGCAAGAATTGGCCCTGCAATCGGCCCGGCGGCAGCTATTGCCGAGAAGTGTTGACCAAACAGGTAAAATGGCTTGGTGGGGACGTAGTCGACGCCATCCTCGTGTTCGACGGCGGGAGTGTTCTTAGTGTCGTCAATCGTAAATTGATTGGCTACCCAGCTACCGTACCAGCGATAGCCGAGTGTAATCAGGACAATGAATGAAATCGCAAGCAGTGGCAAGCTCATGCAAACGCCTCCCGAAGATGATTTTGGATATGCAGGACAATAGTGAATTCAAAACTCCACTGCAAGCGCAAGCTGCCGGCTGATTGCGGGCTTGACAAAATGGATAATCTTAGTAATTTTGAAGCGTCTGCATTTGCGGTTGGTGACCCAGATTTCATCGAGTACTACAACCTAACCTACCCTGGACCGGGTCAAAAATTCGATATTTCCACTCAGGAGGATAATTGTGACGGACAGAATACTGGTCGGAGTCGTACTGGCGTCTCTTGTATCGCTCACTACCCTATCGGCTGCACCCGGAGAAAATTATCAGTCAACTACATCTTCATCGGCACCGCGAACAGTCGATCGCGAATCGTATGTTGATGCCAACCGCCTCTTTGAACTAGTCTCCAATATTGGAAACCTGGCAAACGATGCCGGAGGAGTTTATGGCAGCGCGTCCGGGTTGTACTTCCCGTATACGGGCTATCCGGCATTTCCAGGCGACAATACCCTGGCATATTCATCCGGGCTTTGCCTGGGTGGCAAAGTAAACGGCGAGACTCGGGTGGCAATCGCGCAATACGACGCTGACTTCGTGCCCGGTCCAATGGCTGGTGGCAGCTTCTTGCCTGACGATCCGGCTTTCAAAGTCTACAAAATAGATTTGTCGTCCGGACCCGGTGATCCCGACTACGACAACTGGCCGATAGCTCAGGGTGCGCCGAACGACGGCAGCGGCAATCCGCTCTTGCTGGGCGACCAAACATTGTGGTGCGTCTTTAACGACGCGGATGTCTCACAGCATCAGTATCCAGGCGCCCCTTTGGGTGTGGAAGTGCAGCAGACGGTATGGGCGTCAGATGTGGTCGGCAGCCAGACTATCGTTAATGTGAAGTACTTGCTGTACAACAAGGGCGGCAATCAGATCGATGACTTTTACATCGGGTTCTGGGCTGACGGCGATATTGGCGACCCGAATGACGATCGTGTTGGCTGCGACATACCGGAGAATACTTTCTACTTCTACAATGATGGCGCCGACGCGAAATACGGCAGCATGCCGCCGGCGTGGGGAGGTAAGTTGATGTCAGGGCCGGTGGTACCCTCGCCGGGAGATGTGGCCACTTTCAACGGCAATCCACTTCCTGACTATCGCAACCTGCCGCTGAATTCCTCCATCTACATTATCAACGGCACAGATCCCTACTCGGCACAGGAAGTCTATAACAACCTGCAAGGACTTAGGTCGAACGGCGATCAGTTCATTAATCCGATAACTCTCGCGGCATCGAAGTTTCCTTACAGCGGTGATCCCGTAACTGCGACCGGCTGGAATGATGCATCACCGTCAGACAAGCGCACCATGATCAGCATGGGACCAATTTCGTTCGCGCCGGGTGACAGTCAGCAGGTTGTGCTGAAATTTGCGGCGGCGCCGGGAGCCGACCCGCTGACAGCTCTCAGCGCCTTGCGCCAATCGCTTTACACTGCAGCACCCCCGTACCCGCCACCTTCCTACGTATCTTGTGATTCAGCCACGGTCGCAGTGAACAATTTCGGCGAACTGGCAAATGTATACTTCAACGGAAATCCACCGTGGTTAAATGGCTACAACTGGGGCGGTGATTACTACAACTACGGAGCTGATCTGGCGGAGAAGTTGTTAGGATCAAACCTGACAGTAACTGAGCTCAACGATGTTGAAATTCGCTTTTCACGCAACCTCACTCAGTTCGGGTACCGCTATCTCTGGAATTCATCGCCCGCCCTGGAGTATGGGGGTTACTATGAGGTGCCCTTCACTGTCTGGGACAAAACCAACAATCGGCAGTTAAATGTATTGTTCACCGAGGATGCCGGCTCAACTGTTTTTGATTCGACCTGGGGACCGGCCAAAAGCAATATCGAGGCAGATGGCGGCCGTGAGATAATGGTGATCACGAATTCCGATTACAGCGGAT
The DNA here is from genome assembly GCA_964468475.1 of uncultured Ignavibacteria bacterium. Classification (GTDB taxonomy): domain Bacteria; phylum Zixibacteria; class MSB-5A5; order CAIYYT01; family CAIYYT01; genus JBECKX01. Next base: position 7,933 of record CAYXUL010000005.1, on the reverse strand, counting down.
ATCATCCGGAAATCAATCCCTTTGACTACCAGAACGTCAATCTAACGGCTGACGCAGACAACCTTGATCTGCAATATGTTCTGTGGCCGGTAGTGAGATCTTACTACAACCTGTCGGATCTGCACGATGGCCAGAAGCTTGAATTCCTTCGACAAACGAATAACCCCAACGGTTTGCCTGACACCCTGCGATTCGAGATTCCTCAGGGTCAGGACAAAATCTCGCAGCCTATTTCAATCAGCTGTTTCGGCAGTGGAAACAGAATCCTGAAGTACTCCCTGCTTTCAGGAGACCGCTACTCAGTTCTTGACCATGGGGCAACGTATGACGGCGACGATGTGCATGAAACCTCGGTTGCCCTGACCTCCTTTGATGACGGCGAATTCACCGATATGCTCCAGGTTTCGGATGTCGTATCCGGCACTCTACTCAAGGAAGTGGCCTTAGTCGGCACCCGCTCGAGCAACCCGCCCAAAGCGATACTGGAGCCCGACACAATGCGCTACTTTTTCCAGTTCGCTATCGACACAGTTCCGGCTCGCTGCTACTTTGGTGACTTCGACGATGGTCACACGTCGGGACAAGTGAATTTACCCACTGTCGAGTTAACGACGCCGGGAGGCTTGATTCAGCCTATAGAGGTGCAGTCTCTCCCCGGTCACGGGGCGTTCCAGGCAGGTGTTATTGGTTATGATTTCGATGCTCGCGAATTTGTTGCTTCGTACGGTGTCTTGCTGGGAAAGCAGTATCAACCGTACACGATTTCGGGGAATTTTCTTGACGGTGAACCGTTTGAGATCGCGTCACAGGTGGTGATGACCGGACATTTGCCGGGAGATATCAACTTCGATGGCAAGGTCAGCGCGTCCGACGCCGTCCTGATCGTAAATTACATCTTCGATGGCGGTAATGCTCCGGATCCTCTGGCAGTGGCTGATATTGACGGCAACCAAAGAGTCTCAATCGGCGATGCGGTTTATCTGCTGCGGTATATTTTTGCCGCCGGCCCACCGCCATGTGGAAGCTAAAACTGACTCAAGATCGACCAGGACAGCTCCATTTAGCGAGAGATTTCCGTGAGACAGCGGGACTCACGGCACCAGCCGCCAGCTTCCGTAGCTTCGTTGAAGGTGGAAGGTAACTCCCTGAAGAACACAGCCTGCCGGGTAGCTGATCGTTATTGACGCACGGTCAGCTTCAGGATAAAGCGACAGGTTCGAAACGAGAATGTAGATTCCCGGCTCCGGTGGAATGTAACCTCTGAATCCCCCTGGAAATTGTCCAGCATAGATCTTTGCGCAAAGTGGCAACGAGAACCCTGCCTCTATTGAAAATGGTAGTTGAGTGAATTCGTGGTTTTCATCCGAGTCAGCGAACTCGCCGGCAGCTACGGCGTCACCCTGAGCAGCGTCCACGTCCCTCTGCTTGGGCCAATCGAGCGTCACTGTAAATCGTGGCGAGATGAATAAGCCGCTGAGCGGTGTATCGCTGTTAGCCGCCTCACCGTCATAGAATGCAGCCACGGCAGTGTTCAGAATCGCATAGACGTCGTCTTCGAAGCTGGCTGGAATAGGCGCACGCCGCTGCGAAGACTGCTGATTACCATGTTCCCTGTCAAAGTCATTGTTTGCGTCATACGCCTGGAAGGTGCACGAAGTGATCACTAGCGACGATATCAGCGTCACAAATATGCTGCTCTTAGGAAGCAAAGTCATTTGAAGTCTCCGGTTTTCTGACCTGTTGGACAGCTACGGAAGCTGGCATATTGCACTTATTTTTTTAACGTTCAGCGACATAACGCTAAGGGGAGCTTGTCCACCCATATACACGAATTTCCCGCTGGTTTTGTCTCTGCAACGTAATTATGATAAGAGGTAAGTTCTTTAGTAAGGAGTTTGGTATCATGAGACAATTACCAGCCTTGGCGGGGATGGCAATCATAACCTTCTTTATAGGCAGCCAGGCATGTCTGGCGACCGATGAGCAGAGCCTGCCGGAGAAAGACCGCTCGGCAGCATCCCAGCACGCACTCACCAATGATAACCTGGCAGCCGGGGACTACGGCGTGGACTACAATACTGAATGCGAGGGCTTGCTGGCGCGGGACCATGACTGGGCAGCAGCCACCAAGGGCGACAACATCGACGAGATCTGCGATTTCTGGAGCAGAGATGCAGTCTTCTATTTCCCGGACGGCAAGGTGCTATCCGGAATCGATCAGATCAAGAAGTACGTCGTCGACAACCGCGCGAATCCGGGATTCAAGCTTGAACGCTCACCCTCAAAAGCTTTTGTCTCAGACAATGGCGATGTCGGAATTACTAAGGGAGTGAGCAAGCTATCGTTCGTCGGCAAGGACGGAAAACGCGTCACGCAGACTGTCAACTACACAAATGTCTGGAAGAAGATCCACGGAGAGTGGAAGTGTGTGATCTCAAGTTCTGACTAGGTCAGATACCAGGTTAGATGTTGTGCTGAAGTTTCGCGGCCTGTACAGTATTAGTAAGGAGCATGGCGATAGTCATCGGGCCGACGCCGCCGGGCACAGGTGTGATAAGGGATGCTTTAGCGGCGCATGATTCGAAATGGCAATCGCCCACAACGCGATAGCCTTTCTCCTGGTTAGGATCCTCCACGCGTGAAATTCCGACATCAATCACGATCGCACCTTCCTTAATATTTTCTCCGTGCAGAAACTCATGCTTACCCATGGCGGTGATCACGATATCGGCTCTGCCGGTATGGCTGAAGATGTCCCTGGTGGCGGAGTGACAGACCGTGACGGTGCAGTTTGTCTGCGGCCACTTTTGCATTAGCATCGCGGCGAGCGGTTTGCCGACAATGTTGGAGCGGCCGACGACGACAGCTTCCTTCCCCTTCATATCAACCTCGTACCTGCGCAGCAATTCAATTACGCCGTATGGCGTGCAAGATTGATAGCGCGGTTCCCCGATCAGTAAGCGCCCGATGTTCTCTGGATGGAAACCATCAACATCCTTCATCGGATCGATACGCAGGCAGGCGGCAAATTCATCGAGGTGGCTTGGAATCGGCGACTGAAGCAGGATGCCGTTGATTTGCGGATTGTTGTTCAGCGAATTAATCAATTCGTAGAGGTCATCCTGCGAGAAAGTGGCGGGTTTCCGGATCACTTCCGAATAGACACCGACACGCTTGCACATACGGGCTTTGGAACCGACATAGATTTCCGATGCGGGATCATTACCCACCAGAATCGCGGCGAGACCGGGTACTACTCCCTGCTCTGCGAGTTTGGCAATCTCCTCCTTCAATTCACGGCGAATCTGTTTCGCGGTGGCGCTGCCATCAATGATTTGCGCTGTAATTTCAGGCATTCGTCACGGCTCCTTGTCGTCGGAGAGCGAGTCATTGGTGTTGTCGGGCGCCAGCTTCTGGAAGCGTTCGATGCCGGTCGCTTTGCCGGTATTCTCATCAACATCAACAATCACGCCCTGCATACGAACGTCATTCTGCGCTACACTGAAGCGGTACGGCATGCCGGTAAGAAAGCGTTTGATGGCGGCGTCATATTTCATACCAATGATCGATTCGTGCGGGCCGGTCATACCGGCATCGGTGATATAGGCCGTACCTTTCTTTAGAATTGCTTCGTCGGCGGTCTGAATGTGGGTGTGCGTGCCAATGACAGCCGTGACTCGCCCATCAAGGTAATGCGCCAGCGCCTGCTTCTCGGAAGTCGTTTCCGCATGCATATCGACGATGATGATATTGGTGGTATTTCCGATCAGCGAGAGCTCGCCATCGGCCGTTTTGAAGGGACAATCGATATCTTTCATGTAGACGCGTCCCATCAGGTTCACGGTGGCGATGGTGATACCGTTGTCGAGTTTATCGATGTGCATGCCGCTACCCGGAGCACCAGCGGGAAAATTGGCGGGCCGCAGCAGCTTGGCGCCATCGTGGAGATATTCGCGAATTTCCTCGCGGTCCCAGATGTGGTTGCCGGAGGTTTGCATATCGACACCGTAGGTGAAGATCTTGCGCGAAATCTCCTGGGTGACGCCGAACCCACCGGCGGCGTTCTCGACATTACAGATCGTGTAATCGATGTGATTTTCTCTCTTGAAATCACGCAGCAATTGCGACATAATCCAGCGGCCCGGCCGGCCCATCACATCGGCAATGAATAAAATCCGCAAACCGTCCCCTATTTAGCGTAATCGGTTGCGCGAGCTTCGCGAATCACCGTGACCTTGATCTGGCCCGGGTATTCCATTTCCTGCTCTATTTTACGTGCGATGTCGCCGGCGAGAATGGTCGCTCCCACGTCGTCAATTTCGGTATTCTCGACGATAACGCGCACTTCGCGCCCGGCCTGAATGGCATAGGCTTTAGCGACACCCTTGAATGAATCAGCCACTTCTTCGAGTTTCTCCAAACGCTTGATGTAGCCCTCGAGAGGTTCTCGGCGTGCTCCCGGGCGGGAGCCGGAGATGGCATCAGCAGCCTGCACCAGGACATCGTAGGGAGAGATATGCGGGATGTCATTGTGGTGCGAGCCCACGGCGTTGATTACATATTCGTGCTCATTGTACTTACGCAGGAAGTCCATGCCAATTTCGGTATGGGTGCCTTCGGTTTCGCGGTCTATCGCTTTGCCGATGTCATGCAGCAAACCAGCGCGCTTGGCCAGCTCGGCATCGAGGCCAAGCTCAGCGGCCATTAGGCCGCAGAGAACGGCGACCTCTTTCGAATGCGCAAGAACGTTTTGGCCGTAACTGGTACGATAATTGAGCTTACCCAGCAGGCGGACAACATCGTCGTGAATCACATGGATTCCCAACTCAAAGCAGGCCTGCTCGCCGGCTTCCCGCACCATCATTGCCATCTCTTTCTGTGCTTTCTCAACGACTTCTTCGATTCGAGTCGGGTGGATGCGGCCGTCAGAGACAAGTTTTTCCAGTGCCATACGCGCGATTTCGCGGCGCACCGGATCGTAGCCGGAGAGGATCACCGCTTCGGGAGTGTCATCCACGATTACGTCGATTCCCGTCAGGGTCTCAAAGGAACGGATATTGCGCCCTTCGCGGCCGATAATTCGACCCTTCATTTCATCGCTGGGAAGCGGCACCACGGATACGGTTGACTCAACGGTATGATCGGCGGCGCAGCGATAGATGGCGAGCAGGATGATCTCGCGGGCCTCCTTCTCGGCCTGTGCTTCCGCCTTATCTTTGATTTCTTTGATCGAAGCTGCAGCTTCGACTTTAGCCTGTCCGATCAGGTTTTCCATCAAGACTTTCTTCGCCTCTTCTGCGGACATTCCGGCGATCCGCTCCAGCTGTTTATTCTGATCGGTGATAAGTTGTTCCAGTTCGCTCTCGCGAGCGGTGATTCCCTTTTCGCGGTGCTGCATTGTCTTGTCACGCCCTTGCAGCTCGCGCTCTTTTTTGTCGAGGACGTCAACTTTGCGGTCGAGGTTTGACTCACGTTCATTCAGCTTCTTTTCAAGCTTCTGAAATTCGGTACGTTTGTTCTGTTGTTCGCGTTCAAAGGCGACCTTCTGCTTATACCACTCATCCTTAGCCTCAAGCAGTGCTTCCTTTTTCTTGATGTCAGCTTCCTTCTGAGCATCATCGATGAGTTTCTTGGCTTGCTCTTCGGCCCTTTTGATTTTGCCAAAGGATGCGCGGGTCATCAGCAAATAGGTGATGCCCGCTGCCACGACGGCCGCAGCGGCGATTTCCAGGATCAAGATTACATAATCCGGCATGGCTCAACTCCTGTCGGCATCCCACCGAGCACGGGATGTCCGGAACATTTATATGCCTGTCATAGATGTCAGGCTGAGCCTATGTTGGGGAGTTTTCTGCTGCTTAGTTGATCAAGTAAGCAGTTACGAGGCAGCCTGGGGGGAGAGTCTGCTCTCCAACCAGTCTATAATATGCTGCGACTTCTCTTCGAAGCTCTTTGAGATATTCTCAGCCTCGTGAGAGGTCGCTTCTCTTGCCTTAAACAACTCGTCGGTAATATTTAAGGCTGCCAAAATGGCAACCTTTGCCGGCGCTCTGTTGCTATCCTGCCTGGCAACTTCTCTCATCTTGCCATCGAGATATGATGCCACCCTGATTATATAGTCGGGATCGGCGGTACCACGAATAGGATAATTTTCGCCGTAAATACTGACGCTGACAGTTTGTTTTTTATCTTCCATTAACAGTCAATCGTTGCCCGATTTAACTCACCAAGTGTAGACTAAGCCAAAATCTATGTCTATCTAAAAGTTAGAGCAATATTAGCTGGTTTTATTCTCTCTGTCAAGAAATTTTGAAGCTGGTCTGGAACTGGTCGATTTTATCAACCAGGCGCGAGACCCGTTTCAGCGCCATCTCGTTGTTGGAATTGATTGCCTTCTCCAGCCTGAGATTGTCGTCTCCCAATCGCTTGAGTTCCACTTCAAGCGACTTCACCCGATCGCGTAGCTGCGAGCATTCCGACTCAAGCTTCGAACGCTCCTGGCTGATCTGATCAAACCGCTCGACTAGCTCCCCAACCTTTGCTTCAAGCCTATCAAACGTTTTCATTGCCGTGAACCCTGTTTATGTTAAGCTTCTCTGTAGTTGAAGTAACAGTTTAACTTATACCATAACTTTATACGAGAGATATCTTACGCTCATTCGGTGCGAAGTTCGGCGCCGTGTTTTGACTGAAGCGCTTCGACAACTCCGGACATCAACCGATCGATCTCGTCATCGGTTAATGTTTTACTTTCATCCTGGATCGTAAGTCTAAGCGCAACAGATTTTTTGCCTTTGTCTATCTGTTTGCCACGATAGAGGTCAAAGACCGTAACCTCTCGGAGAAGGCTGTCAGCGCTTCCGCGAATCGTCTCGATCAAATTACCTGCGGGAACTTCCTCATTCACCACAACCGCAATATCGCGCTCGGCAGCCGGGTAGCGGGGTAATTCGGTGTAGAACGCCGTTGATCTGCGGTTGGCGAACAAAGCTTCAAACTTCAGCTCTGCCAGAAAGACATCGAATTTTATTCCAAATGCTTTCAGGATATTTGCGGCAACTTTGCCACAGGTACCGACTGTCTCTCCAGCCAGAGCGATGCTATAGCTTTCACTTTTCTCGTAGAGCGGAACTGCCTTGGGCTCGATGCTGAAGCCGGACTGCAAAAGCTGCCCTATTTCGTCAAACGTTCCAAGAAGATCGTGAATCGAGAATTCGCCGGGATGGAATCTCCAGTTTTCGCCCATATCAGTCCCCGAGATAGCGAGGCCAAGGCTCTGATGCTCTTTAGGTACTTTGCCCCCACTATCGCTGAAGACGGTGCCCAGTTCAAACACTTTGACTGTGCGTACCTGGTGGCTGATGTTCTCACGCACCACATTAAGCAACGCCGCTGCCAGGCTGGGGCGCAACCACTTTAGGTCCTCCGAAATCGGATTAAGCAATTCGACCGGTTTAATATCCGGGTCCGTCAGCCTGATTAATTTGGGGTCACCTATGCTGTTAGTGACGGCGTCGAAGTAGCCCTGCGCGATCAGCCGCTGACGCAGTCTCTGGGTGAATTGTTCACGGGGATCTTTGCGGACGACCAAGTCGCCACCAGCGCGCATAATAGTCGGTATCTTCTCGTAGCCGTAGATACGCGCGATTTCCTCGATCAGGTCGATCTCCCGCTCGATGTCATTGCGAAAGGTGGGCACATCAACGGTGATATTCTTGCCCGGTGCCACCTTGAATTCCAGCGAGTTGAGGATATCTATCATGGCGGGCGCGCTCATATCGGTAGCGAGAATCTGGTTGACCCGCGCCGGCCTGAGTTCCAGGCGCAACGGCTCGACTGGGTTCGGGTACTCATCGACGATGCCGTTGGCAACCTTGCCGCCGGCGTATTTCTCGATCAAACCGGCAGCGCGATCAATGGCCTGCGGGACGAT
>CAYXUL010000004.1:63590-86642 GCA_964468475.1 uncultured Ignavibacteria bacterium | reverse complement strand
AGAACTTCAAGCCGAGAGTGAACCGATGGGCCTGGGTGAGTCGACCCATATCCTGATAAGCATAATCAAGCTGGAGATCCATCGATTGCAGCGGTACATGGATCCCTCCACCTACGCTGAAGGTTCCTTCATCGTAGTTGAACCGCTGTCCCACTCGCAGGAAATAATGTTCGTCGTAACTGTATTCAAACCCGGCATTGTATTTCTCTAAATTGTCTGAAGGATGCTGGGCCTCCAGCGAAAATGTACCCCGCTGGCGCTCACTCTCCAAAACATCGATCGCTCCGCCAAAACGGAAATTGATCGGCAACGGATAACTCTCACTGATGAACGTCATGTCCGGGCCAAAATTCGTTATCACCATCGAGATCTTGAAATTCCGGAACCCCGTGTTGTAGCTCGTCCCCACATCCGCTGCCCAACCGCTCGACCGCTCATCCTCATAATGCTCGTCGATGAACTTTAACGTCAAACCCACGCTGAACCGATCCGTTAAATTGCGCGCGTAACTCAGTCCCAGAGCATACGAGGCCGCACTGAACGTTCGCCCCGTTCCCTGTGAGTACTCATACGTCGTCTCGTCCATCTGCCCCGCATCCAACGCATAAAAACCTACGCCCAGGACCCCCCCAAAACGGTACAGCGGATACGCTATCCCTGCAAAACCATACTGGATGTCTGCCGGATAATCGATCGCAGCTACCGTCACCTCACGGTCATACAACTGCGTCAAGCCCGCCGGATTGTAATACATCGCCGTCGCATCGTCCGCTACCGCCACAAACGCATCTCCCATCCCCACCGCGCGTGCCGATACTCCTATCTCCAAAAACTGTGCCCCCGCCGTACCTACCTTCGCCTGACCAAAAGCCAGTCCCGGCAACAACAACAGCAACATTAACGCGATTCCAAGGTAATGTAGCTGTAGTCTCATCGACGCTCCTTCTGATTCAGCTCTTCTCCACATCTCTTTCACCACCATTCTTACTCTACATTACCTACTTGATCACCACAAACTTGCCTACCTGAGTCCCCAAATCCGATTCCACCGTGTAAAGGTAGATACCCGAAACCGCAGCCTGCGTGTTACGTGTGATCAAATCCCACGCCATCATGCTCTCGCCTGCCTGCAACTTGCAACCACACGGGTGCTGAAGCTCGCGCACCAGATCCCCATCTAACGTGTAGATCCGGATCGTCGCTTTCGCGGGTAGGTTTGAAAACCAGATGCGGCGGGCGTAAGTTGGGTTGTTGTTGGATTCTTCTCCCGGTTTCTCGTACCCTGCCTCGGCATACCCAGCATCAACTCGATACGGGTTGGGAAACACCTTCACACCGAGACCCTGTTTAGCAACTTGATCAGCCGAGTAAAGCGGATAGACTTTTATCATGTTCGCCAAAGGCGAGCTTTCCAGCGGGCCAAGGTTGGTCGACGGGTTACCGTAATCAAATGTCGATACCGCGAAATACTTGGGCTGCGAAGACAGCAGTCCATCGATCTCATACTCATACTCATAGTAAGCATCTACTGAATCCTGGAGCTTCGGAGCCCAGACCATATCGCCCGGTTGTGCATCAGGATACGCCTTCTTTATCGTGCCCGGCGCACCAAGAGTCGAGCGATTGTAGTCCTGAGTGGTGAAGTAGTAGTGCTCGATACTGGTACCCGTATTCCACTCCAGGGCATTGGCCGGCGAACCGTAGTCGAGCGGTTGAAAATCGTTGCCATAGATAGCACGCAATTCCTCAAGCGAAAACGGAATTTCGGTCAACTCCCAAAATGGCGGATCGTAGGCTGTGTTGAGATGATAGCGATCATAGTCTGGGAGATCATACGAGGTAAGAAGCGCGAAGTCGCTGAGCACCGGCCGATCAGCCATATAAACGCGGTAACCTTCGAAATCCTTCTTGAACGAGAAGGGATCGTCCTCGGTTTCTGATAGCTTTCCATTCCAATGAAGCACGACTTTGCCCGGCTCCGCCTCGAAACGAATGATCGGAGGGCTGGGAGGCGGCGGACCCGCGAAATCAGGGACGCCGTCACCATCGGCATAATATTGTTCCCCGGTGCACGGGTTGATGTGGGGATCATCAGGATTAATGGAAATTACACCGTTTTGATCGGTATCAATGCCCGGGTTGTCGTAAACCCAGCCAGCCCACTGCGCATTGGTGACTAAGTCAGTGAAGTTCAGCTTCTTGTAGAAGACATCAGGGTCTTGAGGGTCAAACGATTCAAAATCGTGAGGATTCTGATGAAACTTGTCACCGGCAACATAAGCGATTGTGATCGGGAGCGTGTCGCCCGGTGGAATGTCGAAGGGACCAAATGAGAACAGGTAGCGGGTATCGAACCCGTCCGCCAGATCGTTGGCGATCTCTTTATTGGGTGGAAGCCAGCCCTGCGCGGATTGGTCCACCGCAGCATAAATCTGATCGTAATCGAACTCCGGCTGAGACATAATATAGTACTTGTTGCGATCACCCTCGGGAGTACCGAGAAATCCACCGAAGTCTCGGTTGTTTTCCTGGCGACGCGGTCCCCAGTCGAGGCTGGCATCACCGTTGGATACCCACCAGTTGAAGGAGAACCTTAAGTCGGGATTGGGCGAACGAACAACTCGGGTGCCGGCTACGCCAGTGGGGCTATAGTCCTTGAACACGCCGTCAGCCGGATCGCCGTCATTGTCGGCGGTCCAGGCAACATTGATGTTTTCAATCAACTTATCACAGGCCGGGGACGGATGACTCAAGAGATAGCCGGAAATGTCATCTGCAAAGCCATTCGGGTCGATTCCATACTTCCAGATATCTGCGTCCACGTAGAGGGCCATAAAAGCCTTCTTCAGGTCACGCTCGCCGATGTTGACTAACTTATAATCAACGAGAACAAAGTCCTCGGCATAGCTAAATGACCACGCATAGCTGCGCTGGAGGACCTTGACATTGAGGGGCTTGTGTGGCCTGTTGTCGACAGCATCACGGCCGGTCAGGCCCTCATCCACGAGAGTGTCCGTGTATTCCGCATAGAAGTCCTGTTCGCTCACCGCATCTTCGCTGTAGTACGGCGATGTCTTCCTGGTGGAGAGCTGAACGATATTGCCATTGGGTGCCGCTTCCGGATACATCTCGTTCACGCGCTGCCAGCCGTCGGCGCCCACGGAGACGAGCGTATCCTCATCTACGATCGCGCCCAGCCACAACGCTCCCTGAAACAGGTAGTTTATTCCCGACCCTGCGGGGAACTCGAACGACGGCGCCTGCTGCCCATAATCGGGGTCAGAAGGATCGAGACAGTAATTTTCAAGCAGCCAATCCGGATCAGCATACTGACTTCCGAAAAAGCCCCAATTGGTAATTGTGAAGTGAACATTCCCCACACGGTGGGAACAGTTTTGGGTGTTCGGTGTCGCCGTTACCTTTCGCAGAGCGAGTCTGCGCAAGTAGGCGTCGTCGACCTTCTTCATGGCGCCAAATGCCGGCAGTGCGTAGACAAGCAATACCGTTACCAGAAGTCCACAAATCAGCGAACATCTCCGGCTCAGTTTCATATCATTCACAGTTCGCAAGTCCTCACTGGTTTAGAATTCGAGGCTGATTCCGAGGCGAATATTGCGTCCCGGACCCAGGTCAGTCGGATTCCTCTGATTGTCCGTCCCCGCAAACACCCAGTTGGTACCGGGCGACTTGGTATTGGTGTCGTAGCGACCAGTCAAACCGTAGATATAGTCAACATTCTTGGTATTGAACAGGTTGTTAATCCACAACCTGAGCTGATAGTCAAGCCCAAGGAACGGAATTCGCTTCCAAGCGTTGATATCGACATTTGAGGTCGAGGGATAGCGGAGTGAATTCGATTGCGGCACCTCACCCGGCTCAAGCACCAGTCCCGGATAATCCGATGCCGGGGTGTAAGGATAGCCGGAACCAAACTGCCAGATCACGTTGGCTCCCCAATTATCAGGCAGCGTGAACCCGAATAGTTTCGGGTTATTCCCCTGAGGCACGGTGAAATCGAGGTTGAGGGTGATCTGGTGACGAACATCCCAACTCAGCGGGAATTCCTGAATCGGAATCGCACGATTGTAGAAGTCATCAAAGTAGTTTGAATTCGCAGAAGAGCTCTTGCCGTAGGCGAAGGAGTAGCTGTAGGTGAACTGGCCACGGATATAGTTGCCGTAGTCCTTATCGAGTTCGAACTCCAGACCGCGGGCGCGGGCATAGTCAGAATTCTGATAGACGTTCGCCGCCGTGGGACCCGATCCTTCTCTTTGAGTGTTGATGATCCCAAAGATATCTTTGTAGAAACCTGAAGCACTCAGCACGTATGCGTCTGAAAGCTTGTAGCGAACGCCGAATTCATACTCGATCGTTTTGGAAAAATTCAAGTTCGGATTACCGACGATGCGAGCGGCGTTACTTGCCTGCGTGTCGGGCTGATACATAACGCTCAACTCGGGCAATTGATTGAAGTGACCGTAGTTGAAGAACACTTTTGCGACATCCGAAATCGGATAGCTAAACCCGATTCTGGGGCTGAAGCGATTTTGTGAACCCACGACGGACCCGGTCACGGTTTGCAGCGTCTGACTGGTTTTCAGATCAGCGGACTGAATAAAGAAGTCGTAACGCAAGCCCAGGTTAGCAATCATGGCTCCGTACGTCATCTGATCCTGAACAAAGATAGCACCCTGTGTCGGACGATGGTGATAGAAGAACCTGAAAACGCCGCGATCCGGCCACGGACCGCCATCCGGTGCCCCGTCATATCTAAACTGCGGATACTCAAGCTCCGCATACTTAATGTCGTACAAATCCAGGGACATTCCGGTCTTTACGTTGTGTTCTTTACTGAACTGCTTGGTGACTTTGAAATCAGCGCGCCAGTCCACAGTAGAACGGTCGTGGTATACTGCATACTGATCGTGCCCCCGGTCCCAGAAGCCATCGGCCGGATCCCACTTCCCGTTCTTGTTGAGATCGGTAAACGGTTCGCCGTAATCATAAACGCCGTTGGGGGCGTCGTAGATGCCGTTTCCATTTAAGTCAATAAATGGTGTTCCCGGCTGCCATGGTGCATCAGGACCTTCATATTTGGAAGAGTGATTCAGGTCCTGGTTGCGGGCGGGATCGGCTGAAAGTATGAAGATGTCGATTCCCTTATCATAGACGCCGTTGCCATTGACATCCGTGAAGGGCTCACCGAGCGAAACGTCGCCATCCACGTACGGCTCCGGTTGGTCAACGTTGTAATCTACGCCAAGTGACGGGTCATAGACGCCGTTTCCATTTGTATCATGAATCAGGTAGTCACCGGAGTTCCAGTGTCCGTCGCCGTTCAAGTCTGCGAATTGTTCCGATTCATAGAAGTCAACGACACCGTTGCCGTTCCAATCGGTCAGGATAGTGTCCACAGAATTCTGGTCAGTTCCCGACGAATTCCCCTGCCCCTGGAATTTCACATTCACGCCACGAAACTCCGGGAAGTCTTCATATGCGTTCAGAGGCCACTGACCGGTTGCGGTATTCCACTCATCCACGACACCAGGCACATATACTAGATTGCCACTGCCATCGTTATAAGCACCGGGTATGAAGGCATCGCCAAAAGTATAGAAGGGACCACCGTTAAGCCATGACGTATCGCCGTTGGCATTGACGAAGGGTTCCGGAGCGTCAAAATGACCGTTGTGATTCAGATCGTTATAGCGCTCATAATTTTCGAAAAATGTGAATTGGTCAGGGGTAAGTCCACCACCGGGAGTGTTAGGATCTCCGGGCTCGGAAAGATAGCTTCTCAGGAATCGCGACAATGTCACTTCATAGTAGGTGGATTTATCGATCTGATGCGTCAACTGCGCTTTATAAACTGACGAGCGATCGTGATTAACATAAGCTGTTGCGGGGGTATAGATAAAATTCCAGTCAAAGGCGGTAGCATCGGTCCACGAACCGCGATACTGGAAGTTTAGTCGAATATTGGCACTCGCCTGAAGGCGCATTCGGAACTGGGCCTCGTATTCGTTCTTCATTCGGTCCGCAACATCGAACAGACCCAGAATCGAGCGTGAGCGGAAAGGCGTTGCTGATGCCGACGTGAAATAGTCCTTATAGCTCACATAGTCATCTGTCTTATCGGCCGCTCCCTGCAGCTGGTAAAAGACTTTATCACTGAACCAGTTGATACCAAGGCGTGGCAGAATCTTGTTGCCGACGACGGGGTCAGGTCCCGACATGTTATATTCGAGGCGATCGTAATTGAAGGAGTTCTTGTTGAGGATGTCGGTACCAAGGTCATCGGTAAGATACTCCAGGTTTCCAGTCGTATAATCCGTGCCGCTTTTGGTTGTAATATTCACGATTCCCGAAGCGGCATTTCCATACTCGGCGTCGAAACCGCCCTTGATGATCTGCAAGTCTTCAATCACGTTACCCGAAATATTCATCGCCTGGTCAACTGATCCGGCACCGCCAAGCGGATCTTTAATCGGCACACCGTCCACAACATAGGTAACTTCGTTGGCGCGACCGCCACGGATGTGAATTTCACCAAAGCGCTCGACCACACCCACCTGCGTTTTCATCAGTTCCTGCACGTTGGTAACGGGCATATTCTTGATGTTCTCGGCAGTGATTTGACGCACGTTGTTGGATTGGTCGACCTTAAGCAAATCACGCGGCGCTTCAACAATCTGGGTCTCCATCTCAACCACAGACTCCTGCAGCGAGAAGTTTACTGTGGTGGTGCGATCCACCAGTATTTCCACATTCTCGGTCTTTACCGACTGATAACCCTGAAGCTTGGCAGTGACGTTGTAGGTCCCCGGCGGGACATTAATGATAATGTACTCGCCATTGGCATCAGCCTGTGCACCCATAGTTGTCCCGTCGATCTGGACGACACCAAATGGTAGAGGTTCCTTTGTTTTGGAGTTTATCAATTTGCCGCGAAGCTTACCTGTGTTGCCGGCAAACAACACAGCAGAAGACGCGAAAAGCGCCAGTAAGGTCAAGATCGCAGCATATTTGAATACGTGAGCGATTCGCATGGACCTACCTCCTTGTCGCTTCCAAAAAGCGAGCTATCTGTAACATGATTTGAATTTTCAACATTAGATCAGTATGCCTTAACAATTGCGATAATGCGCAACCTTTCCCAATTATCTTCGTAAGTAAGCAATACAAGAGTGCCACCGAAGAGAGGCACTATTCCAGTTGGCGGACATGCTATGCGCTTAACTCCTTAGCAGGCAACTCAGTATGCAATCTTGCATCTCAGCACTTCCGTTGACGGACAATCCTTGAAATAACCACCAACTGCCACGTTCTGTCAAGCGAAAATTGACTCTTTCCGAGACACTCTCTCCACACCAGATAGACTTGTAACTGCTTCTTTTGTTTAATCTTCCCATTTCTTTTTTCGTGAACTGATTACTCTATTCTTCGCGAAAGACACTGGCCAATTACCACACTACTCAGACTTGGTGTCCGAATCAAAATCTACCTGGAATACCTCTGCGAACGCCTCGCTCCAGATGTCCGCAATTTGCGCCAACGCGATCCGAGATCCAAGTTCTTCTTCCAGCGAAGTCACAGAGCCGCGAGACAAGGCAATATCCGCAGGCCAAAGCTCAGCGAGATCAGATTGGGTCCAGATATCGTAGACCCGGAGAGAACCGTGCTGCAGGAACGCGCCGGCGCTTCTGTACTGGGCACTGCCGCAGATTTTGCGCCCTCCAACGGTGACCTCAAAGGGATTGAGCATAGCGAAACAAGGGGATAGCGGACTCGAAGGCTTACTTAGACTTTGCCGGGTTTCAACAGATTTCACTCCAAGCTTTCCTAAGGCACGGCGGTGTGCTCCACCGATCGCTCGGTAAGTGCTACCAAGTGTGCGGAACTCCGGGTGCCACTCACGCCGAGCGATCACAGCATAACAGAGATCACCTTTATGAAGCAACGCGCGGCCGCCGGTTGGGCGGCGGACGATGTCGTATCCCAGCCGCTTCACAGCCTGGAGATGAACCGACTCGTTTATGTCCTGATTGTAGCCGTAACTGACGGCGGGAGGATTCCATTCGTAGAAGCGCAGCACCGGTTTGCTGCGCTGACCAGATCGCACCTCTGATAGCAGCGCGCGATCTTGCTCCATGAGTATCGTGCCTGTCGCGCTTGAAATTCCGAGATGATCCCAGCATTCCATCCTTGGAGATATTGCGTCGGTTGACTTCGCGATGTTGGGCTGGCGGTTCGTCATGCGCGCCAAGATAGCGAAAACGATTCAGAAGTTCAAGCGGGGTCGCTCGTAATTCTCTGGCGCCTGCGAATCCGCAATCAGGTCTGGTTGGTTTGCGGCTTAAGCTGAAAATATGCGATGATGAACAGGACAAGAAATAGAAGGTCAATCCACGCGAACGGTTTCCACATACCGGGGATGCCGGCCGCCAACCAGTGATAGAACACCACGCCGCAGTAAGACACTTTGAGCAGCATCCCGAATGGAATCAGCTTGCGATTTGCGACAGGATTGCGCGCAATCATGATGAACAGGAGTGCAAAGATGATCAGCAACGCAGCCGGGAATTGGACATAACCAAAGTGATTGGGAGGTATGACTTCAAACCAGCGAAACGGCGCTGAAGGAAACAGCAGAAAGATGATTCCCAGAGCACCGTCATATAACGCACTGACATAGAACAGGATCGCAATCCAAATCGGCTTGCTCATTTTCAACCCTCCACTTTGTGAAATCTGCGCAGCAACCGCTTGAATCTGCTGCGCCGCTCTGCAGTGAACTCTTCACTATATAATTTCTGGACAAGATCGCGAAATCCAGATGCCAACTGCGCGGCCGACATCTGTCTGGGAAGATAGTTGACATCAAAGAGAGTGCATTTCTTCCAGTTTCGCGGCTCAAGTAATCGCCCCTCGGAAAGCAGAGACTCATAAAGAGGAGTTCCCGGGAAGGGCGTGAGAATCGTCACCTGTACTTCATGCAATCCGGATTCCTGCACAAATTCGAAAACCTGGTCGAAGATGTCAGTCGTATGCCCGTCAAGCCCGAGAATGAAGCAGCCGTTGACCGAGATGCCGTGCGACTGAATCTCCTCAATTGCGGCCTTGTAATACGGGTACTTCCGGTGCTTCCAGTTGCTGTTCAGCTCGATTCCCGAGAGTGCTGATTCCACGGGGCTCTCAAGTCCCACCAGCACCTGAGCACAGCCGCTCTGACGCATTAGACTCAGCAGTTCACTATCTTCGCTGACAGAAATGTCGGTCTCCGTAAACCAGCGAACCTTGCGAGGAATGAGATGTTTCGTTAACTCCCTCCAGTAGCCACGATCGATAACGGAGTTGTCATCGGCGAACTCGAGAAACGGATGCTTCCAGATCTGAAGAATCTTGTCAATCTCGGCCAGTACATTTGCCAGCGGTTTCTGTTTGTATCGAGGCGTAAGTAGAATTGATCCGGCGCAAAAGCTGCACCGATGCGGACAGCCGCGACTCGTCTGAACTGTCAGCCGGTTGTATTTGCTGATATCGAGTAGCTCGAAGGCTGGAATCGGTGAGTCTGCCAGGTCAAAGTCCGCAACACTGCCATCATAGCGCTCTCGCAGGTGACCGTTACGGAAATCCTGCAACAACTCCGGCCAGCAAGCTTCCCCCTCGCCAACGACCACGGCGGTGCAGTATTCAGCCGCTTCTTCGGGTAGAGCTGTTACATGCGGTCCCCCGAGAATTGTGGGAATGCCTTTGGCCTTGAGGCGCGCGGCCAGTTCATAGGCCTCGTCAATCTGAGCGCTGTAGGATGATATTCCCACAAGATCAAAGTTCTCCGGCAGCTCCTGAAGCTCCTTCAGATCGGCAATCTCAAGATACTCGACCTCACAGTCAGGAGGTGTCTGTGCAGCGAGAGAAAGGAGCCCCAGACTCGGCAGCGAAGCAATTATCTTGCTGCGCTCAACGAAGCCGGGCAAAGTCAACCCCAGTCGTAGTAGCTCCTCATCACATACCCGGATCCCGCTCATGGCGACCAGACCGATTCTCATTGCTGTAACACCTTCCACGACATAACGAGGACTCCGAAAAGCACAGACAAAACCGGAATGAAGAAAAGGTTGCGAAGTGGTTTACGATACGCTGCCAGGTAACAAACCAAAGGCATAGTAATCGCTCCGACAACAAGTGCGACTGAAGCCGCGGTCAGGCCATCTGCAATCTCCAGCGATCTTGCCGTAAGAGCGAAGGCGATGTTGATTAGTCCCAATCCGAAGAGCGAAATATGAGCCAGACGAACCAGGCGGCGACGCCAACTGGAGTATCCCCCGAGAAAATCTTCCCTATGAAAGCGAAGCCCAGAAATTGCCCCCGCGATGATCCCCACGATAAACGCGATCCAGCCTGTCCAGAGATTCAGTAACATACCGTTCTCCTCGGCTTGAATATAGAATTTTAATTCCTACTTTACCACGTTTATTAGAGCTCAACGGAGATCGTGAGCAGCCTTATGAATGGGCTAAAAAGAGGATTTAAGAAATCAGCTGGGAACTACTAGTTCTCGACGGCAATATGATATTGCTTCATCTTCAACCGCAAGGTAGACTCGGGGATTGAAAGTGCCTCGGCAGCGTGCTTCTTGACGCCACCGGCTTTGCGCAGCGCCTCAACAATGAATTCGCGCTCAAGCCTGCCAAGGTACTCATAAAGAGAGAAATCGCCTGAAGTCTCAGCGGGACGATGCCCGGACTCTTTCAGACTGTCGGTAATGCGACGCGAGATCATATAGCTTGATATCGATTTCTTGTCGCCGGCAAGTAAGACAAGCTTCTTGAGTTCGTTTTCCAGTTCACGGACATTGCCGGGCCATTCATAGTCAGCCAGAATGCGGAATGCCTCCGGCTCAATTTTCACTTCGGGTTCAAACTTCGAGACGAAGTGGCGAATTAGCAGGGGAAGATCCTCAGAGCGCTCACGCAACGAGGGGAGCTTCACGGCAAAGGTCGAGAGCCGATAGTAGAGATCCTGCCGGAATTCGCCATTCTCCATTGCCGCTTTAAGGTCGGCGTTCGTTGCAGAGATGATACGAACATCCACGCTTCGCGGGGACGTATCACCGAGCCGTACGACCTCCTTCTCCTCGATCACGCGCAAGAGTTTGACCTGGACTGACAACGGGAGATCGCCAATCTCGTCGAGGAAGAAAGTGCCTCCGTCTGCTTCTTCGAACAGCCCCACTTTCTCACCCTCCGCTCCGGTGAAGGCGCCACGCTTGTAACCAAACAGCTCGGATTCCAGCAATGTCTCCGGCAAAGCAGCGCAGCTCACCGATATGAAGCGGCGATCTTTGCGATTCGAATTGTAATGAATCGCCTTTGCCAGCAGATCCTTGCCGGTACCGGTTTCGCCTTCAATCAGAATTGAAATCGGTGAATCCTTGACCTGGCTGACACGCTCAAGAGTTTCCAGCATCTCAGGATTCGCGGTGATGATATTCGGAAATGCGAGTTGCTTCTGTAGTTGATCCTTCAGTCGCCGATTGTCCTCGGCAAGTCTCCGCTTTTGTTCCTCCGATGACTTAAAGGCAATGATGTCAGAAAATGCTATCGCAAACTGGAGATTGGCCTGCGAGAAAGATTCGACTGACTCCTGATTACGATCGACATAGATGAGAGCATTAGTCTCCGGCGACAATTGGATCGGGATCGAAAGAAATCCGCTGATTTTGTCATCATCAACCCCGAGATAGTCGAACATACGGCGACGTTCGGGGGTGAGATTCGATACTAATAGCGGGCGATTCAGGGGCAGAGAACCCCCGCGGCCGTTGCTCAAAGCGCGTGCGACCCGGGATAGGCGCGCCTGCTCGATTCCAAGCGCGGCTAAGGCCTCAAAGTTGTTGCTGGTCGCATCATAAGTCAAAATGAATGCGCGCTT
Source organism: uncultured Ignavibacteria bacterium (assembly GCA_964468475.1). GTDB lineage: Bacteria > Zixibacteria > MSB-5A5 > CAIYYT01 > CAIYYT01 > JBECKX01. The sequence goes on along the minus strand of CAYXUL010000004.1, from coordinate 74,708 downwards.
ACCGTGCAAACGATCGCACAGTACTTTGAGGGTATCTTCCAGGGATCCGGTCTTCAAGGAGCCATATTCGATTCGCGACAACAGCGAACTAAAAAGGCTGAACTCGTTTTCGCTGGAGAGGCCGGCATCGACCATATCTTCCTCAATCTTCATCCTGAGAATCCGGCACTCTTCTTTGGCACGATCATCGCGTTTGTCGGCAGCCATCGCCTCGCACTTAGTCAAGTAGTTCAGTGCTTCATCGTGGTTACCCGACTGCACCTCCAGAACACTAAACTGGTAGTTGCAGGCAATTCGCAGTGAAGTTATCGACAGCTTCTCCGCCAGTCGCAAAGCGGAGTGCAGATAGCGGGATGCGACTTTGCGATGCTCCGAAGATCGAAGCAGTGACTTGCCCGCAGTGAAATAGGCTTGCGCGAGTTCTCGCATTTCACCAGCATGGTCAAGCGAGGAAATCAGGTCACCAAACATCGCTGCTGCTTCAGCGTAGTCCCCATCAATCGCTTTGAGGGCGGCCAGTATTTTGTTTGCAGTTGCGATTTCAACAAGTTCTCCGACTTTCTCAGCGACATCGCGGGCTCGACGCGCGTGATCCTCCGCCAACGCCAGGTTGCCGACGCGATACTCAAGCTCGGCTATCCTTCGCTCCGTCTGGCTGATTATCGCGCTCTCGGGAGCGATCCGATTGCCGATTTCAATCGCGTGCACATAGTGCTCGCGCGCTTTGCGAAGATCACCAAGTGCCTGGCTGACCTCGCCCATGTATTCATGATATATCGCGCGTTCACGAATAAGATCGTTCTGCCTGATCAACTCATAGGCGCGTTCGAGAGTTTGGCGCGCCAGCGCATACTCTTCCTGCAAATACATTACATAACCGAGGGAAAGTAAATTCTTGGCCTCGGAAGGAGAGGATCCGCTCTGGCGAGCTACTTCAACACAGCTCTCAAGAGCTTGCCGCGCTGATTTCCAATCACCGAGAAGAGTCTGAACACGCGCGCGATTGCCGCGTGCCTTGTTCAGGTCGAGTTCGGTGCGTTCAGGTGAATTCTCCAGAATTTCCAGGGAATCAGAAAGGAAATTATCGGCGAGCTTGAATTCGCCGCGAATGAAATAAACCTGAGCCAGCTTGTTGTAGCAACCCACCAACTCATCCTCCCGCTCAATTCTTCTGAAGGAGGAAATGGCGTCGCGTATATATGCTTCTCCTGCCTTAAGATCGCCAAGGGCTACGTGAATCTTGCCCAGCAACGCCTGCAGGCGACCGATAACCAGATTCTCAGCGGTCGCGCTAATCAGTTCGTAGGCTTTGAGAGCATCCCCCAGAACTTCGCGTGGTGGTTTATTGTGAAATGCCAAGGCCGCTCGAGCATAGAGTAAGGTACCCATCAGGACAGAGTCTCCTGACTGGTTAATCGCCGGCGCAATTTCAGCTAAGTCGCGCCGGGCGCTTTCAAACCTATGCTCGGTAATCAGCCAATGAATAGCTTCCAAACGTTGGGCTGACTCGAGCTTTGCATTACCTACATTCGTGTTCATCGAGTTTCAGCGTTTTGAGTTACCGCGAACTACCTAAGTTTTGGTTTTAGCACCTTTCCAGAAATGTGCTTGCTTCCTCCGTCGGACTGATTTCCGGCCTGTTGCACTTTTTGACCAATAATGTAGGTATCGAAACCGCCGAAGAACCAATGCAGCCAGAACGGCACCCGAACGTAGATCGGGTCATTGTCAGGGCTGGTGTCGGAACCCACATTTGGACCCCCATCGACGCTAGCGGATGACGCCACAGTGGTGTCAGCCGGTCCATCGTCCCAGGGATGGTCAAGCGCTATCGCATGATTGGATAGCAGAAGTGCGAGTGAGGCAGCAACAACAACCAGAAATGTTACTTTAAGCAGGTTCATACCTACCGCCTCCTAGACTTCATAAGTGAGTCTATTTGAGAATTATGTTACGAGCAACGAAGCGTTACTATAGGAATAATCGATTTGAGGTGTTTTGGCTTCTGGCTTACGATAATCAAAGAGGTCAATAGTTGTCAAGCAGTTTTTGCGCCACGAGCAACAAATTCAGGCTTGCCCATTCTATCATATTGCCGAACAACAACTTGTGAATTGGCGCAGAAACTGCGTACAGACCCGAATGAGCGTCCAGAGTCTATATTACTTGATCTTCACGCAGCTTCTTAAAGAGAGAGTCTGCGATCTCAGCCGGTGACTCACCCTGGATGATTTCACCCTTCGGTCGTGATGGCGGGCTTGCTGACTTATCGAGCTGACTCATTGAGGCAAATGCCGGCAAATTCATATCGAGTCCAAGCTCGGCGGCGCTTAGAACTTTGATCTCTTTTTTCTTCGCCATCATTTTGCCCTTGAGCGACGGCAGGCGCGGCTCATTAATCTCCTTGACTACCGAGATCACCGCGGGCATCGGCATCGTTACTTTATCGAAGCCTGTGTCTGTCATGCGTTCAACCGTCAGCTTGCCGTCAGTCACATCCTCGATCTTGCGCACAAACATTGCCGCGGGAACGTTGAGCGCTCCCCCCACGGCGCCACTGACACTTGATGCGTCAGAATCGACCGCCTGTTTTCCAAAGAGAACGAGATCGGCGTCACCGATACTCTTTACGCCGGCGGCCAGAACCGTGGCTATTGCGGTAGAGTCGAGTTGTGCGAAGGCATTGTCGGTGAGATGCACAGCTTCATCGGCGCCGAGCGCAAGCCCTTCCCTGAGAGCGTATTCCGCTTCTTTGCCACCCAGCGACATTACCACGACAGTGCCGCCATGCTTTTCCTTGAGGCGGAGAGCCTCCTCAATTGCATAACTGTCAAACGGGTTGACCATGCCGGGGCTTTGCGGAAGATTCAACTCGCCCTTACTGTCGTCAACACTCACCAGCGCAATTTCAGGAACCTGCTTGATACAGACCACTATTTTCACTTCTTAACCTCCTTATCACTTTCCGCTTCCAGGCTAACCAGCGCACTTGCGGCGGCCTCCTGCTCGGCGCTCTTCTTGGAATCGCCACGCCCGCTTCCCAGCCGCCGCCCTTCGACAAACACTTCGACGGTAAATACCTTTTGGTGATCCGGCCCGTCTTCGTCGCTGACAGTGTAGCGCGGTGCGCTGCGGCCGTTGGCTTGCAAGCGTTCCAGCAGCTCACCTTTATAATTGCGCAACGCGAGTTGCTTACTTTTCTTGGAAAAGTCGAACGATATTACTTTGCGAATGACCTGCCGGGACGCCTCCAGTCCGCCATCAAAATACACGGCACCAAAGAGCGCCTCCAGGCTATCGGCCAGGATCGACTGACGTTCCCGACCGCCGGCGCGCTCCTCGTCGGGAGACATAAATATATACTCCCCCAGGCCGATCACTCCCGCCGTATGCGCCAGCACTTTCTTGTTTACCAGGATTGATTTATTCTTCGTGAGTTTGCCCTCGGACATATCATCGTAGTGCAGAAACAGCTCTTCTGCCACCACCAGCCCGAGAACGGAGTCTCCCAGAAATTCGAGCCGTTCGTAAGATCTGACGTTGGTGGATTCCACTTGACGGAGAAACGAGCGGTGGGTAAGCGCCTTAATCAGGTAATGATCTTCTCGAAACTGGTAACCAAGCTTAGCCTCCAGTGCCGCCCGCTCTTTGGGCCCCAATACTAATGGGCCGCTCTTGGCAGGTTTGCTGCTTCCGAACAGCCGGGCCAGGAACTTCAGCATGACTATCCCGTTGAGTTCGTATGTTTTCCCAAGACTATTGTGATGTTGTGTCCGCCAAAGCCAAAGGAGTTACTGATACCACACTTAATGTCGACATTTCGGCTGCTTTCAGAAGTATAGTCAAGATCGCATTCCGGATCCGGGTCGAAGATATTGATGGTTTGATGAACGAATCCATCGCGCAGCGACAGCGCAGTGACGGCGGCCTCTATCGCACCGGCACCGCCAAGCATATGCCCGATCATTGACTTGGTCGAATTTATGTTGAGCTTGCTCACGTAATCGCCGAACACGGTTTTGAGCGCTTTGGTTTCGGCGATGTCGCCCAGAGGCGTAGAGGTTCCGTGGGTATTGACATAATCAACCATTTCGGGCTGAATTTGAGCAGAGTCCAATGCAGCTTTCATGGCGCGAGCCGCGCCGTTGCCATCCGGAGCCGGCGCGGTAATATGATGCGCATCAGCGGACATTCCGGCTCCCAACAAATCGGCGTAAATCTTTGCACCGCGGTTGAGAGCGTGCTGTTTCTCTTCCACAATCAAAATGGCAGCACCTTCGCCCATTACGAATCCATCTCGTCCCTTGTCGAAAGGCCGGGATGCCGTTGCGGGGTCATCGTTGCGTGTCGACAGGGCACGTGAAGAACAGAAGCCGGCAAACGCCATTTCGGTGATCGACGCTTCGGAGCCGCCGGTGACGATAATATCGGCTTCCCCGCGCGCGATTATCCGATGTGCATCCGCCAGCGCGTGAGCCGAGGAAGCGCAAGCGCTCACTGTAGAGTAGTTAGGACCTTTGAAACCGAATTTGAGAGAGATTAGCCCGGGAACCATGTCGATGATCATCATCGGGATGAAAAACGGGCTCACCTTACCGGCGCCGCGTTCGATGAAAGTTCTCGTCTGATCCTCGAAGGTCGCGATTCCTCCGATTCCGGAGCCAGTGACCACTCCTACGCGGTCGAGGTTCACTTTATTCAGGTCAAGGCCGGAATCGGCAACGGCCATCTCTGCTCCCGCCAGCGAGTACTGCTGAACCAGATCAGATCGGCGCAACTCCTTCTTGTCGATGTATTGCAAGGGGTCAAAATTCTTGACCATGCAGGCAATCTTGGAGCTAAACTGCTCAATGTCAAAGCGGTCCACAACACTCGCCCCGGAGCGACCCTCTTTGATACCCTGCCAGAATTCCTCGATAGAATTGCCTATCGGCGAGAGTATCCCGATGCCTGTAATTACAGCTTGCTTCATATGTCCAGCCAACTATCCAATAATGGTCTCTAAGCAGTACTTTGCTCGATATTGCGCCGCAGAAGCAACGCTACGAGGCAGCTTCTTCCTGCTTGTGCTCCTTAATGTAGTTGATTGCATCACCGACAGTCGCGATCTTCTCGGCGTCTTCATCTTTGATCTCGATGTCAAAGGCGTCCTCAAGAGCCATCACCAGCTCAACAGTGTCGAGTGAGTCGGCGCCCAGGTCTTCGACGAACTTGGCCTCAGGTGTGACGGCATCCGCGTCGGCGTTCAATTGATCTACGATGATCTCTTTAACTTTGGCTTCGATATCCACGGCAAAAATCCTCCAATGAATTGAGAATCTATTCAATCACTAATCAGTTTCTATTCCACTTATCTTACATTACATCAACAAGCCGCCACAGACCGGCAGAACCTGGCCCGTGACATAGCCCGACGCATCAGACGCCAGAAACGTTACGACGTTTGCGACATCCGCCGGGGTTCCGGCGCGCTTGAGCGGTATATTGTTCAGAAAGGACTCCTTGGCGCTTTCCGGCAAGTTTTCAGTCATCTCGGTTTGAATATACCCCGGAGCAATCGCGTTGACGGTTATTCCGCGCCCCGCCAACTCTTTGGCACTGCTCTTGGTAAGACCGATCAACCCGGCCTTGGACGCAGAATAGTTGCTCTGTCCAAAATTGCCCATCAAACCTACTACCGACGATATGTTGACTATCTTGCCGCTGCGAGCTTTCATCATCACCTTGGCAGCAGCCTGGGTCATCAGGAACGCGCCTTTCAGGTTGATGTTCATCACCTTGTCCCAGTCGTCGCCACTGAGTCGAATCAGCAGTGAGTCACGCGTGATTCCGGCGTTATTGACCAGAATGTCGATGCCGCCAAACTCGCTGACCGCCTTGGCGACAGCGGCTTCGGCGTCCGTGCCTGACGTCACATCGCAATGTTGATAAACGACTTTCCCGCGTTCGGAGAGTTCTTTAACAGTGTCCGCGCCAACGTCATCGAGGACATCAGCAATCACGACGTTTGCTCCGTCGTCTAAGAATCTCTCAACTATTGCCCTGCCAATGCCTCTGGCGCCGCCCGTGATAATGGCTGACTTGCCCGCAAGTGTCAAACCGCCTCCATAATTTTGTCGGCAACCAAATCAAAGTCAGGCAGTTTGTCAAGATTCATAATTTCAATATCGCTCAGGGTTCGTTTTACCAAGCCTGACAACACCTTACCGGGCCCGATCTCGACGAAACGCGTGACGCCGTTTTGTCTTAGCGTTTCCAGAGTATCGGTCCAGAGTACCGGAGCTGTGATTTGCTCAACAAGAAGCTGCCTGATTCTCTCCCGGTCAGTCTCCGGCTTTGCAGAAACATTGGCCACTACCGGAAACTGCGCACCCTGGAAAGTAAGCTGACTCAGGGTGGTATCAAGCTTGGAGCTCGCGCTCGCCATCAAAGGTGAGTGAAACGCGCCGCCAACCGGCAGGATCATCGCTCGTTTGGCGCCCATTTCTTTGGCAACAGCACAAGCTTTCTCTATTGTCTCATAGTCACCCGAAATCGCCACTTGCTGCGGTGAGTTGAAGTTCGCCGGGACACACACGCCATCGGCGCTCATTTTTCCTGTCAAGTCAAGAATCTGCTCGCGTGACAGACCGATGATTGCCGCCATAGTGCCGCGATTTTCGTCGCAGGCTTCCTGCATCGCCTTGCAGCGGGTATTGACGGCGGTGATAGCATCCTCGAAAGAGAGCACTCCGGCATTTGCCAGGGCGGAATATTCACCCAGAGAATGACCGGCTGCAAATTCGGGCGAGGTATTTCCTATTTCTTTCAGCGCAGTCAGCCATGCCAGGGAATGAACCAGGATAGCAGGCTGAGTTACCACCGTTTCCTTTAGTTTTTCTTCGGGACCATTGAAGGAGATGTCGGCGAGATCATATCCAAGGATCTCCGAAGCTGATTTGTAGAGAGCTTTGACCGAATCGTATTTATCGTAGAGATCCTGCCCCATACCTACGTATTGTGAGCCCTGCCCCGGAAATAGGAATGCTGTCTTATTCATAGAAGTCGACCTCCCTTAAGAATGTCTACAGCCTGACCAGGCAGGCTCCCCACACCAGGCCACCGCCAAACGAAACCATCAGCACCAAATCGCCCTTCTCAAGCAAACCGCGACTCCGCGCTTCCACCATGGCGATCGGAATGGAAGCAGATGAAGTGTTGCCATACTCCTGGATATTGACGAACACCTTCTCCTTAGGCAAATGAAGCCGCTTGCGAAGTGAGTCTATGATGCGAATATTTGCCTGATGTGGAATGACAAGTTTCAAATCTTCCGGCTTCATGCCGGCGTCCTCAAGCACCTGGATGGATGATTCCTGCATATAGCGAACGGCATGTCGAAAAATCTCGGAACCGTTCATGTAGATTCCTTGAGAACCGTTACCGATATTCTCCGGCGTCACTGGATTGCGGGACCCGCCGGTCTTGACAAAGAGAAGCTCCTCGTGGCGACCGTCGGCGGCTATCCGTGAAGCAAGGATGCCTCTCGTCGGGTCATTGCCAGCTTTGATAACGGCAGCTCCAGCGCCGTCACCAAAAAGCACGCAAGTGGTTCGATCCTGGTAGTTGGTAATGCTGGTTAGCGTCTCCGAGCCCATCACGAGAATATTCCTGTACATCCCGGACTTGATAAAAGCCAGAGCCGCCTTCAGACCGTAGATGTATCCGACGCAGGCCGCATTAATATCGAAGGCGGCAGCGTTTGTGGCGCCGAGATGGCGCTGAACGATAACGGCAGCAGAGGGTGTCTTCATGTCGGGCGTGCAAGTACCTATGAGAATCAGATCAAGTTCCTTCGGGCTCATATCGGCGTCAGCCAGCGCCTGACGAGCCGCCTTGATGCACATGTCGGAGGTTGCTTCCCCTGAGTCTCCTACGACGTGACGTCGCTTAATGCCGGTACGCGTAGTAATCCATTCGTCAGAAGTATCTACAATCCTCTCAAAATCGGCATTAGTCAGCACCTTCTCGGGGACGTAACAGCCAATTCCGACCATTTCAGCTGAAATCGAATCTTTGCTCATTTTCATAACTCAATTTTCGATGGCTTTACTGGCAGTCCACTCAATTCGCTTTCTGATGTGACTGCGCACGTCGGTAGTAATCATCTCACCTGCTACGCGGATGGCGTTCTTGATTGCCAATGCCGAAGATTTGCCGTGACTAACAACGCAGTTACCGTCGATACCCAGCAAGGGCGCGCCACCGTATTCGGCGTAATCAAACGACTTGCGCATGCGACGCAGAAACGGGCCCATCAAGATTGCACCTGCTTTGGAAAAAAGGTTCGAGCTGATCTGCTTGCGCACACGCGTTTCCAGGAAAGTCTTTACTGATTCGGCGAACTTAAGCAGAATGTTGCCGATGAAGCCGTCGCAGACTACAACGTCGCAGGAACCGGTCATGATATCGCGGCCTTCGACGTTACCGACGAAGTTGAATGCACCCTGTCGCAGGAGTTCGTGGCTGGTTAGCGTCAGGTCGTTGCCCTTGGTAGATTCCTCGCCGATTGACAATAGCCCTACCCGCGGTGACGCCACCTTGAGAATATCCTCGGTGTACGAGGCACCCATCTGTGCAAACTGTAAGATGTTATCGGGCTTTACATCAACATTGGCACCAACATCAAGCAGCACTGTTGTCTTTTCAAGCATATTAGGAAACAATCCAGCGATAGCTGGTCGGCTCACACCGGCAATGCGGCCAAGCGTCAGCACGGAGTTTGCCATAAAAGCGCCCGTGTTGCCGGCAGAAACGACCGCCTGGGCCTGACCTTCCTTCTGCATCCTAACCGCCACTGCCATGGAGGACTGCTTGCGCCTGATGGCATCGGTGGCGGGCATGTGCATATCTACCGCCTCCGGTGCGTGTGAGATTTCAATATCCAGTGAATCGATGTCGATCTCCTGAGAAAGGTGCTCGCGCAGAACTTCTTCGTCACCCACCAGGATAATCCGAAATTCTGAGTTGTCGGCGCATTCGCGCAGAAACGCCACCGCACCCTGAACCAGGGGCAGTGGTCCCAAATCAGCGCCCATGCAATCGACGGCAATCGTGATTGTCAAGGTGCTTCCTTAGTCTTCCTTACCTTCCAAAACCTGAGCGCCACGGTAGTGGCCACAGGAGGGGCATATGTGATGGATTATTTTCATTTCGCCGCAGTTCTCGCATTGGATCAGGCTGGGAACCGTAGCTTTGTAGTGTGTCCGGCGCTTGCGGCCACGTTGCCGCGAGTGTCGTCGTTTGGGAAGTGGCATGGTTCTGTCTTACTCTCCTATACTGTATACTTGTGGTCTGTTCTATCTAACGGAATTACTCTTCACCGTGTTCGTGACTTCGAACGGCAGCGATCAGCCGCTGATCCTCTTCAACGCGTCCCAGCGGGGATCGATGCGCTCCTTGTGGCAATCGCAGTTGTTCTCGTTCAAGTTAGTTCCGCATTGACTGCAGAGTCCCTGGCAATCCTCGCGGCAGATTGGTTTCAGCGGTAAGCCGAGCGTAATGACGTCGCGCACATGACTTGCCAGATTATAAGTCTTCTTATTTGATGCCACCAGAATGAACTCATCCTGCTCTTCCGTCGGAACCTGTTCTTCGGGAACGAGTTGCAGGATCAGGTCCAGCGGCTGGCGGTTTTCCTCATCATATTCGGTCAGACACCGGGCGCAGGTGTAGCGCAGGGTAAAATCGAGGAATCCGTTGAGGAAAATCTCATCCTCGACCCGCCGCACGGAGACATCATAAACGACCTCTTTTGCCAGACGGCCGAGGTCGTAAATTACTTCAATTTGAGCGGGCGCAGCCGTAAGCCGCAGCTGTTTCGGCTCCGTTTCTACCGCTTCAATCACTATATCCATAGCTGCTAATTCTACGTTTATTGACTATTATTGTCAAGTAACAAAAAGCTCGACCGGCGCACGAGTGGCATGGTTACCACGCCTGTCGTGCGCACGGTTCTTATAACGAATGTCGAGGAGAATGTTCCCGGGGGAATGATCTAGCGTAGAAGTTAAAGAACTACTCAAACAATATACTTGATCTACCATGAAGGAGACACAAATTGCCAAACCCAATTATCTATCTCGAAATCGGCGCGACCAACGTGCCGCGCTCGGCCAGGTTTTACGGTAGTGTTTTCGGCTGGGATATCGCCGATCCGGAAACCACCGGCTACACCACCTTCTCTACCGGCACCCAGGGGATCGGCGGAGGCATCTATCACACGGATGCCATTCCGGAAGTCGGCGCCGTGATCGCCTATATCCAGGTGCAGGATATAACGGCAACCTGTGAGCGAATCAAACACGACGGCGGCCAAATCCTGGTCGGCAAGAAGGAAATCACCGGCGGCGGCTGGTTTGCGCATTTCGTCGACACCGAAGGGAATAAGCTAGGGTTGTTTACGCCGAAGGGGTAACAGGCGTACCGGGGAACACACCCCGTCTCTCAAATCCCGATGCTGCGAGATTTGAGAGCCACCCCTCTTGATAGAGGGGAATTCGGCGTGGCGCGGTTCTTGATTTTTAAGAGAGCGAATGGCTTCGCCGTAGGGGCACCCCGACAAATCGGGACGCGTGCTCGAGATGACCTTTGCAACTTAGACAATTTCCGGCAAATATCTCGATTTGTCGGGATACACTTGCGGCAAATCAATAGAGTCCGCTCATTGTATGGAATACTGCGCAAGAGACAGTGCAGATTTGTATTTGCTAAATCGTGCTTTCTGTCAGATTGTGATTATAAGGGAATGAACTCGGATGAATTCTGTAATAATAAGGGAGAGTGCAAAGCTGAAATCGTTGTTGAAGTCAAGTCGAGCAGCAGTGGTCGTGGCGATAGTTGCCGGACTGGTTTGGCTCGTACTGCCAGGCACCCTATTTTCTGGAATTGGCTGGAGGGTCAAGGAGGCGCCAGTTGAGGTGGTCCAGTACTTCGCTACGCCGGAGTCTCTGGAAGTAGGTAGCACGGCAACGGTGTCCATGGAGTTCATGTTTACAGAGGTTCCAACTACCAGTTTAGATCCAGTTTGGCAAGCAACTATAGTGGTAAGCTGCCCCACAGTAGGCCGATGGATCTTCA
>CAYXUL010000004.1:1810-63490 GCA_964468475.1 uncultured Ignavibacteria bacterium | reverse complement strand
CTGAGACTTTGCCCAAATCTCAACTCAGAATAGAGACAGATAATCTTCGCACCGAAGGTCAGTCAGAAACTGATTCTAGCCCGTCTCCTCTTCGATTTCCACAAGTGTACAAGGATCACATTCGGATCAACCCGAATCGAATACCAGACTCAACGATCATCGCAAGGTTCAAAAATGTCTCAGCCGCAACATACGAGCTGAAGATCGCCTCCAAGGCCGACATCGATTCCGTTACTGTCGTACCTCCGCGGTGCGCCGACGTTTCTGAGCCCGAAAGAAATCTCCTGCGGATACAGGTGAATGACTGCCCCGACAGCTCCCTCATTTGGCTACACATGCAAAACAAGTCTTACAGAGTTTTAATCGCTAGTAGGGCCAGCTCTTTCCTTGTCAGCGGAATCTTCGAAATCGTCGACAATAATAGCCTTCTAAAGCCAGCTTCATTTGTCCATTGTGCAACACTTGCCGACGAAGGCTTTGGTCTTTGAGATTATTGGAATTGTCAAGTTCCAGGGAGACTTGAGAGACGGTATCTGCCCTATGCTTTTCTGGCGAGCAGAATCACGCGACGACTCGTCGCGTCGCAGTTCGACATGTCATAATCGCCCCAGATGTTTTCAATCTTCATGCCTGCCTTAGCGATCATCTGGCTCAATTCTGAGATGCTGTAGAGCCTGATGTCATAACCGGTTCTGAAGACGAGGTTGCCTTCGCGATACATGTTGGCGGACATCCTCTCGCGCTCTTTTATCATATCGTAGGAGTGCTCGCATTCGATCCACTCTCCCGGTGCGGTATCTACCTTGAATTTGCGATCACGCAGCACCGACACGGCCACGAAATAGAATTTGTTTTCCACATCGAGAAGGAAGAGCCCACCCGGTTTCAATGCTTTGGCGACGGAATTGAGGACTTTTTGATTTTCCGCATCTTCCTCGAAGAAACCGAAGGAAGTGAACATATTGATGACAGCATCGAATTTTCCCACCATGCCGATCTCACGCATGTCGCCTTCAACATATTCGACGTTGTCATGCCGAAACCGCGTGCGCGCCAGCTCGAGATATTCTTTCGACAAGTCGAGCCCGGTTACATAAAGACCGTGAGTCGCGGCCAATCCTTTTGCGTGCCGTCCCAAACCGCAGCAAAGATCGAGCACATGCGCTCCCACGCGAAGTTTGAGTGCACGTGCGATAAAATTCACCTGTCGATCAGTCTCTTCCGGCGAAGGATAGCCGACAACAGGAATGAATGCTTCAGTGTAGAAGGTTTTGTACCAGGTCATATATATAACAATAAAGCTGCCGTTACGCGGGAGTGCAATAGTTGAGCGAAGGCGATTGTCAGGCGCGGTGGCAGGGTCGGTTCTAACCGACAAGTTCCATCGTATCGAGCGCGATCACCAGTTCTTCGTTCGCGGGCACGACAATCACTTTGACGCGGGAGTCATCCTTGCTGACAACGGCCTCTTTGCCAACCGCGTCTGCATTCTTGCTTTCGTCGAGATCGATGCCGAGGAACTGCAGGTCAGAAGTGCTTTGCGCACGCACTTCAGCGGAGTTCTCGCCGATACCGGCGCTGAACACCACCGCATCTAAACCGCCCATCGCCGCGGCATAGGCGCCGATGTATTTTTTCACGCGATAGCAGTAGATGTCGAACGCCAGCTTAGCGCGCTTGTTGCCTTCCTCCTTAGCCTCGATGACTTCGCGCATGTCGGAGGAGACTCCGCTTACGCCGATCAATCCCGAATGCTTATTCATCATGGTGTTGGCTTCATGCAACGACAGCTCTTCGCGCCCAATCATGTGGAGGATAATCGCCGGGTCGATGTCACCGCAGCGGGTGCCCATCATGAGACCTTCAAGAGGCGTGAAACCCATCGTAGTATCGACCGAGACGCCGTTATCGACGGCAGACATTGACGCGCCGTTGCCGAGATGACAGGTAATCATTTTCAATTTATCTCGCGTCGTGCCCAGCATCTCCGCGGCACGCTGCGAGACATAATGATGGTTCATTCCATGAAAGCCGTAGCGACGGATACGGTATTTCTTGTAAAGGACATAAGGGACGGGATAAATGTAGGCATGCTCAGGCATGCGATAATGAAAGGCCGTATCGAACACGGCAACGTTGGGGACACCGGGAAGATTCTTCAACGTCGCTTTGATGCCGGTGATGTTATGCGGATTATGGAGTGGTGCAAGATCTATCAGGTTGCGCAACTCCTGCATAACATCGTCGTCGATCAAGGCCGACTCGGTGAAGCGTTCGCCGCCGTGAACCACGCGATGTCCTACGGCGATGATTTCGGAGCGATCCTTAATCACGCCGTGGTTGGGTGACAGCAGGATCGCGACCACATGCTCGATTGCTACGATATGGTCGAGCATTTCCGCAGAAATCGTAATTTCCGGCCGGTCGTGCGGTTTGTGTTTGAGCACCGCACCTGACATGCCAATACGAGAGACGGTGCCTTTGGCGAGACAGAAGTGGTTCTCCATCTCGAAAAGCTGATACTTGACCGAGGAAGAGCCGCAGTTAAGCACTAATATTTTCACGAACGGCCTCCTCGATCTTTACGCCCTCAGCATCATACTTGAAAAAACCCTGACCTGTCTTGACACCGAGATGTCCAGCACGCACCAGCTTACGAAGCAGCGGGCAGGGATTGTACTTGTGCTCGGATAACTCGCGCAGCAGATTTTCCATCATGCTCATCACCTCATCGAGCCCCATCATATCGGCCAACGCCAGCGGGCCCATGTTGAAGCCGAATCCCAGCTTCATGGCAGCGTCGATATCGTCCGCTGTCGCGATGCCCTCCATTAGCACATGCATAGCCTCATTGAGAAGCGGCACGATGATACGTGTAGTGACATAGCCGGGATATTCATTGACTTCGATCGGACGCTTGTTCAGTCGTGAAGCGAACTCGCGCGTGAATTCCACCGTCTCATCGGAAGTGCGCAAACCTCGCACCAACTCGACCAGAGGAACCTTATGAACCGGATTGAGGAAATGCATGCCGATCACTTTGTGAGGCCGCGTAGAGGCCGCAGCCAGATCGGAAATCGAGATCGTCGACGTGTTGGAGATGAAGATCGTCTCGCGCGGGCAGATCTTGTCGATTCGCTCGAACAACTTGCGCTTCTTGTCGCGATCTTCGTCGACAGCTTCGATTACGAGATCGGCAGTTTTCAGTTCATCATAGTCGGTTGTGGTAGTGATTCGCGCCAGGATTGCTTTCTTCTCAGAGGCGGTAATTCCCCATTTCTCGATCTCGTGGTCGAGAGAGTCAGAAAGAAACTGCAGCGAGTGTTCAAGGATATCCGCACTCAGGTCACACAGAATTACTTCGGTGCCGGTTTCGGCGATGGTTCGCGCGATTCCCTGCCCCATCGTTCCGGCGCCAATTATGATAATTTTATTCAAAGCCATTTTGTCCTCTTTCATTCCAGCTCTGTCAGAATACGATACTCTCGCAGTCGTATTAGCCTGAAATTTCCACGCGCGAATATACGTATATAATATCGACCTCTCAATGAATTTGTGAAATTTTTAACTATCTAGGCGCAAACTTTCTGCTTCACGATGCAGCTATGATGTCCTCAAATCGGGAAATTGCGCTATAGATTGAGAACGCAATCTTGTTTCACGTATAGTTGATACGCGTGAATGTCAGCTGGAGAGTTTGCGGTGCAGCCTTTTGGAAAGTTCATGATCATTGCCGGGGCGATCTTTATCGTTATCGGCGTGATTTTCCTGTTCGGAGACAAAATTCCGTTGCTGGGAAAGCTCCCGGGAGATCTGATTATCCGCAAGAAGAACGTGACGATATATATACCGATTGTCACCTCAATCCTGCTTAGCATTTTGCTTACGGTAATTCTCAATTTCTTCCGCAAATAAGGGCTGCCAATGTCGGAGAGCGCGAAGATCGGATTCTTCATGTCGCTGCAATGGTTACTACTTGCGGCGTTTCTGATTGCAGTCCTGCTGACTCCTGCTGCCAGTAGATCCCTGGCGAGAGATCTGGCTGCAGGTCTGCTGGCCGTCGGTGGCTTGGTAGTGGGAGCGGTTGCGATCGCAGCTCACAGGCGGAAGAATCACAGCTATCTGATCAACCCATCCCCCCGGCCTCGCGATGATGCCGAGCTAATAACTGGCGGAATCTATCGCTGGATTCGGCACCCTCTCTACCTGAGCGTAATTCTGCTGCTCTGGGGGGTGGCGCTTTATCACGCGCAGTGGTTGAACTTCGCGCTTGCTGCGGTGATAGCGCTGTTCTATGCCGTCAAGCTTCGATTCGAGGAGAGCTTACTCTCAAAGAAGTTTCCTCACTATACCGAATACCGAAAATCCGCCGGTGCGCTGACTCCGCGCATCTTCAAATGCAAAGGAAAGTGATCCGAGAAAAGAAGCGGGCGCCTGTGCGTTTGAGCAGGCGCCCACTACCAACCATTAGGAGGTCGAAGTCAGCCCGATTGCATGGCCGACTTTGCGCTTATCTCACCTTGACAAATTCTCCCGGCGGAGTTTCGTCGTAGGTGCGGCCATCATCATGGCACTCCGTGCACACCGGTTTGACCGCGAAGTTACGTTTGAGATGGCAAGTCTCGCACTCTATTTCAGAGTGTGTCTCATCGAGTAGAAGACCGGTGATTGCATGGCTGAAATTAGTCTCGTTCCATCCGGAGTGACAGGCATTGCAGTCGGTGTTGAGTTTCGCAATGCGAGTACCGGTTGGGTGGCAGGCTCGACACTCGAGCCCACGATGGAAACGATTCATGGGCCACCCGGTGTCGGCATGAACAAATGCCGGTCGCTCCCGGTTGTCATGGCATTTAGCACAACGATCGTCGGCATGGCAATCGTTGCAAACGGCATGTACCTGCGCCTGTGTCTTCTTGACTATTGTCTTCTGCTCAAGATCGTGGCAATAGCCGCAATCTTCTTTCTTGTGGCAGTCTACGCAGCGCAGGTTGAACAATTCGATATGCTCCATATGATGGAAAGTGACGATCGGCCCCGGCTTATAAGGTGTCGTGTATACTCTCTTGACCGGCTCCGTGATCACCGGGTGCCTGGTACCCATAATGTCAGTTGGGTCGGAAATCGATTCGGCAATGGCACCGCCTTCGCGTGGAATATGGCAGACAACACACTTGGTGTCGTGGCTCCATTCACGATGGCAGGAGAGGCACTGTCGATGATAGGCACCCTTCAGGTTCGGCTTCGACAGATCAGTTGACTCAGCCGTCTGACTGTGACAGTCGCTACACGGTTGAATTTCACCAGGTGGACTGTAATGATGGCAAGTGGCGCAGTCGGCGCCCATCTCCGCCATCGAAGCATGCAGTTTGTGATTAAAACGCACCGGCTCGTAAAGATTTTCCAGCGAATTCAGCAGCATGCTGTCGGGAGCTTCCGTAAGGCTGTGCTTGGCCGTCTCATGAGCCGATTGAATACGCGGACATGGTTTGAGACAGGGTTCGTCAATAGTAGGATCGTTGCAAGTGTGGCACTTCGTACAATCGAGCGAGGGAAAATCCTTGTGATCCTGCGCGGAGGCGCCGCCCGCTGAGAGCAAAATCACGACTGCCGCTGTAAACAAGAAAGTTAATGTCACGTGTCTTCTCTTCATGTTTGCGCACCTCACGCCGTCTTGAAAGCACTCATGGTTTCGGGCCTGGATCCGCTCTCGATTCTGGGGGAAGATATGACCGGCAAGTTCAATACCAGGAATCTGTAAACGAGGACCAGGGTCGCAATCAGGCCGGCAGTTACAGCCAGCTCAAAGATCGAGGGGAAATAGGTCGTGGTTGAGTAAAGTGGTTTATAGGCAACGAGGAAAACATTGATCCTGTTGAACACGACGCCAAAAATGACCAGAGCCGCGCTGGTAAACAGCCAGTTCAAGTTGTGGCGGAGACGCCGGGATGACAGGATAATGATCGGAATCACAACACCCAGCATGATCTCCGCTATCCACATGAGTGAATAGTAGTCGAAAGCCAGGACATAGGACCATGCTTCCCGAATCGTCAAATCAACAATCTTGACTCCAAGATAGACGCCCAGAAGCAAAGGCGTATAGCGGGCAATCGACGCCAGCACTCCAGTCTCCGGTTTCAGGCCAAAGGAGCGGCTTGACAGAATCGACTCGAAGATTACCATCGGAAATCCAACTGCAATCGCCGAGAGCAGAAACATGAGTGGTGAAAAACTCGTGTACCAGAGCGGGTGCATCTTGGTGGGAGCAATCACCATCAACGTACCGAGAGACGACTGATGCATACAGGAGAGAACCACGCCTGCAATAATGAAGATCGAAATGAAGCGACCCAGAAACTTGCGAGAAACTCTCAGAAAAGTATCAATGATGCCGTTCAGTAGCCGGAGCGGCCCGGGAAGGTGTACGCGACCGACAAAGCGCTCGGCTACGATCGGCAGGAACTCGATGTAGAGCACTGTTAGATAGATCATCACGCACATACCGACCTCAAACAGCACCGAATTGCCCTGCCACATGGTCGGAATCATCGGATGCCAGACATTATAGTAGCGACCCAGATCAGCCAGCAGACCGATGACAACGAATGTATAGCCCAACATTGCAGTCAACAAAGCCGGCCTGACGATTACGTGATACCTCTCCTTGTGGAAGATGTCAGCCAGCGCCGCAGTTGTAAAGCCGCCGGCTGCGAGCGCTACGCCGGATGCCACATCAATTGCAATCCAGATTCCCCAGGGGTATTGATTGTTGAGGTTGGTGGCGCTTTGCAGGCCGAATACGAGCCGATAAATATAAGCCCCGAGACCTAATGCCGCCACCAAGGCGACAATGAGGGTTCCTCTGGTGAAAAACGGCTTCTGGATGGGGGCAGGAATATCATGATGCACTGACATCTTCTTCCTCCTTCTCCTCGTTGTCTGGCTTCGACTGCATGATCAATCCCAGCAATCCGTAAAGAGCAATTGGCGGGATGAATGATTTGAAGATGCCGTGCTGTATTCTCTCGGTTCGATGAGGGATGTTTTCAGAATCGAGAGTCGGCAACTCGGTGTTTGTGAAATCGGTCGCCGCCAGGTAAAGCCAGCTGGTTCCACCGATCTCATTCTCACCGAAAATATGATCAACGTATTTTCCGGGATGCGACCTGATTCGTTCGCGAGCAACTTCGATAAGTTCATCCCGGGTACCAAAGGTAAGAGCTTCGTTAGGACAGATCGATACACAGGCGGGGCGACGACCTTCGGTCAGGCGCTCCTTGCAGAAAGTACATTTTCGTACCCGGGGTTTCAGCGCCTCCTGATACTCGTAGGCCGGTACCTGGAACGGGCAGGCAACCATACAATAGCGGCAGCCGATACATTTCCAGGCATCATAGTCCACAGGTCCGATGTTGCTCTTGCTAAGCGCCCCCACGATACAAGCCGACACACAGGCCGGGTAATTGCAGTGCATGCACTGAACCTTGATCGTATAAGCCTTGTCATTCTGTTCGGGAGCCCAGAACCGATTGACGACCGTATATGCGTCGTCGGTCGGGCGACGGTGGTGTTCGAATACCGACTTATCCTCAAAAGACTCCAAATCGGCATTTTTCAATTTGTGTTCATTATTGCAGGCCCATTCGCATTTGCGACAACCAATGCAAACGACGGTATCTACCAGTACACCGTAGTTGTCGTCGCAGTTGGCGACAAATTCGTCGTCTTCGGCCATAGCGGAACCGGCAGCCGCCGACACCGTGCCGACTGCGGCCCATTTCAGCAGGTCTCTGCGCGTGAAACCCATTATGCTCACCTCGATTCCAAAATAGTTCCAACGGATAGCGAGTACTTTGTGATTTTTTTCACAAAGTCTCCGCTACTCACCCGCAAATCCAGACAATTAATGCTACTTTAACCTCCAATTGTCAAGGATAAAATAGCATCATTGTCCGATTTTCCCCATTCTCTTTATCGGCAGTTATTGTGATATACTTCACAAAACTTATCCCATTATGTTAACTCGTTAAGCAAATTCTGCTTGCGGAAATCCGGCGATTTTAGGTTGGTTTCTTCCCCACAAAATGAGACGGGTAGCACCCGGAGGCCGCTACCGGTGTTCTAGGTGGAAAGTAAGGTCGGATGAGGTGTCTTTTCCCCTTTTTCGAGCTATCTACATGAACATTTCGGAGCCGGGTCGCCTCCGAAGATGTAGTTAATCATATATACGGCATCGCCAAAGGAGTAAGCACCACTACAGACTGCGTCGTCGCAGAGGAGCTCTGGTACCGAACCACCGTCCAGGAATCCCGCGGCGTAGAGAGCCGTCCAGTTGTTCAACGAATCAGCAGTACCGTTGAAAGTGCCTGCGTATACGGCTGAATCGAAGAACGGGTGATCCGCCGGAGCGTCTGACAAGCTGATACTGAACGCCGGGTTCATGCTGCACCGGATCGTGCCGCAGCCATCAAGGTCCGCCACCGCGTAAACCGGGTTCTCGTTCACCGAGCCTGTGGTCATGCCCGACGCGAGCGATAATTCAGATCTTCTGCTAGCGGTACGTTAGCGGTACAATAAGTTTCTGCTGAAGAGGGATTTCATGAAGATGCTCACAAGCATCCTCGGAGGGACCAGCCCCAGTCACTTTTCTGGCCTATAGTTACTGCTACGTTTAAGTCATTACCTTAATGCAGCGTAGTGTTATGAATGAGTTAATTGTTGGCGAGGTGTTTGTGAGCCCAGGCTTCGTTGGACGAACAACCAGTTAGTGCTAGTCCATCTCCGGGTCGACATGGACAATGACGCGGGTGACGCCCTGCATTTTGCTGCGTAGTCGATTTTCTACTGCGGTGGCAATCTCGTGTCCTTCCCGGACGGTCAGGTCAGGATTCACAATGATATGTAGCTCCACGAAGATTTCCGAGCCGGAATAGCGAGCACGCAAGTCGTGCACATTCTCGACACCTTCGATGTCAAATGCCTTCGCTTCGATCTTCTTAAGAATTTCGCGGTCCGGGGCGGTGTCGACGACTTCGCGCAAACTACCCCACGTCAGAGATATACCGACTTTGAAAATGAAGCCTGAAACCACAATCGCAGCAATCGAATCCGCGATATTCCAGGCGGGATTCAAATAAGCAGCGCCAACTCCAATGAGCACAGCAACAGAGCTGAGAGCATCGGAGCGGTGGTGCCAGGCGTTGGCTACGATAGCCAGGCTGCGGATTCTCCGACCGACTGCCATGGTGTAGCGATAGAGCACTTCTTTGGCTATGACACTGACCAGAGCCGCGAGGAGCACCAGAACTCCGGGGGGGGAGGACTCGTGATGATAAATCGAAGCAATGGCGGAATAAATGATGCCAACGCCAACAGCTATAAGCAGGAAACCGACAACCAGGGTGCTGAGCGTTTCGATGCGTCCATGACCGTAGTGGTGATCGGCGTCCTCCCCCTTGCGTCCCCAACGCAAACCGAGCAGAACGACGACATCGGAGAACAGATCAGAGAGTGAGTGCACAGCATCTGCGACCAGCGCCTGGCTGTTGCCCAGAATACCTGCGGCGAATTTCAAAGCGGCAAGGCAGAGGTTAACGGCCATTCCCCACCAGGTGACCCGCAATCCGGCGCGCATCGCCTCGTGAGGGTTAATTTCGGGACTTTGGTCTATCTCGCGTTTCAAGTCGCGCATGTCACATGCTTACCTCGGCTCCAAAATAGGTTACTGACAAATTCGGTGCAAACTTTGTTTTGTGGCTAAGCTGGGTCCTCGGGCTTTTTTAATGTGGAGTTATTCCTGACCAGCCCGTATATTCACCGGCGGTCATGAACTACGCAGGCGGTAGATATAGTACAATACTCGTAAACGGAGTAAGGCCGTCAATTATATCGGTTCAAAGGGCGCTGGGGGCGGAGATTCAAATCCAGTGGTAGAATTAATAGGTACCGTTGTCGCAGTAGTGCTGATTTCCGCAATGTGTTCGCTCTTCGAGGCGGTGCTTTATTCGGTGCCGCTCAGTCGCGTTGAAGCTCTCGCGGACGAGAAGCATGCCTCCGGGCGAATCCTCAAGAGGCTGCGCAAGAAGGTCAATCGCCCTATCACCGCTATCTTGACCCTGAATACGATCGCCAACACCGCCGGTGCGGCAATTGCAGGCGCCATTGCCGCCAAGGCTCTGGGGAGCGCCTGGGTGGGTATCTTTTCCGGAGTGCTCACCTTTGTCATACTATTCTTCTCTGAGATTATCCCCAAAACCGTGGGCGTAGTGTTCGCGCGCGAGCTTGCCCCCGTAATCGCCCGCCCGCTGCTGGTGATGGTATGGATATTCATGCCGTTTGTGTGGGGAGCCAGTTTCGTCACCAGGTTTTTCCAAAGCAAGGATACGGAAGGTGAAGTTTCGCCCGAGGAGATCCTGGTGATGGCCAAGATGGGTTTACGTCGCGGCGTGATCGAAAAGGATGAAATGGAGGTGATTCAAAACATCCTGGCACTGCGCGATGCACGCGTGCGGCAGGTGATGACGCCACGGACGGTTCTGTTCACGTTGAGCCACGACTCGACAGTGGCGGATGCCGCAAAGAATGAACGATTGGTAAGTTACAGCCGCATACCGGTCTATTTTAAGGACAACGAGGATATCGGCGGAATTGTCCACAGGCGCGATATCCTGGCCGCAGTCGCTCAGGATCGTTACGATGTTCGACTCAGTGAAATAATGAAGCCGGTACATTTTGTTCTCGACAAATGGCGGCTTAACCGGGTATTGAAGATGTTTCTCGAACGCAGGGAGCACATGTTCGTCGTGATCGATGAATATGGCGGGCTCTCTGGTGTGATCACCCTGGAGGATGTGCTGGAAGAAATCCTCGGGCGCGAAATTGTCGACGAGTTTGATCACACGGTCGATCTGCAGACGATCGCCCAAAAACGACGAGAGCAAATTCTCGGCGAGCAGTCGCAGACGCATGGTGACGAAATCTAGTTCTCAGCCTGGTATCTTGTCTGCAATGACCCTGGCATCTGGCACTACAGTCGAATTTGCCAGAACGAGATACGACATCGAAATTTCAATTGACACCCGCGGAGGTGCGTAATCAGAAAACTCTTTGGCAGACTGAAACAGCCGCATGGCTCCGCGCTCGCTATTTTTTTCGCCCTGGCCATCTTCGGCATGGGGCAGATTTCGTGGTGGATTTATTTTCAGGTGAACTCCGCTGAAGAGCAGCTCAAACTCCACAAGCAGCAGGCCGGCCAAACAGCGGCTATCACAGCCTTCCACCTGAACCAGGAATACAATGAGCTACGCCCCACATATTCTGTGTATCTCGCCGGTCAGGATCGGCTGCGAACCTCCAATTTGTCATCTGAATCGCTTCATCGCCCGGTGCTCGGCGCCACGGTAATGAATAAGGAGGGGGAGGTTGTCTGGAATGTGGGCAAAATCGACACGACCTGGTATCTGCATGTCAACACTATCGATGGCGGCAGTGCGCTGGTGTGGCTGGATCGGGACTATCCAGCGACCCTGCTTGAGCGGTTTGCGCCGGACCTCGCAGTTAATGAATCTGCGTTGAGAGGTGAGCTGAAAGATGACCCGTTTAGCCCGCAGGATTTGAAACTCCGGCCCAAAGTACTCGGTAAGCTGGAAGATGAGGCACACCGGCACGTAATAATGTTTGCATCCGAAGGTTCCTTCTTCGTGTTGCTGATGCTGCTGGGCGCATTTATGATTTTCCGCGCTCTGAGACAGACCGAGCGAATGAAGCAGCAACAGGAGAATTTCATCCAGGCGGTGACGCATGAGCTGAAGATACCGGTGGCCTCAATCAAACTTTACCTGGAAACGCTTTCGAGTGGTCGGGTTCCTGAAGAGAAATCAAAGACTTTCATTCCCAAGATGGTTGAAGATTGTCAGCGACTCGAGGGACTGGTTGACAACGTGCTGGAAGCGGGTCGGTTGAGCCAGCAGTCGCGAAAGATGAAACGTGTACGCACCAACCTAAGCGCCGACCTTCAGGAGTATCTCGACGAACTGAAACCGATGTTTCAAAGGTACGATCTGAAGTTGACTACAGCCATCGAACCCGATATATATGCGAAAACAGATTACCACGCCCTGCGCCGGGTAGTTACAGCGCTGGCGGATAATGCCATCAAATATTCTCCACCGGGACGCAGGAGCTTGTCAGTGTCTCTGCAGCGAGCCAATTCCGGCTGTGAGTTGCGGTTCAGCGACAATGGCGTTGGTATTGCTCGGCATGAGCAGGAGCAAGTGTTCGAACGCTTCTATCGGACCGGTGAGGAAAAGACTCGTTCGGTAAAGGGTACCGGGATCGGTTTGTTCCTCGTCAAGCAGATTGTGCGGGAGCATGGGGGTAGCGTGATGATCGAATCGGAGGGGCAAGATAAAGGAACTACTTTCGTGATTAAACTGCCGAGTGAGAACGCCGCTTAGCCGGCTGAGGACTTGTGAGAACAACATGAAGAAGATTCTGGTAGTTGAGGACGAAGAACATATCGCCGAGGGTTTAGTATTGAATCTTGAGGCGGAAGGATATGATGTTGGGGTTGCCACTGACGGTAACGCAGCGCTGCAAATGTATCGTGACGGTCAATTCGATTTGATCATCCTGGATATCATGATTCCCGGCAAAGACGGCCTGGAAGTGTGCCGCCAAATTCGTAAAGCCGGCGGAAGAATACCGATTCTCTTCCTGACAGCGCGCGATCGGCAATCGGATCGCGTTGAAGGCTTCCTTTCCGGCGGCGATGACTATCTCACCAAGCCGTTTGATCTGCAGGAACTGCTGCTGCGGGTGGCAGCGATATTCAGACGACAAGTGTGGTACAGCACGGTGGAGAAAGATGAGTCGCGCTATGTCTTTGCCGATAATTGGGTGGATTTCAAGACCTACCAGGCGGTTGGACCCAGCGGGGAGACCGAGCTGTCGCAGAAGGAATGTATGACGATGAAGTTTCTCTCGGAGCACGAGAATGAAGTCGTCTCACGCGATATGATTCTCGATGCTGTCTGGGGGTATCATGTTTATCCCTCTACCCGCACGATTGATAATTTCATCCTGCGGCTGCGCAAGATTTTCGAACCCGACCCTGCCAACCCCAGGTACATTCTCACGATGCGGGGAGCCGGATATAAGTTCGTACCGGAAGGGGCTCAGGAAAGTGATCGCGACCAATCATAGTTTGCCTTGCGCTGCCGGAATGGCCTGAGTCGATCACCACAACTTCACAGCGAATGCGATACCCGCCCTGGCTGTGAGCTCCCGTTCAATTCCATAGCAGTGTGCAAATTTCACCCCCTTGTGCTTTTCATTTCGACACAGACAAAATCGGTGAAGACTGATAGCGGTTTATGGCGTTGACGATAAACCTAATATGCGCCTACAGCTTGATTCTCGTTCCCTGGTTGCTGCTGCGGTTCTGATCTTGATGATCGGGCTTCTCTATTTTGGTTGGGGGCTGCCGGAAGGCGACGCGGAAGAAAATCCGGTTCCTGCGCACAACGCTGTCGAGTGCCGTACCTGTCACCGAATGCAGGCCAGCAAGGCCAGCATGTCCGGGAGTGCTGATGACCTCAGTGCCATGCCCAGCAGCAGGGATTGCCTGAGCTGTCACCAGACCAGCAACCTGACCGAGGGAAAATCCGGACCATTTCACTCCGGCGCAAACGCTAATTGTTTGACCTGCCATTCGTTCCATCATCCGGAGAAACTGGTTATCGGCGAGACCACCGGAGCGCTTGCGGTAGCGATTCGCGGTGTCGACATTTGTCTCGATTGTCACCGTGATTCCAGTTCTCCTGAAGTCAGTCCCGGACACAGGCTGGCCGCGGAGATTATCCATAGCGACACGACAGGCAATTTTGCAGCAAACCCGTCAGAATTCTGCCTTTCCTGCCACAATCGTGACGGTCGACTTCCTGCTCATGCCAGTCAACTTGAGGATTTTCCACGCTTTCACGTGTCAGCAACTCACCCATTTTCGATCGAGCTGATCCCTGGCTATCGCAAGCCGGGCTCGACGCTGAAGCTGCGCGACCAGATCCCCAGCACTGTCGTGACGATCGACGGCAAAATCGAGTGCCAAACGTGTCACTCACTGATTTCAGGAGAGAAGTATCTCCTCAGCAAAGGCATTCAAGCAGGCCTTTGTACCGACTGCCACGATATGGGGCACGATGGCTCGGACGGCTTCGCAATGTCGAGTCGGTAGCGACTCATCAGCTCTCCACACGCCCTGACTTCAAAACAGAAGCGCTTGAAACTTCGCAAATTACAGGGACAAATCATTCCTGATTAAAGCAGAATTCCAAAAAAGATACAAAAAGGTACTTTTTTTCGCTTGCTTTCCCGAGCTAATTGTCTATCATATCGCCGAACGAATATAAGTCGATTTCAGGGTTAGTTCATTGTACAAAATAGTCTCGCCTTGCAGCTCAAGCTTTACCTGCTCATGTGAAAAAAATCACAACGAGTTAGGTGGCGATTTCCACGTTAGCCTTTATAGATTAGTTTTTTAGGGCGTTCTGCTGTTTTTTTGAACTTTCCTTGTGAATCAATTCACTATGTAAAGCGAATAGGTGGTTTCGCTTGAGGACTTTTTAACAGACAGCATGGGTTGGCTTAGTAATCATACACAACGGAAGTTCTGCCCACGGATGGACCTCGATTCTTTGTCCATTTCGGTGGCTGCCTTGCTTTTGGCAGTTACTGTCTGTTCGGCCCCCAGCTTTGCACAGAGCAGGGATGACCTGTCGGTGAGGACCGAATTCGTGCGCTTGCTGGAGATGCCGGGGGCCGGCAACGGTTTCCTGAGGCCTGAGAATGTATTTATTGACCGGCGCGCCGGCGAAGTCTTTGTGACAGATCCGGGCAATAATCGTGTCGTTGTTTTAGATACTGCCGGTGTTTACCTGTTCGAATTTGGCGGCAAAGATGTCTTTCGCAACGTGGGCTCGGTGGTAGTTGATTCACGCGGGTACATCTATGTTCTCGGTACAACGGCCGATGGCGCACATATTTTCAAAGTAGACTATGACGGACTTCTGCTGGGTCAGCTGGAACTCTCCGACACTCCGGAGGGCTTCCGGTTTGCGCCGCTTTCCATGAATATTTCAGAAAACGATTTGATCTATGTTGTCAACGGGGCTGATCTCAGTGTTGTCGTGATCAATACCGAAGGGAAATTCCAATCTCAATTTGCTGTCCTGGGAGACCTGACCGAGAAGTCAAGGAGGGAATCCATATTGGGACAGCCCGAGATTGATGGCAACCACCTCTACCTTCCGGCGCCGATGCTCGGACAGGTTTACGTCTACGACGTAGGCGGCCAGTTTGTGCGGGCGTTCGGAATACGGGGAAACCTGGCGGGTGAGCTGAATTTCCCCAGCGACGTAACGATCATTGACCACAAGATCGCTGCCGTTCTGGACAAACATCGATTTGCAGTAGTGTGTTATTCAACCAATGGGCAGTTCCTGGGCGAGTTCGGCGGTATGGGAGTGAAACCGGGGGATTTTTACCATCCTGCCTATATTGATCATGATAACCAAGGGCGTTTGTATATTTCGCAGCGCTTCATGAATCGCGTTCAGGTTTGTGACTTACCGGATTTCATCAGGCAGCGGCTTGATTCGCTGGAGAATGGGCCGGATAGCACCTCAGAAAATGGACCTGTTCAAAGTTCTCTTCCACCACAACTGCCAGAAAATTCTGCAAAGGAGGTGATGCGCTAACCAAGCTTAACCCCTTTTATTCTAGCTCTTTTAAGTGAGTAAATCTCGGAGGTTTTTTAACTATGCGTAAGCTTCTAATCATCGCAGTAGCTCTCTCGCTACCGATTCTCTTCAGCGGCGTAGCGATGGGGTTCCACGATGCCGGCGTAGCCCACTGCAGCGGCTGTCATACGATGCACAACAGCCAAGACGGCGCATTAGTGGATGCGTCTAACCCGAACGGCAATGCTTATTTGCTGAAGTATGCTTCTGCTTCCGACGTGTGTCTCTCCTGCCATGCCACCAGTCATGGTGCCGTGTGGGGAGCTGACCCGCTGGCTCCGCCCCCGGAGAAGGGTGGCGGTAATTTTGTCTTTCTTTCTGAAGACAACATTAACGACGGCCATGCCGGAGCAAGCAATCCTATTCCAGGTTCCTTTGCCGGCCATAATGTCAACGCTCCCAGCATGGGTTCCGGCCCCGATGGTACACTGACTACGGCTCCGGGGGGTACCTTCCCGGCTGCCAACCTTGAGTGCACCAGTTGCCACGACCCGCACGGAAACACCAATTTCCGTCTGCTTTATGGCATTGCCTCGGTTCAGGACGGCCTGTATTCCTTCACCAATGCGGCTCCCGATGCCGAGGGAATCAGCATTAACTCCGGTTCGGAGAGCCAGACCAGCCACACCGCCTACAAAGGTGGTATGAGTGCGTGGTGCGGAAACTGCCACGGCGACTTCCACAACAACGGCACCAAGCTGATCCACCCGTCCGGTGTGACTATAGGCGGCACTATTGCCAATGCTTATAACCTGTACAACGGCACTGTGGACCAGACCGGTGGGACTCAGGCTACGGCGTATCTTGCAGAGGTTCCGTTTGAAGACCCGGCCAATACGACTACGTCTACCGCCGGACCGACGGCTAGCAGCCAGGTTTCCTGCATCACCTGTCACCGTGCACACGCGACATCAGCTCCCGACGCTACCCGTTGGGATATGAATGTCACCTTCCTCGACGAGGATGGAGTTGAGTCCGGTTCGTATGCGATCCCGGATCCATACAACAACCCGAACCAGCGCTCACTGTGCAACAAGTGCCACGTGAAGGATGCCGGCGACGAGATGCCGTTCTAACGGCTGAGCCGAAGTTACCGAATCTTATAGCCCTTCTGACCTTGAAATCGTTTTAGGGCACAAACAGGCGCCCGACCCAGTCGGGTCGGGTGCCCTGTTAAGTGGAGACTTTTGAGAGAATTGAAACGAGTAAAACGACAGAAGGTTTGGACGGGACTGCCTACCACTGCCATATCCGCTTTCGCGGTCACCCTCCTTCTTGCCGGTTCAGTACAAGCACGGATTTCACAGAATCTATCGGGACGGCTGCGAGTCGGCTTCTTTCAGTCAGAAACCGATGTCCAGAAACGAGAGAATCTCGACCAGGAGTACGTGCTGGGCTGGCAGCAACAATTCAGCAAGAATCTGCTGGGACGCACCTCCTTGCGCTACTACAACGTGGGCGTTACTCAGAGCGACGGGCCAAACAACTGGCGTTCTGAATTGCAGCCCAGCGTTGAAGCCTATTGGCGGCAGCGGGCCTTTTCCGTTACCGGCCTCGGTCAGTACCAGGAAACCAAGAGTAACGACCGAAGCATCGAACTGGTTACGCAAATCGCCAGCGTTACAATCAAGTCGCAGGTTCCCAATTATCCCTATGTGAAGGCCAACTTGGGGTATGAGAAAAGATACAATCAGGTAGATCGCAGCGACCGTGATACCCGCGATCAAATTCTGGAACTGGGGACGGGCTATAATTCCCTGCGATCCTCGGTCCAATATTCATTCAAACGACGCGTAACCGATGACTGGTCCCGCGAGTTGCGCAGCTCGACAACGCATCACTCACTGCGGTTACAGCAATCACTCAACTGGATTGGCGGCAGCGTACGGTCGTCGATTAGCTACCGAGGCGACTATCGGGTACAGACGGACGAGAACCTGACAGGTGGCTCGATCCCACGTGAAATCCCGATTTTCGCCGGGCTGGCGGCTCGTGACGAGTCGCCTGAGACCGGTGGTCTTGATACGGTGCTCGCTTTGGCAGACGGCGATGTTACCAGCGAAACGGTACCGCCGATAAATATCGGCGACGGGAACACTGGCTGGAATATTGGCGCCGATCTTGGTTCGGCGCGCGACGTCGACATGCTCTACATCTACACAGATGTCCCTTCGGACAACTCGGTAGCCTGGACGGTATTTACTTCGGAGGATGCCGTGTTCTGGCAAAGCCAGGGTAGGGCCCAGTCGGTTTTCAGCCCCGGTTTCAGTCGCTATGAAATCTCATTCGATAAGACTACCACACGCTACATCAAGGTAGTCAATAGCGGCTTCAATTTGAGCGACTCGGTGTTTGTAACCGAAATGCAGGCATTTGTGCATGTGAATCAAACCAGCAAGTTGTCCCTCGACAACTTCTTCCATGAAATCGATCTTACTAACACCGTGCACCTTTCAAGTAACCTGTCGTCCAATGTAAATGTCACACTTCGGGACGAGCCGGGCAATGCGCAGGATCCGGGACGCAGGGAGGCTTACTTCAATTCATCCATTCGTCATAAGATCAGTGACAATCTTCATCAGACCATTCAAGGCGAGCTCGCCCTCCTCGATATCAAGAACACAATGATCGAAGTAAACCGCTCGACCTCGGGAGGGTACTCGCTTGAGTATCTTCCGATCAGAACTCTCGATTTGACGGCTTCAGCGTACGCCAGAGCCAACTATATCAGCAGTTTCCGGTCGGAAGAGTTCTACAACGCTTTTGTAAGAGCGGGTGCGGATCTATTTCCTCAACTGAAGTTAAATCAGGAAGTGGGACTGAATCGAACGAGGCTGAATCAGGTCGCGCGACAGCTGGATAGCTGGTCATATCGGGCCTACCTGATCGGCAGCCTGACTCAGTGGCTTGAAGGCCAGGCCAGCTATCGCTACCGTGAGACCACTGAGAACGAAGTGGGACTGATCGTCAGAAAAGAGTACCTGCTGGGGTTCACCTACATGATCAGCGAAAATATGCAACTGCGCGGCAATATCAACAGTATCGAGGACGCTCTGGTTCGCAGCCTGACACAGAACTTTATCTTCACCTGGCGCATGACTCCAAAAGTCAGCACCAGCGCCAGCGCCTATCTGCTTAGTTTCGATGCCGGTTCTCGTACTGAGCGTTACGGAGCGCAAATTGACTATAGCCTGACGCGTCGTACCACGCTTACCGGTACAGTTCAAGAAAATGATCTTACCGGCACCGGTGGAGTTTCAACGATGTCCTTCAGGATCGGAATCAGGACGGGATTCTAATGAAATACACTACTAAGAATCAACTCCGACTTACCGCGAAGACTGTTCACGCGACTCTCCCGGCAGTCATCTCGCTTGCTGTTCTTTTTGCACTTTTGCTCTCCGGCTGCTCGACAGTCAAACCAACAGTGTTCCTGAACCGGGATTACAATTTCGCCTATGTAGAACGGGTCGCGATAGTTCCGTTTGAAAATCTTTCCAATGATCAAGGCGCAGGACCACGACTGACGCACTTGTTTATGACAGAGTTGCTGGCAGCGGAAGCATTCGACATTGTGGAGCCGGGAGAAGTAATCAAGGCGCTGGGAAAATATACGCTGCCGCGCAAAGACCTGCTCACGGTGGATCAGATTAAGGAACTGGGTAAGACGCTGGGCGTGCAGGCACTTATTATCGGCACTGTCAATGAGTCGACCAATAATCGCTCGAGTGGCGGCCCGGCCACAGTTGTAACTCTCGATGTCCGCATGATGGAGACTGAGGAAGGACAAATCGTGTGGTCGGCTACCGACACTGAGGGCAGTCGCACGTTTTTGTCATCGCTCTTCGGAACGGAACAGCGCTCCTATAGCGAAGTTGCGCGACGTTGCGTGCGCAAAACTATCGATACACTAATCGACTGAGACTGAAGTCAAAAGATGGCTGACGACACAAGAACAATGCTAAGAGACTACAGCGCAATCTTGATGATATGTGCTCTATTTATTCTTGTTTTTGCCCCCGGGGCCAAAGCAACAATTGAGAGTGCTGCCACAAGGTTTGCGCTGGTGCCGTTGGCCAACTACAGCGAATTCAATGAAGCCCGCGATTCGGTTGAATCCGCGGTGAAGTCCGAGTTGGAGCAACGCTGTAATCTAATTACCGGTGATTCACTCAGAGACTTCATGCGCTCGAATAGGCTGCGACTCGTGGGAGTGGTTAACTCCGTGGCAGCGTCTGAACTGAATCAAGGGCTCGGTGTCAGATTCGTTGTCACCGGCGCAATCGAAATCTACCAACCGGGAGAGCTACCCGAATTGTCACTCTGCCTGAGGGTCTACGACTGCCGCTCCCTGGAAGTCGTTTGGGCCAAGTGCGTCTCGGCAGCGGGAGAAGATTACGGCGGGCTTCTGGGGATTGGTGAGACGTCTTCAATGAGCAAAGTAACATCGAGAGTAATTCGGGAGCTGATGAAGGATTTTGATTCTCATTTCGCCGGCTCAAACTTCAAAGTGCCGAAAGTCAGCAAGCAGGCCAGAAAGCTGCTGCAGAGCGGCAAGCTCGCGGTAATCCCCTGCGATCATTCGACACTTTATCTGACCGCGGGCGACGTGGTATCAGATCTGCTACTTGCCGAGGTATGGCAGCTGGGATACCCGGTCGCTGAGCCCGGTGATGTGACTCGCATTTTGACCCGCAGCCGGCAGCTCTATATAGGATCGGCAACCGAGGTTGGCATGAAAGAACTGTCGGACAGCCTGAATGTCACTGCTTTGGTGAGCGGCACAGTTTTTGAGTTCTTGCCGTTACGGGGCCGAGTTTCCCAGGCGGGGCCGGTAGTCGGCTTGAGTCTGCGTCTCACCGACCCCCAGAGCGGAGTTGTACTCTCTGCTGTCAACGACCAGCGAAACGGCGCCACGGTCAACGCCCTGTTCGGCTCGGGGAGAGAATATTCAATCGGCAGGACAACGCAATCACTGGTGGAGACGATGTGGAAGCGGCTCGTGCGGGAACGGCGCACGGGAGTCTCCAGCAACAAGACTATTCAACACGAAACGGTGCAGAGGTAGATTAATGCAAGGCTTCAGGATTTTACTCACACTGCTCCTCGGTTTGCTCATAGTCGACGGTAGCAGAGCGCTGGCGCAGGAGGTGCTGGCTGTAGTCAACGGCGATTCGATCACGACAACGGACGTCGACGATATCTTTTCCACGATTCACGATTCTATGAGCAACAACTCGAAAATGAAATTTGACTATCGCAAACTCGTGGATAAGCTCGTAAATGACAGGCTCATCATACAGGAAGCCAATGCTATCGGTATGGCCGACGAAGACTCGTTCCTGAAGTTCATGGAGCGGGAACGCGATAAGAATGTCGAGCGGTGTTTTGCGAAAAACTATTACAAGTTTAACAAAAAGGTCAGCGACGACGAGATCAAGGACTACTTTGACAAGAAGTACTTCAAAGTTCAGATCAGAACTATTGCGACTTTGAGCCGTAGCAAAGCGGATTCCCTGAGGCAGATGATCGCCGCCGGAGCGCCGATGGACAGTCTCGCAAAGACCAATTCAGTCGACGTGCACCGCTATCAGGGCGGCGCGCACAGTTTAATGTACTATGCAGAGATTGAGAATGAACTGAGGACTCACCTGCCTGACCCCAAAGAAGGTCAGTTGATCGGGCCGTTTCCCTACCATGATGCCTACGTGCTCATGCGTGTAGATCAGGTAACGCCCGCCGACGAGACAGAGCTGCCGTCTCTGCAAAACTACATTCGCAGCGTGCTTAAAATCAATAAGCAAAAGGCCGATTGGCTGGCGTTTGTCGATTCCCTGGAGCAGCAACTGGGAGTCACTCGCAACAACGAACGCGCGAAGGCAATTGCTTCTGATGCTGAGGCGGTCCTGGATTCAACATTCCTTATCGGTACCAATGATGTCGTCGCTACCATCGGTGAGACCGGCAAGCTCACTGACAGCGAGTTGCGACTGGCCACAGCCCGGCTGGCGATGAACGCCGCCAATGCCCCAAAGGATTCGCTTGTGACTGCAGCAATCGATCAGTGGCTGCAACAGCAGGCGCTACTGCAGTCAGGGGTTGCCGCAGGTCTTGAGAATGACCCGAAAGTTGTCGCGGCGCTTGACAAGACTCGCGATAGCGCCCTGGTGGAGATCTACCTCAAGGAAACCGTCGTCTCGCAGATAACATTCAACCGCGATGAATTCACCAAATACTACAACGAGCACCAGGATGATTTCCGTGAGCCGGGCAAGCTACAACTTCGCAGTATCATCATCGCTGACAAAGCCGGCGCAGACAGCGCTTATCAACTGCTTAAGGATGGCAGTGACTTCGACTACGTGACTGATCGCTTCGTCACCGGAGATCCGCGCGTGATGGAAAAGACCGACTGGACAACGCTCAATGCGTTTCCGGAGGAAATCCGTGACAATCTCGACTCCCTGCAAATTGGGGCATCCAGTCGTCCTTTTCCAACCTCCGATGGCTGGATAATCTTCAGGTTGCTTGACAAGAAGCAGGGCCGACTCAAGTCACTTGATGAAGTCGAACTCGCAATTCGGCAGATCATGTTTCAACGCCAATTCAACAGCCTTCTCGACAAGGCACTCGCAGTGCTGAAGGATCACTCTGAGATCACTTACTTCGACAAGGCCATTGACCGCTACCTGGGTGAGAGCCGGTAGGGAAAGGACTCGGGGAGTGGTGAGAAAGGATATTGATATGTGGTCTGGTAAGCTCAGATGGGTTGGCAACTCACTCCCTCTATTGGTGCTGCTCATCTGCGCCGCTACGCTGATATTCCTTACTTCGGATGCAAGCGGTCAGATCAAACGTGGCAAGCGCTTCTCATCAAAGGGCAATTGCACCGAGTGTCATGACGTAAAGGACTTCCCGGGCTCCAACAAACACAAACCGTTCGGCGACAAAGACTGTGTGGCCTGCCACAAACCGCATGGACTGGTAGGAATGCTGCGGCTCAAGGAGAGCGGCGCCCAGCTCTGCTACGAGTGCCACGATAAGGCCAAACTGGGCATGGACGCCAGTGTCATTCATGCGCCTGCGAAACAGGGCCGCTGCGAGAAGTGCCACGACCCCCACGCTTCAGATAATGAAGCGCTTCTGAAGAAGACAGCGTCGGAGATATGCTTCGACTGCCACGATCGCAAGGAATTCGAGGGTAAGTTTGTTCATGAGCCAATGAAGGACAACTGCTTTGCCTGTCACGAAGTCCACGGCAGTGCATACGCCGGCTTACTGAAGAAGCCTGCTAATGATCTATGCCGCGATTGTCATCAACCAGCCGACTACAAGCAGGCGCACGGTGGATACGCCCTGGAAGATCAGGATTGTGGCAAGTGCCATTCGCCGCACTCATCAGATTCAAAATTCCTGTTCCGGGCATCAATACACGCGCCCGTTGAAGGTGGCGAGTGTGAAAGTTGCCACAATGCGCCCGACTCTGCCACGCCTTTTGAACTGACTGATGATGCCGATGCGCTCTGTCTGACCTGCCACGACAAGGCTGATGTTGCTCCCGAGGGTAGCCACGCACCAGTCGAGGCGGGCAGTTGCACCAGCTGCCACAACCCGCACGGATCGAAAGAAAACGCGCTGTTGATCGAACCGGAGAAGCAACTTTGTCTTGAGTGTCACAGTGATGTTCAGGACGAGCTGGTAATGGCATCACGCCACGCACCCGCCGAGGAGGATTGCAGCACCTGCCACAACGCTCATGGCATGGCCAAAAAGATGCTATTGGTAGCTGACAGCAAAGAGCTGTGCCTCACCTGTCATGACGACAAAGCAGAAGCAATGGATTTCCCCAGCACGCACCCGCCATTCGTTGACGGTGAGTGCACGGATTGCCATAAACCACATGGTTCGCAGTATGCGAATCTTATCAAGAAGCCCCAGTCGGAACTTTGCGGGGATTGCCACGACGAGGGCGTGGATTGGCTCGCCGAGAAGAGCGTGCATATGCCGATTAAGCAGGGACAATGTGTAGAGTGCCACAATCCGCACGCTTCACAGACGGCTCCACTGCTACGCGCGGCAAAGAATGATCTCTGCGAAAAATGTCACAGCGATCTCTACGCCGATAGCCTCGCAATCATTCAGCATCCCCCCTTCAAGGAAAGAAATTGCGATATCTGTCACGTCGTCCACGCCGGCGAAGTGCCAAATCTGCTTACAGCTACCCCCAAAGAACTGTGCGGCACGTGTCATGATGACATCGTCGAACCGGCCGCAACAACAAGCATGCACGCTCCGGTGGAGGAAGGCAATTGCACCGAATGTCATACGCCTCATTCGGGAAAGCTGGGCAATCTCCTGCTCGATAAACAGCCACGTCTCTGCCTTAATTGCCACGTTGACATTGACACGATGATGGCAAACTATAAGGCGCATCCACCCGCCGAGGAAGAGTGCAGCACCTGTCACCAGCCCCATTCGAGCGAATATGCTTCACTGCTGATACAGGACGTTCCGGCAACCTGCCTCGACTGTCACGATGGCGATGATTCCGCCTTCAAAGACAAACACCTGGGATTGACCGGCTCACAAATTGACTGCCGCAAGTGCCACGATCCGCATGCTTCCGAGGATCGTGGTCTAATGCTCAGCAACAGCCACGCACCTTTCTCTGAGAGGATGTGCGACGCCTGCCACACCGAACCGGCAAAGAAAGAAGGTGATCGCTGATGACACGTTTTATTTTAATTATTGCATCGCTCTGGCTCATCGCGACCGCCGCTAATATCGGTAGCGCGCAAGTCGTCACTGTTGATCAGCCGGCTGTCTGCTATAACTGCCATGATGATATTCAGGAACTGCAAAATAAGAAGCACGTGCACGGTGCTTTCGCCTCTGGTGAATGCTCAAACTGTCACAATCCGCACGCATCGCGACACGCGTCATTACTCAACAGTAGCGTTCAGGCAACTTGTTTTCAGTGCCACGATGAGATAAAGGATCAAACTGAACTTGCCAATGTACATCAGCCGGTAGCAAACGGTGAGTGCCTTTCGTGTCACGATCCGCACGCTTCTGATTTCAACCACGTGCTCAAGCAATCACCGGAAACACTCTGCGCATCTTGCCACGAGAATGTGAAAGAGTGGCTGGCTCGCGCGAATGTGCATCCACCGGTAGAGGCGAAGGAATGTTCAGACTGTCATGTCCCGCACGGCTCAAAGTATACCGGACTGCTCAAGAAAGCGGTGCCGACGGTTTGCTTCGACTGCCACGACAACGACGCATCCTTTAAGAAGACTCATAAAGGCTATGATCTCTCCTCAGCTGACTGCACTGCCTGTCACGACCCGCACTCATCAAAGAATCGCGCATTGCTAATGGCCAACCAGCACCCGCCGTTTGAAGCGGGGGAATGTGGCAGCTGTCATTCGAAGAGCGCTACCGCCGGTGGCTCGTTCGCAATTAGCGGTGAGGTCGACAAAATCTGTTACGGCTGTCACGATGACATCAAAGAGAGCAGCCATCTCAAGTACTCATTTCATTTGAAGGCGGACGGCTCGTGCCTGAATTGTCACAATCCGCACGCGTCAAACGCTTCGACTCTGTTGAGTTCTGACCAGAAGAACCTCTGCATGAAGTGCCACTTCACTGATGTGCCATCAAAGGAGAAATCGGAATATATCACTCACCCGGGACAGGATTGCACAATCTGCCATACGCCGCACGGCGCAAACAACGCCAGATACCTAGCTAATGATAACGTGACCGATCTGTGCAACTCCTGCCACGAGGATGCGCACAAGAATTCACATCCGATGGGCGAGAAGGTAATCGACCCGAGAAACGGTAAGCCGATGAACTGCCTCAGTTGCCACAAGATGCATGGCTCCGGACACGAGTACTATCTAGCCTTTGATCCCGACATGGACCTGTGCATACAGTGTCATAAGAAATGAGGATATGACGGGCTCGGAAAACGTAATAGCTCACCCTAACCGGTGTGGTGACCCCTGTTGCTCGTGAATCGTTCTCTTGAGAAGCGCTCTCGAAGAAGAACCCACGCAGTTGTCACTTCATCGGCAAAAATGAATTTACCATCTCTTCCACTTCCACGCCGATGGTCTTCATCGATGACTTGCTGAAGACGGCGTTGAAAGTGAATCCGCGGCCACCGACGATCATGAAGTATGTCTTGTGGAAGCGAGCTTTGTCGTCAGTGGGATGCGTCTTGTACACCCACTCGTAAACAGGCATGCCGCTGGCGAGTGATCTTTCGCCCTCCTTGAGGGTTGTCGCGTCCGGCATCGCGTCCTTCATCATCTGTACTCGTTGCGTCGCGAAGGATTCGAGTGTGTGATCACCGATTTGATCGTCGATGACAAGATTCAACATATGCTGCATGCCGAAAGCTTCCGGGCCCATGAAAGTGTAGATCGAGCGATCCTCCCAGCCATCCGGTAGCTGCAGTTTGAAGCTGTTGTTGGTTTTCGTCATATCTTCTATTCCATCCTGATTAGTGCTATTTCTTCACATTCTTTGCGGCCAACGATAACAGGTTGTGTAGTTCCTCGACCCGTGATTGGTTTTCATAGGGTGTGTTGAAGCTGAAATTGACCAGTTCCTTGCCATTGATATTCACCGCGAGCTCATCTATTCGATTTTTTTCTTGCGTTGAATCGAGGGGAGCATACTCAGCACCGAATAAACGCAAATCGAGAATTTGACTCCAGAGATCATTGAAGCTGTCGGGTGACAATTCCGCTGTCTTGCCATTGGCGGAAAGTTCATCTTTACCGCCTTCGCGAGTCACGCTCCACCTGTTCGTCGTTCCATGCTCCGTCACACTCAACGACAGCTGCAGGCTATCGGGCGGTATTAGCTTACCTTCACGCTCGACCGCTATGTTGCCGATGAGTTGCTGAGTCGCTTCAAGTGGTTCGCGCAGGCTTGGTTGAAGCTTTTGAAAGTCCTTGATCCAGTCAACTTTGACATCGTCGCCAATCTTGACATAGAGTCGCTCGCGATGCTGCATTCCGGGTGGCGTTGTCTCAAAATCAGCATCACTCAAGTCCGTATACTTCGTCCAGTCAATCTCATCTACCTGACTCAGGATTGCCGCGCATTCCTTTTTGCTGATCAGCATGATATACGGCGCTTCGTCGAAGTCGGCCGGCGGCGCGATCTGCGAGTCGGTCCAGATATCGCGCTGCTCAATTGCGCAGTAGTCCCCATCCCTGACCACGCTATATTTTAGTCCAAAACTAAATCTAAACGCTTCCACTTTGGGTACCACCTCTTGCCTGCAGGCAGCAGTAAGCATCATTGTCATTCCTGCCAGCATCATGATAACGCAACCCGGTCGCTTACACAAAGGCATATATTATTCCCCGGCTGGCGATATATATCTGTCCGGAAGCATCAACAACGGGTGGCGCCGACAGCGGCTCCTCGAACTTGAGGTCAAATTCCGTTAGCCCATCGGAGTCCAGCCGGATGAGCCGGTCAATGCCGCACAGCAACAGGGTGTCGTTGACCACGGCCGTAGCGAAGGTCAATGTCGTCTTACCCGCATCATATTTCCAGGCCAGCTTTCCGTCCTTAAAAGCATAGGCCGCTTGATCGGTCACAAGCCAGATCAACTCCTTGCCGACTACCGGAGGTGCAATCGCGCGTCCGGCAAGTCCCTTCTCATATCGCCACTGCATTTCGCCGGCAAAATCAGTAATTCCCAGCGTTGCGCCCTGCTCACCGGTACCACACCAGAAAAGGCGACCATCATCGGCTGAACTCACCCAATGGGTCGCTTCGTGAAGTGGAAACGGAAATCGCGCTGCCGGAGCGGGCTCCGGAATAACAGATTCAGTGTCAAGTACAACGATCTCCGTTCGCGTCGAAGTAACCAGTCGCTTCTGAGCGCGGTTGAGCAACGGAATTATCGGGCTGCCCTCGCATTCGAGATCCACTGACCAGCGCATTCCCGGGCTGGAGCGATCCTCGCGATAGCACATCATCAGCGGTGGTTCGTTGTGCGGGTCGTGCACCAATTGAACCTGGCAGAATGTCTCATCGGCACCCGGTTCGAACAGTGTCAGGTAGGCGTTGTCGACCATACCCCAGAACCTCTCCCCTGAGCGCGTGACCGAGTTGTTCGCATCAACTGCCTGCATGAAGTCGTTACGCTCCGGATCGGTGAAATAAAGCACCCCATCCTGCAATGCGGTTTGACTCGAGTACCAACACGGTCGCCGCCAGGCAATGTCCCCGTTTCGCTTCACACACACCAACTCTGAGAGGTTATCGGCTATGACATAGTCTTCGCCCGACAGCAACAGTCGCACATTCGCCGAATCAGACTCAATATCGCCGATTTTGCGAGACCAGGCGAGTTTGCCGACTGCGTCTGAGACTATATCAATCATCCCGTTGCGCAAAGGGTTGGCAAAGAAGCGACTGTATAGTTCGGTCATCGTAGAGTTCCTTCTATCATAGATTCTTCATATCAAAGGTGCCGTTGGCAACGTCGGCCCTTGCCATCCAACCTTCGATTGCTGTGAAGTTGTCCTTGGTGAGGTTTCCGGTGCCGCTGTCGAGACCCCAGCAATAGCGGATGATGCGCGCATTATTTACGTCACGTTTGACATCCAGCTCGTTGCCGGAGGAAGAGAAGTCGCCACCGGTATCGTAAGTGACTTCGACATTTATATGCGAATCACCCGGCGCGCCTCCCGTGTATTCCTTGAAATGTGGTGCAAACCAGGCGAAGACATTCTTGAAATCGTTGGCCCCGCTGGCTTCAAGGCGGAATTTACCGCCGTTGCCGTTACACATGTTCTTGTAGTCGTTATTCAGAGCCTGTACCCAGGAACGCTTGCGCGCCGTCGTCCACTGGTTTGCCGCCCCTGAACCATTGATGAACTTGACAGCAAATTTGGTGCGCACGGCGAGGATGCCGTTGAAGGTGATGCCTGACTTGATCAGACGAGCATACTCCTCATCTCCGAGGCGGAAGAGCATCAGGTCAACCTTCGAATCGTCGCCGGTGTCAATATTGGTTCCCTTGCGAGTTGGCAGGAAGATGTTGCGGCTGGCTTCGGGTAGCCTGTAGTTGTGCGGCGAGCCGCTGGTGGTGGGTAGGGTAATTTTAAATCGTGTTCCATGGAAAAAGGGATGGAGTGTGCTGCCCGCGGCGGAGCGATCATGCAGCCAGCAAACAAACTTCCACAAGTGCCGCATACGCCAGGCGCGGTTCCTGTTCATGAGGGCGAGAGTATCTCCGGAGTATGGCCCACCCTCTGGAGTGTTGGGCTGGGCATAGGCCGGGACGCCGCCCCAACTAGCACCGGCCGAGTCGCTGGCGCTGTAAAGATACTCGTCACCGTTACCCAGTGCGTGGCCCATCTCGTGGCAGTTGGCCAGCGGCTCATTGGTCTGGCCGTTGGTATCTTGTCGAGTATTATCCGGATCGTGAGCCCCAAAACGGTTAGGCTCGGTCTGATAGGCCGCTTTGCGGAAGTGCGCCGTTGCGGGTAACATCCAGCTGCCGCTATCTACCACCGTGATCAACGCCTTATGCTGACCGCCATTGGTATTATTCTTGTATTCCATGAACCAGTGGGGTCGAATAATAATGTCATTGCCGCCGGAATCCTTGACAAAGAGATAGTTCTTTCGATTCATCCGTTCGTTGGCGTTGGCAAAACCGGGGTTGCGATGGTTGGTCACATCGTTGGCGGTCACGGTCGTGCCTGCGGTGGTGTCCGCCTGTATGCGCCCCGACCAGTGAATGAGGAGGTATTCCAATGGCTTGCCATCAAGATCACCGCAGTTGTGCAGGTAGTGCAGATCGTAGTTACCGCCAACATTGTTGAAGCAGAACCCGGCGGTGACGTTGGCGGCGTTAGAGCCAATCAAGTGCTCGGTGACGTGAATATCGGAGTCATTTAGCAGCGCCATTCTGGCTCCGGCGACATGACCGGAGGCAAAATTGAACCCGGTGTCGCCGGTGGTGGTACGCTTGTCGAAGACATCGTAAAAGCCGTTACAGAAATAGACCAACCGCGCATTGCCGGGCACATCCGTGATATGGTTACGGGTAAATTGCGTGTTTGTGGTTTGCGGCAGATTCGGATCGGGGTTGTGGATCTTCAGCTTGCGCAGGTTCTTGTTCTCGCTGCCGTAACTCTCGTTGGTGGAATAGTCGAGATGGAAGAGCGTGTAGCGAGAGTTATTGTTCAGCGGATTTGCGGCCGGAAAGGAAGCCCCGGCTGAATTCTGATCGCGAATCACCTGCGAACGATTATTGGCGCACAGCACGATGTCATCAAGAGAAAAGATCATCGGGGCGTTGGAACTGGTGACATTACCACCAAAAGGTTTGTACTGTTTGGTGTTCTCCATCACTTCGCGGAAGATGCCGCCGGTGTTCATGTTGCCGTCGTAACGAGTCCAGTAATTGCGGGACGACCAGCCTGTGGGCAGATCATAGTACTTGATGCGCTCGATGAACGGCATTGCCGCGATTTCTGCAGGAGTCTTTTCGACTATGACCGGATCAGTCGACGAGTCAGCCGAGTAGATCCACTTGTTGGCGGTTTCAAAGGTGAACTGTAGATCGGTACGCGAATCATCTTGCTGAACCTTTACCAGATACACACCATTCGAGTAACTGAGACGCGCGTTGATTTCATCAGTGCCATTCTCAAATACTTTTATCTGCAGCCCTTCCGGTACCGGTTTAAGCGCCTGATATACTCGATCAAAGTAGACGAATTTCAAGTGGTAACCGACTGCGTTCAGGTCGTTCGGATCGATATAGACCGGGATATAGTGAAGATGATGCCAGATCGGGCACTCTTCGGCAGTGTGAACCGTGTCGCGGTGTCCCGGGCAATTGATTACGGGGGGAGCGTCGCCCTCGTCAAAGAACAGCAACTCCACGCGACGATTTTGCTGCGATCGATAATTGTCGCGCTCGGCATCGTCGATGGGAAATGACTCACCGCACGAAACGTATTTCTTCTCGTCGTTGGCCCAGTGCAGCTTGGTGCGATATTGGCCATTGAGTCCGTCTCGATCCACTCTCAGGATAGCAGCCAGCTCGTCATTATAGACATCAAACACAGCCTGCCACATTTCCATCGGCCACTTATGCTGACCGTCGTTTCTGATGCGGCTGTGCATATCGGGCGCGATCTTGGCGGCGACATCGGGCGCATCGCCGCTATCAACCCAGTCATTGTAGGCATCGATAAATCTTTGCGTCGCACCGCTGGTCTTATCGCCCCAGATATTATCAACTTTATCAGGATCACAATCCCAGCCCCAGCGGGTGTTGTGCTTGATCCATTTCATTATCTGCTGGTAATCTTCGATGCGATGTCGTTCTGCCGCACCCAATGCCCAGTCGCGACGATTGCCCTCCATGAGCAACAGCACATTGAGCGCTCGCAACTCTGAAAGCTCGAAGTTCATCTTCGCGCCGCCGGAAGTATCGGTGTGGCCCGCGATCAGCAGAGTCGTGCCGGCATCGAATTCGAATTGCTTGAAGGCCAGCGCAATCGCACTGAGTCCACTTACCGCTGCCTGGGCTTCGCCACGCTCGGTATCGCCGGGGTCAGTATCGTCGTCTTCGTCTCCCTGGGTAGATGACTTGCCTTCCGGCCGGGCAGGCATCATCACGCAACTGTTGAGATGAAAGAGTACATCCTCCATCTCAATGAAGCCGATATTGATCAATCGGTGCCAAATATTGGCAAGGCAGCCCGTAGTGGCGCCGACACGATTCAGCAGGCTGCTGAATGTCGCTTGAATATCCTGCGAACCATTTCCTGAGGTGCCACCGTTAGTCACTTGCGCGCTTGCCTTTCATCAGTTGTTGAATTTTTCATCTTTGATGTCGACGAACACCTGCACGCGCCCGGCGGGGACATCGGTTTCCTTGGCGTGTCCGTTGCCGTCAAGGGTGCCCTCCCTGATTTCGCCGGTGCAAGCGTAGAGACGGTACTTCTTGTCCCCCAGCGGATTGCCGTCTTTATCCTTTAGATTGAATTCGAAGTCGTCGAGGATGGTAAGAAAACCGGAACGTGTTTCGGATTCTCCAGCCTTCACCTTGAAGAAGAAGAGAGGTGATGAATAGTTAGCTGACTCCGATTTCTCATCCTGAATCTGCAAGTAAGCCTGATCTAACTCTACTTTCCAATCATGCTGGACTTTGCCGCCGCTAATCGAGACTTTGAACGATTTTATCGTACGCGTGGCGTAATTCGGGTCATACACGCTGAGTTCGAGAGTAGCTTCCGTTCCGTCATCTATGCCCACTGCCTCAGCCGACATCGTCACGCTATCGCCCACTTTAGCGCGTTCTTTTGACCACTGCGCGTTGATTACGCCGTGAAGTTCGATATCGTAGTTGCCAGTTTTTTCGACGTCCTGTTTAACTGTGCCGGTCATCGGACCGGAGGACTCAGAGCCATCGGGGAGCTTCAGCTTGAAATTGACGCCGGTAATCGGAAATCCGGCCTTATCGACAAAATCGGTATGAAGGAAGTGCCCCTCATCACTATCGCTGTCATTATCTCCGCCGCCGGATTCTGAAGCTGCGGTGGAATCGTCGGACGAGGCCTCCCCGGCGGCCACTGACTTTGCACTGCCGCTGCCGCCACCAGCGCCTCCTCCGGCGCCGGTTTCGCCGATCAACACAGTTGGGCACCCCGCAGCTATTGAGTCGGGCGGTCCTGTGCAGACACACATGTCCCCCATTCTCGCGGCGGGCATATTGGCGATAAGAACTCCGGTCGATCCC
The DNA here is from genome assembly GCA_964468475.1 of uncultured Ignavibacteria bacterium. Taxonomy (GTDB): domain Bacteria; phylum Zixibacteria; class MSB-5A5; order CAIYYT01; family CAIYYT01; genus JBECKX01. The sequence continues at coordinate 30,892 of CAYXUL010000004.1, read as the reverse complement.
AGCGAAACGGGGCCGCCGACGTGTGGTACCGGGCCGGGAGAAACCATTGGGCAGGTGTGCATATCGCCGACCCTGGCGGCTGGCATTCCCCCAATAAGCACCGTAGGACATCCTACGGCGATAACGCCACCGTGGCTGGTCATGTCCCCTACTCTTGCTGCCGGCTTACCCATAACTACTTGTTACCTATGTTGATTAGCTTTAGGGCGGAATACACGGCGCCCTAGCGTTCGCTTAACCATTTCGATCTATTTGTCGGATAAGTGCTTAGATGGTTCGGATAAATCGCACCGCGCTTCTATCCAGATCGGATTTGCAGTTTATACGTAAATAAAGATCGCTCCCGTCGATGAATTTAGTCGACGGGAGCGTTGAGGTCAATGCTGATTTCTTGACTGGTATACTTCTGTATGCAGCCTATGTGGAGATTTGTCAATTCTTCGTAGCGGTGGTTAGTACTCTCCTACTTCTCCTGATTCTGGGCCGCCAGCGCCGCGCCGTTGCAGATCGGACAGCCGTCACCCTCGCTGTTGACGTACTCGTGGCCCCGGTTGCACGTGTGCGCATTGGAAGCCAGGTTCGAGTAACTGCGACTCCAGTCGGACAGGATCTCATAAGTCAGAATGCCTTTATTCTGACGGAAGGCAAAGGTGAGCGATTCAACCTTATAGATCATGTCGCCGAACTGGTTTACCGCCAGAACATTGTCATCGGTACTGATTGTCCGCAGGACCTTTCCGGCTACGGTGCGCTCGATTACTTTCGACTCGACGTCTATCGAATCGGCGCCTCTCAAGCCTTTGTAGGTCAAAATGTACTCGGTGGCAACACCATCTAATGCCATGCTCCATTTTGCCAGAATTGAATTTGGCTGCTCGACGGTGAACTGCTTTCCACCCTGGAAATCGCGGCGGATAGTAATGCTGTCGTCAGCCTTGACATCCATGGTGAAGATCATCGCGAAGCAGAACAGGGCAACAGCAATAGTGAGCAGATGGTGTGGTTTGAGTAGTGATTTTAACATTTTAACACCTCCTGTTTGCGTTATCGTCCTGCGGTAGCGCAAATCTTTGGAGGTGATTCGATTCATTACATGGTGTGCAGTCCATGAACTCCTCTGTGCAATAGCTGAACCCGAACTCTACCTTCCATAGTATTGTTTCGGCAGTATTGCCTCGCTGTTTAGCTCGCACTGACGTCACACGTCACGCCGGGAATTGCTTTACTGGTATAAGTCTGCTCCCATTCGGAGCCGATATACTTCATTAGAAGAAAAATCCGTCGGTTTCTCACCGACGGATTATCTCAGACTTAAGATTTTCTGGTTCAAAATGCAACACTATTTGCATTTCCTCTGCCGGCGCGATCTGAAGCGCCAGCCGGACATCGAAATGGAGCTATTACATTGAAATCAGCTCTCAATCCCAGGCTTTTATTGCTGCTGCTAATTCCGTCACTAATCTGGTCTTGCTCTACCGCATCTGTAGGCAGCGACTCAGATCCAGTCGCGAATTTCCTCGGTTACCGCTCTTTTGCTCTGCTGGAAAGGCCAACAGCGAATCCGAATAGTCTTCTCGACCAAAACCCTCCCGCGGTTTTGCAAATCGAAGCGTCGATCACACGTGAACTCACCACTAAAGGCTTCCGGCAACAAAACCCTGCAAGCGCAGATTTGCTGGTCGCCTATCATGGCGGGGAGAACGGAAAAGTCAACGTTCACAGATGGGGATATTCCTACGGCCCGCGAAAATGGTATGGTAAGCGCCGGCTGCCAGAGAGGTCCTACAAGTCGGGAACACTGGTGATAGACATTATAGATGCCCGGTCAAGACAGTTGATCTGGAGAGGTTCGAGAGCCGGAGTGATTTCTTCTCCGCAGTCAACTCGCAAGCACGTCGATAAGGCAGTCGAGAAAATTCTGCGAGATTTCCCTCCGGATAAGTGAAACGGGCAGGCACCGCGCCTTGCCCGTGTCGTACGAAACAATTCTCTCTGTCTGAGGTGACCTAGCTGCTGAACAGGCCGATCAAATTGCCATCAGGATCGGCAAACATTGCACTGGAGCCCACACCCGGTATCGGAGTTGGGGGTGCGATGGTCTTGCCTCCGAGACTCTCTGCTTTATCGAGATAGGCTTGTAAATCGTCGACCTGTACGTAGAAAGTCACGGTCGGCTTCTGCCCTTTCTGAACCGGACCGATGCCGCCACCGATAGACTTCTCGCCCGCTGCCGCTACGACTGAGTAGTCAGCACCCTCGAATTTCTGAAAATCCCAGTTGAATAACTTGCTGTAAAACTCGATGCCTTTGGCATAGTCATTTACTGATACTTCCCAATGTACTACCGGCTGTGCCATTTGTCGTTTCTCCTGTAAAATCACGTTATTGGATTGTTGATTTGTCGTGCGATTACTGCCCAACCTGATGCCGGGCCGGCTTTCTGCCATATCGTTGCGTAGCGTATCCCAGAATCAGCCCTACCAGAGAGCCCGGAATCATTATCTCCAGCCAGTAGTGCGTGCCCTGGTTGTCGGCGGGCATTGCCGCCACCGCGAAAGCAAGCGCCAGACCAACGACTAAACCGACTGCGAGACCAAGGGCGAGGGAATCGGTCTTCCTGGCTACAAAGCCGATGATGACACCGGCAATCATCCCCTTGATAGTCGACCCAATCACAATACTGGCAAGCATAGGGGCAACTTCGGGAGCCGAGACCAAGCTCGATAAGCCGTCAAAGCTGCCTAAAATCGCGCCCAGGATCAGTCCCAGCAGCGGTTTTGAAATATTGGACATCAGGCATCTCTCCTTCCATGTTCCAGATCCACAAGCATCTCTATCACTCTATTACCCACCCGATTAGAATCCTTTAGTGTCCCATCAGGACTAGTATGAGAAATCTCACGACTACATAAGCTACCAGTAGAAGGACAATGAACTGGTTGTTGGCGACCCAGCGGCCGGAGCGCTCGAAGAAATTCTCACGATAGGCAGCCACCGGCTTGCCGTCGAGACAATCTGTTAGGTCTTTGCCAAGCTCGGAAACTTGCTGATAGCGATCAGCAGCCTGCAATGACATTGCTTTCAAACAAATTGCCTCAAGCTGTTTGGACAGCGATCGTTCCAATTGTCGCGGCGGAATAAAGTCACCCATGAGCACTCGCTCGGCAATTACTTTTGCATCTGTACCCTGAAACGGTGCCTGGTCAGTGAGGAGAAAATAGAGCACCGCGCCCAATGAGTAGATATCTGACCGATTATCGATCACATCGGTTTCCCCCCTGGCCTGCTCCGGCGACATGAAAGCCGGTGTTCCCAGCACGGTGCCGTGAGCGGTTTCAATATCCGGCTGCTGTACCTGCTCGACATGCTCCATGATGAAATCGACTGCCTTCCCAATGGCTGTTTGACGGGGCCTCTCTGCGGTATTCAGCTGCGCTGCGATTCCCCAATCCATCACCAGCACTTCGCCGAAGGCACCGATCATGATATTTGCGGGTTTCAAATCGCGATGGATGATATGCTTCGAATGAGCGAAGCTCACTGCCTCAATGACCTTCTGCAAAATTCGCAGTCGCACAGATATTTCTGGTTCGCGGTGAATGAGTTCTTCAAGAGTGGTGCCTTCTACATGCTTCATCACGTAGTAGACCCGTCCATCAGGAAGCGTGCCAAGGTCGTGAATCGGGACAATTCCGGGGTGTTCGAGTTCGGCGATCAGGTGAGCTTCCTGCGTCATTCGCGCGATGAATTCATCGGTGAAGTTGGTACTGCTCAGCACCTTGATCGCAACCGGGCGTTTGAGGCGGGTGTCTTCAGCTTTGTAGACTGTTGCCATGCCACCCGACGCGATTCTCTCGATTAACTTGTAATGAGTTTTGGAAAGATCGGGTAAATCCACTACCGAACGCAGATGCTTCATGCTATCGTCTGAAAGCCAACTCATTCAGGATCTGCCCCCAGGACGACTCTCGCCTCCACACGAAACTCCTCTTCATTTGCCGTCATCTCCCGCAGGCGTTCCAGGATTATGCGTCGGAAGTCGCGGCGCATTGCGGCGAGATAATTAGTAATTGTCTCCACCGAGACGCTGTGTCGTTCCGCCAAATCCCGGTACGTTGGACGTTCGTCGCCTCCTGCCGGCTCGAGATCGTACTGCTCGAAAACCTGCAGAGGTATTCCCTTTCCCTTTGCTGTGGCCTCCGCCTTGAGTTGCTCGATCGAGGACTCCAGCAGTGTGCGCATCCACTCGGCTTCGAAAAACGCTTCCGGAGATTCAGGGTTGGCGGCACCTCGACTCATTTCAGCTTCAATCCCGGCAAAGTCCAGCGAGAGATGTTCTGCATCACCACCGCGCTTCAGCCTTGACGCAGCGCGGTCGAACTTGGCCACATAACGATCAACACAGAGTCGAATGAAGGTGCGGAATCGCGCTTTCTCGGGGTCATAGTCAGCGAAGTAATCCTTCTCAAGGGCACTTAAGAAGAACGATTGTGTCAGGTCAGCGGCTGACTCCGGATCGCGATGCCATCGCAACCGCAGGTATTTGTACACTGCCGGCCAATAGGCTGAAGTAATCACTGCCAGCGCGAGCCGCTTTTGTTTGCCGGCTCCACTCTTAATCGCACGCAGCGCGGAATGTCGAGTTTCCGGGAAGCGCGCTCCTCCGTACCGATCTGCCTTATTGTTGGACATAAGCTTTTAGAATCGGGAACGAAATGCAGCCTGTCAAGCGGCGATAAAGTGCCAGCCTTAGGTTCTATTCTTTGATAAGATCGCTCACACGGGCGAGTTCACCTGACTCGCCCAGTTGATAATAGACTATTGCCAGTTGATGGAGTGTCTTTTGTGTGTTCTGATCGTCGGGCCCCCGTCGTGTCATAAACGTATTCAGGCAAGTTTCCAGGATATCGCGTGCATCGGCAAAGCGCGTCTGACCGATTAAGGCGATCCCAAGGTCAAGCTGCACGGCAGCGACATCGACGTGATCCGCCGGGAGGCTCGCCTTTCTGATCTCCAGCGCGCGCTTCAGATAATCCTCTGCTTCGATATACTTCTTGCGCGCGATCGAGACTTCGCCCAGCCCAAGTAATGGATATGACAGGCTGATATGCTCGGGCGGATAGAGTTTGTGTGACTCCTCCAGACCGCGATTCAACCAGTACTCGGCGGAGTCAATCTCCCCCACGTCAAATAGCGCCCTTCCATAAGAACTCATACACGCCGCTGAATAAGGATGCTCCGGTCCCATCACTTTCAGAAATCCCGCCAACGCTTTGCCGTAGTATACGCGCGCAGAATCATCCTCGCCCTGTTTGCTGAACAAACCGGCTACCGCTCCAAAGCTGGCCAGGGTGGCAGGGTTGAGCGGTCCCAGCAGCTTCTCTCGAATCGAGAGCGCTTCCCGAAGATATGGCCTGGCTCGATCATACTCTCCCTGGTTGTAATAGAGGCGGCCGACGTGATTCAGGCTGTGGGCGACATCCTCATTCATCTCCCCGAGTTGCTTGCGTCTGACTTCCAAACCCTGGAGATAGAGCGATTCCGCGGCGGCATACTCACCCTGATGCCGGTAAATGACCGCCATATCGGTTTTGGTACCGGCCTGTTCGAGCAAAGTCGCAGCATCTTCTGGCAAAGCCGCGAACTTCGACAAGGCTACCCGGAAAAGAACCAGTGCTGAGTCGCTGTTGCCGGCGGCGTCGACTGCATTGGCCATGCTGTGAAGGGCCGATACCTCCGCGAGGGTCTTACCTCCGAGACTGTCGTAAAGATCAGCGCTGCGATTGAGCAGATGTGCCGATTCGTCATACATCCCAAGGTTGTAGTAAACACCGCCAATGACGTTGAGCAATTGAGCGCGAATCTCCGGCTGATCCTTGAGATCTGAGTCGATCCGCTCCACACCCTGGTCGAGAAGCTCCCGCGCTGTTACTGATTCGCCGCGAGTTTGGCCGGGATCGGCAACCTGAAACAGCCGCGTAAGAAAATTTGAGACAGCAGTGGCTTTGAGGCTCTCCTGTTGCGCCAGATCGCGTTCGCCGGTAAGTTTGATTGTATAGAAGCCAATGATGAAGGCCAGGACCAGGACGGCGGCGGCACCGGTGGCTACAGCGAGCTTGTTTCGACGGAGAAACTTCTGCGCGCGGTATCCGAATGTTGATGCTCGTGCCTTGACCGGCAGACCATCACGATGTCGTTGAATGTCGGCAATCAGCTCGGTAGCATTCTGGTAACGACGCTCAGGCTCTTTGCGCAGGGCCATCAGGCAGATATTGTCAAGGTCACCGCGCAATTTGCGGCTGCGTCGGTGCAACATCGGCGTGTTCAGAGTATCATCGTGCTCATGGCTGAAAGTCGGCCGCTCTCCGGCCAGGACGTTCTGCGTGTCGGTAACTACAGCCACGCTCGGCTTGATCGGATCTGTTGAGCAGATTGCCTGCTCCAGTTCCTGCTGAGAGCGGTTGCCGGTGGGAAACGGACGCTGATCCGTAAGCAGCTCGTAAAGGATAACACCCAGCGAATAGACATCGGTCGCCGCCGAGATGGCTTCTCCCCTGATTTGCTCGGGCGCGGCATAAGCAGGAGTCATCACCCTCATCCCCGTGCGCGTAAGCTCGGTCATGGCGTGCGTGGCATCCTCGGCGATCAGCTTGGCGATACCGAAATCGAGCAGTTTAACTTCGAGATTTGCCGTCACCAGAATGTTTGTCGGCTTAAGATCACGATGAATCACAGCCTTGTTCTGGGCGTACTCAACCGCGGCACAGACTTGCAGGAAGAGGCTGAGACGATCCTCAATCGGCAGATTATGTTCGCGACAGTATTGATCGATCGGTTTGCCGTCCACATACTCCATCGTGAAGTAGGGATAGCCAGTATCGGAGAATCCCCCGTCAAAGAGCCTTGCGATATTGGGGTGATCGAGACGCGCCAGAATTTGGCGCTCGGCATCAAAACGGAGCCTGATTTCCTGTGTGAGGCTGCCATCACGGATTAGCTTCAGCGCTACGCTACGCTTGAACTGGCCGTCCGCGCGGGACGCGAGAAACACCAGTCCCATTCCGCCGCTGCCGATCAGTCTCTCCAGCGTGTACGGCCCGATCTGCCGTCCCTCGTACTCTACGGACTCAACCGGCGACACATAGTCCACCGCCAATCCGTCGAGCATAGAGTGTTGCTTTTCATCCGCAGCGAGCAACGATTTTACTTCCGCCTCAAGCTCAGAATCGTTTCCGCACTGCTGCTTCAGGAATTGTTCACGCTGGTCAGGGTTCAGTTCGGCGGCGGCATCGAAAATAGCCTGAACCAATTCCCATTTCTTAGAGTCCATAGCCGGGCAATATGATTTTAGGATAGATCATCAGTTTTCAGATAGCGGAGTCTTCGGAGAATTCACTCGGGGAATTGCTCCTTGAGTTCACGGCTTAGCCAGGCTCGTGCCAGCCGCCAGTCTCGACGGACGGTAGGCTCAGAGACATCAAGCACTGCAGCAATTTCCTCCTGAGTCAGGCCGCCAAAGAAACGGTACTCAACGACCTTGCTTTGTCGCTCGTTCAGTTCGCGCAAGCGTTCAAGGGCCTGATCCAGCGCAATCAGCTCTTCCGCACGCGATTCGCGTGCAACAAGTCCCTCGTCAAACGTGGCAATCACGGCTCCGCCACCTCGCTTCTGTGCAAGGCGCTGGTTCGCGTAGTTGATTAGAATACGACGCATCGCCTGAGCAGCAATTGCAAAGAAATGAGCGCGGTTTTGCCATTCTACCCGTGTTTGGTCGATTAGCTTGAGATAGGCTTCATGCACCAGCGCGGTAGCATTGAGCGTATGGTCCTTGCGTTCTCCCCGCAGCTGACCCTGCGCCTGCCGACGCAACTGGCTGTAGACAATGGGAAAGAGCGAATCAACTACGCTACGGTCGCCCCCGGCGAGATCCTGTAGCAGTTGCGTTACTTCGGCAAGTTCTTTGTCAGTCATATTAGCTCTCTTCAGAGATTGACGGTGTCGCGGAAGCAATCTCGGTAAGTCAGTGCAGCAGGCGCGATTAGCCTCTTCATCGGTTAATTTAACCCAATAATTCCCTGATCAAAGCGCGAATTTGCGAGAGTTTTTGCGAAAAATCTCCCAAAACAGTGATCGGTTTAGTCGAGTTTTGCTGCGTTCCGGAGTGAAAGCAATAAACAAACTCAACTGAACCGAGGAGAAAATAATGTTCACGAGTCACAACAAATTCAGAGGCCTGATAATGGCCCTGGCCTTCATGACAGTCGCAGCGGCCCCGGCGCTGGCCGGAGTCGGGATCATGGGTGGCGGATCGATCGCAACAGTTTGGGGCAACGACGCCGCCAATACCGGTTACCGTAACGGCTTCATTGGCGGAATGTTCCTTGACTTCCCCGTCAACGAGAATATCAGCATTCGTCCGGAAGCAATGTATGTGCAGAAAGGGACGCAAATAAGCGTCTACAATCCGTTCGTTGGTTACTATGTCGATGCAACCGGTAAGGTCGACTACGCTGAATTCCCATTGCTTGTCAGCGTAAAACTCAGCCGCGCCTCAACCGTGAGTACAGTCTTTAATGTCGGACCGGCGATCTCTGTGCCGGTGAGTTCGGCGATCACCGCTTCCGGTTCATCCATTGGAATCGCCAACCTGCAGAAATACGACTTCAGTACCGTTATTGGCGCGGGCCTTGAACTGGGCTCAGGTCCAACCCGCTTCATCATCGATTTTCGTACCGATATCGGCCTGACCAAGTTGTTCAGAGACCTGTCGGACAAGGAAATTGCCGATGCTATCGCAAACGGCAAAGGCGATATTCCGGTTCTGGACAGCGACGGCCACAGCGGACTGGACTATAAGAACTTCACCGTTCATCTTTCCGCAGGAGTGATGTTCTAAACGAACAGCACCCACTTCCCTGTTCTTCATTCCGAATGCGGCAGCGGCTGTGAAAGTCGCTGTCGCTTTCACATTTCTGTATTGTCCTGAACCTGCCCTGACCGCATCAACTCAACAGTAGCGCTGTTCGAACTCGTATCTCTTGACAGACTCCATGTTTGCTGATCACGAAAAGCAGGTTGAAAGGATATTCACTCGATATGTCTGATAAGGTTAGAATTCTCGCCTTCGCCGGCAGCACCCGGCAAGCGTCATTCAACAAGCAACTACTTTCCATAGCGGTCGAGGGTGCCCGCGAAGCAGGCGCCGAAGTCACCCTCATTGATCTCAGGGAGTATCGGCTGCCGCTTTACGATGGCGATCTTGAAACTGAACAGGGGCTACCCGAAAATGCTGTAAAGCTGCGAGATTTGTTTCTTGAAAATGACGGTCTGCTGATGTCGTGTCCCGAGTACAACAGCTCAATTTCGGGAGTGTGGAAGAATACGATTGACTGGGTGTCGCGTCCGCAGCCGGGAAGACCGGGCCTGGAGTGCTTTCTCGACAAGTTCGCGGTTGTTATGACCGCTTCGACCGGCCAATGGGGAGGCGTGCGCGCTATTCAGGAATATCGCCGGATCTTGAGCAATATCAGGGTGAAAGTGCTGCCTGAGCAAATTTCAATCCGCAGAGCTAAGGATGAATTCGCCGCTGACGGCTCGATGAATGATGAAAAGCGACAGCAGGCGGTCAGAGCGCTCGGTACCGCCCTCTATCATGCCATCGCAGTATTCAGAAGAGGTGAGCACTAGCTGGCTGGCTAAGCGTCCTTGTCGCGAATAACCATCAGTCGTTCTTCAGACATATCAGCAATAGCCCAGCGGATGCCTTCGCGTCCCAGGCCGCTGTCTTTCACGCCGCCATACGGCATGTGATCGACGCGCCATGAGGGCACATCACCGATTATCACGCCGCCGACTTCCAGTTCATTCCATGCCTTATGCGCCTTATAGAGATCGCGCGTAAACACCCCTGCCTGCAAACCGAATTTGCTGTCATTTACGACCCGTAGCGCCTCATCAAAATCCGAAAACTTCGAGAGAATTGCCGCCGGTCCGAAGGCTTCCTGGGCGCACAGATCCTGATCCGCCGGGACATCCTCAAGCAACGTCGCTTCCAGCATCGTGCCCTCGCGGTTGCCGCCGCAAAGCAGTTTGCCTCCGGCATCGAGTGCCGATTTGATCCAGCCGTGCAGTCGCGACGCTTCCTTTTCCGAGATCATTGGTCCGATGAATGTCTCTTCTTTCATCGGGTCACCCATCTTAAGCTTCTTGGTTTCAGCTACCAGCTTCTCTTTGAACTGGTCATAAACCCTCTCATGTATCAGGATTCGCTGCACGCTGATGCAGCTTTGACCTGACTGATAGAAAGCGCCGATGATTATGCGCGCGACAGCGTCATCAATATCCGCGTCCTCATCGACGATGCAGCCGGCATTGCCGCCCAGCTCAAGGATGACTTTCTTTTTGCCTGCCTTTGCCTTGAGCCGCCAGCCGACTTCCGGAGATCCCGTGAAGCTCAGCAGCTTCGGGCGAGGATCCTCGGTAAAGAGAGCGGCACCTTCGCGGTGACACGGCAGTATGGAGAAGGCTCCTTCCGGCAAATCTGTTTCCGCCAGTACTTCACCGATTATCAGGGCTCCGATCGGTGTCAGGCTCGCCGGCTTGAGCACGAAGGGGCAACCGACTGCCAGGGCCGGCGCCACCTTGTGAGCTGCCAGATTGAGCGGAAAATTGAAGGGCGAAATGAAGGAACATACTCCTATTGGTACTCGTTTCCACATACCTGAGTAACCGTGAGCGCGAGCCGAGATATCGAGAGGAAGTACTTCGCCTGTGATTCGCACTGATTCTTCGGCGGCGATGCGAAAAGTGTCGATCAGGCGGGTAGCTTCGCCACGGCTGTCTCTGATTGGCTTGCCTGCCTCGATGCACAGCGATTCCGCCAATTCATCAAAGCGTTCGGTAAAGCGCTCGACGCAATGGTAAAGTACCTGCTGTCGTTTGTAGGCGGGCAATTTTCGCATCTTATCGAGGGATGCTTCCGCCTTAGTGATGGCTTCATCAATGGCACCCGAGTCTGCCATTGCGACACGCGTGGCCACCTTTCCGGTGTACTTATTGGTTACTTCAAGGTCGGTATTTGCCTGTACTGGTTTGTTGGCCAGGTAATATGGGTACTTCTCCTTCAGCATTTCTCATTTCTCCTTCGCTAATCTCTGAATCCTGTTAGCATGGATTATAGACTAGATGGGGCAAACAATCTTTCCAAGTCGCTCGGTCAGCTTCAAGTTCTCGCGATAATCAATCGGTATCACTACGAGGGCCGGAGCATCGCAGGTGAATGCACTATCAAGAGACTTCTTCAAATCACGCGACTTGTCAACAATGAACGATTTCCAGCCAAATGAGTCCGCCAGCTTTTCAAAGTCAGGATTCCCGAAAGAAAGATTGGAGTGGCGCTGGAACTGTGCATCCTGTTTCCACGAAATCAAACCATATCCTCCGTCCACCCACACCATCACCACGATTTTGGTGCCGAGACGTCGTGCTGTCTCCATTTCCTGAACGTTCATCAAAAATCCCCCGTCGCCACAGATTGCGAGGATTCGTCGCTCCGGATGTACCAGTTTGGCGGCGATAGCTCCCGGGAAGGCGAATCCCATTGAGCAGAAACCATTGGGGATCAGACAAGTGTTTGGTTCATCGCAGTGATAATAGCGCGCGATCCACATTTTATGAGCGCCGACGTCAGAGAGCACGATGTCATTCGAACCCATCGCTTCTCGGACATCCCAGAGCACCTTCTGCGGTTTGATGTCGCCGCTGGTGTCATCGTCTTTGTATTCCTCGAAATCCTCGATCATTCCCTGCCGCACTGACTTGTGCTGCCGAATATCAAAACTCAACGGCTTCCTGGCAACTCGCTCATTGAACATCCAGAGCGTATGCGCCAGATCACCGACAATTTCAACATCGATGCGATAATGTTCATCAACTTCCGCCGGCAGGAAATCGATGTGAATGATCTTCTTGTTTATGCTGCCATTCCAGAAGCGCGGATGATACTCGACCAGATCGTAGCCGAGCGTGATGACGACATCGGCGGCTTCGATCGCACAGGCAACCAGATCCTGTGATTGTAGCCCGATTGTAAACAAGCACTGCTCAGAGTGGCGCGGGATAGCACCCTTACCCATAAAGGTGCTAATAACGCTGATGCCGGTCGCCTCAACAAACTGGCGTAATTGCCTGGCGGCACGTTTGCGAATAGCGCCGTTACCCGCCAGAATTACCGGCCGTTTTGCGCTTCGCAGAACTTCCATTGCCTGATCGACGATTTTGTCGTCAGGCACGGCGCGGCGCACCCGAATGGGTGGGATTGGCTTGCAGTCTGATTCCTGCGCGGCGATGTCTTCGGCCAACTCGATATGGCACGCGCCCGGTTTCTCGGTTTCAGCCAGCTTGACGGCCTTGCGGACAACTTCGGGAATGGTATCGGGGTGAAGCACCGGTGAGGCCCACTTGGTCACCGCCTGAAACATCCTGACCACATCCATGTTCTGGTGCGACTCTTTGTGTTGTCGCCGGAAATCCGCCTGGCCGGTGATAACTACCAGCGGCGAGCGGTCCAGGTTGGCGTCGGCAACACCGGTCATCAGGTTGGTAGCGCCGGGACCCAGCGTGCCCAGGCAAATTCCCGCCTTGCCGGTAAGGCGACCGTAGGAGTCAGCCATAAAGGCCGCACCCTGCTCGTGGCGAGTGAGCACGAACTTGATCGGTGATTGATCGAGCGCCATCATCAGACGTGCGTTCTCCTCGCCCGGCAGCCCGAATACGTATTCGACGCCCTCGGTTTCCAGACATTTCACAAAGAGCTCGGCAGCATTCATAGGTGGATTGTTCCTTTCAGTTCCGAATTATACGAAATTCCGAGTCGAAGATTGACAGTTTCATTACTTGATTCCCTTCGACCTGCTGAAGCATTGGTTGCCGCTTCCCCCAGACAAACTTATATTCGCCGTGATTATGTGCAAACTCTCCGAGTCACGCGTGGTAAGATGAGAATTCTGTTTCTAAGTCAGTATTTCCCCCCCGAGATCGGCGCGCCGCAGAATCGACTGCACGGTTTGGCCGTCAGATTGCTGAAGAAGGGTGCAGACGTCAAGGTGCTGACCGCCATGCCTAACTATCCGGAGATGAAGGTGCACCAGGAGTACGAGGGCAAGTGGTTCGATCACGAGGAAAGGGACGGGTTAGAGGTTTACCGCAGTTATGTTTATTGTTCGCAGAAATTGACAATATTACGGAGGATGTTGAACTATCTCAGCTTTACATTTAGTTCTGTGCTGCTGGGAATGAGCCGAGTTCCACATTGCGACTTGATTATTTGCGAGTCGCCACCCCTGTCGCTAGCGATCACCGCGATTCTGCTGAAATGGAGGCACGGTGCTCGACTGGTGTTCAATGTCTCTGATCTCTGGCCGGAGAGCGCCCGGCAACTCGGGCTGGTGCGCAATCGCTTGGTGCTGTCATTGGCAGGTAAATTAGAAATGTATGCCTATCGCCATTCTGATCTGATCACCGGACAAACGAATTTCATTGTCGATGACATCAAGCGGCGAACGGGGAGAGAAGAAGTGTACTGGCTCCCGAACGGAATTGATATGGAGCTTTATCAGGGCTATTTAGATGAGACTGGCGCGCAGGATGCGGCCCGCGAGCGAAATGCGTGGCGGAGTCAGTTCGGTTTTGGGGAAGATGACTTCATCATCCTGTATGCGGGAATCCTCGGACATGCGCAGAAGCTTGAGACTATATTGCGCGCTGCACAACAACTCAGCGGCCGGCCGCAAATCAAGTTCCTGCTCCTGGGGACGGGACCTTGTCGCGAAGAGTTGCTGCGCCTCAAAGAGAAAATCGGGGTCACAAATGTTATGTTCGAAAATCCTGTACCGAAAAACGAAATGCCTGACGTTCTCAATGCAATCGATGCGGGAGTGGTGCCGCTTGCGAGGCATAAGCTGTTCACGGGTGCCATTCCTTCCAAGATATTCGAGCTGCTCGTCATGAAGAAACCACTGTTGCTGGGGGTCGAAGGAGAGGCCAAGCGTATTTTCATCGATGAAACACCGTGCGGATTGGCATTTGAACCTGAGGATCAGGGTGACCTGGCCGCCAAGGCCCGGCAACTGGCTGAGAATCGTGGGATGGCGGACTCATTCGGGGAGAACGGCCACAAACTCGTAATGCGCGATTTCACGTTCAGGACTATTGCCGACAAGCTCTGGCGTATTATCCTACAGTAGTGCGCTTCGAAAGAGAAATGGCTTTGCAATCAGCGGCAGAGCCGCAGACTTCCCAGAGTCAATCGCTCATGAACTTGATGGCTTCATCGTAAGGGGTGAAACCGGGGGTCTTTCCGGTGGTGGTTTCCGGCTTATGGAATTCGGAGCTATCGGTGATTATTCTAAGCAGGTTATCCTGCACCTTCGGGTGCGCCAGATGAGCGATTGCCACCGCCCTCTCACCCAAACTGAGGCCGCGGGGATCAAGGGCGCCATATTCGGTAACAATGATCACTTTGTCGAACGGGGTTGCGGTTGTGGTAATGCCTGCTGGACAGCGGTCTACGATCTTGGATATCCCCTGTTTGGTCATAGATTTCAAAGCAATAATCGCGACGCCACCCTCGGAATATTGCGCACCACGAATGAAGTCCGATTGCCCGCCGACCCCCGAATAGATCTTGCGCGCGTCGAGTGAATCGGCCCAGATGTTGCCGTGCAAATCAACGCCGATGGCGCTGTTGATAGCCACCATGCGTGGCTGTTCTGAGATCTTAAAAACGCTATTGGTATAATTCGAAGGCCGGCTCTGCACTGAGCTGTTGTAGTGCAGCCACTCGTACGTTTCCTGAGTCTCTCCGAGAAAGATCGAAGCAACTGAGAAATTGAGATGCTGTTTCCAGCGATTGGTGACGACGCCTTTGGTTATGAGCCGCACCATAGCATCCGCCAGCAACTCGGTGTGAATCGACAAATCTCGAACCCCCTTCTTCAAAATGGCATCCGTGACCGCCTCCGGTACCTCTCCGATACCGTACTGCAGCGTCGACCCAGGCTCATTTCCTGAGCCATCCTGAATGTAGAGCGAAGCAATAATCTCCCCGATGCGGCTGGCAACATTGTCGGGTTCAGGCACTGGACTTGCCGGCAGTGGATAGTCAACATCGATGATGTAATCGATGGCACTCTCCGGTACCGTCGTGCCCAGCACAAACGGCATACGCTCATTGCGCTCGGCGATCACGATGCCACCGTGCTTGTTGGCGTACTGAATTGCCGTCAGCACACCCTCAACTGTAGTACCCAGTGAGTAATTTCCGGCGCGGTCGGGACCATTTACTGATAGCAGCACGACATTGGGGTGCATGTGGCTGTGCACGTAGCGGGGGATCTCTGACAGGTGCAGCGGATGATAAAAGGCCCAGCCGTTATTGACTGCCTCGCGGGTAATCTTGCTATTGAAGATCACTCTGTGCGTCAACTCGCGGCAGCGCTCCTGGGAAAAGAGAGGCGCGATCCGTTCCCCCAGAGGCAAGACGGCGTACATATCAACGTGCTTGATTGCCAGGTCGGCGGCAAGCTGCTCCAGCAAGACCTGAGGCGTAGCTGCGTTTCCCGCACAGTAAATCACGCTTCCGGGCTGAATCAGTAGCGGATTGATTACATCTGCAGCATCAGAAACCTTAATCATACCAATAAGATACTTTTTTCACAAGCACCTGTCCAATCGTTTCTTGGACTATCGACGTTTCTACTTATAAATTAAGGAGTTAAGGTGATTCATAAGACTGCAGCAGTCTCGGGAAACACTGAAGTTACCCTGAACTTGGGAGATACGAAATTTCTGGTTATCTCGATAATGAAACCGGAATTGGGGAGCGCGTGCGTACAACCGGCTTCGATAGCACGGATTCTATTTTCTAACGCAGCTTCGGAAGCTGGAGCTCTCCTATCTGTTGCTTATCAACTGTGGGCGACGCCGTCGGCCAATCAGAGCACGGTTTCGGACCGGAGATGAACATGTAATTCACCAGATATACGATATCGGACATGTTGATCCTGTCGTCGCAGTTCAGGTTGCCCGCAATCGCCGGTTGAGGAGCGGGCCCGTTAGCGAAAACGTAGTTGATGAGAAAGACTGCGTCGGAAATATCAAGCCGTGCGCTGTTGTTGGCATCCCCAAGGGTCATGGTGCGGAACGTACCCACCTCCGATGAGGCAGTTGTCAGATTCAGCGGGCCACTTGCCAGCACTCGCCACCAATAGCGAGTTCCCCAATCGAGCTGTTCAGGCGCCTGAGCAGTCATTTCGGTCAGGCTGTCCGCTTCCATGACAAAGCTGAAAAGACTATCAGGCGCGACCTGCAGAGTGTAGTAAACAACATCGGTTGAATCGTTAGTTGTGGTCGGCTCCCAGCTGAAAGTCGGCCGTAGGTCGGTAAAAGGCGTGTCCAGTTGGCTCTGGGGCTCCAGCAGTGAGAACGGATATGGCGCTATTTCATCAAAGGGATACGCTCCCATATCGTTGCGAGTGCCGTTGGGATCGTTGTACGTCGGAATGGGGTCACCCATGTCGATACATGGCGAGTTCGGCATTAGCTGAAAATCACCTTCCAGTTCATTCCGGAAGAGCGGGTCCTGCGAGATGCTGTACCCACCGGCGAAGGCGCCACCGGCGAAATTGGGCTCGTTGTCGTAAACATCATTGTAGTTGAGATAAGAGTAGAAGCCCGAGATGCCGTAGCTGCTCGATCGATCGATGATGTTGTTTTTCGCGATTGTATAGTTCAGCTGTGAGAAGAAGCCTCCGGTATTGTTGAAAAACGTATTGTTAATTATTGATGTTACGCCGGAGGTCACGCCGATACAGGCGTGGCCCACCAAACAATCCGAGAAAACGTTGTGGTCGATTAGAACCGAAGCTCCTTTCGACCAGATGACTTCGTTTCCGAGTCGTGCGCCAATGAGACGGTTGTTATCAATTCTGACAAGTGATCCGTCGGGGATTTCGATTCCGTATTGAGAGGCCTCGCTGATAATTGTAAAACCGGATAATTCTGCGCTGGCGACGTCGCTGGTGTTCAGCAGGATGAAAGTATTCGGATGGGCTCCGGCGGTGGTGAGAGTAGTTACCTCCGGCCCTTGCGCCGACTTGATCACAATGCTCTTGCCCTTGAGATCAATGGGCTCATTGTATGCTCCCGGCTCGACCATGATTGTATCCTGGTGAACTGCGAAGTCAATGGCTTGCGGTATGAAGTCAAAGTCATTGGGAACCCGATAGGTTCTGGGGTTTCGCGTTTGGAAGGCCGAGACTTGCGACCAGTCGGAAAACTCCAAGCCGTCGAAGATCCGGCACCGCCACCAGTATTGCTGGTCGCCTTGCAGCCCGGAAAGCCTGCCAGTTGAGGTCTCAGAGTTCTCTTCTGGTAACCCGCTGATTTCGGCGGCTATGTCAGTTAATCCAACATCGCTGTAAACTACGAAGTCATAGGTTCGCGGATCCCCTTCTGCATCGCTTCCGTTGGTCACCACGAGGACAACATCCAAAATCGAATGTGCGGTGAAGGCTTCCGGAGAATACGGGCTGGGGGGTTCGGGCAGGCTATTTCGGTGGAATCTAAAGACGGTCCATCCACCGAAGCCATTCTCGTCACTGACACGGATGCGCCCAAAATAGATAGTGTTTCTCTGCAGCGGTGATCCGGCATATTGGACTCCGTGATCTGAAGTAGTTATTTCCCCGCTATTCCACATCTCAGCTACTGAGAAATCCAAATCAGTACCGACCTCGATTTCGCAAGCGGTTTGCGGCAGGTCGTCGTTGTTGTTAAATTGCCAGGAGATGGTAGGCAGGCTATCGAGAACGTGATCGTAATCCAGGTCTCCGACCTTCACTTGCACTGCAAGCGGGTAGTGATGAATGTAGGATAGGGCGCCAATATCTGAGCGAGTGCCATCCTCATCGAGATACTCTTCCGCGGGATTTCCCGCGTCAATGCAGGGTGAGTCAGCACTCAGTGAAAAGTCGTAGGCATCCGGGGACTCTAACTGAGGATCTACGGACAGCGAGTGTGGTCCCGCACTCGCATAATAGTCATAGTCGGGTGAGTTTCCGATCACGCAGTTGTAGTCGAGGTCGCCAATCGAACCATTGAACGATCCATAGATCCCATACTCGTCATTATAGGCAACGATATTGTTGATCGCGATGTTGCCCGCTCCTTGAGAATAGAAACCGCGGTGATTATGATAAAACGTATTGTTGATGACTTGATTTTCATCACCGAGCAGGCCAATGCAGGCGTGACCCACAGTATTAAAGGCGAAGACATTCTTTCGGATAACCACATTCGATGAGTTGCAGAGAATTAGTGACTCGTCAATTGTCAGATCATAAAATCGATTATTCTCGACTACAGCGCCCTCTGCGCCCATCAGTTTAATGAGGTTACTTGCCCGGCCCTGTGACACAGAGAACCCAGATATCATTGCTGAGATGCTCCCTGTAGCACCGACGTTTATCAGAAAATCTGTCGCCTGCGGAGTGAGCTGAGTATATTCCGGGCCATTGCTTGACAGCAGAGTTATGCCCTTGACTCCAAAATCAATCCTGTCGGTGTAATTGCCCGGCGCCACCAGCACAGTGTCACCATCGAGCGCGACATCCACCGCTTGACTGATAGAGGCGTAGTCAACAGGGACATTTATAATCGTAGCCCAACTCGTTTGCACCATCAAGAGACAAGCCAGAAGCGTTAACACGCAGCGCATGTGGGATCCTTTCTTTTATACTGGATAACAGAGTCTACTTAGTAAGGTAGGAATGCGCGATGGCCTGTCAAGACAATTTACTCGATTTTTCGCGTCTTTCTGCCCAGGATTAGCCTGGGGCAGTTTTCAGAGCTTCGTCGGGAGGTCGTTCAGGCTTTGCGCAACCGTCCGACCACCTCACTGACAGAGGCAGTATCGTTCATGACGTAGAAATGAAGGCATTTTGCCCCATGGCTGAGGAGCTTCTCGCATTCAGCGACTCCCCAGTCGATGCCAATCTCGACGGCGCGTTCAGGGCTTTCCATCACCTCGTCGGCAAGGGGTTCCGGGATGTTGACGTGGAAGTTCTTGGGCAGGCTGTGAAGCTGTCGTTTCGTGTTGAGGATCTTAAGCCCCGGGATAATCGGCGCTGTAATTCCGGCATCGCGACACCGTCTCTCGAAGCGGATAAAATCATCGGCGTCAAAGAACATTTGCGTGACGACATAATCAGCGCCACACTCGACTTTCCGCTTGAGATACTCAATATCAGTCTTGAGATTTGGAGATTCGATATGTTTCTCCGGATATCCGCCTACACCGATGCAAAACTCAATCGGTGACGAGTTGGCGATATCTTCAAGATAGATCCCCCGCTTGAGATCATTCAACTGCCTTACCAGATCGGAGGCATAGGCGTTCACGTTTCCGTTGTGTTTGCTGACATTGTGATTGGTTTCGTTGTGATTGGTCTCGTCGCCACGAATCGCCAGAACGTTATGGATGCCAAGGTAGTTCAACTCGATCATGGCATCCTCGGTTTCCTCTTTAGTGAAACCATGACAGAGCAAGTGCGGGACGGTGTCGATCTTGTAGCGGTTCTGGATAATACCGCAGATGCTCAGCGTGCCGGGGCGCTTTTTCCGAATCCGGCGCCGGATGGTGCCGTCATCGAGTTCCTCGTAGGTGGCTTCGGCGCCATGGGCAGTCACATCTATAAAGGGCGGCTCAAAGGGCAACAGCTGCTCCACAATATCGAGAATATCCTTGGCACTCTTGCCGCGCGGGGGCGGGATGATCTCATAGCTGAATAGCGGGCTCGTTGCCCGTTCAAGATGCTCAATGACAAACAATTGTTAAGACCTCATTCTATGACCTGTAATGTGGATTGTCACGATTTTACCGGTCGCTCCTTGTATTCGGCCGGATCATAGGCCAGGTTTGGCGCCAGCCACCTCTCTGCCTCGGCAAGAGACATGCCCGTGCGCGCCGCATAATCTTCAACCTGGTCGCGCCCGATACGCCCGATCTGAATATATCGCGCTTGCGGATGCGAGAGATAGAAGCCACTCACCGATGCATTAGGATACATGGCACAATTTTCGGTCAGTTTGATGTCGATCTTGTCGGAAACCTCAAGGAGGCGGAACAGATCAATTTTCTGCGTATGATCCGGACATGCCGGATATCCCGGCGCCGGGCGAATTCCCTGATACTTCTCTGCTATCAACGCCTCATTGTCGAGGCGCTCAGAGGAAGCATACCCCCACAAATCAGTTCGGACAAGCTGATGCATCCGTTCAGCCAGCGCCTCGGCGAGGCGATCAGCCAGCACCTTCACCATGATCGCTTTATAATCGTCCTTCTCGCCCACAAAGCGAGCATTCAGTTTTTCGGCACCGAAACCGGCTGAAACCGCAAATAGACCGATATAGTCAGCAATTCCAGTATCGGCAGGCGCGATGAAATCAGCCAGCGACGTGTTGTGTCTGCCTGTAGAGAGGCGGCGCTGCTGTCTCAGAAAGCAGAAGCGCTGCAAAACGGCTGATCTAGTTTGGTCAGAGTAGATTTCAATGTCGTCGCCTCGCGAGCCGGCTGGATAAAGCCCGACAATTGCGCGTGCCTGCAGGAGCTGATCTTTCACGATTTCATTTAGAAGCAATTGGGCGTCATCAAACAGCTTCCTCGCTTCCTCGCCAACCTTCTCACTCTCGAATATACGCGGATAAGTGCCCGACAATTCCCAGGCCTGAAAGAACGGCGTCCAGTCGATAAAAGTTCTCAATTCAGCCAGCGGGTAATCATCAATGCAAGTGATTCCAGGGCTGGCGGGCTCTGGGGGCACGTATGATTTCCAGTCAAGCTGCGGCTTGTTCGCGCGCGCTTCTTCGAGTGTTATCAGGCTCTTTCTTGACTGAGTCTGCTCGTGCCGTGATCGCAGCCCTTCCTGCGCTTCACTCACGCGTTCCGCATATTTCGCACGTTTATTCTTGTTCAGCAGTTGGCCAACTACCGGAGCCGCACGTGAGGCATCGATTACGTGAACACAAATACCGCTGTAGGTCGGTGCAATTTTAACAGCGGTGTGAACATCTGAGGTGGTAGCACCACCGATCAGAAGTGGAACGTCAAATTGCTGCCGCTCCATCTCGCCGGCAACATGCACCATTTCCTCAAGCGAGGGCGTGATCAGCCCGCTAAGGCCGATAATGTCAGCATTCTGTTCACGCGCCACCTCAAGCAACTTCTGCGCAGGTACCATCACGCCGAGATCGATCACCTTATAGCCGTTGCAGCTCAGCACCACGCCGACTATGTTCTTGCCGATGTCGTGAACGTCGCCCTTCACTGTTGCCAGGAGAATGACACCCTTCGAGCCGCTGCCTTTGCCGGTCGACTCCTTCATCAATGGTTCGAGAACTGCGACTCCCCGCTTCATCACGCGTGCCGATTTCACCACCTGTGGCAAAAACATTCTGCCGGACCCGAACAGATCGCCAACAACATTCATCCCATTCATCATGGGTCCCTCGATCACCTTGAGGGGATCGTTGAGTTCGGTCAGCGATTCCATTACATCCGCTTCGATATAGTCCGCAATTCCATGAACCAGCGCATGTTTGATTCTCTCCGTTGCGTCTTTCTCCCGCCAGGAGATATCCTTCTCTCTCTTGATTTCTTTTCCTGACACCGTCTCCGCCATCGCCAGCAGGCGATTAGTGGCATCTGCTCGGCGATTGAGAACGACATCCTCAACGGAATCCCGCACGTCAGCAGGAATATCGTCGTAGATAGCCAACTGCCCTGCATTTACGATCCCCATGTCCATTCCCGCGTTGATAGCGTGGTACAGGAACACCGAGTGCATCGCCTCGCGGACGACATCATTCCCGCGAAACGAGAACGAAAGATTGCTGACACCGCCGCTAACCAGAGCATGCGGCAGTTCCTCCTTGATGGTTTTGCAGGCGCGGATGTAATCTACCGCATACTTGTCGTGCTCCTCGATTCCCGTGGCGACCGCAAAGATATTCGGGTCGAAGATGATATCCTCGGGAGGGAAATTGACATCTTCGGTAAGCAGCTTGTACGCGCGGCGGCAGATTGCAGTCTTCCGCTCATAAGTGTCCGCCTGGCCCTCCTCATCAAATGCCATTACGATGGCAGCTGCGCCGTAACGTCTCACCAGTCTGGCACGACGAAGAAATTCTTTCTCCCCATCCTTCAGTGAAATCGAATTGACGACGCCTTTACCCTGGATGCACTTCAGCCCCGCTTCGATCACCTCCCACCTGGAGGAGTCGATAACAATCGGGACTCTTGCGATTTCGGGCTCCGATGCAATGAGTTTGAGGAAGGTAACCATGGCGGATTTCGAGTCGAGCATACCTTCGTCCATGTTGACATCCACCATCTGCGCGCCGCTCTCAACCTGCAGACGTCCAACTTCCAGGGCTTCCTCGAATTGACCATTCTTAATCAGTCGAGCGAACTGACGGGAACCCGCGACATTGGTGCGTTCGCCGATATTGACAAAAAGTGAATCGGGACGTATTACCAGTGGCTCGAGCCCGCTGAAGTGTGGCAGCCGCGACTTCTCAGGCAGTTGTCGCGGCGGCAGCCCGGCAACAGCCTCTGCAATTGACTTTATGTGTGCCGGAGTTGTCCCGCAACATCCTCCAACAACATTAACGTAGCCGCTCTCGGCAAAATCTCGCAGTATGCGCGCCATGTACTCAGGGGTGTCGTCATATTCGCCGAATTCGTTGGGCAAACCTGCGTTGGGATAGACAGAGACAAAAGTGTCAGCGTGCTGGGATAGCTCTTCAAGATACGGGCGTAGTGCCTCCACTCCAAGCGCACAGTTGAGCCCCACAATAAGTGGCTGCGCATGCTCGATTGAAATCCAGAAGGCGTGCGTGGTTTGCCCCGATAATGTCCTGCCGCTGGCATCGGTAATTGTGCCCGAAAGCCACAGCGGCAGCTCGATGTTGCGTTTTTCGAACAGTTCCTGGATTGCAAAGATGGCAGCCTTGGCATTGAGTGTATCAAAAATCGTCTCAACCAGGAGGATATCAACGCCGCCGTCAATTAGCCCGCGAGCTTGTTCGCGGTAAGCGTCCCGCATTTCCTCGAAAGTCACGTTACGAAAGCCGGGATCATTGACTTTGGGAGAGAGTGAGCATGTTTTGTTCGTCGGTCCAAGAGAGCCGGCTACGAATCGAGGTTTGCTCGGATTCTGCGCCGTAAATTTATCACACATCTTTCTGGCGATCCTGCCTGCGGTAACATTGATCTCGTAGGCCAGATTCGCAGTCTGATAATCGGATTGGGAGATTGACGTTCCGTTGAAGGTGTTCGTGGAGATGATGTCCGCACCAGCTTCCAGATAACCGCGGTGAATTTCTGCGATCGCCTCCGGCCGAGTCAGGCAAAGCAAGTCATTGTTGCCCAGGAGGTCTACAGGGTGATGGATAAAACGAGTGCCTCGGAAGTTGTCTTCATTCAACCTGAGGCCTTGAATAGCCGTGCCCATCGCACCGTCAAGCACGAGAATGCGCTCTTTCATGAGCCGCGACAATATTTGCTGCTTATTCTCGACCATTTTCCGTTCGACCTTAATCTTTCGAGTCCAAGCCCCAGGTTTAGCTTCTTCCCAATATTATACTGATTACGCCATCTCGCCATGAGAACTTAACCAGGAGATGGTAATCGTCGCGCAGATGCCGCTATCAGATGACCCTAGTTGAATGATTCGGAAGACGGCATCAGTCTCTGAGGCAAAAGCTGCCACATACAGGAGGAAATGTGCCCGTGATTATAAATTCCGGTGCCGATATTGCATTTGGTTTTGTATCGTATTGATTACAAGAAACATGACTAACTCCAACGGAAATACATCTACGAAAGCTGCCCTGACGGTTGCGATTACCGCCTCCTTCATTGGGCCATTTATGTCTTCCGCGGTTAATGTCGCCCTGCCCTCCATAGGCTCAGAATTCGGGCTGAGCGCCGTGGCTCTCGGCTGGATAAACACTGCCTATTTGCTCGCTGCCGCGAGCCTGCTGGTTCCGTTCGGCCGCCTGGCAGATATAGTCGGTCGAAAAAAGATT
This sequence comes from uncultured Ignavibacteria bacterium, assembly GCA_964468475.1. Classification (GTDB taxonomy): domain Bacteria; phylum Zixibacteria; class MSB-5A5; order CAIYYT01; family CAIYYT01; genus JBECKX01. Next base: position 6,745 of record CAYXUL010000004.1, on the reverse strand, counting down.
TTTGTCATCGGCCTTTTTGTGCTGACGGTTGCTTCGGTGCTGAATGCCACTGCGCAGTCAGGAACAACGGTAATTGTCTATCGAGTCTTTCAGGGATTAGGCGCAGCAATGGTTTTCGCCACCGCAATGCCAATCCTGATCTCAGTGGTGCCGCCGGAGCAGCGCGGCAAAGCTATCGGGCTGACAATTGCAGCGGTCTACCTTGGTCTCTCGACCGGACCGTTCATTGGCGGGCTGATAACGGGCAGCCTGAGTTGGCGTTTTATCTTCTGGCTCAATTTACCGCTGGGCGCTTTCATGCTGACGATTTCTATGGTGCTTCTCAGGGGTGATTGGGCCGAGGCGAAAGGCAGCAGATTCGACTGGGTAGGCTCGCTGCTGCTTGCCGTGTCGCTCTTAGTGGCAATGTACGGCTTTTCCACCCTGCCCGGTGGGCCGGCGATTGTGCTGCTCATTGTTGGACTCATTGGTTTGGCCGGATTCGTGACATACGAGATGCGAGTAGAAAGCCCGGTACTTAACATTGATCTGTTTCGGTACAACGTCGTATTCGCATTTTCAATTCTCGCTGCCCTAATCACCTACGCGGCGACCTTTGCGGTGGCATTTATGCTGAGCATCTACCTGCAAAACGCCAAGGGGTTCTCGCCCGAAATAGCGGGGGCAGTCCTGGTAGCTCAACCGATTCTGCAGGCGGCGCTGTCACCGTATGCGGGAAAGTTGTCCGATCGAATCGAGCCACGCACACTGGCTTCACTGGGGATGGCGACCAGCGTTGTCGCCCTGATCCTCATGGTCTTTGTGGGCGTAGATACGTCGGTTGTCTATGTCATATTCTGCCTGGTAGTGCTGGGAATCGGTTTTGGACTATTCTCGTCGCCGAATACGAATGCAGTAATGAGTTCAGTGGATCGTCGCTACTATGGCGTTGCCGGCGCGATGCTGGGCATGGTGCGCCAGGTTGGAATGATGTTCTCGATGGGAATTGTTATGCTCATTATGGCGCTCTATCTCGGGAAAGCGGAAGTCACTCCGGAGAGCGTCGAGGCTTTCGTTAGCAGCCTCCACGTAGCCTTCGTTGTTTTTGCAGTGCTCTGCCTGGGAGGAGTCTTCGCTTCGCTGGCGCGGGGAAAACTTCGGGAGAATGCCTAACAGATCAAGCTCGGGCTCCTTCGGAGTGCGCCGGAGCTTTCCCATTGATCTGGGCAACTTGAATTTGTAAACTTAAACAGGTATCTACTTAGTTCACATTAGACGATCAATTCGACTGAGTTACAATTGGGCAAGAACAGACTAGAGGCATTCAGCGACGGCGTGCTGGCTATTATTATCACCATCATGGTGCTGGAGCTTAAGGTGCCGCATGGCGCCTCTCTGGAAGCACTTAAGCCTCTGCTTCCCGTTTTCCTCAGCTACGTCCTGAGCTTCGTCTACCTCGCTATTTACTGGAATAACCATCATCACATGATGCACACTTGCCGCGAGGTTACCGGACCGATTCTGTGGGCGAATTTGCATCTGTTGTTCTGGCTCTCGCTGGTACCTTTCGTGACCGGCTGGATGGGAGAAAACCAGTTTGCGCCCCGACCTACCGCAGTTTATGGCGTGGTACTGATTATGGCCGCGCTGGCTTACTTCATCCTGCAGCAGCGAATCATTGCTGCGCAAGGGCCCGATTCGCTATTGAAAAGAGCCATCAGGGGCGACTGGAAAGGCAAATTGTCCCCGATCCTCTACGCTATCGCCATCGTTCTTGCTTTCTGGCAACACTGGGTCTCAATAGGCATCTACATTCTGGTAGCGTTGATCTGGCTGGTGCCTGACCGGCGGATTGAGCGGGTTCTCGCTGACCGGGAAATTTGAGCGAACCGCCACAGACAGACGCACCGTGAACCGATAAGGAGTAAGATATGGACTTGGAATGCGCACACATCGTTCTCAATGTCTCGGAAGTTGGAAAGGCGAGAGATTTCTATATAGAAACGCTTGGCTTTGATATCGTCGAAGAGCACGACAATTCATTTGCATTTCGTGCAGGGTCGGTTCGTTTTACGGTTTCGCCGGGAGGCAAAACTCTAAAGGAGAGCGATCCCGCAAACGCGCTTATCATTTTCCGCACCACCGATATCGAGAAGAGCGTTGCCGATCTTAAAGCGCGAGGTGTCGAATTCTCCGGTGAGGTCATGGAGGCGCCCGGTTTCATGAAGTTCATCGCTTTTTCCGATCCTGACGATAACCCTCTGATGCTTGGCGAGTATTCCCGCGATCCGTTGGAGAAAGTCTGATTTTCCGACGGCGGCAATCCGGTTTCCCGAAATAGCTTGCTTCTCCCGAGCTTACTGCGTTTTATCTCCCTAACAGAGTCTTCATCTAGCTGGACAAGACTAGCTATGATTACGAAGACGAATTTTACAACATGATTGGAAGCTGTAAATGGCTTATCCGGCCGACGCCTGCACTCATTTTAAGAAGTCGCTGAGCCGGCTGTCGGAGCGTAAAGGAGTATAAGATGCACGAAAAAAGTCAGGAGTTGTTGAACAAAGCTGTCGGTGATGAGCTGGCGGCAGTTCACCAGTACATGTATTTCCATTTCCTCTGCGATGACCAGGGATATGACTTGCTGGCCGCCCTATTCAAGAAGACGGCTATCGAGGAGATGCTGCACGTCGAAAAGCTGGCTGAGCGTATCCTCTTCCTTGGTGGCGATGTGAAGATGAGTGTCGCAAATGAAGTCGAGCCAATCTCCGATGTCCGCAAAATGCTGGAAAAAGGAAGGTCTATGGAAGAGGGCAGCGCAAAAGACTACAATAAGTGGGCCAACGAGTGTTCCGCCAACGCCGATTCAGCATCGAAGAAGATTTTCGAGGAACTCGTGCTCGACGAAGAACGCCATTACGATCAGTACGACAACGAAATCGACGCCATGGACAAGTTCGGTGATAAGTACCTGGCTCTGCAATCGATGGAGCGCAGTAAAAATCTTGCCTCCGGCACAACCCCCGAGTAGAAGGCTCGGGGGCTTGGCGACGCTCTCATCCGCATTTACAAAGCACTACTTATTGAGACCGAAGGGCTCGATTTTCTCCGAAATTTCGCTTGGCAAAATCGAATTTCCTGCATAGAATTCATTGTACAAGAACTTCGCGGTTGGAACAGTTCGGGCACGCCTATTCGAGAGAATCCCGAACGCCGGAGACTCTGCTCGCGCATGCGCAGCAGCGCCGCGAAGGCTCGGATCAACATTTACGTCATAGAGACAGGATCAAACAGTGTGTGCAGAAGCTCGCGCTGATATCAACTCCATCCGTGATCAGTACAACAACCTCAACGGCTGCTGGGTAGACTCATGGCACCGGAAAACGTATCACCGCATTCGCCGGTATGTTCGGCGCTATGCCGGCAATGGACACAGCAGAGACTGGCAAACCGTGCTCAACCAGGGTTCGGGAGGAAACTCTTACGACATCTCCGCTGCCTGCCACATTCACCTTGACCTGGCTAACAACTCGCTTCACGGCGTCAACGGTGCCGTCCTTGGCAATACCGAGAAGCTTCCCTTCCAGGATCAGTCGTTTGATATGTGCGTCTGCGTGGGTTCGGTGATTAACTACTGTGACGCGGCTGCAGTGATCGAAGAATCTGCCCGTGCTCTCAAACCGGGCGGTCTCCTGCTCCTTGAGTTTGAGAGAAGCGAGAGCGCAGAGTATTGGGGTCGCGAGGGCTACGGTGCCAGCCAAAGCCGCATGCTCACCCGGTACGGGAAGCGCGAGGTGACCCTTTGGTTCTACTCGGAGCCGTACATTATCTCAATCCTCGAAGCTAATGGCTTTGTCGTGAAAAAGCGCGCACGCTTCCACGTGTTGTCGCCGCTGGTCTATCGATTGACCGGAAGTGAACGACTTTCAAGCCACTTCGCCGAATTCGATTTCTTTGCCAAGAGACTACCCCTCGTCGGCCGTCTTTCAACGAATGCGATCATGCTGGCTGAGAAAGTCGAGTGAAGGAAATCGTCCTGCTGCAGTTTGTCACCTAGTCGTGCTCTCTTGGGATCAAGGCATCCCTCCAGGATATCTCGGAATTGCTCAGAATTTGTTTCGTGGTCGTGGTCCCGGCTTAAGTTGTGGTTCGTGAACGGCAGAAATACTACGTGAACTGAATTATCTGCTACTAAATCGAGCGGGCGGCTCACTATTGCGCAACTCGAAGCAGACATACTCGTACCTTCCCTAGACCAGATTGGACTCAAATGAAAGGTCAAGGATATGTCCCGAGCCATACTGACATCAATACTAGTGATAGTCTACCTCCACTGCGGACTTCTTTCTGCGCAAACGGTAACCGCAGCCCAAAGGGCAGAACCAGCACGCGCCCTGGACTCACTTGCAGAAGAGTCCTGGCCGGCGAATGGACCCGGAGGTGTGATTGCGGTTTTGCACGACGGGAAGACGATCTTCGAGAAGACGTACGGGCTGGCCGATCTGGAAACAAATAGCCCAATAACGCCTCAGACTGAGTTCTATCTCGCTTCCCTGGCAAAATCATTCACGGCAATGGGAATTATGATCCTGAAGGATCACGGGGAGTTGGATTTCGACGATGCTGCATCCAATTACCTTGCTGAAGTACCCAAGTACGCAGGTGCAGTTACCATCAGGCAACTGCTCACTCATACATCAGGGCTTCCGGACCACTATGATATCCTTGGAGAGGAGCGCCAGGGACTGACCAATGAAACGATTGTCAAGCTGCTGGATCAACAAGACAGCCTGCTTTTCACACCCGGCTCTGACTTTTCCTACTCCAACTCCGGGTACGTCCTGCTCGCTGATTTGATCGAGAATGTAGCGGGCGTTCCTTACCGTGATTTCATGCGTGACAGCATATTCTTGCCACTGGGCATGACCCACACCTATGTTGCTTACAAGAATCATCCCG
>CAYXUL010000004.1:0-1710 GCA_964468475.1 uncultured Ignavibacteria bacterium | reverse complement strand
TTGGCGTCTGCGAAGGAAACCGCAAGGATCATCGCCATGGCCAGGCTGAATACGAACAGCGGGGTTATCGTCCTGCTTGCTTTCATAGGTACCTCCTGTTGTGAGAGCACGACATTGTCATGATTTTGATTGAATTTTGAGTTTTGGAATCACTTCGGTAGTACGAATCAGAGGCGCCTGCAGATAAGTGGATTTTCGCCAATTGTCGGAATACTGCGCGAACAGTAGATAACCGCAGAACAACGACTATCGGGGTTTGGCTTCCACAAATTCAGTTGACTTGGCTGCCGGAACAGCTTGGTTCTTAGTAAAGAATTGGTTGATATTATGACTTTGAAGAACTGGCAATATGAGGTGTGATACAATGCGAAAGTTAATGGTGTGCTTACTCGCAATCCTGATTGCAGGAAGTGTTCTCGGAAAAGAATTGTCCGATCCTTATCAGATTCTCAATCGTCATATTGACGCAATGGGCGGTTTGGACAAGGTCAAAGCCCAGAAGACGTCTCATGTGGAGGGAAACCTGGTGCTGGTGGGCACCGGGCTGGAAGGCACATTTGTTCAATGGTCGCAATCACCGATCCAGAGTCGCCAGGAGGTTAATCTCAAAGTCTTCAGCCAGGTATCGGGCGATAACGGCGACTATGCCTGGGTTGTTGATCAAAATGGCAAGGTGCAAATCCAGCGCGATGAGCAAACGCTCAAACAGCGGCAGGTCAAGATCAAGATGGCAGATCTTGACTACCTGAATCGCGATTCCAAGACATTTACAGTTAGCTACCTGGGGATTGATACAGTAGCCGGGAAAGACTGCTATGAGGTCAAGATTGCAAACAACATCGACAAGGAAGTCACCAGCAACTACTACGATACAACCTCCTTCATGCTGCTCAAGACGGTGGCTGAATCTCCGGAGGGAACAAACACAACCTGGTACTCGGACTATCGCGATGCGGACGGAGCGCCGTTCGCGTTTCACCAGGAGACTGTCAGCTTACCTCAGGGATTGAAGCAGATAATATCATTCACCAATGTCGAAATCAACGTGCCGGTAGATTCATCCCTGTTTGAGCCACCCAAAAAGGATGTTGAAGATTTCCACTTCACTAACGGCAAGTCGGCGGAGGATATCCCGTTTCAGTATATCGAGGATCATATTTACCTGCCGGTCAAAATTGGCGGCAAGTCTCGGCTGTGGGTGCTCGACTCGGGCGCAGGGGCAACAGTTGTTGACGAGACCTATGCGAAGGAGCTGGGACTGAAGCTCGAAGGCAAGATTAAGGGCCAGGGAGCGGGCAATCTGGTCGATGTTTCCTTCACTACGCTTCCCGCGTTCAGCCTTACGGGATTGGAATTCGCCGCGCAGAAAGTGGCAGCAATAGACCTCAGGAGCCTGTTTGACAAGTGGTTAGGGATAGAAGTCGACGGCATACTCGGGTATGATTTTCTCTCCAGACTTGTGACGAAGGTTGACTATGCCAACGAAAAGCTCTCTTTCTTTGATCCCGATAGCTTCGAGTATCACGGTGACGGAAAAGTAGTTTCTACGCCGGTCTCTCAGCAGAATATGCTCAGCCTGCCTTTGACAGTTGATGACGTTTACGGTGGGCGCTGGTCTCTCGATTTGGGAGCGGGAGGCATGAGCTTCCATTACCCCTATGCAAAAGAGCATGGCCTGCTCGATGCAAAGGGTGTCGAGTGGCTGGGTCA
>CAYXUL010000003.1:84069-88526 GCA_964468475.1 uncultured Ignavibacteria bacterium | reverse complement strand
AAGAATTCCTTCGCGGCCCTGCTGGCGGGATTCATTTTTGCATTCTCACCGATTCACTTCATGAGATCGCTGCATCACGTCAATCAAAGCTCGCTTCAATTTGTACCTTTCTTCATACTTTACTTTATCCAGGCCATCAGAAGCGGAGGAACGAAAAACATAATACTGGCGGGTATATTCCTGTTACTCAATACCCTCTGCGACTGGAATTTCCTGATAATGGGCGGGTATTTCGTCTTGTTCGGTTATCTCTATTTCATGCTCAAACAGCGCCGCTGGTGGTTTGGCTCGTATGTGGGGAAGTCCGCTATTATCGTTGCCATTGGCGTAGCCCCTCTGCTGTTCTGGTTGATTCCTATGGTCAAGCTTGGCCTGCAATATTCGGGTGCAGAAGCGGGTGGGCGCAACACCTACGTCGCCGATCTGATGAGCTTGTTCGTGCCCCATACCGAACACTTGTTGCATGGCGTCGGCATAATTCAAAAAGCTAATCAATCATACACCGGGAACGCCTGGGAATGCGTCGGCTATCTGGGTCTTGGTGCGATTGCACTGGTTGTCATCAATTTTCGCCTCCTGGTGAAAACTGCAAGCCGCTACTGGCTGGGTTTCATCGCCTTTCTGACTATGGCGCTCGGGCCACAGATACATTTGCTCGGCAAATCACTCCCGGTTGGATTTCCCTACACCTTCATCGCTTTTATTCCCTTTCTGCGCAACGCGCGCGCTCCGTCGCGTTTCATGATCTATCTCTACATCTTCTGGGCAATCCTCATCGTGCTCGCCGCAGTTGCCCTGTGGTCACGACAGCGAACCAGAAGCAAGCGCTTAGCAGTAGGTGTGGCAATATCGCTACTGTTGGCCCTCGATTTCCTCTCTATTGACAAGGCATCGACCAGAATTCCACTGCCGGGAGAACTCAGCGAGTATGTGGCAGTTGAACACCCAACTGCATTTCTCAATCTCCCGCGCGGCTACATAAACACCCGTATGTACATGGCGCAGCAAACTCGACTGGGAATACCGATGGTCAGCGGCCAAACGACGCGTAAGCTGGGAAAGGAACTGATCGATAGTCTGGATTTCAAGGATCTCGGCAGACAACATCAACAACTTGCAGCGGCCGGCGTGAGTAACGTGATTATTCACAAGTATTCGCTGGCTCAACTGTCTGAACGCGAAGACGTACCTGCAATTGATACTTCACAATATCTTGCGCATTACCGGCTGATTTCATCCTCTGACTCGCTGATAATCCTGGGCGTCGATTGAGCAATTTCTTAACAGCGCAGGCAGAAAGGTAGCCGGGACTGTCGCAAGATTCCGAGTTGCAGGCCGATATATTTAACAGAGTTATGGTCCCTGTGCGGCCTCGACTTGTATAAAAGTGCTGAATAATGCTTTTTTTGTACTTGTGCATTCAGACTGAAGCGACTATCAAGTGGACGCAGCGCTCGTTCCAAATCTGAACTTTGCATTCAACTTCTTGCGGAACATGCTGTTAAGCTACTGCACCTTCAAACTACTGGCCGTGGTTGTTGCAGGAATGAACATTAGGAGGAGTCTCGCCGTTTCCGGCGCGAAGCACTCCGGTTATCTTGTTGCAAGCTAAGGCGTTACACTAACCGGAATGAGAGCGGCGCGGCACGCAAATTGCACACCTCAAGTGATGTGATGTAACATTTGCGTTATGCTGTCCGAGCTTGGAGGATATCGATGAATCGCATTGTCGCAAGGCTGCTGATTATCTTTTTCATAGTGGCCACTCTAATGGCCGCTCTTAACACTGGACAGGCAAAGACCGTTTCTCTCAGGTCAGGTGGGTATTTCTGCGGTACGGATGGTACCTGCATGTGGTACAAGCCGGGAGATCCGAACTGGGTCTTTGATCGGTTCACCTACATTATGGGTTATGCCGACTGCCCGCAGAGCATCTCAGAATGGCGCGATAACTCTCCCGGTTGTCAGCTGATTGTGTATACGTCGGGCACCGACATCCCACCATACAAGAGCTACTCTTCAAATTCATTCAATGGCGGTCAGAAGTCTACCTACATCCGCGACCGCATGGTCGAGCTTGGCGATATCGAAGAGAATGCTTACATGCATTTCTACGATGATACCAGGCTGCGCAACTGGAATGGTTCTTCATGGGACACCGTCACAATACCGGGGACCAACTCCATGGTGATCAGCGCCAGGGACAGTGTGAGCCGCGTTCCCAATTCGTACGTGAACTATCTTTTTACTTCCGGAAACACCTATACATATCCGACGAGATTATCGCCGAACTTCACGAATCCGAATTTGCGGCAAGCCTATGTTGAGTATATCACGCAGATATTCAATGATCAGCGCCTGACTCACTTTCCCGGTATGACCGGCTACTGGGACGGCGTCTACTTTGACAATTACAGTCCCTTCGCAATGCAGGGGAATCACCTTGTCGACGGTGGCCTCGTCGTCGAAACAGGTACGTCTCCGGGGAACCTCCTCACTTATGGTTCGTCGGAGTTCGCAGAGTGGGGATGGCAATGGATGCTTGTTTTTGGGCGAGAGGTCAGAGATACGCTGCGCACCTCAGCACAATGGTCCGCTGACGGCAAACACAAGACTCTTGCCTATAATGTGGGTTTGAGTAATCGCGATGCCTATCACTACGCGGACTCGTCAGGCGCTGACGCCATCAATTACGAATTCGGATTCGATCCCGTTTACTGCAATAACGACAGCTACTTTAGACTGGAAAACCTGTACACGAGAGATTCGATTGCCTCGCGTAACGGTGTAACGCAGTTCTGGACAAGCCCTCCGCGCCGTTCGTACGGCAACGGTTCCACAACCAAGCGGCTGTCGATTTATGCCAATCTTTGCTTCTGGTACACGGCGCGGGCCGAATCAAGCTGGATATTCATGCGTCCCGAACCGGGCAACGCGTACGGGGTCTTCTATAACTCCGGCTTTGATACGCTGGCATGGATTCCTGCCATGGAATATGAGCTGGGAACGCCGTCCGCGCACTACGACCTCGTGCAAACCGGCGCCTCACCGGACCAGTCCGGGAAAACCTACAAGATTTATAAACGCGAGTATCAATACGGTACGGTCTACATGCGTCCCCGCGATGGATTTGATGCCAAGTGGGGAGAGACATCCACACCGATTACTGTCAGCCTGGGTGGACAATATCGACAGGTGTTGCCGGATGGCACACTCGGACCGGTGATCACCGAAGTTGATTTACCGGGTGCGCAGGGTGCGATTGTGATCCCGGCAGGCTCCGGAGGTGACTGCGGCACACCGCCGACGGTACCGTCGCTATCCAGCCCCGCCAACGGTTCGTCCGCGTCCGGCAATCAACCAACCCTGTGCGTGACGAACTCCAGTCAGACAGATTGCACCCAGCCGATTCGTTACCATTTTCAGGTCTCGACTGCGGGTGATTTCAGCAGCATCGCAGCGGAAAACACGGCGGTAACCGAAGGTTCCGGTTCCACCTGCTGGCAGGTATCTACAGCCTTAACAGGAGGGCAGACCTACTACTGGCGAGTGCGCGCAGGCAATGGCCTGCTGTGGTCGTCCTGGTCTTCTACCAGGAATTTCTCGATTACCAACGCCGTTCCCAGCGTGCCGACACTCGCGTCACCCAGCAACGGCGGGACTGTCTCGTCTTTGCAACCGACGCTGACCTGCAACAACTCTACCGACCCGGACGGCGGAACCTTGACGTATCACTTTCAGGTCTCTTCCTCTGGTAGCTTCGCTAGTATTGTCGCGGAGGCAGCATCCGTCCCGCAGGGAAGTGGCACCACGAGCTGGAACGTTTCAACATCGTTGACAAATCTGAGCACCTATTATTGGCGAACGCGGGCATTCGATGGCGCCGACTATTCGGGATGGTCCTCCGTAAGATCATTTACAGTTAATCAATCTTCAGGAAACTCACCGCCCTCGGCGCCGACCGCCTCAGCACCTGCAAACGGCTCAACCGTGGGTAGCCTGCAGCCGACTCTCATCATCAATAATGCATCCGATCCGGATGGTGACAATCTGACCTACCAATTCCAGGTATACAACTCAGCTCAGACAACGCTGATTGCGCAGTCCTCAATGGTAAGCCAGGGCAGCGGTACGACTTCCTGGACGACAACAACCAGGCTGACGGAAGGACTGCAATATTACTGGAGAGCGCGCGCCTATGATTCCCAGGATTGGTCGAGCTGGATGTCGTGGAATTCCTTCACGACCAGCGATCAGAATACAGCGCCGACGGTTCCTGTGCCGCTAACGCCTGCAGACGGCGATACGGTATTTGGCTCGGTACACGCTCTGGTAACCAACAACGCCACTGACAACGATGGCGATGCGCTCACTTATGACTTTGTAGTCTATTCCGATTCACTTCTTACCAAGTATGTGGAAGTCGCAACGGGTGTCTCTCAGGGTTCACCCTACAC
>CAYXUL010000003.1:61810-83969 GCA_964468475.1 uncultured Ignavibacteria bacterium | reverse complement strand
TCGTTTATTTCGAAATTGCAACTGATACCGATTTCAAAAACGTTGTCGATGCCGGCTCGACTCTCGGTCACAAGCGCCAGGCATCCTGGCAGGCAACCCGCGCCCTTGAGAATGGCCGAACGTACTACTGGCGCGCCCGCCGCGAAAACGCCGGCTTCAGTGATGCCGCCAAGTTCACGGTTACAACGCCTGTGTTCGTATCGCCCAATCCATTTTCCTACTATGACGGCTCTCTGGTATTTCATAACCTGCCGGAGGGCGCTGTCGTAGATATCTTCACCGCATCGGGCGACAGGGTGGCGAGCCTGCAGCCAACCGGTTCCCAATATGAGTGGAAGGTGCTGAATTCGAGTGGCGAGAAACTGGGTCCCGGAGTCTACCTATACTATGTTCGCGTCAACGACAATATCATCAAGGACAAATTTGTGGTTGTGCGCTAGGCGATTGCCATCGCCGAACGCGCGAATCGCCTTCGGTAGAGACTTTGATCAGGGCGACGAGAATTTGACTTCTCGTCGCCTTTTTTGTTGTCTCGTGAGAAGATTCGAAGCGAATGTAGTGCTCGTCGTCTCCTGATCGCCAATTTGTGGTTGTGTGACTCACGGATTTGTTCTACGTTGATAACGCTCCCTGAATGGGGGCAAACCAGGAGAGCGCAAGAAATGCCGGGAATAGAACTCGCACGATCATATAAGTACCTGGGCAGGTATCGGCAAGTAGTCGGCGTGCTTATCAAGCATGGTTTTGGCGAAGTGCTGGATCGTATGAACATTGCCGGGTACGTGCAGCTTGGCGGCCGCCGGCTCTTTTCGCGAAAGCCTCCGGACACGACTCAGAGCTGGCCGGAGCGAATCCGCCTGGCACTGGAAGAACTTGGACCTTCGTTCGTCAAGATGGGCCAGATCATGTCCACTCGCCCGTTCTTGATCCCGCCTGAGCTTGTCAATGAACTGGCGAAGCTCCAGGATCAGGTCGCTCCGTTTCCTTTTGAAGAAGTAAAGCAAGCCATCAAGCGGGAGTTTGATCAGCCGATCGAAGAGCTGTTCAGCGAGTTTGATGAGGAACCGATCGCCGCGGCCTCGCTCTCGCAGGTGCATCGTGCCCGAACGCAAGAGGGAGTGGAGGTTGCGGTAAAAGTTCAGCGTCCGGGGGTTCGGAGCGTCATGGAAAAGGACCTCTCAATCCTGCGAGATCTGGCAACTCTGTTGGAACGCTACGTTCCCGAGTCGCGCCAGTTCGAGCCGATTGCAGTGGTCGACGAACTCTGGAAATCAACCAAGAAAGAAATAGATTTTAGTGCGGAGGCACGCAATATCGAGGTCTTCGCGCGCAACTTCGAGGACGACGACCGCATCTTTGTTCCGGATGTCTTCTGGGATTTAACCACGTCCCGGATTCTCACTACTGAGTTCATTCATGGCATCAAGATCTCGCGCAAGGAAGAGCTCGAGAAAAGTGGACTCGATCCGGCTGAGCTGACTCGGGTAGGGGGAGACCTGGTGGCTAAGCAGGTCTTTGTGCACGGCTTTTTCCATGCCGACCCTCATCCCGGTAATCTCTTCGCGCTGCCCGGCAACCGCATCGCCGCAGTCGATTTTGGTATGATGGGAAAGTTATCGCGCTCGTCCCTGGAATTGATTGCTGACATGCTGATTGCGGCTACTGCCGACGACACCCGGCGCCTGGTTCACGTCCTGCAAAACCACGAATTGATTGGCGACAATATACGGGTGGCAACTCTCGAAGCTGATCTGGCCCTGTTTCTTCAGCGTTTCCATGGGCTGCCGCTGGCGAAGATCAACATGCGGGCAATGATGTCCGATGCCTTTGAGGTACTCACAACTCACCAGATCAAGTTCCCGCCGGAGCTGATGATGCTTGGCAAAGCACTGGTAACTTACGAAGAAGTCGCTCGCGGATTGAATCCGGAATACAATTTCGTCGAAGAACTGCGCCCGACGGTCGAAAAGTTTGCTACACGAAAGTTTGAACCAAAGAGCATCCTGCATGATCTCGGCAACTACATAGTGGATGTCCGCGATCTGATGATTAACGTGCCGTTCGAGTTGCGGCGCGTCGTCCGCAACTTACGTCGCGGTGAACTCTCGATCGCATTTCAACATCGGGGACTGGAGCGCCTGATCGCCGAGCTGGAGAAAGCGTCCAACCGAATCGCCTTCGCCCTGATTATTGCGTCGATCATCGTAGGGTCATCCCTGATCATGACCCGCAATTTCGGCTGGAAAATCTACGGTGTTCCAATTTTGGGACTAATCGGCTTCATTGTCGCGGGCGTTCTCGGACTGTGGCTGGCGATCGCGATCCTGCGCTCGGGCAAACTCTGAAGGGGAGGGATAACTCGTGCCTAAGGGAAGCATGGTATACTCACATTCGCGACTGGAGACTTTCAGCAACTGCCGGCTGAAGTTTAGATATCAATACGTTGACAAAGTTGATGTCCCGCGTCGGGAATCGGTGGAAGCTTTTCTCGGCTCTCGCGTGCACGAGACACTGGAGCAGCACTACAAGAACATCATGATGGGGAAAATGTGGACGCAGGAGGAGTACCTCGCTTACTTCGACGACATCTGGAAGAAACTAATGCCCGAGAATCTCCACATCGTCAATCAGCAGTACACGCAGGAAGACTACTATCAACAAGGTGTCCGCTCCCTAACTGACTACTGGAAGCACTACCACCCGTTTGATTCAGAGAAGACGATAGCGCTGGAGAAGCGAATCTACATGAATCTCGACGATGGCGACAGCTATCGCTTTCAAGGCTATGTGGATCGCATCTCCAAGACTGCCGATGGTATCTGGCAAATCCGCGACTATAAGACCAAACGCAACCTGCCTACTATCGAGGAGGCTCAGAAGGACCGCCAGCTGGCACTGTATCAGATGGGTCTCCAGAAAATGTGGACCGATACTGATCAGGTCCAACTGATCTGGCACTATCTACTTTTCGACGAAGAAGTCAAGATCACCAAGGATAAGCCGGATCTGGAAAAGACGCGCATCGATACGATCCACCTGATTCAGGAGGTGGAGACGGCGATGGTAGAGGATGATTTTCCGTACCACGAGTCCGCATTATGCGAATGGTGCGATTTCTTCGATATCTGCCCCGCCAAGAAACATCTCGCCAAAGTGCGAACCCTGCCGCCCGAGGACTTCAAGCGTGAGCAGGGAGTCACCCTCGTCGATCGTTACGCCAAATTGATGGAGGAGCGAAAGCAAAACGAGTTGGAAATCCAGACAGTCAAGGATGAGCTGTTCCGCTTCGCCGAGCAATTTGTGGTAGATAAGGTCTACGGTTCATCACACTACGTGCGCGTGAAGGTGGAAGAGAGTATGCAGCCGCCGTCGGCTTCTGACCGGGAGCACAAGCAGCTTCGTGAAGAACTTGAGGAATATCTCCGGGCAAGCGCGCTCTGGCAGGAGGTCTCGCAATTCAACCCCAAGCGGCTGATCAAGATTCTCCGCGAAGGAGAGCTGGCCGGAAAAATCAGGCAGGAGATCGAGCGATTCCTGGTGCTCAGGACCGACAAAAGCCTCTATTCGGGCAAGCGCAAAGATGTTGAAGAAGGACAATATGAGTAACGGCGATTTAAAGGGCGGCACGATAACAAGTTAAGTCGAGGCCGGGGTTACCACTCGGTGGATGTTTCTGATTCGTTAAAAGTGGACTAAGTCACTGTAATGTATGGAATTGGTACACTCGTTTTGCCCTGAAAAGCCTTGACATAACGGAGTGGTTCGGTATATTTCTCACGTCTGCGATTGATACTTCTCGCATATGAATTCAGCGTTCGTTTGAAGGAACTCGAGCTATTCAATTACTGAGCCAAAATTTAATGCGTAAGGGTTGATTTACCACGCACCGATCGCCCAACATGCGACATTTTTTTGTCTTCCCCAGAAAGAACGGAGAGCAGTTGTGAAAGGCATGCGCTGTATCTCGATTGCTGCTGTCCTGGTAGCCTGTCTCTGCACACAATTGGTGGCTGCCGGCGGCAAATATCCCTGGAGCGATTCTCTGGCTACCACAGTCCTGGCCGACGCACCCACATTGCAGGATGAGCTAAACTCGCTCGGATACTCGATCAATGTAAGTACCGATGAACTAAGCCAAATGGTGGTGCCGGTAAATTCAGGCGCCAGCGCACTTCAAATTACTCTGAAATACAAGGGATCATCCTCGGATGCCAACGGCGGCTGGTACGCCGACGGCTCGCCGGGAACGCTCAATCAGGCGTTTTCCTCCCTCGATCCGATTGGAACGGTCGCTAATCTTGCTCTGCCGGCGGCTACTTCCATCGGTTTTTATATCGGCCCCACACTCTACGATGATACCTGGTACTCTCAGACCAATCTGAACTGGGATGGATTCAAGCATGCTCGCATATTTGCTACCGGAGAGACAGGCAAGTATGTGGTCGCGTGGGAAGACTTAGGTGATGGCGGTGATCAGGATTACAACGATGTAATCTTCGAGGTCAACTTCCTTCAGGCAGGAGCCCTGACACTCACTTTCGATGGTCAAACCGATTACCTTCTCTGTACTTCTGAGCAGGTCTGTTATACCGCCAATGCCATCGGCGGTACCGGCAACCTTGTTCTTGAGAAGCTGGTCGATGGCAGTTACCAGCAGGTGGCTTCCGGTGTCGGCGCCGCGAGCTACCAGGACTGCTTCCTGCCCTGGCCGGTCGACTCCATTTATCACTTTGTCTATCGCGTCACGGACGACAACACTTCAATAGTCGACACCTTCACAATCAATATGCGCTTCCGTCAGAATCCCGAGCTTTATCTCGATGCGGATTTCATTGATACGACAATCTGCGAGCTCGACTCGGTTTGCGTGGATGTCGCCTCCGCTTTCGATTACGACGGCGACCAACTCAAATTTACCCTCTACAATAGCCCCCCGGCAACCATCGACTCGACAACCGGAAAGATATGTTTCCTGCCGGTAGATACCGACTCTGCAATCTATCAGTTCATAATTGTGGCCTATGACTCATGCTGCGCGTCCTTCGGCTTCCCGGCCAATCCTGATGAACGACTTCCGTGTCCACGGGACACGCTGTTGGTGCAGGTGAAAGTCAATCATCCGCCGGTAATCACGACCATACTCGATACGACGGACACTGTCTGCAGTGATCCTCCAGCGCAAATCTGTTTCCCGGTTTCTGCGACCACGCCCGACGAGACGCCCGTGCCGGTGATGATGGACTGCGGGATCGGCTCGATAGTAAATGACGAATTATGTTTCACCGCCGACACCGCGGGCACTTATCAATTCTGCTTCTATGCTAATGATGCGTGCGGAGGGGTGGTGCGCGATACAGTGAACTATACTGTTGTTTTCAGCACTGCGCCGCCGGTAGCAGATGCGGGGGCGGACCAAAATCTGAACCTTTGTGAACCACAGGAAATCTGCTGGGCTGCAAGCTGTAGCGACCCGGACGGCGATTTACAGTCGTGCAACCTGATCACCACGGCGCCGGGTGCCACCTACGATGGCAGCCAGATCTGCTTCACGCCAACACAGTCAGGACAATATCAATTCATACTTCAGGCACTTGACGGCTGCGGCAATGAAGATCTCGATACGGCGCTGATAACGATAAACCTCAACAATCCGCCGGTCGCCAGCATCCAGGACACCACGCTGTCGCTCTGCTCTGAACGGACAGTGTGTCTTGAGGCCGGCTGCTCCGATCCCGACGGCGATCTGGCATCGTGCGCGCTCCTCTCGGGAAGTGGCATATACAATGGTTCAACAGTCTGCTTCTCACCTGACACCAGCGGAACATACCGCTTTATTTTGCAGGCCACAGACTCATGTGGCATTACCGATTTGGATACTGCATACGCCGTGATAACGCTTGCCGATCCGCCGGTCGTCGAGGCTGGAGGCGGGGATTATCTGCTCTGCGAGCCGGATACGATTTGTGTGCCCTTCAACGTTTCCAACCCGGGGAGCGGCAACCTGGTGGTAACTTCCACTATGGGCGTTGTTCAGGGGAATTCCGTCTGTATCTACTCGGGAGCACCCGGCATTCGCCAGTTCACTTATAACGTCATTGTTACTGATGCATGCGGTCTTGCCGACACTGCCTTGTATACCGTTAATGTCACAGTGAATCGACCGCCTGTAATCAGCGTGCCGAGTCCCGATCCCGATACACTTTGCGAGCCCACGCAACTCTGTTTTAACGTTGATGCTGTTGATTCCCTGATCTCAAAGCTAGTGTTCGACAAGATCTCCGGACCGGGAACAATCAACGAAACGACGGGTGAAGTATGCTTCACACCGCAAGAGCCCGGAACCTATCAGTGGCAGATTGTCGTGCGCGACAGTTGTCAGCTGGCTGATACCGGCAGCGTGAGTTGGACGATAAACTTCGTTAATCCGGCGCCCGCGGTGGAATTGCCTGCAAGCGTCGACAACCACTTCTGTCTTGGAGATGATGTCTCCGGGCTGTGCATTGACTTTACCTATGACGATTCAACAGTCACCAGCATCGGGGCTGACCTGGTTGACGCCAGCACCGATTACACCCTGAATTATTCTGGTGGTTCGGGACAGCTCTGTTTCGATGCGTTTCCCGATATTGACAGGCAATATACCTTCGATTTCTACACGCTGAATTCGTGCGGTGATAGTACGTACTCTTCTTTTGTCTACAACATTGCGTTCGATGACTGCGATTCGGCGTGCATTGTTATTCAGATCGATAAGACCGATTGCGTGAACCTGGGCACTTCGACCATAGTCGGAATCAATTACCAGGGCTCGATCGGAATCGGTGGTTATGATCTGCTTATCAAGTATGACGTATCCGCGCTCAACTTCCTCAGTGCCGCTATCGGGCCTGACATTAACGGCTGGGAGTATTTTACCTATCGGCTTGGTCCGTTCGGCAATTGTACCTCCGGGTGTCCCGACGGCCTGGTGCGACTGATAGCTATCGCTGACGCCAACAACGGCGCGGCACATCCGCCGCCCGATCAGCTTACTCCGACTGGAGTCATTGCCCGGCTGCAATTCCTGGTTACTTCCAACAGCAATTACGCCGGCTACGTCTATCCTGTCTCGTTCTACTGGCTTGACTGCGGCGACGACGCCTTCTCGACCATCACCGGTGACACGCTGCTTGTCGACAGGGTCGTGTATGACGCTGAAGGCTCCATAATCTGGGATGAACGCGATGACGTGAACTATCCTGAGGCAAGCAGGCTTCCCAATGTCGGTGCCGCTGATGAATGTTTATCGGGATACAAGCACACTCCGCTGCGCTGTGTGGATCTCTACAATGGCTACGTATGCATAATTTCCAACGATTCCATTGATGCCCGCGGCGACATCAACCTCAACGGAATTGCCAATGAGGTGGCTGACGCGGTACTTTACACCAACTATTTCCTGAAAGGCCCCTCGGTCTTCACGCTCTCAAAGGCAGCCCAAATTGCGGCGAGTGACATCAATGCAGATGGTAATACCCTTACCGTGGGCGATCTGATCTTTTTGCTGCGCATCCTTGTCGGCGATGCCGAGCCGATACCAAAGTTGGCGCCATTTGCGAATTCTGTCGATCTGACACTGAAAACTCAGCAAGACGGCTCTTCAATCTGGAGCGAGACTTCTTCAGATATTGGCGGCGTCTACCTTAAACTGCGCTTTGATGGGTCTGTTCCGCCGGTTCCCACGCTTGCTCCGGACGCACAAGATCTGCAAATGAAGTGGGCTGTTGATGGACAAGACCTGAACCTGGTTATCTACTCTGACCAACTCGGCGCCCGGGTTGATGCGGGCAAGGCCAAGCTCGTTAGCTTTGATAAGCCGGTAGATTTGATCACGGCGCAGGTCTCCGACTATTACGGCAGCATGCTGAACTCGTCCCTTGAGAAGTCCGTATTGCCGACAAACTTTGAGCTTTCACAGAATTTCCCGAATCCCTTTAACCCGTCGACTACGATCAGATTCTCGCTGCCAACCGCGAGCGACTGGCAGCTCTCCATTTACAACGTGAGTGGCCAGTTGGTACGGCAATTCAGCGGCAGTAATGAGGCGGGTTTTGTTGATGTTACCTGGAATGCTACTGATAGGGCGGGTTCGCCGGTAGCTTCCGGAGTTTATTTCTACAAGCTCAATGCCGGAGACTTTGCGGCGACGAAGAAGATGCTGCTCATGAAGTAGCCGGCTTAGTCTGGTTCAGAAGCTCTGATATGATCAGCGGCGGCAAAACGCACCACGTTTGCCGCCGCTTCTTTTTTTATGATTATCCTGTGAGTTTAATTACCCAGGCTGGAGTTGCGCTGGTTACACACAGCCGATCAGCCGCCTAGACAATTCTGCTCAGCTCCTGGCGTACGGCGTCACTGATCAATCCGACCCGCGTGTACTGTTGAGTGTGACGCGACCACGTGACGTTGCCCTCGATAATCACGGGGCCCTTGTCAGTTACAGCTATGTCCCAGCCGATACATCTTACCTGAGGGAAGAGTGATTGTGCTCGTTTCGCCAAGTCTACAGCTTCCTGAAATCCCGGAACGACAACGCCCTTAATCGGCGCTCCAGTGACAGGGTGAGTCTCAAACTCCAGCCTGCGACCGTTTCTGACCGCCACCCCGGCTGTGAACACGCCTTCCGGTGTGATTCCAGCCGAAATCCCTTCTTCACGGGTATTGTCATAGACGTTCCCCTGCGTACCAATTTTGATATTGGTATTCAGCACTTCGATTTCACCCGCCATCGAGATATAGGTGATGATCCGCAGGCACTGCGTGCAGCTATCTGCGAAGCAATCGAAGAACGGATGCTGTCTGGCGCGTTCTTCAAAGAGGTAGATGTCGGAAGTCCAGTTGTTCAAGTTATAGCGCGTGGAGGAGAGTTCCCCGTAGAGCTGTTCAACGCTGATATTGCCGGCACCGACATCCTCCAGAATGCCATCCGCGTGGATATTGATGATCTTCAGGCCGAGCCCGCGCTGAGAGCTGACCGGTTTGACCACGAAATTGCTGAAAGTAGCCTGATTGAGAAATCGATGTAAGTCATCCAGGGTCCGCAGTGACTCTCCTGAGGACGTCCTCCCGCAGGCTTTGTCAAAGACACCGTACAGCTTTGGAGTTGGCAGGCCGAATCGCTCAAAGAGCGTATGCACGATTAGCTTATTGAGCGCGCCGCGATCAACGAAGCTGTTGACCTCGGTATAGAAGCGGCTTGCCTGGTGATGGCTCATGAATCTGGTTTTCTGGTCCCAGTTAAGACGCCCGTCGTGAAACTCGTACTCGTAGTATTCATACGGCTCCAGATGATTCAGGCGTAGCAACCGAGCTATCTCAGCAATCTGGCTTAGCAACCCTATCTGCGCTGCTGAGCGTTGTTTCCACGAGTGGTAGGCTACCCGTGAAGCGAACCTGACGTATGCGATTGGATTTAGCGGTATCATAGTAATGCTATTTAGAACAGTCGTAAGTACTATATCGGCAGATGCTTTCAGCAGCGGCCCATCTATTCAACATAATCTATTCTGCATCCAGCACAGCTGCGTCACGAGCCACGGAGACTCTTCAGGTGGCGAGCTGTCTAAGCTCAGCAGAAAGTGCTGGGGTCGCGGCGCCGCGATCCGCGACAAACTGCAACAAGTGAGACCAGTAGGTAT
Source organism: uncultured Ignavibacteria bacterium (assembly GCA_964468475.1). Lineage (GTDB taxonomy): Bacteria > Zixibacteria > MSB-5A5 > CAIYYT01 > CAIYYT01 > JBECKX01. The sequence goes on along the minus strand of CAYXUL010000003.1, from coordinate 74,292 downwards.
TTGCTTCCAGAATCACCGGACCATCATCGGTAATCGCAATGTCCCACCCCAGCGACCTGAGTTGCGGGATCAGCGAATGCGCCTTTCGCGCAGTTTCAACGACCTCTTTATGATAGGGTACTATTTCTCCGGCAATCGCCGCGCCTGACTCAGGGTGCTTGTCAAAGCGTGCCACAACTCCATTACGCGGCTGCCCTGCAGACCCTAATCGTCCACTGGCGTCAACCGGCGCAGCCATTCCCGTCGTGCCGACATTGTCAACGAACTTGCCCGAGACACCGACCTTAAGGAGTGACATCAGGATCTCTATTTCACCGGACTGGTTGATGTAGGTAACGACTCGCATCGTCTGAGCACAGTCAGGCGTGTAGCGATCAAGCCAGCGATGCTGCCTCAGTTTTTCCTCAATGGTGTAAATATCAATCACGAAATCGCGATTGCTGTGATGCGATGACATCATTGATCTATAAAGTGCCTCTGCTGACAATTCTCCTTCTCCGGCCGACTCCAATTGGTCAGGGCCGACCACCCGCACCAGCCTGATCCCCCGGCCCAGATTGGCAGAAACGGGCTTGAAAAAGAGCTCCTTTCCCACAACAGTGGTAAGAAATCTCGTAAAGTCGTCCAACGTGCGTAAGGTCTGTCCGTCTGCAGTCTTACCCCCAATAGCGCTCAATACTCCAAAGAGCCTCGGAAATGGCAGACCGTACGGCACAAGCATCTGACGCAACAATAACTTGTTGGCGGCAACACCCTGATCAAACTGCGGATTAATGCTGCGATTGATAAGATAGATCTGGTTGCGACTGATGTAGCGATCTCGCTCTGCATTGGAGATTCCCGCGCGACAAAGATCATACAGGTAATACTCGTTTGGCTCCAGCCCGTTGAGCCGGAGATACCGGCGTACATTTAGCAGTTGCGTCACAAATCCCAGCTTTTCTCTGGAAGGACTGCATGAATTGCCCTTCCACACATTCCCCACAAAACGCATATAGGCCACAGGATTCAGAGTCATAAAGCAATTACTTACCGAGTTACAGAAGTATAGGCACGGAATTTAGTAATACAGAGAATGGACAAAAAGAGAAACCGTGCTGCGCGAGCGCAACACGGTCTCTTTAGTTTAAGCCTGATCACTCAGGTATCTAATCGCTGAGTCTTACTGGTTTTTGCGACGGCGCAGAAAACCACCGGCTCCCATCAGTCCGAGACCCAGAAGAATCATCGTGGAGGGCTCAGGGACGATGTCGTGGTCTTTCTTAAGAACGTCGTTGCCGCACTCAAGCGTGGTAGTAAAGCTCACCTTGTTGTGCTGCAGCAGATTGCCGTCAGCGCCCAACAGGCTAAGATCGAAGCAATATTCCTTAATCCAGGTGTCGCCGTTGGTCTGACTCGGATTCGCCGGAATAATCGGATTCGTCTCCAGGTCGGGATACAGCGTGTAGGCAGTCAGAACACTACCGAGAGACACCGCGTTAGCACCGATGCGCCACGGTCCCACGCCGGCTGCGATCGCAGCGTCGTTTCCAAAACCGCCCGGGACTACCGGAATCGCCAGGAAACTGCCGTTGGTCTGATAAAGCACGCCGTCCTGAATCGCGTACGTGTCATTGGCGCCGTCAAAACCGAAGAACAGGGCGCCTTCTCCGTACGTGTAGTTCCAGATCGAGGAATACGCGCCAGTACCGAAGCTTGAGGTCAAGCTGGCGTAGAAGTTGGCGTTGCTGTACGCAAAGTTGTTGCCCTCAATGTCGAAGCGCTCGCCACCAAGACCGGTCGTACCCGGATTCGGCTGATACGGATCGCTCTGTCCGGGATATCCGGGAGCGGGAATGTCAGATGTATTGTTGTGCTCGTCAAAAATGCTGTTGCCAAAGTCATAGAAATTCCAAGTGACTGCACCGGCACTCGTAAAAGCGGCACACGTCAAAAGTGCTACCAGCGTAACAAGTAATTTACTCTTCATGAGAACCTCCATATGGGTAATATTATTCATCATCTCATACTTAAGCAAGTCTCATGCCAGCAAGAGCGTGACAGACCAACTCATTTAAGTTATTGCAGGGGAATGCCTTACTGACCCGGAAAATATCCTGGATTTCTGGAATCCAAATTCGCTCCTGAAAGTGTCAAGATTATCGACAGTTCGTATGCTCAGAAGTTAGAACGATCCCTCTAACATGTTGATATAGTATAGCTTATTACCCCCAACGCTTTGTCGATGGGGATAACAGAAACAAAAGAAAAGGCCTTCGGAAATCCGAAGGCCTGGTAAGTTCAACAAATAAGGCGCTTCTGCGTAAGCCGTTAATTTACAGCTACTTACAAGAGACAACCTTTCCGTCAGCTGTCTCGCGAATCACCTCGAAGGCTGGATGGATCATACCGGTTCCGTCGGGAGTTACTCCGTACAGCGTGCTGGATGGACCGATGAACGTTGTGTCAATCATAACTCCACAGGGATTCTCGGCTTTTCCGCCCTCTGCCGTGAAGAAAAGCTTCGCGACCGAGCCTTTGTCAATCGCCAGCGGATCCTTGGTGCCGTCAAGATCGGCGAAGAAACCCACCAGCACTTGCTGCAGCGAATCGATAGGCTTAACCGATTTCACCGCGAAATAAGAGGTACGCGGTGACCACTGCACCGAATCGTATCGCATATGGAATCCTTTTCCCCGCACGATGAGGGGATAGGAGAAGGCAGCCAGTTGCTGATCGTTGTCCCAGAGAAGATCGAGGCTGTAGGTATTGCCCTTGATATGCTGCACGACCACGTCTGCTTTATCAACGCGGCCGTAAGAGTCTTTCGGCTTGTTTTCAGCAATGAGAGCAACACTGAGCGCCAACAGCAAGATTGCCGCGAAAAGTATACCTTTAACAAGCTTCATTCAAATCCTCCCAAAAGATTCAAGCAGTGCATATCAGTCTTTAGCTTTTTTCAAGTTGATTTATTTGCTTCTCAACCTGTGATCTTACAACCGAATTTGGGTATTGTTTCAGGAATTCTCTGAACGCGTCAAGTGCTGCAGTCTTGTTCTTGAGGTTGTTCTTGTAGATCATCCCAATCCGGATCAGCGCATCTCCCGCAAGCGATGATTTGGGATACATCTGCCGCAGCTGGTGATATTGATCAATGGCGTCCTGATAGCGTTTGTTTCTTAACAGGAACGTCCCCAGGTAGCTTCCCGCCTGAGCACCGATCCTGCGGTTGGGATAGTCACGAATCAACTCTCTCAGCTTCGATTCCGCCCGTTCAGTGAACTGGCGCTTTAACGCAGGCTGCTTGATGCGATCGAACATCTCCGGCAAGTATACTATCGTTTGCAGCGCCTGAGTGGTTGTGGGATACTCATTGATCAGGGCTACATACTCCTGCCGCGCTCGCTCGTAATTCTCCTGTTTTTCAAAACTTTGAGCCTTGAGCTGCTGCGCCTGTGCCAGAAGCTGCGTCGCGTTCGGAAACCGCGCTTTTAGTTCATCAATATAATTGCGACCCTCCTGGTACTTGCTTCCATCAATATACAAGGTGGCCAACTTGATGTAGGACATCGCGATGCTGATGGAATCAGTACCGTGCTCGATTATATCCTGGTAGATACCAACGGCATCGTCGGGTCGCTTAAGTTGCGTGACGTAGAGGTCGGCAATCATCGCGCGCGCCGGATCGAGAATGTTCCCGGTCGAATCGACAACTGTCTCAAGTAAGTTGACCGCCTTCTGATACTGCTTGGTAGCAGCATACATTTCCGCCAATTTTCTGGTAGCAACCAACTGCACCGGCGACCTTACCGAGTCTTCCGCCAGTTTGCTGTAGTAACCGATCGCCCAGTTAGCTTTTGCTTCTGCTTCTGCCTGGTCGTCAGCGTCGAGGTAGTGCTGTACGATCGTAGATGGCAGATTCAGAACACTCATGTCAGGGTAGCCGTCGCGCTGGAACGGTGGGTAGTGCTCCTTGAGCAGCTGATCGTAGAGCTTCTCGGCATCCAGCCAGCGCCCTTGCTCGGCGGCGATGTGCCCCTGCGTCAACATCGCATCAAAACGCTGTTGTTGAGGATAGATGTTGTTGTCGAGTATAAGATTCAGAATAGTCGTTGCACTGTCTAACTGGTCTGCCTGCAGCAGCAGGCCGGAAGCAGACATCAACGATCTGCCGGCATATAAAGCAGCCTCCATTTCCGGTCTGGCCAGCGAATCGCCGGCAGTAATGTTCGGAAACAGCTTTTCGAATTTCTGCCACACACCAAGATAGGCAGTTACCAACTGGTAGTAGTCATCCGTACTGCGCAATTCCGGCTTGACCGAATAGTTGTCTACCATTCGCCGCGCTTGCGTGTAGGCTTTTTCGACGGAATAGCGCTTGCCTTCGAGTTCATTGTTGCTGCAAGATGCCAGCAGACCCGCGATTACAAGAACGGCGACAAGCGTAATTATTCTCAATGACGTTCTAAGCATAATTCTGGGCATAGTCTCCCTCTCCTGAGTTTCAGTTCCTGTATCGACGCTTTCTGTCGACTCTACAGGTTGGGCCTACCGTCATCTCCGAACTTGTACATTCTTATTTTGCCCGCTGCAAGTTAGAAGATAGGAGCGAGTTTATCCACAAGAATATTTCCGCCGTTCGCAGGGCAGGGGAGCGCAGCCGCGATCCTGAGAATTATGACAGCCCAGCCAAAACACAGACAGCAAAGCTGTTGCGCACTTCAGCCGATAATTTATCTTCGCTGATGTGAAACCTTACGACAAGTATACGCTCGAATCGCTCGAGTTTCCCCGGATCAGAGAGGAGGTCTCGAAACTCTGCCTCTCCGAAGGAGGGCAGGCACACGCAGCGGCGTTGCGGCCGGCTACTGATTCGCTGACCATCGAAACGCGCCTTGATGAAACGATGGAAATGAAAGAAATGGGGGAATACGAGGAAGCTATTCCCCTGGAACGGCAGGAGAGGCTTGGCGCCCTGCTCAATAAACTCAAAGTTGAGGGGTCGGTGTTTGATCCTGAACAACTCAAGGAGCTGTCGCGTTTCCAGCAGATGATCGTAGCGCTTAGTCAGTTTCGCAAGAACAAGGAGACCAAATATAAGCACATCGACGGTTATCTCGAGCAGCTCAGGCCGCTCAACGAGCTGATTCTCCGCATTGATAAGTCCATCGACAACGCCAATGAGGTCCGGGATTCCGCGTCCGACGCCCTCCGCCGCATCCGCCGCGAGAAAGTCACCGCCCGCGCGCAGGTGATGACCAAGCTCAATCAGGCTCTGAGCAAAAAGGGGCATCGCCCCGGTCACCAGGATGATATCATCACCATGCGGGAAGGGCGCTACGTGATCACGATTGTGGATAGCGATTATGATCCCAATTCGGCGGTAATCCACGACCGCTCGCGCACCGGCGCTACCCTCTTTGTCGAGCCGACGAACGCAATCGACCTGAACAACAAGCTGAGGCGACTCACTCTTGATGAGAAAAATGAAATCGAGAAGATTCTGCAGGAACTCAGCAACTTTGCCCGTGGACACCAGGGTGAGATCGAGCGCAATGCGGAGCTCTACTGGCGTCTCGATTTCCTCCATGCCAAAGCGCGCTTTGCCGATCGCATAGACGGTATTAAGCCGAAACTTTCCACCAGACCGGTGATTAGCCTGCAGGCAGCCTTTCATCCGCTGTTAGTGCTGAAGTCAAAGTCTAAAGAAGAAGTCGTGCCGGTGTCGGTTGAGCTTGGCTTTGATCACGACATTATCATCATCACCGGCCCGAACACAGGCGGCAAGACCGTAGCGCTTAAGACCATCGGCTTGCTGGCCCTGATGGTGCAAGCTGGTTTGCTGATCAGTGCTGACAAAAACTCCGAGTTCGGGGCCTTCGATAAGATTCTCGCCGATATTGGTGATGAGCAGTCAATTGAGCTGTCGCTTTCCACCTATTCAGCTCATGTCGCGCGCGTCACTTCCGCGATCAGCGACTGCAATGATCGCAGTCTCTTGCTCTTCGATGAACTTGGGGTGGGCACAGATCCCAAGGAGGGTGCCGCACTCGCGGAGTCGGTGGTGGAGCATATTGCCAATACCGGGGCCAAATGTGTGGTGACAACTCACTACTCTGCGCTTAAGGCCGTGGCGCAGGCATGGGATCGAATCGAGAATGCCTCGCTTGAGTTTGACAGCAAGACCCTGCAACCAACCTACAAATTCAGAACGGGACTGCCCGGATCTAGTTATGCCATCGATGTTGCTGAGCGGCTGGGAATGCCAAAGCAAATCCTCGACAAGGCACGCGAACTGGTAGGGACTCAGGAGCGCTCGCTGGCGGATTTGATCTCCAAATTGGAGAAGGACTTAATGGCTGCGGATGTTAAGCGCCGTGAGCTGGAAGAAAAACTCAAAGTTGCAACCGAGCTGGAACATTTCCACAAGTCTCAAAAAGATAAAGTCCAGCGACGTGAGGAGCAGCTTCTTCGCGAGGGCTACGACGAGGCCCACAAGTTGATCGAGGAGACGAGGAAAGAGATCGACCACTTGATGAGCAACATCAAGCAAGGCAAGGCGACCAAGGGCGCCGTGCAGAAGGCGCGTAAGAACCTCGACGATCTGCGTAAGGAACTGGCGGAGCGGCGGCCAAGTGTAGAACAAAAACGCGATACGGGTCGGCCACCTGTTGCCGGTGACAAAGTCTATATGGCCAAGCTGCAAACGGAGGGGGAACTGGTGGAAGTATTCCCGGATGGCAAAAGAGGCAAGGTGCGCATCGGCAAGGTCTTCTATACGGTTGATCTAAACGACCTGCAGCGAATTGAATCTGAGGAGAAAGACGCCCAGGTTCAAGCGACCGTGAACTATCAGACCGGCGCCGACACAATCTCGCCCGAAATCTCCCTGCGGGGGATGACCGTGGACGAAGCGCGCTCAGCTCTTGACAAATACTTCGATGACATCGCCCTGGCGCATTTGCCGTCGATCAGGGTTGTGCATGGTAAAGGCACCGGCGTGCTGCGGCGATTCGTGCGCGAATATCTTTCCCGGAATCCGATGGTTGATTCCTTCAAGCTCGGCGAGTGGAACGAGGGCAGCTGGGGCGTGACGATAGTGAAGTTGAAAGACTGATACCGCTTCTTACGCAGCGGCATGCTGCGCGCGCCCCTGTGGCATGATGTTATAACCTCGGCACCTGCAGCGCCTTGATCTCTTTCATATAGAACTTGATTTGATCGTCGTTTTGCTCGCGCTCGGCATCGGCGAGCAGTCGTTTTAGCTCGCGCAAGCGCGCCTGGCGATAGCGAATCTCGAAGGCGGTCAACAGATCATTGAAGAGCTGATCAAGGTCAACCTCGCCAAAATCAAGCGCCGCCAACTCGGCGATACGCTCCCTTTTTGTTGTGCTTTCCACCTTATCGATCAACTGCGACGGCGCAATCGGCAGGTCTTCCTCGCGTAGCAAGACAATCAAACTGTAGATCTCAGCCAGCAATTCATCCGCAAACTGAGAGGGTGCAATCTTCTCTATGGCGGCATCGATCAGTTGGCCGTGCTGCAGCAAAATGGCCAGCAGGTCGCGCTCCAGTGGCGACTGCTCCGGCTGAGCAGGTCTCGGCTGAGCTTTCGTGGTCTCAATTCTCACCGACGACTTGATTGTGGCCAGTGAGATCGCATAACGCTCCGCAATCTCCTGCAGAAACAATTCCCGGCGCACCGGATCGGAAATCCGCCCCGCAAGATCTGTCAGTCGCTTGATCGCCTTTCCCTTGATTCCCAGCGACAGCTCCTGCCACGGCGCCGGCAGGGTAGAATAGGTAAAATCGACATACGATTTCGCGCTCGTGATAAACTTGCGTGCTTCTTCCACGCCTTTCTTACTCACCAGTGAATCCGGGTCTTCACCGGAGGGTAGCAGCACAACTTTTACTTCAAGTCCGGCATCAAAGAGATGATCCACCGACCGCAGCGCCGCCTGCCTGCCGGCTGAATCGGAATCGAACATCAGCACCACGCCATCAGCCGAACGTGATAGCAATTGCGCCTGCTCCGCTGTGAACGCGGTTCCGGAAGACGCCACGACGTTGGTAATTCCCGCCTGATAAAGCGTCAGGAAATCAAAATACCCTTCTACAACCACCGCTTCGCCGGCGCGGCGAATCTCGCCACGTGAGTGTGAGAGCCCGTACAACACTCGCGCCTTGTGATAGAGCGGAGTTTCCGGGGAGTTGATGTATTTCGCCTGTTCGTGTTCGCTGAAGGTCCGCCCTCCGAATGCGATCGGCTTCTGAGCGGTATTGAAGATCGTGAACATCAGGCGGTCGCGGAATCGGTCATAATAACCATCCGCCTTCTCACGCTCAATTATCAGGCCCATCTTCTCGAGGATCTGCAATTCAATCGACTTGGCGCGCGCATGATTCAGAAAATTCTCCCAGCCATCGGGGGCATATCCCACCAGGAAACGCTCAATCGTTTCCTCCGCCAGCTGCCGTTTCTTTAGATAGGCGAGAGCCTTTTGGGAGTCATATAGCTTTTCGGTAAAGAATTTCGTGGCAACTTCGAGTGCGTAGTAGAACTGCTCCAATTCCTCAGAGTGCCGGCTGTCAGCATCCTGCGTGGGAAGTTCGATATTGGCCTTGGCCGCCAATATCTTGATTGCTTCCGGAAAGGGCACTTTCTCGTATTCCATCAGAAAGCCGTAAGCATTACCGCCTTTGTGACACCCGAAGCAGTAGTATATCTGCTTGTCGGGGGAAACCGAGAATGAGGGCGTTTTCTCCTGATGAAACGGACAGCGCGCCCAGTAATTGCGGCCTTTGCGTTTGAGCGGAAGGTAATCCCCGATTACATCGACGATGTCTACCGCCTCGCGTACGCGCTCAACTATTTCTTCACTAAAATAAGGCATAATGTATTGAACTTCGTATAACAGTATAACTCTGAAGCTTCAGAGGATCAAAGAGAATCACAGGGATCGAGGAGTCATAGACCAAGGAATCATGGTACCGGGAGGGTAGCATCTTGAAACTCTGGTTAAAACTCACGCTCGCGATTGCTGTGGTGGTTTTCTCTTTCACCGTCTCGGCTCAATTCGCCACAATCAGCGGAAATCTCACCAATCGAAAAACAGGGGAGAAGCTGCCGTACGTCACCGTACGCGTTCTGAACACCGGCAAAGCCACTTCCACCAATACCGACGGTAGTTACCGGCTGGTGCTGCAGCCGGGGAGCTATCAGCTAAAGTTCACACACATCGGCTACTATTCACAATCCGTCGATCTGCAACTTTCCGACTCCAGCATCGTCGTCGACACCTCTTTGGTGCCGACCATCATAATCGCTCCCGGCCAGGTTGTGTACGATCGCCAATATTCGCGGGCGCAGGAAATCATCCTCGAGGCGATTCGACGCAAGCAGGAGATCCTCCACAGGTTGGGCCGCTATTCCTACGATGCTTACACCAAAGCGGTTGTGCGTGATCTCAGCAATCCCGATTCCGTCAAAATCATGCTGATAACAGAGACGCAGTCTGAGTCGTACTGGGAACAGCCGGACAAATATAAGGAAATTATCACGGCACGTCGCCAATCGGCGAATGTTGATCCGACTCAGAATCTCATCTCTCTCGGCGAGCTGCTTAATTTCAACGCCAACCGGCTGGAGATGGGAAAGTACGAGGTCGTGTCACCCGTTGCCGAAGACGCCCTCGACTTTTATGATTACTACCTGCTCGATTCGACGTACGTCGACAACAACAAAGTCTACCGATTGGAAGTGGATCCCAAAAATGATGCTGATCCGCTGGTAAAGGGTGAGCTTCTGATTGCGGATTCAACTTTCGATGTCGTCGGCGTCGACGGCACTTTCAATCAAGGCGTGCGGATGCCGTTTGTCAGCAAGCTTCACTATCGACAGACTTACGCCCAATTCGAAGGGCAATACTGGATGCCGGTCACGATCGCGTTCAGCGCTGAGGTCAACGTCGACTTTCCCGGCGTTCCGAATCCTATGGGATTTGATCTCACTGCCTCGATTCACGATTACTCCTTCGAGAAGAAGTCTGCCCCCGTCAAATTCGACGAGTATGTACTGGAGGTCGCCAGGTCCGCGGACAACTACGACTCGACAGCATGGCAGCAACGCCAGATTACCCCTTTGACACTCGACGAGCGGCGCGGCTATGAGCGCCTCGATTCGCTGGAGCATGCCCCCAGGCCGATCGGCAGGACATTGGCTTTCGCCGGTATGGGCGTGATGTTCCTGCTGACTCAACCTGCAGGAGAGGACTGGTTTCATTTCAACCGAGTGGAAGGTGCCTACACCGGATTGAAACTCAATCTTGAGCACAGTGTCCCCAACACCGATATCTGGCTCAAAGGTGGTTATGCCTGGGACTCAAAGCTGCCGCAGTACAAGGTTGCCGCGCGCTACAACGTCCCCGGCCGTGCCCGATTCAGTTTTGGTGGGGAGTACCTGCGTGAAGTCACGCGCTGGAAGACGCTCACCGGCAGCGACTACAACCCGACTATGGAAGCGCTCTTCTTCAAGACCGATCCGTTGAATTATTATGAGCGGCGCGGCCTGACCGCTTACGCCTCCGTCAGCCCGGTACGACATGTGATGTTGCACACTTCAGTCAATGATCACCGCTACCGGAGTCTCTCGGTGTCAACCAACTATTCGATGTTTGGCGGTCCGCAACCGTATCGCGGCAATCCGAATATTACTGACGGGTGGATTCGTTCCGGTAAGGCGGTGCTGCAGTACGATTCCAGAATGCTCTGGAACAACAAAGGCAGGATCAGTACATACAGGGCGGAGCAATATACGCTGTTCTCGGTTGGCGCGGAGGTTAGCAGCCCTGACATCCTTGGGAGTGATTTCAACTACCGCCGCTACTGGACCTCGCTTTATCGGCGCCAGAGAACCCTGGGGATGGGGATAACCCAGTTATGGCTCTTTGCCGGTACCGCCACGGGAGCCCTCCCGGCGCAGAGCTACTACAACTACGCCTTTTTTGATGGAGAACCGATAGATGAGACCAGCCGCTTCCAGACACTGGGCCCCAACTATTTCTCCGGAAATCGCACCGCTTATCTTTACCTGCGTCACGATTTCGATCAGTACCTGTTCAAGAAATCGGGCATACCGTTGGTGCGAGATATTCCCTTTACCCTCAATATTTACGGGGGCGCTATGCTGGCCGAATTCAACAATCATCCCTTCAACGCGGGCGACGAGAAGCTGCTGAATACCAGGAGCCCGTACACCGAAATTGGCTTTGGGCTCGGCAACCTGACGCCATTTCTCGGGATCTTCAACCTTGGCGCCTACTTCACCTGGCAACTGTCGAATTACGACACGCGTGATTTTGCCTTAAGGGTGGGGTTTAATTTCTAAGGGGAGTGAGTGTTAGCTGTACAGAGAACCGGAGATCATTTGATATCAAACGAACTTATTTTCCAGCCCTTGTGATCTACCAGATGGATTTGTGAGAAGGTACTGTCCCCCGGATTGTCCGTCAGTGTGAACGTAATGGTAGCGGTTCCGGCATCGGGATCGAAAGCGAAGCTGCGCTTATACATTACGAACACCGAATCAGTCTTATCTCCGAGCAGTGACAGCAGTCGGTTGGGACCCTTGCCGGCAGGAGGGGGTTGAACGAAATACTTGTTCAACGCAGTGAGGTCGCCGGCGTTGACGGCGCGGATAATACCTCCGGCAACATCCTTGATTTCATTGCGCTGCTCGATTGGGTCTTTCTGCTTTACGCACGCCGCAAAGGCGACAAACAGTCCCAGCAGGACGAACATGCCTTTGAGTTGCCAGAGTTTGGTAATCATTTACTTCTCTCCTAAACCACGATCCTAAATGTGGTCGGCTCTCCCTCCAGGAGCTCCAGAGTGCCGCCGTGATTTGCTATGATTCGACGGCTAATTGCCAGCCCCAGCCCGGTTCCCTCCGGTCTGGTCGTAAAGTACGGCTGAAAGATCTTAGCCCGCACTTCACTTGGAATTTTCTCTCCGGTGTTGACAATGTCGACTTGAGCTTTTCCGTTTGCGGCGGATCGCCCTCTAATAATTATATCGCCACCGGCGGGCGTGGACTGTAAAGCATTCTGAATCAGGTTCAAAAAAACTTTCTTCATCTCAGCTTCGTCGAACTCAGCCCGCAAACCGGGTTCGATCTCCAGCCCTATGTGAACCTGCTGTTTCTCCGCTTCCAGCCCCGTCAGTTGCAATAGTTCAGAAAAATAGTCTTTGATGTCAACTAAAACTTTCTTGACACCGCCGCTACGCGCCAACGAAAGGAAATCCTTGATAATGGCGTTCAATCTCTCGATTTCGTGGCCAATTGTCTTGAGGAAATTGTCGTACTCATCGCGCTGTGCGGATGGCTCAAATTCCAGTCGCAGCCGTTGAGTTGCGATCGATATCGCGTTGAGCGGGTTACGTACTTCATGCGCCACGCCCGCCGCAAGCGTTCCCAGTTCTGAAAGCCTTTCCGCGGCACG
>CAYXUL010000003.1:58982-61710 GCA_964468475.1 uncultured Ignavibacteria bacterium | reverse complement strand
GCTGATTGCTGCAGCAGCCGCTCCGCCTGTGGATTAAACAGCTTGATATTACCGTCCGAATCGGTGGCTACCACCGCCGCCTCCATAGATTCAATAATTTCATCCGTCAACGACTGCAGTTCCTGCAGACTTCCCGTCGTTGCTCGCAGCTTACGTGTGGAAGTTGCCGCATAGCTGCCGACGATGCCGAGGATGAAGAGAACCGCTGACAGTATCGCAAGTTGGGTGAGAGACCCTCTCGACAGTTGATGATACCTGTCGAGCGACATCCCGATTCTGAACAGTCCCGATGGCATCACATCACTGCGAAATGAACGCACGACCTCCAGTACTTCCGTTCCCTCAAAGTCGTACAAACGTGTTACCGACTCCTCGTGCTCGAGCGCATCCTGGAGGAAGGGGTCAGCCTCTATCGCGATCAACCGCTCGATTTGACGCGAAGCCAGGACGATGCCATCCTCATTCTGCAGGACGACATAATCGACAACATCCTGTCCGCCCATCTGCCTGACTACAAAGCCTATCCCCAACGACTGCTGGTAATCGGTGAGTTGACGCACCGGTGCACTCAGCAGCATAGCGCCTGACGGCACTTTGACGCCGAGGTAGAATGAGCGCTCTGTCGGCAGCGCTACCGGCAGGGGTGCTGCAATTGCCAGCGACTTGCGTCCACTGATGAGCGTGTCGGCGACCGCTCTCAAGGATGGATTCGATTCCAGGGTATCCCCCACGGTCTCCGGCCAGGATGAAGCGATCACGCGCGACTTGCTGTTGATAACGTCAATTCTGTCAAGTTCATATCGCCGTTCCCAGACGGCGAGCGAATCGCTGGAGGGTGAGCGCGCCGTATACAACGCAGCCAGCAGCTGCCCGACCTCGGTAAGATGCTCAGCGGCGTTTTCTTCCACGATTGTCGAAGCCGCGAGGTTGTTGCCGGCGGAGGTCACCAGCGCCTGCATCAGCGATTTACCCTCCTGCCGAATCAGTTCCAGCATATTTGCCCGGCTGGACTCGATGCCGATGTAGGCCAGCACCAGGATAATCCCCCCAAAGAGAATGGAGAGGGCCAGCACAGCCCGGCGCCGGATAAAATCGCTGACTGAGCGAACGAGCTTCATGGAGTTATTAACTCAAACTTTGACATTTACCTTCCCGCGAAATATTATACCTTCAAGAGTCGGGGCAAAGTGATATATGTCGAATATGAAAGTTGGATTCCTACAGTTTGAGGTGAGGTTCGGCGAACCGGAAGTAAACCGGCAAACCGCCCGATCGATAATCGGTAATGAGCAATTCGATTTGCTGGTGTTGCCGGAACTCTGCTTCAGCGGCTACTTCATGCCATCGCGGCAGGCTGCCGCGAAGCTGGCTGAACCATACCAGAAAGGCATTAGCTTTGCGTGGGCCGAAGAGCTTGCCAGCAACGGCAACGGGGTGGTGGTGTTTGGCTTTCCCGAGAGTGCCGATGGCAAAACTTACAATTCCGCGGCTGCCGTACTACCGGACGGCACGACGCATCTCTATCGCAAGACCCATCTCTTCAATCTCGAGAAGGAGTGGTTCGATGCCGGCGATTCCGGTTTCGGGGTATTCGAATTTCGCGGAGTCAGAATCGGCATGATGATCTGCTTTGACTGGATATTCCCTGAATCAGCACGCACCCTTATGCTCAAGGGCGCGGACGTTATTTGCCATCCCTCCAATTTGGTCTTACCGTACTGCCAGGACGCCATGGTAACGCGTTGCCTCGAAAACCGGGTGTTCGCCGTTACTACCAATCGCACCGGCACCGACAGGCAGGGAGAACGTGAATTCTCATTTACCGGCAGAAGCCAGATCACCGGCTGTCGGGGGGAGATTCTGGCGCGTGCCGATGGTTTCAGTGATAGTCTTACATTTGTAAGCATCGATCCTGCCAGCGCCCGCGACAAGGCGGTAACTCCTTATAATCAAGTCGATTCCGACCGCCGACCCGAATTTTACGACTAAGTAATTGCGGGCAGCAATCGTTCTGCCTGCTGCAGACTCGGCCTGCCTGTTCCTGTTTCGCTCAGAAACGCCGAAAATTCAAACATCGCGTCAGTTGCGGACGAAATTCCTGTTCATTATTCCACGGCAAACTGCAGATAGAGCTAAAGATGCCGTCTCTCAATCCGATAACTTTAACGAACAGGTTTCGATATGGAAGGGTGCCAATGGGCCAACGCAAAGCCAAAATCCTGGTTGTAGACGACGAACCGGAAATCACTGATATTCTCGAAGCATTTCTCACAAATGCGGGGCACACGGTTGTGGCTGAAAACTCGGCGGTGATGGGGCTGGAACGCGCCAAGACTTTTAAGCCCGACATGATCTTCCTTGACATCATGATGCCACAAATGGACGGCTACGAAATCTGCAACGAACTCAAGAAAGATCCCGTGACCGAAGGTATCCCCGTAATCTTCCTGACTGGAAAAGACACCTCCGATGATCAGGGGCGCGGTTTCAAAGCAGGCGGCGACATGTTTATCAAGAAGCCTTTTGTGTGTGAACGTCTGCTGGAAATCGTGAACATTGTGCTCCTAAGTTTTTCGAAAGTGTAGTCCCAACTACACTACGGGGTTGCTGGAAGGATAGCTGGTGTGGTGGCAGCTATCCTTTTTTATTGCCTGTAATTCGATGGAATGAAGGGACACTCCGCGCGCGGTCGTTTATGCGGATGAGGTTCCGTTGGTTGCGTTGGGTC
>CAYXUL010000003.1:35433-58882 GCA_964468475.1 uncultured Ignavibacteria bacterium | reverse complement strand
CTGGGTTGCATTAACCGGGCCGGTATGAATATTCAGACGATCATGCGACACGCCCCGTCTTACGATCCCCCGCCGCGACAGGCGAGGACGACTGCCGCGCGCCGAAACGAGACGGTGACCACACACTTCAAGGTGCGCTTGTCGGCGGAACGCCCAAACCATCAAGATTTTTCTCGCTCCATCCATTTTTCCTGCAACTTTTTGTGCAGCGCACTATATATTACAACTGTGATGACAACGCATATCAAGACTATCAAGCGTTATCCTAATCGCCTGCTGTATGACGGCGATATCCGCCAGTTCGTTACCGGTAATCGCCTGCGTGAGTATGTCCGTCGCGGTATCGACTTCCGTATCGTTGATAACCGCAACGGTGACGATGTGACCGTGCGGGTATTAGGGCAGGTACTATTGGATGATCTAAACGAGAAAAACAACAAGCAATCGGTTCTCGAAATCATGCGCGGCTATATCGCGCTCGGAGGAGATTTTAGTATGGAGATTCTCAAGAAAACGGTGCTCGCGTCAATCGGGGCGTTTGAGATCACCAAGAGCAAGGCTGAGGAGATCGTTGACACCCTGATCAAACAGGGCGAAATCGCCAAATCAAAGCGCTCGGAGGCAATCCTGGAACTCCTTGACAAGGCGGAAGACTCTACCAAGGGGTTCAAGGACAAGCTATCGCGCGATGTCGAATCGACGATAGAGAAGCTGAAGGTCGCGAAGAAAAAAGATCTGCAGGAATTGAGCGCCAAGGTTGACGACCTCGCCGAACAAGTGCGCAAGCTGACGGAAAAACTGGGATAGCGCGCTGCAGTGCAGGCCCCGTATACAGCATTATACAATGCAAACAGGCGGGCCATTCGACCCGCCTGTCTTAAGTTTATTTACGTAAAGCTGCAATCTCAGGGGCAAGTGGTCGGAGCAGGTCCGCCGCCAAATATGAAGTTTATGATATAGACCGCATCAGCCACGGAAATGTCTCCGGAGCAGTCAGCATCACCGGCAGCGCTTGGTACAATCGGAGCCCCCCCCGCAAAAATGTAATTAATGATATATACCGCGTCGCCCACCGAAATCGTGCCGTTGCCGTCGGCATCACCAGGTATAAACGGCGGCGCAAAGGAGTAATGCAAGGCTGCCCAGGCATCGATGATGCCCCAGCCATAGGTGTTGTTTGGTGTGGCGGCGTTGTTTGCAGTCTGCATCAGTGCCTCGCGCACCTGCATATTGGTCCAGCTGGGATTTGCGCCCCAAACGATGGCAGCCGCACCAGCCGTTAATGGACATGAGAATGAGGTTCCACTACCGGTGGTAAATGAGAAATCGCCACTCGAGGACGCAAGCACGTCCGACACTCCCTGCGCGCAGACTTCCGGCTTGATACGTCCGTCGGCTGTCGGTCCACGGGACGAGAAGCTGGCGATGGTGCCGCTTGAATTCACCGCGCCTATTGTCATTATTGAATCAGCGTCAGCAGGGGCTCCAAGGGTAGATGGGGAGGGCCCTGAGTTGCCGGCAGAATTCACTATCAACATTCCGTTTTGCGCGGCCATGTCTGCCGCTACGGTCGTTACACATGTATTTCCATCGTAATCGGAGGAAGTGTACCAATCGGAGTAGCTCAGCGACGATGACACGATATCAACTCCGAGAGAGTCGGAGAATTCGAGAGCGGCAACCCAATTGTATTCTTCCACCTGTGTTTCGCTGCGAACGTCCTCGGTCTTGCAGAGCACAAATGAGGCTTCGTAGGCAGGACCGTACATTGAGCCCGGCGCCTCGCCTCCGGTTGCCGACCAGGTAGAAGTACCGTGGCTCCACGCCGAGGAGACATCCGCCGCCTCGTTGTCGACAATGGTGTCGCCGAAGATAAAATCGTACTTTGCTATCAGGCGCCCCTCGCTAATGATAGTGCTGAATGCCGAGTGACTGGTTCGAAAACCGGTGTCGAACATTGCGATCATCATTCCCTGACCGGCGTAGCCGGAGTCGTGGCAAATCGGTACATTGATTTGCTGTAGCTGACCGAATGAGGACCCATAGGAGAGGCTGTTAGATCCCAGCGCTTCACCCTCTGACGGTGGCTGCTGGGCGCCTTTGTTCAAGCTCGGTTCGATACGTTTATAGTGTGCTACCGGTTCAATCTCCTGTACAAACGTCTGCGCTGCAATCCACGACAGCTTGTCGATATTGACGGTTATCGCAGCCGCGTTGAGCCAGCGAGACGTCCGATGGATATTTGCACCCACAGACTTCAGGATACGCACGTAGTTGCCGGAAACCGGTAGATCACTCAACCTGATCTCCGTGATACCACTCTTCTCGCGACGTTTCATGGCTCTCTCGGTGAACATGTGGCTGTAAGCGGCCTGCGCCCTCTGGAATGTCGCCGCATCGGTGAAGCCCTTGTCGGTAAAGAATACCCATACTTCAGCCGTGCCATCTGAACTTCTATTCTGCAGAAAATCCATCACGCGCGCCGGGAGCGGATCGGCAGCCTTGGCGCGGTAATAACGAAGATCAGGAGCGGAGTTGCTTGCTTTACCATAAACTAAAATCGTGCTTAGAAGGAAGATGCTTGCCAGGGAGGAGATAACAATGAGACGTCGCATGAATGGTACCTCGTCGGGGTTGTGTTAGTTGGGGGAGAACTACGCAGTTCTTAAGACATTCTCCATAAACAATTTATCGACACATTCACAAAAGTCAACAATGAAGCTGTTGTCGGAGCTGGATCACCGGATGTCCGGTTTGACACCTCGGGGGCTGTTGACTGTCTGAACAATATGGGATCACTCCCACACTATAGGATACGACCGTAACTCCAGCAGCGTTCAATCGGGGCTGATTTTTCGGTGACGAGTACTTAACCTTCCGAGCAACAATTACTTACAGATTGAGTCAACCTCGGCAAGCCGATTGCAAAAAGAAACATTGAATATCTTGTCGTAAGGACGGAGAGAGGTTATGAGACGAATGATTAAAGACGAGCACGGCGTCACGATGATGGAGCTGATGATTGTAACGGTAGTCATCGGCCTTCTGGCCGCTCTTGCCGTGCCTAATATGAGCGGCGCCATTAAGAAAATGAAATTCAACAACTTCGGCAGCAGTCTGGTTAGCGCTCTGCGACAGGCACGCAGTACGGCGGTTTCCACTCAGCGACCGTATGGGGTCTTCTTTAACATCGACGCGAGCAAAGTTATCACTTTCTGCGACATGACGGACATCGGCGCTAATACTTATTCCGTGGGCGACTCAATCGCTCGCGTAGATACCATCGATGTCAAGCTTGATTACCTCGGAACCAGCTTTCCGAACCAGACGGTTGTGTTCAATCCGGACGGGACCGCCTCGATGACGGGAGACATTTTTTGCTACGGTTCCGCTGCCGCCAATTACCAGACATTCTCGGTATCGGTTACGGCGGGCTCCGGCCGCGCCAGGCTGGAACAGTACGGCGGCTAGATCGAAGGCATTCTCCGGTAGAGTCTTAGCAGCTCCAACGATTATTTCGTCTCTTACTCATTTGCCACACGAGGCTGTTCAGCTAGCGAACAGCCTCGCCCCATTTCCCCGACAATTTTTTTGACATGCTGACTAATATTTTCTCAGCGGGCAGACGATAATAAAACAGACGCTAACGACTTAACAGGCTTAGGTATCGTGGAGGCTCCACAGTCTCCTTGCGGCGCAAAGCGAAATGATTTGTGCACTTAACAGATAAAGGTAACTTATGCTGTTTGGACAAGGTAATAAGACGACGATCGGCCTCGATATTGGCGCATCCTCAATCAAGTGCGTCAAGCTTGAACGCCGTAACGATTCCCACGCGCTCCTGGGCATGGAGACTCGCGAAATGCCTCCGGAAGCGATAGTCTCGGACGAAATCAAAGACCGAGACACCATTATCTTCAACATCCAATCAGTCATCGACGCTGTCGATCCCCGTGCCCGTGATGTCGTTGTCTCGGTTTCGGGGCATGGTGTGATCACTGACAAGTTCACGATCGACAAGAAGTCAGGTCCGGAGGCAGAGCAGGCGATCCTGTTCGAGGCGGAGCAGCGTGCCCCGTATGACCTCGACGATGTCACGATGGACTATCACATCCTGAGCACCGATGACGTGAACAACAAGATGGACGTGTTGCTCGTTGCTGCCAGGAAAGATTTTCTTACGGGTTACCTCGATCTACTCTCTGACGCCAACCTTCGTCCCGCTATCGTCGATACAGATGCCTTTGCGGTTCTGAACGCATACGAGATAAACTACGACATTCACCCGGAACGCATAACTGCCCTGGTGAATATCGGTTACGACAACACCAATGTCGTTTTCATCAAGGATGGAATTTACCACTCGACTCGCGACGTCGCTGCGGGCGGGCGGATGATTTTCGATACCATTCAGAAGGAATTCCGGCTCAATCAGGAATTGACCATGAAAGCGATCAGGGGGGACATGGAATCCTCTATTGATCAGGACATGCTCAAAGCGACCATCATCACGTCAGCCGAGGAATTGATTTCCGGGTTGGAAGTAGCGTTTTCATACTTCCGCTCGCTGGCCAAGGTCGAGAAAATCGATTGGGTGGTACTCTCCGGTGGTGGAGCGCTGATGCCGCATCTACCGGAGTTCATTCAATCCAAGCTGAACATTCCTATTGAGATCGCAAACCCCCTGCGGAACATCGAATACGATCCAGACCTGTTTACCACCGTGCAACCGGAGCGCATCGCTCCTTTGCTGGCGGTGCCGATCGGACTGGCAGCAAGGAAGGTTAAGTAGATATGCTGGAAATTAATCTACTCCCGAAGGAATACAAAAGACGCGGCAACGTCTTCAACTTCGACAAGTCGATTCTTTACGTGGGAATCGCCGTCGCCGCCTTTGTGATTTTCCTCGGCGGTGTCACGCTCTACCAGCGCTATCAGATTTCGCACATGGATAAACTGATTGCCAAAGCGCATCTGGAGCAGAATCGGTACAAAAAAGACATTGCCATCATTGATGCGCTAACGGAAGTCAAGGAGAAGATTCTGGCGCGCGTCAATGCGATCGAGAAACTGGATCAACGCCGCGATTTCTACATCAACCTGCTTGAAGATCTCGATGAGCGGATTCCGGAATTTCTCTGGTTGACCCAGTTCGAGGAAACACCCCCCACAATGGCGGAGGCCCCGAAAGGCGGCGCTCAGCAGCCCGGGCAATCAAAGAGCACGAATCCGCCGGCATCCTCAGGTTCCGCGCAGAAGTCGAGCCAGGATAAAGCCGACCAAATCACCGTCCTGTCCGGGGTCGGGAAGGCTGAGTTCAAGGGTTACGCCCACAGTCTCAATGCCATCGGCGCCTTTATAGTCGGCCTGATGAAGTCGGACTTTTACGATCACATCAAGCTCGGCTCAGCCAAACGTAAAGCGGTTGGCAACATCGAAGCATTCGAATTCGCGGTGAGCGCAGATCTCAACTACGACGCGATGGTCGAAGAGAACAAGTTCAAGGACACACAAGCTGATGATCTGAAGCTCAGCAGCACCGTACTGGACAACGACGAAGACTACTACAATTACGATATAGAGGACTACCTCTCAGAAGAGGACTTCTCAAACTAAGGAGCGGGAACAGAGCCGGAGGCATAGATGGATATCAAAGACCCGAAAACTCAAAAACTGCTCTTGGCAGCGCTGGTGGTGATCCTGGCGGTTTATTTCTGGCATTCCAAGATCTATGAGCCTGCCAGCGCCCGCCTCGACAGCCAACGGGCCAGCTATGAAGCAGTCATGACAAATCTGAAAACAATTGAGTTGAAAGCCAAGTCGCTCAGTGGTTTGCGGAAGGAATATGACCGGCTGCTAAATCGGTACCAGAGTATCGAGCAGTTGCTGCCTGAGGAAGAGCAGGTCCCCGATTTTCTGTTCCAGCTGCATTCGGCATCAATGCTGGCGCAGGCTCAGGTCGAAGAAGTCACACCTCAGCCATCTGGCAGCGAGGCATTTTATAACACTTCGGAGTACGGCGTGAAGTTCACCGGTACCTACCACGAACTGGGGAGATTTCTCGCCGCAGTCGCGAATTTCCCCTTCATCACTAACGTCTCGCATTTGCAAATGAAGGGTTTACCGCCGGATCAAATAATGTCCTCCAAGAAAGAACGGCGCAAACAGGGAGAATACGACGAGCGCTCGCTCGAAGCCAGCTTCGACCTGTCGACATATTATGTCAAGCCGGAGGAGAAGCTTAAAGGCGTGCAGTTTGACGAGGAGGGCCCCGATGGGAACTAAGATGAGCACCAGAATCAGCACAACGATCCTGTTCTTAGGGATTGCAGTCATCCTTGCTGCATCGTCCGTAACGGCGTCGGCTACCGTCAAAGTGACAAACATCACCATGCAGAAGCTGTCGCAGTTCACCGAACTGACGATAGTCTGCGACGGGCCGGTCACGTTTGAACATCAAATCGTCAAGGCGACTGCCGACAAACCGTATCGCATTGTTGTTGATGTCAAAGGAGCGGTGCATGCACTGCCGCAGCACAACTTCAGCGCCCTCCCTTCCGGGATGATCAAACGGATTCGCACTTCCCAGTTTTCGACCGATCCCAACATCGTCAGGGTGGTGGTAGACGCGGCAAATAAGTTGACTTACAAGGTTAAAGAAGGCACCAACTCGATCTCACTCCACATCGCCACGCCGAACGACGACAACTTCACGTTGTGGTCAGCGGTTCCGGTATCGCAAACTCCTGAACTGACTCAGGCGACAATGGCGGACAAGGCCGCCGAGCCGCCGACCAAGATGCCGGCTTTTCAGGGCAACGAGGAGAATGCTCCCAAGGTAGACTACTCCGATCCTGCCAAGAAGGGTCTGAGACTGGGAAGCAAACCTGCGGTTGAGACAAAAGCAGAAACCAAGTCGCAGCCGAAGGATACGAAGGCTAAGGTCGCGAAGACCGAGACCAAGGCGGATGCTCCTGAGAATAAGGAACCCATGAAGGTTGCCCAGCCGACCACTGTTCCTGAAGTTCCGTCGCCGGACCTTCTCACTTTCGTCTACGGCGACTCCGCAAATGAAGCTGCGGAATTGGCCCAGGAAGGTTTAAGCAGTCCTGCAAAAGCGGTGAAATCCGCGGAGCCGACGGAAAAGGCGAAGCAGACGATAGTTGACAAGGCCAACGAGAAGCCGGCCGCTAATGCAAGTACTCCCAAATCGGAAAAAGCGGCAACGGTGAAGAAGTCCGAAACCAGGGTCAACGAGCAAGCTGCAAACGCTCAGAAAGAGGCGGACGATGTGGGCAAGGTAGCGGAGGCACTTGCAAACGAGCCTTCCAAGGAGCCCGCGAGCGAAGAAACTCGCTCAATGAGCGATCGCGTACGCGAAAAGTATCGTTCCAACCTCGATAAGAACGACAGCAAGAATGAATCCGGCGCTACCGATGAAACGGACAAGGCCGAAAACTCGGCAGTGCCGAAGAGCAAGATTGAGCAGATTCGCGAGAAATATAAACGCGGCATCAAGTTCGCCATCGATGAACAAGATGAGCGCCGGCAACAATATATCGATTCACAGAAATCGGATGGCTCAGATGGCTCGAAACAAAGCGTGGGGCCATACAACGAATTCCTGCCCGAGCGCCAGATCGTCGTCTACAACAGCGGCGGACGCGTCGATCCGTTTGCACCGCTGATTGAGGACGCGGTTGCCGCGAGCCAGCCGCAACGTCTGCCTGATGTGGAAGCGCTGCGCCTCGTCGGTGTGCTTCTCGACGACGGTGACGACCGCGGACTTTTCCAGGATTTTAACGGCTATTACTACATCTTGCGCGAAGGCGACTCGGTAAAGAATGGGTACCTGCTTTCTATATCAGAAACCAGGGCGACCTTCCAAATTCGCCAATATGGCTGGAATCGACAAGTTGCACTCGATTTAGATAATAACTTCTAAGGATAAGTGAGGTAGGGATGATACGAAAGACACTCTTTACCGCGACATTGGCATCACTGGTTGCGGCATTCTCGCTGCTAGCGCTGGTGCCGACTACATACGCGCAGGATGACCCCTCAGCACCCATCAAGAATCTCAGCTTTCAGAATGCTGAAATTCGCTCGGTGCTGAACTTCCTGGCCGATTATGGCCAAGTCAATATCGTGACGTCACCTGACGTACAGGGGACAGTCACTTTAAGTCTGAAGCGCGTGACCTGGAGGGAAGCCCTCCATATACTCGCGAAAACGTACTCACTGACTGCGGTCGAGGAGAACGACTACATCCGCGTGCTGCCGACAGATAAGTATCTTGACGAGGTTTCCCGCCTGGAGAAACACAAATTCGAGCAGGAAAAGATGGTCGATCTCGAGACCAAGGTTCTCAAGATAGACAACGCCTCGGCTGCGGATCTGCAGAAGACGGTTGCACCTCTGCTGACTGAGCGTGGCAAGGTGCAGGTTGACCAACGGACTAACAATCTTGTTGTTCGCGACGTCCCGAGCAACGTAGACCGAATCACGACCCTGGTCGACAAGCTCGATCACGCTACCGAGCAGATCAAGATTGCCACGCAGATGATTGAGGTTTCCACCTCCAAACTGCAGGAATACGGCATCGACTGGTCTTCGACCGGATTCAAAGTCACGTCTTCCGGCAAACAATACAATCAGGAGTCCAACGCTAAACTTAATCGTGTCTCCGATCCTGCCGGATCATTCAAATTCTCAACCGTGCAGGATGGCTGGCAGTTGGAGGCTACCCTCGCTGCTTTGGTTGCCGACGGTAACGGTAAAGTCATCGCACATCCGGAAATTACAACTGTCAATAACAAGGAAGCGCGCATTCAGATGGGTCAGAAGGTTCCCGTCAAACAGTTCGACCAGGCGGGCAACGTGGTGATCACGTTTGAGGAAGTCGGTACGCTGCTGCGCGTGACGCCGCATATCACCGAATCGAACAAGATATTGATGGATCTCAGCCCCGAGCGAAGCTCGTACCAGTTTGATCCTAACGGCGTGATTATCAACACCAGCAATGCTCAGACTCAGATTGTCGTGAACAATGGCCAGACAGCCGTAATCGGCGGTCTTACGACCCAGGATCTCACCGACAATAAGACTGGTGTGCCGATTCTTAAGGACATTCCTCTGCTTGGAGCGCTGTTCACCTACAACCAGAGTCGAGTGGAGAACCGCGATCTCGTCATTTTTGTGACTCCCACAATTGTTACCTCCGACGATATGTCGGAGAGTGGCGGTCAGGGCGACGAAGGCAATTAACAGGCAGAAAATTGCGTGATATCCACTCAGTAAGAGCAGGGAGACTTAAGAACTATGCGACACATTAAGGCAAATAAACAATTCGTTTGGATTACATTCGCGATTGTGGCGACAGCGCTGTTATTCCTGGTGGCAGGTTGCGGTGACAACTCAGTGACAACCACCACCGGTGGCGGTAGCAGCCAGGCAACGATTCAGTCGTTTACGTCGACGCCATCTTCCGAAATCCAGATAGGCGAGACGTCGGTCGTGGAGGCCACCGTAGTTGATCAGAGTGGTGCAGCGTTAAGCGGTCAGGAAGTGACCTTCGCCGTGACACCGTCTTCCGCGGGTTACTTTACACCGACCTCGGCGGTTACCAATACCGACGGATCAGCGGCGAGCGTGTTTACCTCTACCGCTAAAGGGGATGCGACATTGCAGGTAAGTTCCGGCGCCGCGCAGCGCTCAATTCTGTTGAGCATTACCGACGGTTCCGTTTCGTCTGATCGTCTGCTCCTGGAAATGACACCCTCACTAGCGACAGCCAACGGCACAGATGTCGTCGACATTACGATCACCGCCGAAGACGCCAGTGGTAACCCGGTTCCGGATGGCACTGTGGTTGAACTCGCGGCTGGAGAGCGTTTCCGTGATGCCGACTCAGACGGACACTGGACCGAGGGCGTCGATGAACTGCTTACCGACTACAATTTCAATAATGACTGGGACCCGATCGGAAATATCCCACGCAGCGTCACTACCAGCGGTGGTACCGCGACAGCCCAGTATGAAGCGGGTCACGTTGCGACAACGGTATATATTCATGCAACAATGACTGATGCGGACGGTACCGAATTCGCCGAGACTCCGCTCCATCTCGAAGCGAGCACGAGTGTTGCTTCCATTACCCTCTCAACTGACGGGGAAGATTTGCGCGTTCGCGGCGTGGGTGGCATCGAGTTTGCAACAGTGACCGCTGTTGCCTACGATGAGTTTGGCGCTACGGTCCCGGACGGTATTCCGATAGATTTGAGCATCACTGCCGGCCCCGGCGGCGGGGAGAATATCGAAGGCCAGGACATTGGCCCCGTAACGGCCTATACCGATGCGTCAGGAGCCGCGACCTTTACCGTTTATTCTGGAACGATCTCAGGAACTATAAGATGCCTTGCCTCGAACGGCACAGTGCTGTCCGAGGTGACGCAGTTGGTCGTGAACGCCGGTCCGCCGGAAAACATGACAGTCGGAGCTGACAATTGTAATGTTCGCGCCTGGGATTTCATGAACGTGCAGAATGTGATAAGTGTAAACGTCTCCGACACGTGGGGCAACCCGGTACCTGATTCAACAGCCGTCTGGTTCAGTACTGAAGAGGGCTTCGTGATTGCTGAGGGCCTGACCGGAGTAGGCGGCCCCAAGGGAATTGCGAAATCGACCTGGTACTCGGGCAATCCGCGAAACGACGGTATCGTAAATATCTTTGTCGAAACCGACGGAGGTAATCTCGGCGACACGGTTGCCTTTATCAGCTCCGGCCCGGCAACTACAGCCGTGGTAACGCAGCATCCCAGCTCGCTGGTAGCTGATGGCGCCGACAAGGGATTGGTTTTCGTCTACGTCACCGACGTCAACGGCAACTACGTCGAATCCGCTACGCCGGTCGAGTTTAATTACGATTTTGGTACGATCGCAAACGCGACGACTTCTGACGGCTGCAATGGCTCTCTTGCCAAGAGCGAGTACGTCTCCGACGTTCTTCAGCTTGACTATTCGCCCGTTTCACCTGATGACGGTATCGGAGCGGTTTCCGTGGTTACCGTGCAGGCAGGGGGAGTACTCGGTCCGCAGACGACGTTTACCACGAATTTTCTGACCGGTGACACCTACGTCAAGAATTCGTCCATCGACATAGATGCCGAAATAGAACCTGGTACAACGGTACCTTTCACGATTGTCGTGCAGGATCGTCCGGGCAATCCGCTCGGCGGGCACCAGCTGCAGATTACCACGAGTTACGGTACGCTCAGTTCGAACTCTGCGGTAACCAATAAATACGGCGAAGCCAATCTGTTCTTTACGGCTCCCGGCGCTGAGGGCGCTGCGGTGATCACCGTAAATGATCAGGACCCGCGCGGAAACGTCAGTTTTGCCAAGAAAGTCCAGGTAAAATACGCTCAGTAGGTTGGCATAACTATACTGAAAATATCCAGACTCGCATTGGTTTGGAAACCCTGTCTGATGAGGCCCCGCTGCGAAGCGGGGCCTTTTGTCTATAAGTATGTAGTTCAGGACGCTTTCAAAGTGTTTGACTACAAGTATTGAGCAGACTTAATTTGGTGCCGCAATGCTCATCCACGATTTGGTGTTCGAGTCCGCAGGTAAGTTTGCGGAGAGAACTGCGTTCTGGGTTAGATCGGGCGACCAAATAAACCCGATGACCTACCTGGAGCTTGGTGAAAAGATCAAGACCATTGCTGCTGGAATCAGGAAGCTGGGTCTGGCGCCGGGCGATCGCATCGGGCTCTATGCTACCAACAAGCCGGAGTGGTCGATCACTTACATGGCCATTCTCGCTGCCGGCGGTGTGGTGGTCCCCCTTGATCCCAATCTGAAGCTGCTGGAGCTGCGCGGTATCATCGCCCGCGCCGGTATGAAGTACCTCTTCAGCGACTGGGTGAATTTCGACGATCTCCAGGAATTGCAGACTCTCGCAGATCCCTATCCCGACATGGTGTTGGTCGACCGCCTCGATACGGGCCCGCCTAAAGAACGCGATGGGCTCTCACTTACCAAGCTTCTGAAACTGGGCAAGGGGCTCGGCTATGAGCCGTCGAAGCGCAGACCGGAGGACCTCGCACTGCTGATCTTCACTTCCGGGACTATGGGCGATTCCAAGGGCGTGATGCTTTCGCATGCAAATATAGTTGCCGACATTGAGGCCGTGCGCGGGCGTCTCGACGTGGGCCCGGAAGATCGTTTTCTCTCCGTGCTTCCTCTCTATCATACATTTGAAGCCACCTGCGGTATGATCTATCCGCTGGCACAGGGTGCATCAATCCTCTACGTCAGGTCTTTGAAATCAGCTCAGCTGATGATGGATATCGAGCGTGTCGGCGCGACGCTGATGTGCGGTGTGCCGCTGCTTTACGAAAAAATGTATTCGGGGATTAGACGTTCCCTGGCGAAGAAAGCATGGGCGACACAGCTCTACGTGGACCTGGGACAGAAGTTTTCCGACGTCTCCAAGGCGCTGTTCAATCGGGCGGCCGGTAAGATCATCTTCAAATCGCTGCGCAAGAAGGCCGGCCTCGACTCGATACGGCTGCTAATCTCCGGCGGCGCTGCCATTGATCCTGACATTTCGCGCTTCTTCAACAACCTCGGCATCACGCTATTGCAGGGTTATGGCCTGTCGGAAACCTCGCCGGTCTTGGCCGTAAATTGCCCGAAGAACAACAACTACGCTTCCGTAGGCACGCCTCTTCCCGGAGTAGACGTCAAGATTGTCAATCCTAACGAGAAGGGCATCGGCGAGATCGCAGTTAAGGGCAAGATGATCATGATGGGTTACTACGAAAACCCGGAAGCGACCAGCGCCGTGATGAAGGATGGCTATTTCGCAACCGGCGATCTCGGGTGCCTCGATGATAAAGGGCATATCCACATCACCGGCCGCAAGAAGAACGTGATTGTCAGCGCTGCCGGGAAGAATATCTACCCGGAGGAAATCGAGGCGGTCATCGATTCATCTCCACTCGTGCTGGAATGTGCGGTGGTTCCGCGCAAGAAAAGCACCGGCCAGGAGCCAATCGCCGTGGTGGTGCCCGATTTTGATTTCCTGGCAGAGCGCTTCCCCGAAGAAAAACTCTCCGACGAGGAACTGCGTCAACTAATGCGTCTCGAAGTCTCCGAGATGTGCGAACAACTCTCCGATTACAAGCGCGTCAAGGATGTCATCGTTCTCACCGAAGAACTCCCCAAAACCTCCACCCGCAAAATCAAAAGATTCGCTTTGATTGATTCGCTGCAGCAACTGGGGGAAATCTAGGCTGGCAGTCGATCCTCTTCATCGGCAAAATCGGGAAACCGGTGTGGGAGGAGTAGACTAACTATCGAGTATTCCAAGGGCAGGAGTCTCCAACTCCTGCCACGGTACCACCGCCAGCTCCTTGACTTCTCGTCGTATATTTACCACCATTGGGTTCATCTAATCTCAAGGAGCATGCGCTTGACCGTCAAATCTTTCGGCATTAAGGTATCCACCTCCGGTGACGGCGATATCCTCGACCTTACACCCAAGGTTGCTGAAGCCGCACAAAATTCTGGGATTACGGATGGTACCGTTCTCACCTTCGTGCCCGGCTCGACAGCGGCGATTACCACTATTGAATATGAACCGGGGCTTCAGAAGGATTTGCCGGAGCTGTTCGAAAAACTGATCCCTTCCAATATTAGCTACGAGCACGACAAGACCTGGGGGGATGGCAACGGCTTTTCGCACCTGCGAGCCGCGTTGGTGGGCGCTTCCTTTACCTGTCCCCTTTCCGGAGGGCGGTTGGTGCTGGGCACGTGGCAGCAGATCGTTCTGCTCGAATTCGATAACCGTCCGCGCCAGCGTGAAATAGTGGTTCAGGTAATGGGC
This sequence comes from uncultured Ignavibacteria bacterium, assembly GCA_964468475.1. Lineage (GTDB taxonomy): Bacteria > Zixibacteria > MSB-5A5 > CAIYYT01 > CAIYYT01 > JBECKX01. The sequence goes on along the minus strand of CAYXUL010000003.1, from coordinate 44,991 downwards.
TAAAATGCAAAACTTCCTATTCTCTGAAGCAATGCATGGTAGATGCTGCAAAGCTCTAACTCCGAGGAACTCCTCTACCGCAAAGCCGTTTTAGAAGTGATATGAGTGATTGGTTGACCATAGTCGTATTTGTTGGAATGGTGGTTTTTTACATCTACTGGATGAAACGCGGCGGGGGCTGAGGTTAGACGCGTACAGGTCGGTCGACTCTGCAAACTCATTAGAACTTCCAAAGGATGGGCTGGGGCCATAGAATAATCCGTACTCCTGCATAATTGCTTAACAGTGGCGCCTCGCTGTTTACAAAGCTGTTGACTTTGGCGCAATTTCTAGTAGGATAGATAGCTGCCTTCAGGCAGCGCATGACCGTGAAATTTGCGACCTTATTCAGTTGGAGATGATGAAGTATGGCCTACGAGTCTGTTTCAACGCAGCCAGCCGCGAAGGTGGGCTTTTCAGATATAACGGATGAAAGAGTTTTTGAATTAGACAAGATCTACGGCGCTAACCATTACGGTCGCCTGAAATCCGTCATCCGCAAAGCTGAGGGTGCGTGGCTGTATACTCGCGACGGCCGCAAGATTTTGGACTGTCTCTCTGCATACTCCGCTGCCAATCCCGGTCACCATCATCCCGACATAGTGAAGGCGTTGGTTGCGGCGATGCAGAATGGATATGCGTCCGTCCTTTCCAACGTTATCTATACCGATATCCGCTCGCTCTTTCTCGAGAAGCTGTGCAATCTGGTTCCCCAAATAGGATTACGCTTCGGCGACAACGGCAACAAAGCCCTTTGCAAAAACGGCGGCGTCGAATCGGTTGAGACTGCTATCAAGGTGGCGCGTAAGTACGGCTACAAGGAGAAGGGCATCGAAGACGGCAAGCAGGAGATCATCGTCTTCGGCGGAAATTTCCACGGTCGTATGATTACGATTATCTCCTTTGCAGATACTCCCAAGTATAAAGAGGGCTTTGGCCCGCTCACGCCGGGATTCAAGACCGCCAGGTATGGCGACCTTGACGACGTGAAGAAACTGATCAATAAGAACACCTGCGGAATCCTGGTCGAACCGATGCAGGGTGAGGGAGGGATGAACATCCCGCCGGCAGGCTTTCTCAAAGGTCTGCGCGAACTAGCCGACCAGAACGACCTGATTCTGATTTTCGACGAAATCCAGGTTGGCATGGGACGTACCGGCAAGAATTTCGCCTTCCAGCATGAAGATATAATTCCCGATGTGGTCGTGCTCGGCAAGGCGATCTCGGGTGGGCTGGTGCCGCTTTCTGCCATCGTCACGAACAGCAAGCTGATGGACCTGGTGTTCCAGCCGGGTACCGACGGCTCAACTTATGGCGGCTATTCTCTGGCAATGGCTGCCGGGATTGCAGCTCTTGACGTTTTTGAACGCGAGCATCTCTCGGAAAAATCTGAGAAGATGGGCAAGTACCTCAAAGCCAGAATAGAGAAAATTGCCGAGCGCTCGGAGCATGTTAAAGAGGTGCGCGGGCTCGGGTTGTTCATCGGCGTTGAAGTCAAGAACGGCGACGCTATGGTCTATTGCCGCGAACTGCTCAAGCTTGACCTGCTCGCCAACGACAGCCACCACCACACGATTCGGATCTCACCACCTCTGATTATTTCTGAGGAGGAAGCCGACTATATCGCCGAACGCCTCGAAAAGGTGCTGGTAGGATAATCCAAACAGCCCGTAAGTATAAGTCATTGGAATGCAGGGAGTAACGCGCACGACCAGCCTGTCTGCTGACAGTGGTTCGCAACTTCCATCCGCTTGACCGATCTTCTTATCGTCCTCAGCGGTCTTGTGTTGTATAAATAGCTGATTTACTGATAAACGGGTACGGAGGACAATCTACAGATGAAATTGCGAATTCTCTTAATTGCGCTGATCTCTACTCTGACAATGTACGGACTGGGATTTTCCCAATGGAAGAATACGCAACCGTACTATCTGAGCGATGACAGTACTGCCATTAAGTCGGCTCCGGCCGGTGAAACAGTAACTTCGATTGAGCTGATGCCTGACACTGTCCCGGAATATTTGCCCCGCTCGCGTTTTGAGAAATTCAACAATAAGAAATTCCATTTTCTCGCCGTTTCTCCGGATGGGAATTATGCTGCGTTTGCCGCGGGAGAAGGGGACCAGTGGATGGGAGTCCTCGCCCCCAAGGAGGAATACATGAAGTTTCTCCTTTACAGCATTAAGACCAACTTCTTCGGAGCGCAGTGGACCCCTGACAGCAGGTATCTGGCATTTGCTTACCACACTCCTGATCGTCGTTACGTGGTGCAGATTGTCCGCCCGCCGGAAAAGTTCGAGCAGAGATACCAGGCAACGAATGCCTGGCAGACGGTCTCCGATCACGGCGAGCAGATGAAAGTCGACGGCTGGAAAGTTGACGGCGCCGACACCAATTACACGTTTGTTGTTTCCGATTCAGCCGGCAACGTGATAGAAAACGTGGCTCTTCCTGTATTTCGTGATACTACGGCGACTCGAACCAAGCCGGCGCCCAAGCCTGAGAAAGTCATAAAGCAGGATCAGAAGTAATCGGGGATTGCCGCTGACAACTGATACTGCTACATTTCAGCTGTGAAGATTGTTGTCGGCTGCGCAAACGGCGCTTCATTCATTAACAGAGATATTCGCATTCTGTCCGAAAAGAATGAAGTCAAAGCATTCATTCTTCGTGGATTCGGAATTCGCGACTCCTTCAGGCACTTCCGCAAGCTGCTTGCAGCAGACCTACTTCTGCTCTGGTTTGCAACCCCCAGATTTATTCCCCTTGCTCTTCTGGCGCGGCTGCTGAGAACCCGAGTGGCGGTTATCATCGGCGGTTACGAAGCCGCCTCTCTTCCTGAGTTCAATTACGGATCAGGAAGGAGACGGCTGTATGCAGCGTTCACCCGGATTTTGTTTCGCCTATCGAGCGGGATAAGTGTGGTCTCGGAAAGCTCACGCCGATCAGTGATCCAAAACCTTCGTGTCTCTCCATCGCGTGTGCAGCGCATTTATCACGGGTTTGATGATATCCTTGGCAGCACCCCACCGATCAAGTCAAAACTGGTCATTACCATCGGCACCGTAAACCGAACAAGCTGGGAGATCAAGGGGATAAAGGATTTTCTACTGGTCGCAGAATTGCTCCCCGAAGTTGCTTTTGTGCACATCGGGGATGTAAGGCTTGATGTCGGGCTGATGCTCGGCAGGGAGCCAGCCGCAAATGTCAAATTTGTCGGATCCATTCCTTACGAAAGATTAGTTGAGCACCTCGCCCCGGCGACAATCTATCTTCAGTTATCTCGTCACGAGAGTTTTGCGTGTGCGGTAGCCGAAGCAATGCTCTGTGAGTGTATTCCCATAGTGAGTAACGCCTATGCCTTACCTGAAGTAGTCGGTGATGCGGGAATTGTACTGCCTGATCGAGATATCGAGCAGACCGCGCAAGCGGTCAAGAGAGCCCTCGCTCAACCCGGCACCTTGGGAAAAAATGCCCGCAAACGCATCCTGAATGATTTTCCCCTGGAACGACGCAGAGACGATTTGAGTAGTTGGTTGGCCCGAGTTAAGGAAAGTTGATCGGCGCGAAGTCTGCTCACGCGAGCAGATCTATGACGTGGCTATCTGTTTGGTACAGTTGGCGCAGGGCGTTGATGCTCGCCTCGACAGCGCGCTCAGCGACCATAAGATCGGGAATGTCCCGTGCCGGGTCGTTGCGTTCCGGCCTGCTGGCGCGTTGGGCCGCAGCATTGAAAGTTTCGATATTTGCCTGTAGTGCCGCTGTGACTGACGAAAGCATAATTTTCTCCTTATATAGTTTAGATCGTCACAAATTCACCTGAAAATGAGTTAGTCCTGCTTGCCGTGAGACGGGATCTTCGCGCCTGCAGGCGAAAAAAGGCGCGCGCAGGGACCTTGCCGTCGCGCTATTCATGTACGCTCCTGAATGACAATAACTTACTGGGATGGATGGGGCGCCCTGAGTCCGCAGGATTACCAATCCGGTGAATGATCTTACCGAACGCTATTGTGAGTATTACAGCGATCGCAACGAATTCAAACATAATCGGCATTATCTTAGGTGCGAAGAGAACTATGTCCATCGTCGTTATGCCGATCTTGTTTGTCCATCGGTATTCCGCGCGTCACTTGGGCAAAGCCAGAGCCTAATAATCGGTTGACAAGCTGAGAGACTCCTGATAAAATACGCGTTCACGATAAGTGACATAAAACGACATATTGAGCGGTAAATTTACAATTGAGCGATAGAGGAGTATCTCTTGAAGGAATTTCAGGCTGACCAGATCAGGAATATCGGCTTGGTTGGGCATGGCGCCAGCGGAAAGACTTCGCTGGCGGAAGCGATCCTTTACACCACAAAAGTCGCAAGTCGGCTGGGCAAAATCGAGGACGGTTCAACAGTATCGGATTACAGCGAAGAAGAAACCAAACGGCAGATCTCGATTTCCGCGACTCTGCTGCACTGCGAACATCAAGGCAACAAAATCAACCTGGTCGATATGCCCGGTTTTGTCGACTTCGTGGGCGAAGTCGTCGGCGGCTTACGAGTTGTCGATACCGCCATGCTGGTGATTGACGCTTTCACGGGCCCCGAAGGTGGTTCTGAAATAGCGTTCGAGACAGCAGACAATTACTCAACACCAATGGCTATAGTCGTCAACAAAATCGACAAAGAGCATGTTGATTTCGACGCATGCCTCGGTAAGATTCATGATATTCTGAGTCCGAGGGCGTTGCCGGTTCAACTTCCCATTGGCCAGGCGCTGGAATTGAAGGGTGTGGTCGATCTCTTGGAGATGAAGGCTTATGAGTTCGGCGAAGACGGCGCCGCCAAGGAGATGGCGGTTCCCGGCGATTTGGAGGGAAGATGCAAGGAGGCACGCGAGAAGCTTGTTGAGGCGGCTGCCGAAGCCGATGACAAGTTGCTTGAAAAGTTTTTTGAAGCCGGAGAACTGACACCGGAAGAGCTTGAAATCGGGCTTCGCAAGGCGATCCAGGATCGTGTTCTGTTCCCGGTGTTCATCACCTCTGCTACCAGCAATCGCGGAGTTAAGCTGCTTCTGGATTCCATTTGCCGCTACTTGCCGGCGCCGAGCAAGTTTCCGGAAATCAATGTGCTTAAAGACGAGAAAGTCGAAGCTTGGAAAACCGGAGATGGCCAGCCGTTGGTTGCATTCGTTTTCAAGACGGTTGCCGAAAAACACGTCGGTGAGCTGACCCTTTTCCGCATGTACTCCGGTACTCTCAAACCCGGGACCGAGGTCTATAATTCCAGCCGTGGGCATTCCGAGAAGATCGGCCAGATCTATGCTCTGAACGGCAAGGAACGCACCGAGATGCAGACTGTCCATGCCGGCGACATCGGCGCCTTCGTAAAACTTAAAGATACGCATACCGGGGACACGATTTGCGATAACAGCAGCAAAGTAGAAATCCCGCCGATTGAGTTTCCGCCGCCATCAATCGAGTTTGGCGTCCTTGTTGAATCCAAAGGTGATGAAGACAAGATGGGAACCGGCTTTACTTCCCTGGCCCATGAAGACCCGACATTTTCTTATGAGGTCAACCCTGAGTTAAAGCAGACGATTGTGCACGGCCAGGGCGAGCTTCACCTCGATGTCATCATGAAAAAGCTGAAAAACAACCTGGGAATTGAGGTTCAGCTTATTGAACCACGGATACCATATCGCGAGACGATCACCCGTAAAGGTGAGACCCAATACCGTTACAAGAAACAGAGCGGCGGCCGGGGCCAATACGGTGATGTTTCGATCCGGCTTGAACCGCTCAAGCGGGGCGAGAGCTTCGAATTTGTCGACGCCATCACCGGGGGTGTGATTCCGTCGAAGTTCATTCCTTCGGTTGAGAAGGGAATTGTCGAAGCGATGGAACAGGGCGTCATCTCCGGCAATAAAGTGGTCGATGTCAAAGTCACCCTCTTTTTCGGATCGTATCACACCGTCGACTCGTCCGACATGGCGTTTAAGATTGCCGGCTCGATGGCATTCAAGAAAGCAGCGAGGGAGTGTGGCCCGATCCTCCTGGAGCCTGTGTATAACCTCGAAATTGTCGTGCCCGATGATCATACCGGTGACGTGATGGGCGATATGTCCTCCCGGCGTGGCAAGATTCTCGGCATGGAACCGCTGGGCAATGGCAAGCAGCGGGTCAAAGCTCAGGCGCCTCTGTCGGAGCTCTTCAAGTATTCAACTTCGCTGCGCTCGATGACAGGCGGCCGTGGCCGACACATTCAGCAATTCAGCCACTATGATCCTGTGCCGAAGGAAATCACCGACAAGCTGGTGGCTGCCTATGAAGCTGAGCGCGCTGAAGGCAACTAGTCCGCGGTTGCAGCTGATAGCAGGGACATGACTGCCGGCAGAATATCGGAGGGCGAGTGCATTACTCGTCTTCTCTGTTTACGACACGCAGATGGCTTAAGTAGCGTGCTGCCGGAGTTACTAAACGTATTGCGAATCATCTTCAAATTCATATAAAAACAGGATTCAGATCTAACAGGTGGAGAACGCAGCACCGGCTCTTAAAAGTCTCCGGCTGGGAGTCCTGTGAATTGCGCTTGCGGGAGGTGGTAGCCGACAATTATAATCCGTTCTTAAATAGACTTCAATCACCTATCATAGCGATCCTTTTGCTACTTCAATACGGAGGAATGAGATCTTGAAAAAAACAACTCTACTTGGAATTTTCTTGAGTGTCGCTCTGACCTATCCCACGATGGGCCAATCCACAGCTGGCAACATTCACTCCAGCGCACAAATGAGCTTGAAGCAATTTATGATGGTGGGACCGTATGCCGGTTATGCCTTTGGCTTCGGCAACAGGTTTAAAGACTACGAGGCATCGGCCGACCGTTTCACTGCAAAGACCAATGTGGATGCTGGTTTTGACTTCGGCGGTAGCTTCTACTATGGCGTGACTGACAAGATCATGCTCGGGGGCGAGTTGATGTTCCAGCAGTATAAGGTCACCACTGAATCCAACTTCGACATCCCACAGCTGAGTCAAACCGGTACACCCGGTAGTCATTTTGCCAACAAAATCAGCCTGGCGCAGGCAACTCAGGCAAAGGAGAGTAACAGCGATCTAAAGATCTCCTTTCTTGCCAGCGGCCTCTATGCTCTCAGCTACATGCGGGCTTCCATGCTGCTGTTGAATGCCGGCATCGGGCTTTACGACCACGGCGTCACCGATCTCGGTTTCTTCGGTGGCGTGATGTACCAGCGTCTAATGACAGAAACGATGTCGCTTTTCGTGCTGCCACGCCTGCACATCGTTTTTGCCGACCAAAGCATGTACATGCTTCAGGTTCTCGTCGGTCTGCATTTCTGGCTCGGTCAAACCGGCGCGCCGATGTCGAAATAACGATATTCCTATCGGTCTGGAGGCGCGGCTTCCTGTAATCGTTTGGCGGGCAGACCATCCAATGCTTTTCAAGCGGTCTGTCCTCCCGCATCTTGCCCGAGCAGCAGGAAATTGGAAACGTTATCTATTGTCTCGTAACACCTTAACAAAATTACTAGAATGTTTTTGTTGATTCCGAGTTTGTGAGTCGATTATTTCCAGAAATAATATCGTAAGACCGGGCGGAGTGCACCCGAATGCCTCCGACGCTCCGGGTAAGATAAGGAGAAATCCAAGCGAATTGCCGTTAATTTGCTGACTGCTTCAGCAACACTCAGCGCGGTAAATGTGGGATTTCGATAGAGCGTGAAGAATTTCACTTTTGTTTGCAAATGAAAGCGTGAAAGTCACGTAGACTCAAATATGAACAGGGAAGCAACCTCAAACTGAAAGGAATTCAAATGAACAAGAGAGTTATGGTATCCCTGATTTGTGTACTTTCGCTGTTGCTGGTCGCATCGGCGATGGCTGACAACCCGGTAGCCAAGGGCAAGATCCTTCTGGACGGCGCCACGAACGGGTCCTTCATGACCAAGAGCGGTGACCTGAACAAAGTCGGAGACAAGAGCCCGAGCTACTTCCAGCTCAATCCCGCCCTCGCCTATTTCCTGGCCGACGGGATCGCAGTCGGTGGTACAGTGCAGTTTGCCTACTCCAAACTTGGCGACGTCAAGACCACCGATATTGGCGCTGGCCCGATTGTTTTCTGGTTCCCGACTGCCAAGAATGCTGATAACCCCAAGGGCAAGGTTCTGCCTTTCCTGGCCGGATCATTCGTCTACATGCAGGACAAGACTACCTACCCTAACACCTCAGCGAAACTGGTTTCTGTTGCAGCCGACAACGAAACCAAGAATACTGGTTGGGCGGCTCGCTTTATGGGTGGCGGTACTTGGATGCTGAACAACAGTCTTGGCTTGCACGGCGAAGCGTTCTTCGAGCTCGAGAACGGCAAGGCCGAGGTCACTACTGCCGGCACCACCTTTAAAGGCGACTCAAATAGCGGTACTGCCTTCGGCGTGATGATCGGTGTGCTGGGCTTCTTCGGTTCCGGCGGCGGCGGAATGTAAATTTCGCTGAATTTTTTGATTTCCAAGCGGCAGGCCATCCGGTCTGCCGCTTTTTTTTGTCCAATTTTGTGGCAATTGCTTCTAAATGAAACTCAGAGTTTGCCGATACCTAACTGTGATGGACAAAACAATGAGCAAACTTTGCACAAACCTTGGCGCGATCCTTCTGGCAGGAGGATTACTGCTGGCTGGTAGTCACCCGGCGCTTGCAGGCAGGTACGAATCTCAGGATCGTTCCGGCCAATTCTTCCTCTCACCGATGCTGGGGTACACCATTCCTGCCGGCGCTCTGGCAGATGCCAACTACGATCAAATTTACGCCAGCTGGCGCAAAGAGGGCATCAGCTTCACGGGCGAGTTTGGTTTCTACGTGACCAATTGTACGATAGTCGGCTTGGAAATGTCGTACTCGTCGTTTCATCCGCGCGATTTAGCGGTATTCGGCGCCGGTGTCGACGACTCCCGCGTGCGCATTCGTCGCTTTGGCGGGTATTTTCAATATCTGATGATTCCATCCGGAGCGGTGCGGCCTTTCTTCAAAGTCGGCGCCGGGTTCTTTGAAGCCCAGCGCATTTCAATGCCGCAAGCCGGCACCTCGCCGGTCGAATATCGCGACTACACCCTTGGAGCAAAGCCTGCATTCTCGGGTGGAGTTGGCGTGATGGCTAACATCGCCCCTTTACTCAGCGTGCAACTCTCCATCGAAGGCGTCAGCCTGAATTCGTTTGGCGCCGCCTGGGACGGAGAAGGCGAAACCCTCGGCCCGCTGCGGAAGAACATGCTTTTCTTCCCGGTGTACGCCTCGATAAGCTACCACTTTCCGAATTAGTAGTTGTATTTTTGGCCTGATAGGCTTGACCCACACACCCCTGTAGTCCCCTCTCAAGAGGGGACGAGTTTCCCGAGTTGACCCGTTTTGTTGCTTCAGTTTCATTCCCCGACTATCTCGTACCGGAAGAAGATGCTGCGCTCTCGGTGCCGTTGACGAGAAAATCCCTAACCCCTCTACGAGAGGGGTGGATTCG
>CAYXUL010000003.1:11188-35333 GCA_964468475.1 uncultured Ignavibacteria bacterium | reverse complement strand
AGATCGGGATCGAAGCCGGGGTGTGTAAAACCCTACGGTACCCGCCTCCCCCTCTTTTCTATTGCGCACGGCGAGTAGGTTTATTTCATTAAAGCCGGATTCTAGTGCGATAACGGAGGAGTTAATGTCTGGTCATTCCAAATGGTCGACAATTAAGCGTAAAAAGGGCAAGGCTGACGCTGCGCGTGGCAAGCTCTTTACCAAGCTGATCAAGGAAATTACAGTGGCTGCGCGCGAGGGGGGAGGCGATCTCGACTCCAATCCGCGCCTGCGTTCGGCGGTACAAATTGCCAAAGATAACAGCATGCCCAATGATAACATCGAGCGTGCGATCAAGAAGGGAACCGGCGAGCTTGAAGGCGCCGCCTACGAAGATGCCAGCTACGAAGGCTATGGCCCCGGCGGGGTCGCGGTGATGGTGGAAGCTCTCACAGATAATAAGAATCGCACCGTGGCTGAGATTCGGCACTTGTTCAGCAGGTACAATGGAAACCTGGGTGAGAACGGTTGTGTCGCCTGGATGTTTGACCGGATCGGGTTTATCCAGGTCGAAAAGGCTCGGATCCCTGAAGATGACTTGATGGAGATAGTGCTCGAAGCCGGTGCAACTGATATGACCACCGAAGACGAGGTCTATGAAATCATTACGCCACCGGAAGCGTTCGAGGATGTCCGCTCGGCTTTGGAGGCTAAAAGCATCCCCGTGGCAATGGCGGAGATCACGATGCAACCTCAGAACACAATCAAGCTCGATGGCAAGCAGGCTGAGCAGATGTTGAAGCTCTACGAGGCGTTTGATGAGCACGATGATGTTCAGCGGGTATACGCCAACTTTGACATCGATGAGAAGACAATGGAGCAGCTAAGCAACTGATGCGCGTGCTCGGCATTGATCCCGGCCTGGCTGTTACCGGGTTTGGACTTGTCGATGTGACCGAACGGGGGGTCGAAGTCTTGCGTAGCGGCTGTTTTCGAACCGGCCGCGGGGAGATTGCGTTGCGGCTTCACAAGGTATATAGTGAGATCACGGAATTACTGAGAGCCGAGAAACCCGAGGAAGTCGCTCTGGAAGAGGGTTTCTACGGGAAGAATGTCAAAGTAGCCATGTCGCTGGGGCAGGCTCGCGGCGTGGTTTTGCTTGCCTGCGCAATGGAAGAGATTCCACTTTTTGAATATTCACCACGCGAGGTCAAGCAAGCCGTTGTTGGTAACGGCGCCGCTGCCAAGGAGCAAGTCAGCTATATGATAACACATCTTCTTAAGCTCAAGGAGCAACCGCAGCCGCTTGACATCTCAGATGCGCTCGCAGTCGCGTATTGCCACTGTCTGAAGCGAGGAGCGGCGGTTTGATCTCAGTTGTCAAAGGTACCCTGATCAACAAGACCCCGGACCGGGCTGAAGTTATGGTTGGGGGCATCGGCTACAAGGTGTCCATCCCACTCTCGACCTATAGACAGCTTCCGGAGACTGACAGCGAAGTGCTTCTCTACACATCAATGCAGGTTCGCGAGAACGCCATCGAGCTCGTGGGGTTTGCTTCCACAGTCGAACGCGAAGTCTTCGAGCTGCTGATTCAGGTTTCGGGCGTGGGACCGAGGCTGGCTTTGACTATCATCTCGGGAATCAAGATCGAGGAACTGGTTCGCTCGATACTTGACGAGGACAAGACGCTCCTGGGTACGATTAGCGGCATCGGTCCGAAAACCGCCGGTCGATTAGTGCTTGAGTTAAAGGAAAAAATCGGTAAGATAATTTCACTGAGGGAGATCGCCGAATCGCGGCGGCCCTCTCAGGTTGAGGAAGCCGTGATGGCGCTGGAAGCGCTCGGCTACGGCCGCTATGAGGCCAAACATTCGGTGGAGAGTGCCGTAAAAGCGATAGGCGATCAGCATACTTCGGACGTAATAATCAAAGAAGCCCTGAAGACCGCGGCGAGATAGTAAAACCAAAGTAGAGCGAGTGAATTGACCGGAGCAGCCAGGAATGAATGATAGACTTACAACCCCTGCCATCATACAGGGGGAAGCTGAGTATGACATCACTCTGCGTCCCACTCGCTTTGATGATTTCATCGGTCAGGCCAAGACGGTTGAAAACCTGAAAGTGTTTATCGAGGCAGCCAAACAGCGAGGTGAGCCCCTTGATCACGCCTTGTTCTATGGCCCTCCTGGCCTGGGCAAGACTACGCTGGCGTTCATCATTGCCAGCGAATTGGGCGTCAAAATCAAAGCCACCTCCGGGCCGGTACTCGAAAAAGCAGCCGATCTTGCGGGCATATTAACCAACCTGGACGAACGCGATGTCATCTTCATTGATGAGATTCATCGTATAAACAAAGTAGTAGAAGAGTACCTCTATTCTGCTATGGAGGACTTTACGTTGGACATCATGATCGACAAGGGCCCGGCGGCTCGTTCGGTAAAACTGCCGCTCAAACCGTTCACGCTGATAGGCGCCACCACCCGTGCCGGGTTGTTGACCTCGCCGATGCGTGCGCGCTTTGGGGTCGTCGGTCGATTGGATTACTACAATGCACAAGATCTCGGCAGCATCATCAGGCGATCAGCCCGGCTCTTAGAAGTAGCTTTGGATGATGGCGGCTGCGAACAGATCGCCCTCCGGTCGCGGGGCACTCCTCGCATTGCCAACCGTTTGTTACGCAGAGTGCGCGACTTTGCACAAGTACGCGGAGATGGTCAGATCACTGAGACTCTGGCCGGCGAAAGCCTGGAGAGCCTCGATGTCGACGAACTCGGCCTGGACGAAATGGACAAGAAGATACTGTCAGTGTTGATAGAGAAATTTTCCGGTGGTCCGGTAGGCCTGAACAGCCTCGCGGTGGCCGTCGGAGAAGATGCGGAAACCTTAGAAGAAATTTACGAGCCGTTTTTGATACAGGAAGGACTACTGGATCGAACGCCAAGGGGGCGCGTCGCTACCGAAACCGCGTATCGTCACTTCAAGTTCGAGGTTAAGAGCTCGGAGCAGGGACGATTATTGTAACGGTTGTTACGAGACTATTGTCGCGGCGGGTGGTTGACGCCGGAATTGTTTGAATCATAAGCAAGAAAGCAGGGCAATGGAAAAGATAAGTTATGAGCTACCGCCCGATTTGATCGCGCAGCATCCACTGGAGAAGCGCGACAGCTGTCGATTACTACGACTTAATCGCGACAACGGCGAACTGAGCGAGCACGTTTTCGCCGAAATCGTCGATCTACTGCGACCGGACGACCTTCTCGTCCTGAACGACACCATGGTGCGCAACGCGCGCCTGTATGGCGTGGGAGGGCACGCCGGACGCAAAGTTGAGCTGTTTCTGGTTGAGAAACTCTCCGATGAAGACTGGATCTGCCTCGTTCGCCCGGGTAAGAAAGCCAAAGTCGGTGACAAATTCTACTTCTCGGCGCGCGAGTATGCGGAGATTGTTAGTATTCTCCCCGATGGTTCACGTCGCGTGAAAATGCACGGCGGCTCAGCGAACGAAATCATGGAAATGTTTGGTCACGTGCCGTTGCCTCCCTACATCAAACGCGATGACACCTCTGTAGATAAAAAGATGTATCAGACTGTCTATGCCGAAGGAGGCTTCTCTATCGCTGCACCGACGGCAGGGCTTCATTTTACCAAAGAGCTGCTGGACGCAATCAAAGAGCGCGGCATCGAAATTACCACGGTACGGCTTGATGTCGGACGGGGTACCTTCAAGCCGATCGAGGCCACCGAGTATGAGAAGCATGAGATGGATGCCGAAGAGTATTGGATTACCGAAGAGGCAGCAAAGACCATCACAAAGGCTAAATCGAAAAAACGCAGAGTCATAGCCGTAGGATCAACATCCACCCGTGCCTTAGAAGGCTGTTTTGCTAAGAACGGCGCAGTCGTGCCAACGCACGACGAAACTGACCTGTTTATCTACCCCGGATTCGAGTTTAAAGTCGTCGACGCTATGATCACGAATTTTCACTTGCCGGAGTCATCACTATTGGCGATGGTGGCTGCGTTCGCCGACGTGGAGAAGATCTTGCAAGCATATAATTTTGCGGTTGAGAAGGGCTACCGCTTCTACTCCTACGGTGACGCGATGTTTATCGAGTAAATCAGTCACTTAAGTGCCAACGGATGAAAAACTACGCAATTATCACAGCCGCCGGAAAGAGCGTGCGCCTGCCCGGCGCAGTCCCCAAACAATTTCGCCCCATTGGCTCCAAACCGTTATTGAGTTGGACCATCGAGAAATTCGAACAGGCTGAATCAGTCGATGCCATCCTGCTTGTGGTCGCGGAAGAGGATTTGATCTATACTTCCGAAGCCATCGTCGACCGCTTCAATTTTCGTAAAGTTGAGAAGATCGTGCCCGGAGGCGACAGTCGCTTCGAGTCAATTCTGCGTGGTCTGCGCGCCGTGCCCCAGGAGACTAATCTGGTATTCGTTCATGACGGCGTGCGACCACTCGTTTCAGCTGCGGACATCAACAAAGTTGCCCGCGAAGCGGAGACATTCGATGCCGCAATCCTGGCCACCAGGCAGGCAGAAACGCTTAAGCGCGGTGAAGGCGGCTATGTGATCGCCACCCTCGACCGTGAGCGCATCTGGGTAGCGCAGACGCCACAGGTGTTCAAGTACGAGGCGATCATCTCCGCCTATATTCAGGCGCTCGATGATGATCGTGAATTTACCGATGATGCTGCGGTTTGTGAGGCTTACGGCATCAGTGTTCGCATCGTCGAAGGCGACAGCAGCAATATCAAAGTCACCACACCGACGGACCTCGAACTTGCCCGACAGCTGCTGTTGCAGCAGGAGGCCAATGTTCAGGAGGTAGGCGGGAACCAATGATCCGCGTCGGATCGGGCTTTGATGTCCATGCCTTTGCCGAAAACAGAAAACTGGTGCTCGGAGGCGTCGAGATAGACTATCATCTCGGCCTGGCCGGCCATTCCGACGCCGATGTCCTTCTCCACGCAATTTGTGACGCCATGCTGGGCGCAACCGCGCAGGGCGACATCGGCCAACACTTTCCCCCAAGTGATCAGCAATACAAGGATATTTCTTCAGTTGAACTGCTAAAGCGCGTCGATGCAATCGTGAAACAGGGGGGCTGGTCGTTGGTGAATGCTGACGCAACCCTGATCTGCGAGGAACCGAAGCTCGCGACATACATTGAGAGGATACGGGCGAATATCGCCGCGGCACTTGATGTGGAACGCAGCCAGATTTCAATTAAGGCCACTACCAGCGAACGCCTCGGATTCACGGGCCGCAAAGAGGGAATTGCCGCAACTGCCGTTGTGTTAATGGAGAAGTAATGGAGTACTTCTTCGCGCATACCGACCGACTCCTCAACATCGTCTCCAGCCACAGTCCCCTCTGGATCTACGGTTTCGTGCTGGTGACAATGATCATCGAGAATTTCTTTCCACCCTACCCGGGTGATGTCTCGGTCTTCATCTGTGGAGTCTATGCCGCCGGTGGACATATCTCCTGGACTTTGGTTTACATCCTGTCGGTTGTCGGTACTTTAATCTCAGTGATGTCTCTCTACTATATTGGACGCAGCAAGGGACGTCAAATTCTCCTGAGCAGGCGTATGCGTTGGCTGGGAATCAAGAAGCTGGACAAGGTCGAGCACTGGTTCAAACGCTGGGGCGACAAAGCCATTCTGCTCTCACGCTGGCTCACCGGTGTACGCGCCCTGTTGGCCGTGCTTGCAGGAATCGGCCGGCTTAATGCCGGCAAGATGTTTCTCTACAGCCTGATATCTGCGCTAACCTTCAATTTCACGTTGCTGTTTCTTGCCTTGAGACTGAGGAAAGACTGGCACAAGATTGAGAGTATTCTCGCCACGTACAACACGATTATTCTTGTGGCAGTTCTTATAGTAGCTTGTATTGTACTATATCGATTAGTGATGAAGCGAAAACATCGCGCAGGTCATTAAGAAAGACACCAATCAACATCAATCCAAAAGTCAATTATGAGAATAATAGTGCTTGCCGGTGGAGATTCGAGCGAAAGGGAAGTCTCTCTGAATTCCAGCCGGGCGGTCGCCAGTGCGCTGGAGCAAACCGGCAACAGTGTCGAACTGATCGATACTCACGACGGTAGCAGCCTGCTGACAGAGGGCGCAGCTGATGCAACTTCGACCAACCTCGCTCTAACTCAGCCGAGGGTTCCGAAATCATTTCAGGAGGCCGACTGCGTGTTCATCGGCTTGCACGGTGGCACCGGCGAAAATGGCAAGATCCAGGCGCTGCTTGAACTCTGCAATATCCCCTATACCGGTCCGGGAGTGCTGGCCTCCGCGCTCGCGATGGACAAGCAACGCACCAAGCTGATGGTGTCAGTCCGGGGAGTACCAATGGTGCCAACCCTTTTCTTCGGAAATGAAAAAGATGCAAATGAGTTACTGCATAGCTCAGCTGACTCGCTGAAGTATCCGATCGTCGTCAAACCTAACGCGGAGGGTTCCACGGTCGGCCTCACCGTGGTCAAACAAGCCGATCAATTGGGGGAAGCCATCAAGCTGGCTGCGCAGTACGACCGTTGGATCTTGATCGAGCCTTACATACCCGGTCGCGAATTAACGGTCGGATTGCTCGATGGCAGGGCGCTTCCCGTTGTTGAGATCATTCCCAAGTCAGGGCTATACGACTACCATGCCAAATATACCGCCGGTGCTTCGGAATACACCTGTCCGGCTCAACTCTCACAGGAGCAGCAACGGGAAATCCAGCACTATGCGGAACTCAGCTACGCCGCCGTCGGTTGCGAGGGCTACTCGCGCGCCGATTTTCGCATGACCCCTGACGGCGAAATGTTCTTCATGGAATTGAATACGCTTCCCGGTATGACAGCGACCTCTCTCGTACCCAAAGCCGCCAGGGCCGCGGGAATCGAGTTTCCCGATCTGGTTCGACGTATTGTCGAACTGGGAATTCAACGCTTCCAGCAGACCAGAGATTAGCTCCAGCATCCCCCCCGAATCACCCTTGCCAAGACACGCCCATTTGGCTATCCTACCGTTTTTCATATGGGGATGCGCCGCAGTATTTCGCGTGCAACTGACTTGCTGATGGAGGCAGAACACCGTGGATAAAACCGAAAGCCTTTTGGCTGAATTAACAGATGCCTACGGCCCGCCCGGGCACGAGGGTGAAATCACCAGGATTTTTGAGAATCACATCAAAGACTATGCCACTGTCGAATACGACAAAATGGGCTCGATTATCGCAAGCAAGAAGGGAAGTGCCGACAAGCCGAAGGTTATGGTAGTTGGCCATTGCGATGAAATCGGCTTTATGGTCTCGGAGATAACCAAGAACGGCTTCATAAAGTTCATCCCATTGGGTGGCTGGTGGGGGCATGTCGCCCTGGCGCAGCGCGTGATGATTCTCGGTAAGAAAGGTGCAATTCCGGGCGTAATTGGCTCGACCCCGCCGCATATTCTCAAACCGGAGGCGCGCAAGAAGGTAATTGACATCACGGATATGTACGTCGATGTCGGTGTGCGCGGCAAGTTCGATATCACCAAGAAGCTAGGAATCCGTGTAGGTGATGTGATTGTGCCTGACTCTAAGTTTACCGTCATGGCCAACAAAGAGATGTACATGGCCAAAGCAATTGACAATCGCTACGGCTGTGCGGTGGCGATTGAAGCGATGTGGAAACTGGCGCGCGCCAGGCATCCTAATACGCTTTACAGCGTGGGCTCCGTCCAGGAGGAAGTTGGCTGTCGGGGCGCCGGCACGATAGCGTGGCAGGTGGATCCTGATCTGGCCATCGTCGTCGATACCGGTATCGCTCGCGATACGCCGGGCATTAAGGGCGATCCGGTCGAGCAACTGGGTGGAGGTGTCTCGATTCTGGCGATGGACGGTTCGATGATCCCTAATACGCGTTTCAAGAATTTTGTGACCGATCTCGCCGATAAGTTGAAAATCAAGTATCACCTGACCACGATGCGTGGCGGTGGCACCGACGGTAGCAGAATCCATCTCTCCCGCAGCGGCGTACCGTCATTGGTAATTGGTGCACCGGTGCGCTATATTCATGGGCATAACGCGATCATCTGCCGTAAAGATTATGACTCTTCAGTCAAACTGGTAGTCGAAGTAGTCAAGAAGCTTGATGCAAAGACCGTCAAGTCGTTCACACAGAACTGATCCTTTGCCGACAGCTTCCAGGTAGCGCTCATTCCAGATAGAGATCGCTGCTGCCTTTCAATGCAATTCAGGCGATGATGGGAACGCCCAATAGGATAGGTTTATAGATGTCTCTGAGATTCTTCAATACCATGACCCGCAAGGTCGAAGAGTTCGTTCCGATGAGGCAGGGCGAAGTCCGCATGTACACCTGCGGGCCGACCGTCTACAACCACGCCCACATCGGCAATTTCCGCGCCTACGTATTTGAGGATCTGTTGCGCCGCTACCTCAAATATAGTGGCTTCAAAGTCACGCAAGTGATGAACCTTACCGACATCGACGATAAGACCATCAAGGGTACTATCGAGCAGGGAGTGACTCTGGACGAATACACGCGGAAGTACAAAGACGCCTTTTTCGCCGATATTGATGCGCTGCGTATAGAGCGGGCAGAACACTACCCGGAAGCGACCACTCACATCGATGAGATGGTGGAGATGGTGAAGACATTGCTCGACAGAGGATTCGCCTATCGTGCCGGAAATGATATCTATTTCTCCATCGCCAAATTCAAAGATTATGGCCAGCTTTCGCACATGGATCTGGAGCAATTACAGGCGGGAGCCTCCCAGCGTGTGGCCTCGGACGAGTACGAAAAAGAACAGGCCTCCGATTTTGCTCTCTGGAAGGGTTGGGATGAGAGTGACGGTGATGTTTTCTGGGAAACTGAGATCGGCAAAGGCCGTCCGGGGTGGCATCTCGAGTGCTCAACGATGTCAATGAAGTATCTGGGTAACCACTTCGATATTCATACCGGCGGCGTCGATAATATCTTTCCCCACCACGAAAACGAGATTGCCCAGTCGACCTGCACTACCGGCGAGAAGTTTGTCAACTACTGGATGCACAATGCCCACCTGATTGTTGAGGGCAAGAAGATGTCGAAATCTCTGGGCAATTTTTATCGTCTGCGGGAACTACTTGATAAGGGATATCCCGCTGTGGCGATCCGCTACCTGCTGCTGGCGACGCATTATCGCGCCCAGCTGAATTTCACCTTCGATGGCATCGAAGCTGCCAAGAGTGCTATCCAGCGCCTGCGCGATTTTTATGATAATGTCAAGCTGGCGGCTAAAGCTGGCACTGATAGCGGGCAGGTGAATTACCTGATTGAGCGGGTAAAGAATGGCTTCACTGAAGCGCTTGATGACGACCTCAACATCTCACCGGCACTGGCCGCGATCTTTGACTTTGTCCGCGATGTCAATCGGCACATCGATGAGAAGGGTATCTCACAGGACGATGCTCAGCTTGTCATGGAGACGATGGACGGCTTTGATACCGTCCTGGCTGTCATCAAGCAGAACAAGACCTCTCTCGATGAGGAAGTAGGGCAACTGATCGAAGCGCGTAAGGATGCCCGCAAGAATCGCGACTTCGCCAAGGCCGATGAGATTCGCGACAAGCTCGATGAGATGGGGATTATCCTCGAGGACACTCCGCAGGGAACCGTGTGGAAAAAGAAGCTGTGAGAAGATGCGAATCGTGCTTCCCACGCTCCCCTCGAATACTGCTTTGGTCTCGAAGAAATGTCATTGCGAGCTAGCGACACCGAAACGTCGGTGGCGCGAGCGCGGCAATCTCCCCTGTCGAATTTCGCAAACTGGATTCGTTCCGGGGTCCACTCGAATTGGTGGTCCGTAAGCAGATGCACTTTCCATGTTGACAAACGCCTTCGACATCTACAGATTAACAAGCCAAAATTGAATATTTCCGCGTAAGCCGGTGTAGCTCAGCTGGTAGAGCAGCTGATTTGTAATCAGCAGGTCATGGGTTCGAGTCCCTTCACCGGCTTTTGAAATATCTGCCAACAGGGCATTCACTTTCATACAAATCCTTAAGGGTCTCAGCTCGACCATGCCACTGCCCGCAGATCGTCGAGATTGAGTTGTCAGAATCGATTTCCAGCGCAGGAATAAGTCTGCGAGATCGCGGTCTAACGTTCAAACGCGGCCACCAGACGCATCTACGAGACAAGGAGGAAGATCGACACTGGAGAGCTTATTACCAGAGCTTATTACCAGAGCTAATTGCCGCTTAGACAGAACGAAACAACGAATTTCTGTGGGGTCAAACTAGAAAAAAGTTGAGTCCAAGTAGAGTTGAGATAAGTGGAGCTGGCGAGCGAAATGAACGTCTTGAGGCAAGAATAAATCGGGAAGAATTCAGGGGGAACACTGCATAATTTGCAGCGAGAACTACGTGAGAATTACTATTGGGAATTTGATCCTTTTTCGCTAGCTTTGTCGGTCGAGGCCACACCAACCATGAGCGCCTTAG
The DNA here is from genome assembly GCA_964468475.1 of uncultured Ignavibacteria bacterium. GTDB lineage: Bacteria > Zixibacteria > MSB-5A5 > CAIYYT01 > CAIYYT01 > JBECKX01. The sequence continues at coordinate 24,846 of CAYXUL010000003.1, read as the reverse complement.
ACCACCAAAAATATTAGGCGATCGTAAGCGAATTTAGTTGACAATCGTGTGAATTTTAGCTAATTCCCTTCTCGGAGGGAGTTTAGTCCGCTGTAAATCGAGAGTTTCCATCCCCCTCTCTCGATCCGGGCTCTACTCTCTCCTTTTTTATCCCCACTGCTGCGCCAGCTAACCTTCTCGGTCACCTGACAGGTTCCTAATCCCAAGCCTTTGCTGCCGTCCTGGCATCTCGCTTCCAGGCTCGATAGGCCTCCCTCAAGATTATAATTCATAATATACATTCGCTGGTGACATTACTCGTCACCAAGGTCTGAGAAATTTTGAGATTTTTCGTCGCAAGAATCAGGCTATCTCAATGCTCTTGACGCTGGTCAACGGGTATCTGGCCGTTTTGGATCCGCTCTTGCCAGCCACATACCAGACATCCTCATACTCCAGTCGTGGCTGCTCCAGCTTTATCCGGTTGATGCCTGATCCGGCTAAGTCAATGTCCAGCAATAGGGTGTCGCCGGTGCGCTGTGCAAAATCAACTGTTACGAAAAGGATGAAAGCATCGAGTTCGCTGTTTGCACCCAGCCTCGACAACAGCTCGTGATTCTTGAAGAGCCAATCCTGTTCTTCGTAGTCAATGTACCGTTCAAGTTTCTGTCGTACCTGGCCGAGAGGCTGCACCAATTCATCGCCAAGAAGGAACTCGCTGATCATCCCTGCCAGCAGCACAAAGAGGGTCTCAGTACGTGTGAAGTGCAGGGGCTCCTGCTTCTTCTCAGCCAGACAGTAACCCCTCTGGTCCGGATCAAAGTAAACCGGGACACCGGCTTTATCGAGCGAGTTGATGTAGCGATAAACTGTTCGTTTCGTGATTCCACCACACTCAGTTTGAATCTCTTCCACCGTGAGCTTCTGGCGAGTGTAGAGAAGATTTCTAATCAAGAGCAAATGCTCGAACTTGGACATTGCTTCCTCACAAAAGGTTTATTCCCCCTTTTTTTAAGATTATAGACAGTTATCCACTACAATGCCAGCATTAAGAGGCTGAAGTACCAGGGAACAGTATCAATTGGTTCGCTGCTTACAGTGGGCTGCGGTGGCGGAATTGTGTCGCTGGAGCAGCCTCCGGGGCAGGGCGGCTGTCCGTCTTCGGCAAGGGCAATCTGGACTCCAGGCGCTGCTACATTGATGTGGATAAGCGCCAGCGCGCAAACGAGGAAAATGGCGACGGTGGTGGCATAGCTGCGGCGAACGAAACGTCTTTGAGAGTGACGCATTGTAACTCCTCCTATGAGAGTTGGTGACCTTGACAGGTCGTTGCGGCGGAGGTCAATTGGACCTCCGCGGTTGCTGTCTCACAGGGGCTAAGTCACATCTTGTGCCGCATCTGATCTATGTTCGTAAGCTATTGATGCATAGTCTATTACATCGCCGGGAAGAAAAATGGCCGTGGAGTAGGCGTACTACGAACTACGAGATTTCGCGGATCGTAAAATCGCGAAGAGCTCAACCTGCAGCGGGGGAAATGGTTGGGGGAATAGGGCAATCAGCGGATTTGCGAGGGGCAAACCTGTCGAAAGAAAATCGCTAGTTGATCTTGAATTGGTCGGGATCGATCCCTAATTTTTGGAGGCGAGAGCGCAGTGTGGAAGGAGCCAGCCTGAGGATCAGTGCGGCTGCGGTCACGTTTCCATTGGTGCGCTTGAGCGCTGATTCAATCAGGTCGCGCTCTACCTTTTCGAGATGTTTATCGAGTGCGGTTGAACCGAGCTTGTCACTGCTCCGAGCGATCGCCGGGTTGAGGAGGTCGAAATCGAGCCGACTGCCATTACGCAGAATCAAGACACGCTCAATCTCATTGCGCAGCTCACGAACATTACCCGGCCACTCGTAAGCCTTCAAAGCATCGATAAAACGACGTGTGTAACTAAGGTTGGGTGCGCTGCCGGGCAGAACGGAGAGAAGATGTTTAACTATTGGCTCAATATCATCGGAGCGTTCCCGCAGCGGAGGGACCCTGATAACAAATGCGGAGATGCGATAGAAGAGATCGCTTCTGAACCGGTTGCGCGCAGCCAGGGCTTCCAGATTGGCGTTCGTCGCGCAAATCAGGCGGAAATCTACAGATATTTGTTCTGTGCTGCCACTTCGCATGATCTTCTTCGATTCGATGACGTCAAGTAGAATCGCCTGCGTCTCCATAGGCATGTCTGCAATCTCATCCAGGAACAGCGTGCCGCCGTCAGCACGCTCAATTCGACCTTCTCGAGCCGACACTCCCGTAAAGGCTCGCTCGCTCACGCCGAAGAGTTCATACATGCCATTTTCACCCCGCAAGTGCGAGCAGTTCAGAGCGATAAACGGGCCATGCGACCTTCTGCTTTGATTGTGTATTGCCTCAGCCAATAGGCCCTTACCGGTGCCGCTTTCCCCCTGGAGCAAAACGGTTGTGTCAAACGATGCGATCTTGGGAATCTGCGCCAGTACGCCTCTGGATCTGTTGTCAACGGCCAAAAATCCTACTGAGGCCCCGAGAGACTCGAGTTTCTCGGCCGCGTAGGAGCGCTCGGCATCGCCTCTCTTGACGTCCCGGGCAATCTCGATGGCAACTGCCATGAATTTTGCCAACGCTTCTATTACTTCGTAGTTCTTCTCACCAAACAGTGCCGGAATGCTCCGATGATCGAGATAGAGTGCACCAAGCAGTCGACCGCGCACCTTCAAAGGCACACAAGCGATTGAGACAATGTTATGCATTTTCACGCTCTTAAATCCACTGGTAAGCTTGTCTCGTTGAGCATCGTGTACGATCAACCCAGCTTCCCTCTCAAGCGTCCTTGAAATGGAACTGTTGCTGATCTTCAGGATATCTTTCTCAGAGACTTCGTCGCACGCATGAGAAATCTCGACCTTCAATCCTGTCTCATCGGAATGGGTCAGCACGATAGCTCCGCGTTCGGCTCCGGTAAGATTCACGGCGTTGCGAAGAAGTATCTCGAGGGTGCGGCGATAGTTGTGCAGTGATGTCAAAACGTCGCCTATGCGACTCAGCAGGGTCATGTTCGTGGTATCTGGACCTACAATTTTGCGAATCAGATCACCTTCCTGATCCAGCTCAGCCTCAAGAAGGTGATTGTCAAGGGGCTCGGTGGACACGCGCGCCCAATTGAGCACGTTTTGAGCACGAGTCATCGCACTCGCTTCGCGGTAACAGCGTATCAGCCTTAAGGCAACGACGCTGGCGTGATAACGAGCCTCAGCATTTCTGAAGCAATCCACTGCCCGATTCAACTGGTTCAGTCGGTAGGTAGTATCTTTCTCTGCCTTGCCGCTGAGGGCACGAATCAGGTAGTAAAATCCTGCGTAGCGCGGCGCACGCTTCTTGCGGAATATCTTCCAGATTTCATCGCTGTAGTTGCGCATTTTGAATGCTTCGCGATCATAGCCAAATTCTGCCAGCAGGAACAAGCCTTCGGCATATTCCAACGCTCTTTCGTGCCTGGCGGCTTCCTTGATTAATGCGCGTACACGATCTACTCTCAAATTCCCAGTTTCATGAGCTTCAAGCCACAATTCGCTCAAGTCAACGTGGAGATTCAAGCGCCAGTCGACAGCGGTAGGCATCAGAGCTCTCAGTCTTGGCAGATCGCGTTTAAGCGACTCAATATCGCCGTGCCACCGGTATCCACGCGTCAAGAACAGCAGGGCGCTGGTACGTTCGAATCTGGCGTGGTTCACGCGTGCCAGTTCTTCGCCTAATTTCAGGTAACGCAATGCACTTTTCAATTGCCCGCGCGCCAGGAGTATTTGACCCATGTTGATGTTGTAAGTGGTGCGAGCCAAGCGGTCTGCCCAGCGGGTAGATTTCTCGTAGAGAGTCTCGGCTTCGGCCAAAGCCAACCTGAATTTGGAACTGGCGGTGTACGCTGCAATCAAGCTTGAATGGGCGTACCCCTGGCGCCCCCAGTTGGTATCGCTGGCCGATAAACTCTGGGCCTTCCTGAAGGCGCTTATTGCCTTCCCGAATTGACTCCGGTCTCCGTAGCTCTGCCCAAGATTGGTATACAGCGATATCTGAATCTGCTCAGAGGACAAGAACTCGTATTTGGCGAGCAGCTTTTCAACAAAGGCGGTCTCCTCCCTGTATTTGCCCTGGCTCCATAGAACCGCTGCGACATTGTTCCCCAGCTGCTTGACAGCACTACTAAACCCGTGGCGCTCAGCATAGTCGAATAAAACCCTGGTTTTCCAGGCCACGCGTTGTTCACCGTAGCGCATGTATCTGGTCCAAAGCAGCATTCGTAGTGCGCTTAGGCGAAGCCGCACATCGCCGCTGCAACGTGCAATGTGACACGCTTGCCGAGCGTGGCTTATGGCCTCCGCGGTGTTTGTCCCACGATTAAAGATGCTGGAGATCTCTGCAATCAGTGCGACAGCTTTGCGTGGATGTACTGACTTTGACTGTAGAGCCTTTTCGAAATGTCCTCGGCCTTCATCACTCCTGCCCAAAGCGAGGCAGACGTAGCCCAGCTTAGTAAGCACAGCCGTCTGTAATGAAGGACTCAATGAGTCAAATGCCGTGGAATCGAGTAACTGCCGGAATATCAGGTATGATTTGTAGAACTCTCTATCCGCCTTGAGGCGAATTGCGGTTTTCATCAGTTGCCGAGGAGACAATCCGCCGGCAAGTGTTTCGGTGAGAATCGGCACCAGATGGTAAAGTCTGTAAATCTCTGCCGCCTGCATGTCAGAAAGGTCAAGGCGCCAGCTGTATCCGTGTCGCTCGATTTCGGATGATTGCAGAATTCGCTGGTAGAGGCGATTCAGTTCGAGTAGATCCCCCGACCATCCTCTCTCGATATCGCGGAACAGTTCATGATTGAATCCCTGCGCATCAAGCTCTCCGGCGATAGCTTCGCTCAGGCGCAAACGCCCGTGACCATTGTTGCGGCTCACACGCGACGCCGCAGTTTCTGCTAGCGACCAGAACAACTTTCGCTTGTACGCGGCAAAATTCCAGCCAAACACCGATTGATGTTCCTCCACCAGCTCGCCGAGCCATGCGGGTCGCTCCTGATAACGGGGTTCGAGAAGCCTGTTGACCAAAGGTACCAAAGGCCTGAACGACTGCCTGACCGATTCTGCGTCGAGTTTCGGTAGATACTCCAGCGAGAAAGTCCCCGGGAGGCGCTGCCCCCGTCCCGTCGATTTATTGCTCTTCGTTACGATCAGCTCCCGCAGCATAACTCCGAGAGAATAAAAGTCGGATTGTGGCAGCAGCACTTTTTCAGTGTAGACTTCAGGGGCGATGAACCCCGGTACGCCGGTTATGCTAGCTTCGGCGCGGGATGCAATCGGCCTGATGAAATCCAGGTCGGTTAGCACAAGCCGTGGCGAGCTATTGCGCGGCAGGACGAGCATGTTTCCCATCTGCAAGTCTGTGTGGACGAGCCCCAACGCATGGATAAAATCGACAGCCGAGAATATTTGCAGAAGCAGCGCGGGAAGATGCTTTTCCAGGAGGTTGCTATCAAGAGTAGCGGCATTCTGAAGGTAATTGCGAATCAGGACTACTCGATCTTCAACTTGCAGCGAACGTCTCGGCGGAAGGATATTTCGATGCCGAAAATCTCGGGTTTGGCTGAACACTTCCGCCAGGGTTGTGTTTGCTGCCGTTAGCTCATCACCATCACGCGCGCTGGGTTTTTTGAGCAGCAGCTTCTGAGGGCTGTCGGGCCATTGAGCCAGCCAGGTCTCGACAAGCTCATTCTTGCCGATGCGGTCGAGGAGCAAAGGACTTTGGCGATCGGGCAAATCAAACCTCAAATATTAGCATTAGCAGGAGATAAGGTAAGGTCTTAGGAGGCCAGGAAATCCCGGGCTGATGCCTCCGCAACCTCCAGACTAACATAGCAATAAAACCCAGCTCGATACAAGAGATTATTGATATCTATCAAATTCGTGCCATAGTTCCCCCCCAGCTATGTTAATAGATAGCTCTGACAGATTCCGTCAGGAATTTTACAGGAAATACGACTGCGTCGAACAGGACGTGATTCATCTCTGCGGGCAACAGTCTCGACTTTGCGACTCGCGCAATAATCCAATTTCGCAGTCGTCGAAATCGTCTCTTGACGGTTTTAGCAATCGAACGTAGATTGAACTTGTACGCTGGTGATTCATTCACGGACGGACACGGGTAAACACTAATCATACTTCTCTGGACTACGTTCATATGCTAACAGCAAGAAGCAACTCATATCATGTCGCCTCACTGCTCGCAGTGGGTTTACTGATCATTGGAGAGATGACGCCGGCGTTCGCGTCCAGCCCCAAAACCCTCGACTGGACCAACATCACGCCGGATCAAATGGAGCAATTCAAACAGCAGCGACAAGCGTTCCGGCAAGCCGAAGCTGCCGGCCGCAACGAAGCAATCCACGAGTTCGAAGCGCAGCAAACCGAACGCGTTGTGGGAAATCAGGCGGACTATGATGTGCACTACTATGGTATCCACCTGAGTCTTGATTTCGCGGGGCAGACGGTGACGGGCTTTGTCGACTATCGCGTGGAATCGCTGGTGAGCGCCCTGGGAACTGTTGACCTGAACTTACGCAATGAGCTTTCTGTTGATTCGGTGGTGGTGGCCGGAACAGGTACTACTTTCTCCCACGTCAACCATTTGCTAACTGTCAATCTTCCGACAAACTATGGCAGTGGCTCTATGGTTGAGATGCAGGTCTATTACCACGGCACTCCTTATTACGACGGCTCCGCCGGACTGACATTCACCAACCAGTTCGGCACCGATCTCTGTTGGACCAAGGCTACTCCATACAGATCACGCTACTGGTGGCCGTGCAAGGACTTCCCCATCGATAAGCCCGATTCGATAGATCTTTACATGGAATTTCCCGAGCAGTACGACATCGCCACCAACGGGTATCTGGTATCCTCCACCAGCCTGGGTAATGGCAGAAAGCTGGAGCACTGGAAACACGGCTACCCGATCGCAACCTACCTCGTCGCGTTCTGCGTCGCGACCTACGACAAAGTCGTTCAGGATTGGGGATTCGCGGCAGACACAATTCCGTTCTATACCTACTCGCTCCCGGGGAATACTGAAGCGATGGATGCCTTTCAAACTTATGGCCCCGAAGTCTTAACATTGTGGTCAAACCTGTTTGGTGAGTATCCTTTCATAACAGAAAAGATGGGTGAGGGAGATTTTGGCTGGAGTGGTGCGATGGAGCACCAGACATTTTGTATGTATTCCACCGATTTTCATACTGACTGGGTCATTGCACACGAAACTGCCCACCAGTGGTGGGGCGACATGATCACCTGCAAAACGTTCAACCATATCTGGATCAATGAAGGATTCGCTACCTACTGCGAGGCTCTGTTTTATGAGCAGACTCAGGGCAGCGCCGCATATCACAACTATATGAGTTCGCTGAAGTACTACGGCCCTGGCACGATTTATGTCGAAAACCTCGTCTACGAGGACATCTACGACGGCAATCTAAGCTACAATAAGGGGGCGTGGGTGCTTCATATGTTGCGCGGAGTCCTCGGCGACTCCCTTTTCTTCCAAGCCCTTCGTGACTTCGCCAACTCGCAATATCGCTATGGCGATGCGACTACGGAGGACTTTGCCTCCGTGGTAAGCGCCACGGCGGGGGAGGATATCTCCTGGTTCACCAATGAGTGGATCTACGGCGAAGGCTATCCGGCGTACGCCTATGGCTGGGAATGCAAGTCCGACAGCGTCGGGTATAATCTGTCGCTTTTTGTTGAGCAGACACAGAGTTTCCCAACGATCTTCTCGATGCCAATCAAGACGCGATTTCAAACAACGGGCGGAATCGTCGACACTACGCTGTGGAACAGCGGTGGCTTTGCGTACTATAGCCTCACATTCCCGGACTCAGTGACGGCAGTCTCGTTGGATCCGGAGCAGTGGATATTGCGGACGACCACGCAGGTCCCATTTGGAGTAAAGGTGACTACTCGTACACTTCCGGATGCGCCCGAGGGAGAACCTTATTCGCAGACTCTGAACGCTGTCGGTGGGCATCCACCTTACACCTGGAGCTTTTTTGGTGGAGATATCCCGTACGGATTGACTTTTGATGCTCCCACGGCCACGATCTCAGGAACCCCAACCTATCAGGCGACCTACTACTTCACGATTGTCTGCGAGGATTCCTCCGACCCAACACTGAGCGATTCCATAGGCTTAGTGATAACGGTGACGCCACCTCCGGGTGTGTGCGGTGACGCCGATGGCAGTGGAGCAGTAGCCATCTCAGATGCCGTCTACATTATCAACTACATTTTCGGTGGCGGGCCTGCGCCTGATCCATTGACAATCGGCGACGCCGACTGTAGTGGTGGGATCAGCGTGGCGGATGCTGTTTATATTATAAACTACATCTTCGGCGGGGGACCCGATCCGTGCGCCGCGTGCCCCTAAGCGGTGCACAAATTTGACTGAAAAGAGAGCCGCTGTGCCAAAAAAAATGCCACACCTCGTTGAGATGTGGCATCAGGGAAAAGGGATTTCCGTTCGTCGGAACTAACCAACCATAACTTCGCGTGGAGAACCGGAAGATTCCTCGCGGTAGTACTTATTCTCGTAACCTGCCACCGGCTTAAGTTGATCAAGCCAGAATGCATCATCATCACGTTCACAAACGATGAAGCGCTGCTCATCTTTGGGATACTTGGCACGATGATACTTGAGATAGATATGCTGGTGGTCAACAGCCACGATTTCGATCTTGCCTGATTCGTGGGACATGCAGTACTTGAGACGCTTGGCTGCTCCCGAACATTTCTTCTTGGCTTGTTCGATGTCGAAGTAGGCTTCAACAATGGGAACTTCATAGGGTTCGTTGCCGGCAGTGGGTCGTCCCTGGAACACGTAGTATTGCGGCACGCCGACGTACGACAGTTCGTTCCACAATTTCGACATTACCCTGGGATCATCGCTGATCCCGCGAATGATCGGATTTTGATTTACGCAAATGACTCCTGCTTCCTGGATCAGCCGCAAGCCCTCGCGGGCCACGTCCGTCAATTCATTGGGGTGATCGAAGTGACACATGAAGTAGATGCGTTTGTCGGGAAGCGAGTACTTCTTCAAGAGCTGCATCAGCTTGGGGTCATTGATGAAGCGATACGGATTAAACGCCGGTGTCTTGGTGCCGAATCGAATAATGCGTACGTGCGGAATCGTTCGCAGAGCCTTGAGTACAATCTCGATCTGATCGGTCATCAGGGTCGTCGGATCGCCTCCGGTCAGCAACACATTGTTAACTTCCGGATGTTCCTTGATGTACTTGAGGGCATGGGCGATGTTGGCAAGATTGTGCGTGGCTTCGTCATTGTCGTTCATAAACAGGCGTTTGCGGAAACAGTACCTGCAGTAAGCCGCACAAACCTCGGTAACCAGTAACAGCACCGTCGAGGCATACTTGTGTTGCGCGTTGGGCACCACGGTCACCGAACTTTCGTTTGACGCATCCAGTGCGCCCCAGTTCTGTTTCTCGCGTTCATGAGGAATCACCAGGCGGCGAATCGGGTCGTTGGGATCATCCCAGTTAATCAAGCCAAGATAATAATCGTTGACCCGGAAGGCGTAGCGCGCGGCTACATCCGCCAAGCGCTCCCGTTCATCTTCCGATAGCTGTGGAATCTTGTGAAGTTTATGGATGAACTTGATACGGCGCTTAGCGATGGTCTCTGATCTGACGTCAGTCTGCGTCATATCATGACTCCTTTCCCTGTTGCAGAAAACTGTTGTAACGCATTCAGCTCTCTGCAAGGCCTACTCATCTACCTCCCGGGCCGGATGCTGCGTCATTAACTCTCAGAAGCAGCTCTTCTACCGGCAGGGAGACGTGGGCGCAGAACTCCGTGTTCGCGCACGCCCGCGTTCGATAACTATGTCAGCCCCCTAAGTGCTTTGCTCGAAAATGCACGCTGTGGGATCGGACCGGCGTGTTAGGTCAAACTCTCGATACCTGGTAGTTCGCCTTGGAGCTTGCCGTGGCTGTCAACCATGAAACTTCGGTGTGTCACAGCAGCGGTCCGCGATATTCACTAGCAGTATATATATACTATATTATCGGCAAATAGGCAAGAAAATCAGCGCTTGAAGGTAACGCCGACTTCGCAGGGCCCTGCGTCTACGTCCGCTAAGCTGCCGTGCTGTAATGAGATACGATTGCTGAGCAAATGACTTACAATGTCGCGAATTAGTTCAATAAGGACAAGATCGAGTGACGTTTTACTAGTGAAATCAGTCACTAAGTGGGCTGAAAGTTGTAAGTTGAAGACACGGTTTTGAGCCTCCAGAGGAGAAGACAGAAGTGGCGTTTAACATCTCAGCGTCGCACCTTCCCAGGATCGTCATCGTTGGTGGCGGCTTTGCAGGTTTGCAGGCGGCGCGTGGTCTGAAAGGTGCGGAACTGCAGGTTGTTCTTATAGACAAGAACAATTACCACACTTTTCAGCCGCTGCTCTACCAGGTGGCTACCGCCGGCCTGGAGCCTGACTCCATTGCTTATCCGCTGCGGAAAATTCTGAAGAAACAGAAAAACCTGACGTTTCGCATGGCGGAAGTTAATCGGGTCCATCCCGAATCAAACGAAATCGAAACGTCAATAGGCCGCATCTCCTACGACTACCTCGTACTGGCCACCGGGACCAAGACCAACTACTTCGGCAACGACTCGCTGCGGCAAAACGTCTTTCCGTTAAAGTCGATTCAGGATGCCTTCGACCTGCGTAATCTGATCCTGCAAACAATGGAGCAGGCGCTTCTGACCACCGATGTCTCCGAACGCGAAGCCTTGATGAACTTCATCATTGTCGGCGGCGGTCCGACCGGAGTTGAGCTTGCGGGCGCCCTGGGCGAGCTGAAGCACCACATTCTGCCGATCGATTATCCCGAACTTGATGTGCGACGCATGCAGGTGCATGTGATCGAGGCCGCAAACCGGGTACTCCCGGGCATGTCGCAGGAGGCTTCAGATGGCGCCAATCGCTTCCTCAAGCAACTGGGGATCAGCGTATGGCTCAATTCACCCGTTGAAAGCTATGATGGTGAGTGGGTAAAGCTGGCTAATGGCAAAGACCTCCGCAGCGATACTGTTATCTGGACTGCCGGGGTACTCGGCGATCCGATGGCGGGGATTGATGGAGATCGAATCACAAAGGACGACCGAGTCAGAGTAGATCGGTTCAATCGGGCTCAAGGTCTCGACAACGTTTTCGTGATCGGTGATCTGGCATACATGGAAACCGAATCGGAACCGGAAGGACACGCCATGGTAGCCGCCGTCGCGATTCAGCAGGGACAGAGACTGGCGAAGAATCTCCGGCTCATGATTGCCGGCAAGCCAATGCGGCCGTTCGTCTACTGGGATAAGGGCTCACTGGCGACCATCGGCCGCAATCGCGCCGTTGCTGATTTGAGACACGCGAAATTCCAGGGTTGGTTCGCCTGGATCGTGTGGATGTTTGTCCACCTGCTCTATCTGATCGGATTTCGCAACAAGTTGGTCGTATTGCTCAATTGGATCTGGAATTACTTCACCTACGATCGCGGTATTCGCCTGATACTCAGCGGTTTTCGCACTCAATTGACCGAAGGAAAGGTCAGCCACACGGTCAACGATACCGACTAAGTTCAGCTCTTAAAATGCTCTGCAATTGGGAACTGCCGGCAACAACTTGATCTTGACAACGCGAAGAATTACGGTAACTTGCCGACATTACTACTGAGCGCCACGCGTCGTGAACTCAGTGGCGTGGCTGTGGAGCAGCGGTGACACCTCACTCGCCGACAAGTCCACCGGTCACGTGAACTAAGTCAGTGGAACAAGTCAAACAAACATTCTGATTCGCCGCCGCCAGGAGAAAACTTCTTTGAAACACTTCTTACTTACCGGTACGTGTACTTTAAGGACAATAAAGTCGTTCTTCAAGGCCGTAAGCGCAATTTCGCTTGCCGCTCTCCTTTCCAGCCTGCTCGTTTCCGCCAGCTCCCGCGCCGCTACGCAGGGTGACTGGTGCCAGACTATGCAACACTACCTCGCGCACGAGCAACCGGGAATGTACAAGTCAAACGCCGTCGGTTGTCCTCTGGAAGGACCCTGTGACGATCCCACCACACGTAACGGTTGGATTCCGGGTCCTAACGACGATATCATCCGCATTCACCTGATGTTCCACATCCTGCGCAATGATAACGGCAGTAACGCAGCGGCAACGCCGGAGATAGTAGCCTCAGAAGTGACCCTGCTAAATCAGGACTACGCTCCATATCACATCAATTTCACCTATGAATGGCGCTATGTCGATGACAGCCGCTACCGTTCGCTGGCAGACAGTGAAATGGACGCGATGAAGGACCTCTACGCCATCAACCCTGACAAGCAGTTGAATATATTCGTCTCCTACGTCGAAGGTAGTTATTCCTTCGGCACTTTCCCGTGGGACAGCCGCGCGCTGACCGCCCGTGGCGGTATTGTGCTGACGGTGCCTCACTTCATGGGGATACAGCACGTCATCAGTCACGAGATCGGGCATTGTCTGGGGTTGTGGCACACATTCCATGGCGTGAGTGAAGTGGAAGTTTGCGGACCGTGCTACGAAACCGCCGATGGCGCCGACGGAGACAATACCGGCGACTTCTGCTCCGACACCAGGCCGACACCGACTAACAACTATTGCACTGAAGTAACCACATCTGATATCTGCACCGGGCTTCCCTGGGCTCCGACAGATCGCGACAATTTCATGGGTTATTCGGGAGAAGCGTGCTGGTCGAAATTCACACCGCAGCAGGCAGGACGTATGCACTGTTGGATCAACGACAAGCTCACAAGCTGGACCTGCACCAGCGGCACCGATACCGACGGTGACGGCTGGAGTGATCTCTGCGATAACTGTCCCGATGTGCCCAATCCCGATCAGGCTGATGTCGACCATGACTATGTTGGCGATGCATGCGATGACTGTATCGACAGCGATTTCGACGGTATCGGTGATCCCGGCTATACGGGCTATCCCTGTCCGGCCAACGACAATTGTCCGAGTGTACCCAATGCCGATCAATTGGATACCGATGGCGACGGCGTCGGTGATGCCTGCGACAACTGCCCGAATGTCGCCAACCCCAATCAGTATGATGCCAACGGTGACGGGGTAGGGGACATGTGCGACGGCCACCTGCATATCTTGACCCACGCTCTGCCTGATGGCTACCTTGGTCTCACTTACGATCAATACCTGCAAAGCGTCGGTGGGCAGGCTCCCCTTAACTGGGTTTTCCTCGGTGGTGACTTACCCTACGGCTGTACTTTTGAGGGCGGCACCATCGGCCGCATCTCCGGTAAGCCAAGCTACAAGGCCATTTACTACTTCACCGTGATGCTGGTAGATGCCGGTGCTCCCGCCGAAGCCGACACGATGTCGTATGCCGTCACAATTACCGATCCGCCTGATTACATTTGCGGCGATATCGACAATAGCGGCAGCATCAATATTTCTGATCCGGTCTATCTGGTGAACTACATCTTTGCCGGTGGCCCACCGCCTCCAATTCCGGATGCAGCAGACTGCGATTGCTCGGGCTCGCTAAGCATCACTGA
>CAYXUL010000003.1:0-11088 GCA_964468475.1 uncultured Ignavibacteria bacterium | reverse complement strand
TTTCATCAATCTTATTAGTTGACACCCTCGTTTGAGCCGCTATATTAAACTGACGGATAATGGATAAGCGACTTCTTGACCGCTTATTACCTGCCTAAAACGCGAAATTGACAACAATGAAGACACGCTCGCAACCGCATAACCTCTTCCGCCTTAAGGAGCTACCGATGCAGTGTAGAATGACAAGGTATACGTACTTTTGTAGCCCGCTGGTGATGTTGCTGCTCATCGGCCTGAGCATCTTTCTGCTCGGCCCACCATCACCCGTCCAGGCACAAACCACTCAGGCTGCTTTTGAGCCGGGACAGATACTGATCCAGCTCAAACGTGGTGCGGACGCCAAAGCTGTAGCCTCTGCAATAGACCTTCCCAACATGCATCCGGTCAAGCTGCTGAGCGCGCGCATGAATATCTGGCTCTATGCGTTTGATGCTACCAGCACCGGACGCTTTGAGCATGAGCAGGCGCTGCAGAAAGTGGAAAACGATCCGCAAGTGCTGCTGGCTCAGCTGAACCATTATGTAAAGATGAGGTCAACGATTCCCAACGATCCCCAGTTCGGCAGCCAATGGTCCAAGAATAATACTGGCCAAACCGGCGGCACGCCCGACGCAGATATTGACGCTCCGGAAGCATGGGATGTCACCACCGGTGGCACGACTCAGAACGGTGATGAAATCGTCGTGGCTATTGTTGATGGCGGCTGCGACCTGACGCATCCCGATATTCAGTTCTGGAAAAATACTCTTGAGATTCCCAATAATGGTATCGACGATGATGGCAACGGCTATGTCGATGACTACGACGGTTGGGACGCTTACAGCAGCGACGGAACAGTACCGAGCAGTACCCACGGCACACATGTCGCCGGAATTGCTGCTGCCCATGGTAACAACGGGATTGGTGTTGCAGGTGTTAACTGGGGCGCTAAAGTGATGCCGGTCGCAGGTTCCTCCGGCACTGAATCGGTCGTCGTGGAAGCTTATGGTTATGTCCTCGAGATGCGGCAACGCTACAACGAGACTGATGGCGCTGCCGGTGCCTTTGTAGTTTCGGCGAACTCCTCGTTCGGTGTTGACTACGGCAACCCGGCGGATTATCCGCTCTGGTGCGCGATGTATGATTCGATGGGCGCTCAGGGTATCCTGAACTGCGCCGCGACAGCCAACCTTAATATCAATATCGATGTTCAGGGCGATGTGCCCACTGCCTGCCCGAGCGACTGGCTGATTTCAGTTACCAACACGACTGACACCGATGTCAAGAACAGTGGCGCTGCGTATGGCGCAACGACCATCGATCTCGGCTCACCGGGAACCGATATTCTTTCAACCCTCCCGGGCAGTAGCTATGGTACTTTAACGGGAACTTCGATGGCAACACCGCAGGTAACCGGCGCGATTGCGTTGATGTGGTCTGCGGCCTGTCCGTCGTTTCTGCAATTGTACAAGAATGATCCCGGCGCAGCGGCGCTGATAATGAAGAGCTACATTCTCGACGGTACCGATCCCAATGCCTCGCTGGCGGGGATCACTGTTTCCGGCGGACGACTCAACCTCAATGGCAGTCTGCAGCTGGTGCTGGCATATCCATGTGGAGTTAGTATCAGCACTACGCCGCTGGCGGATACCAAGGACACGGTAAATCCCTATCCGGTGGTGTGCACCATCACGACCGAGAATACGCTCGATCCCGATTCACTGTTTCTTTACTACGATGTCGGCGCCGGCTACGTGCAAAACTTGCTGACTGCTACCGGCAATCCTGACGAATATGGCAGCTCGATTCCGGCGCAAAGCCCCGGCACCGATATTCAATACTACCTTGAAGCTCACGATAACACCGGCGATGCTGATACTACCGACGTGTACAACTTCCGTGTAATCGACTACGCGGTCAAGGTCACGCCGCCGTCGGCATCAAATTCCGGTGCGGTCGATGACACGATTTTCTACGACTTTACCGTGACCAACGACGGTGTACTTGACGACGATTATGGATTGACTCTTAGCGGCAATTCCTGGCCAACCGCAATCTATGATGCCAGCGGCACTTCGGTGATTTCTTCAACCGGCACACTCGTGGCCGATGAGACATTTGCTTTGAAGGTGCGTGTGATCGTACCAGCCAGTCTGTATGGCGATACCGACGATGCTACCCTGACAGTCCAATCCAATTCTAACAACAGTATTTCCGCAGATGCGACTGTCCATACGATTTCTGCGGGGCAGCCGCTGCAGTTGCCGTTCTTTGATGATTTCCCCTTGACGAGTTTCAATGCCGCAAACTGGGTCGTGACTACCGGAACCACAATCGATGATGTCGGCCTGAACGAACCGAGCCCTCCATATTCGGCGCGTTTCAATGGCCAGCCCAACGGCGGTGATTCGCTGATTTCACAGGCGATCAATCTCGAGGTGGCTTCAGGCGTCAATCTTTCCTACTACTTTGAACAGACCGGTGGCGGCGAATCACCGGATGCCGGCGATGATTTGATAGTGGAATACTTCAATGATCAGGGCCAATGGGTGGAGCTCAACCGCCACCTCGGTTCCGATCCGGATATGTCCAACTATCAGCTGGTGACAATGGGTCTGCCGGCGGATGCCTACCATTCAGCGTTCCGGCTGATGTTCCGCAACATCGCCACGGTGGGCTTGAATGATGACTGGTTCGTGGATGACATCCGCGTTGATTATGGCCCCGAAATATCGGTCGACCCGAGTAGTTTCAACGTTTCTCTAAGCCTCGGTGATTCAACGAGCGGGGAACTGGTGATTGGAAATAGTGGCCAGGGTGGACTGAATTATACTCTCGCCTTCCTGCCGGATGTCGGCAGCCGCAGCTTTGATGGACTATTCCAGCAATTGCAGGCTTCCGGGCAGGTCAATCCCCCGACTTACAGTTATGTGGAGGATGGCCAGCCGGCCCCTGACTTCAACTTGCCCAAGGGCGTGAATGATCCGTTCCGTGGCCCCGATGTTGTCTATAACGCCGGTGGTCCCGATGGCTATGGTTACTACTGGATTGATTCGGACGAATCAGGCGGACCAAACTACAACTGGGTCGATATCAGTTCAAGCGGAACCGATATTACCTCCGGGCTGAGCGATGACAACTACATTGGGCCGTATCCGATTGGCTTTGGCTTCCCCTTCTACGATCAGACCTACACCGAATTCTACGTCGGTTCGAACGGCCTTATCGGATTTGGACCTACCACCAACCTGGATGAATACAACAACACCGGCATACCGGATCCTTCCGACCCCAACAACATTATTGCCTGGTGCTGGGATGATCTTAATATCACGGACGCTGACAATCCGGGTGGAAAGGTCCTTTATCAGGACGTAGGCGGCGATCTGGTGATTTCATTCCTGAACTACCCCGAGTATGATAATACCACGAATCCCGGTGATGTAATCTCGGCCCAGGTTATCCTGAGCCAGAACGGCGATATTCGTATCCAGTACCAATCGATGGGCGCCGGCTTCGATCTTCTCGGCAACACCATTGGCATTGAGAATGTGGATGCTTCCTATGGATTGCAGGTCTCACAAAACACCAACTACATTCATGCGGGCCTTGCCGTGGTCTTTGTCAAACCGACGCAATGGCTGGAATTCTCGTCACAAGCCGGTGAGGTGCCGTCAGGCGAGGCTGACACGGTGGGGCTGGTCTTTACCAGTGCCGATCTTGACACCGGTGTCTACAACGCCAATGTGATCGTGAATTCCAACGATCCACGCCCCGGCTACACACAGTTGAGCTTACCGGCAACTCTGACGGTGACCTCCGGACCTCCGCCTTACCTTTGCGGTGATGCGAACAGTGATGATAACATCTCGGTGGCAGATGCCGTCTACATCATCACCTATATCTTTGGCGGCGGACCCGCTCCTGATCCCCTGGCGAGGGCGGACTGCAACTGCGACACTAATGTCTCAGTCGCTGATGGAGTGTACGTAGTCAACTACATCTTCGGAGGTGGCCCATCGCCATGTGCCGCCTGCAAGTAAGGTTCCTGCTTTAACAGGCAGATCAAGCCTGAAATACGAAAGCCGGCGAATTTGGAAATTCGCCGGCTTTTTTCTCGCCGTTTTGTGTTGATTTCGATTTACAGTCTACTTTTTCTCGACAAACTGAGCAAAGTCCATTTCCGCAATGTGTTGGTAGTATTTGAACCGCTCCTCGATTTCCTTCTGCGCTGTTGCGGTCATTTCCGCCGCGGCTTCGGGATCGCGAGCCTTCAATGCCCGGAAGCGATTCTCATACCTGGTAAACTCCTCGAAGGGGATAGACGGTTCCTTGCTATCGAGCTGGAATGGGTTCTTGCCTTTCTCCCTTAAAGTCGGATCATAGCGGAACAAGACCCAGTGGCCTGAATTCACTGCGCGTTTCTGCTCGTCTACGCCGTGCGCCATGTCGATCCCATGAGCAATGCAGTGTGCATAGGCGATGATGAGTGACGGCCCGTCATACGCCTCTGCCTCCGCAAATGCTTTGACAGTCTGATTCTGGCTGGCTCCCATGGCAACGCGAGCGATGTAGATGTTGCCGTAGCCCATCATCTCCAGGCCGAGATCTTTCTTGGCGGAGGGCTTACCGCCAGCGGCGAACTGAGCAATCGCGCCGCGTGGTGTCGCTTTCGACATCTGGCCGCCCGTGTTCGAATAAACTTCCGAATCGAGCACCAGCACGTTGACATTGCGCCCTGATGCCAGCACGTGGTCCAGCCCACCAAAACCGATATCATACGCCCAGCCATCACCACCGACGATCCAGACCGACTTGTTGACCAGGTAATCGGCTACCGAAAGCAGATGTTTTGCTTCAGACGAATCCATCTTTTTCAGCGCGTCCTTGAGCTCTTCAACCTTCGCCCGCAATGCCTCGATCTCAATTTGTGTCGATTGCGGTGCAGTACGGATCTCATCCAACTTGTCAGGGAAGATGCGTTCAAGTAGTTCGTAAGCATACGCCTTCATCTTATCAATGGTGAGGCGCATGCCAAAACCAAACTCGGCGTTGTCCTCGAAGAGGGAGTTCGACCACGCGGGTCCACGTCCATCCCAGCGCTTGCAATAGGGGGTAGTCGGGAGATTGCCACCATAAATCGAGGAGCAACCGGTTGCATTTGCGATGATGGCGCGGTCGCCGAACATCTGGGTCATCAGCTTGACGTATGGTGTCTCGCCGCAGCCGGCGCAGGCGCCCGAAAACTCGAACAGCGGAGTCACAAACTGACTACCCTTAACGGTAGCGACATTGAACTTGGAAGGATCCGGCTCCGGCAGCTCAAGAAAGTACTTGAAATTCTCACGCTCCGGTTCACGCAGCGGTAGCTGCGATGCCATATTGATCGCCTTCTTTTCGGTCTTATTGCCCATTTCATCCTTGGCTACCGCCGGGCAGGCAACGACACAGAGTTCGCAGCCGGTGCAGTCTTCGGGAGCAACCTGTAGCGTGTACTTAAGCCCCTTGAGGGCACCGGTCATTGCGTCGATTGACTTGAACGTCTTGGGAGCGCCATTGAGGGCGCCCGGTTCGTACACCTTTGGACGAATCGCGGCGTGCGGGCAGACCAGGGAGCAGATGTTGCACTGGATACAGATGTCAGGCTCCCAGACCGGAATATCCACCGCGATATTGCGTTTCTCGTACTGAGTCGTTGCAGTCGGATAGGAGCCATCAGAAGGAAATGCACTCACCGGCAGGTCATCACCCTTGCCTTCAATAATCCGTGCCGTAACAGTCTGCACGAAAGCCGGCGCTTCAATCGGCACCACAGGCGGGCGCTTGGTCTCGCTGCTCACTTTAGCCGGATACTTAACCTCATGAATTCCATCTACTGCAGCATCAACTGCGGCGAAGTTCATCTGTACGACCTTCTCACCCTTGATGCCGTAAGTCTTCTGGATTGCGTCCTTAATTGCTTTAAGCGCAGTTTCCTTCGACAGCAGCTCGGTTATCATGAAGAATGCGGTCTGCATGATCATGTTGATGCGGGCGCCGAGACCCAACTGCTTGGCCATCTCAACGGCATCAATCACGTAGAAGCGAGCTTTCTTTTCGATGATACCTGTTTGCACTTCCTTGGGAAGCTTATCCCACACCTGGTCTGCAGGGAAGGGACTGTTCAGCAGAAAGATACCACCCTCAAGTAGCGGTTCGAGCATCTCGTATTTTTCGACAAAGCTGAAATTGTGGCAGGCGACGTAATGCGCGCGGCGAATCAGGTAAGGACTCTGGATCTCTTTGTCAGAGAAACGCAGGTGTGAAACCGTCACCGCGCCCGCCTTCTTGGAATCGTACACGAAATAGCCCTGGGCAAACGAATCGGTGTTCTCACCCAGAATTTTGATCGCATTCTTGGTGGCGCCGACGGTACCGTCCGACCCGAGGCCGTAGAAAAGCCCTCGGAAAGTGTCCTCCGTTTCGATATCGAAGGAGTGGTCCATATCGAGCGAGGTGTGAGTTACGTCGTCGACAATCCCCACCGTAAAGTGGTTCTTGGGCGTCTCCTGCTTGAGGTTATCCAGCACAGCCTTGGCTGCAGACGGATTGAATTCTTTCGAGCCGAGTCCGTAACGACCGCCGACGATCTTCGGCATCGTCTTGAATGGGGCTATTTTACGCTCGACCATCTCCTCGATCGCCGCCTGGATGTCGGAGTAAAGCGGCTCGCCGACAGCACCCGGTTCTTTGGTGCGGTCAAGCGTCGCCAGCGCTTTCACGCTCGCGGGAATTGCTTTTGCCAGTGCCTCAACAGAGAAGGGGCGGTAGAGGCGCACCTTGATCATGCCGACCTTCTCACCAAGTTTGTTCAGGTAGGCTACGGTGCCATCCATCGTCTCGGCACCGGAACCCATCATGATGACGACCCTTTCCGCCTGCGGATCACCGAAGTAGTCGAACGGATGGTACTGGCGGCCGGTCAGCTTGGCGAATTCGTCCATTACCTCCTGAGCGATGCCAATCGACTTGATGTAGTACTTGTTGACCGTCTCGCGTCCCTGGAAATAGACATCGGGATTCTGCGAAGAGCCGCGCAGCAGCGGTCTATCAGGAGTCAGCGCGCGCATTCGGTTTTCCAGCACCAGATCGTCAGGCAGCAGTGCGCGCATGTCATCCCTGGTCAGTTCCTCGACCTTGGCTACCTCATGCGAGGTGCGGAAACCATCGAAGAAATGCACAAACGGCACGCGTGACCGCAGCGCTATTGCCTGCGCGATCAGCGCGTTGTCCATGACCTCCTGTACTGAACCGGAGGCAATCAGGCCAAAACCGGTCGAGCGCGTGGTCATAACATCGGAATGGTCTCCGAAAATCGAAAGCGCCTGGATCGCGACCGAACGCGCGGAGACGTGGAAGACCGTAGGGGTCAGCTCACCGGCGATCTTGAACATGTTGGGGATCATCAGTAACAGGCCCTGCGACGCCGTAAAGGTCGTCGTCAGCGAACCCGTGGTCAGAGCGCCGTGGCAGGCGCCGGAAGCGCCCCCTTCCGACTGCATCTCCACAACCGTCGGAATCGTCCCCCAGAGGTTTGTCTCACCTTTCGCCGATTTCATATCGGCGATCTCGCCCATCACCGATGACGGGGTGATGGGATAAATAGCTATAATTTCATTAGTCGCATGAGCGACGTGGGCTACTGCTGTATTGCCATCGATGGATACCATCCTGCGTTTCATTACGATCACTACTCCAATACCTTGACCAGGCAGGTTAGAATGTTCATCGTTGCTCTATACCAAACCGTCCCGCCGGAGTTCGGGGGGAACGGTTAATTGTCAAATTCACAATTGATACAAAAAGCGGACAAGCAAAGCGATTATTTTATTCGCGCGCGCGTGATTTTCTTTTGCGCCTGATATTTGCCCTTCTTGTCAGCATATGACGTTTCACACACTTCATCCGCGCCCAGGAACAGCACCTGCGCAATGCCTTCGCCGGCATATAGCTTCACCGGCATCGGCGAAGTATTCGAAATCGAGATGGTAATGTATCCCTCCCATTCCGGTTCCAGTGGTGTTACGTTCACGACAACACCGCAACGCGCGTAGGTTGATTTCCCAAAACATATCGCCAGAACATCGCGCGGAATCCTGAAATATTCGAGACTGCGGCCCAGGAGAAACGAATTTGGTGGAATCTTGACTGTCCGAGCTTTCATTTCCACGAAATCACCCTCGCTGTGATCCTTGGGGTCGATGACAGCAGCGTGTACCGGCGTGTAGACGTGGAATTCGTCTGCCAGCCGGAAATCATACCCATAGGCGGAGACACCATACGAGATCACTTTGCGGGAAACCTGCTTGCGCGCAAAGGGGGAAATGAGTTTGTGGCGGCGTGCCGTCTCGATTATCCAGCGGTCATTCTTTATAGACACAAAACATCCATGTTAAAAACCCACTACATCTGTTATCTTATCCGCGTTCGCAGCCTTCAAATTAAGCTAATCCTGCCACTCCGTCAAATCTTTAATCGTGTGCTGCGAGAACACTGTCAGCAGGCGATCCTGCGCCTCTTCCAGCAGTCGCCGCAGGCTCAACATGGCAGGAGACTGCGCGTCGCGCGGTTCTGTCAGGCACTTGGAAATGTAGTACGGCCCCTGAATGCTCTCAACCACCTGCTTGATGGTGATCTCTTCCGGGGACTTGCCCAGTGTGAATCCGCCTTTGACTCCGCGATGAGAGCGAATCAGGCCTGATCTTGACAGCGATTGGAAAATCTTGGCCAGAAACTTCTCCGGTACATTTTGATTTTCCGAGATTTCCGAAAGCGGCGTGATGCGGCCTGTCGGCTGACTGGCCAGATACATGATCCCGAAAATGCCGTATTCCTCAGCCTTTGTGAATTGCATCGCAATACCTCTTTCCCAGGGAGAAAGCCGTCCCACCTTACCGGCGCCTGTGTAACTCAAAACTCAGCAAATATAGTGAAATAATTCACAAGCACCAACCAGAAATTTAATGAGTTCCGCCGGTCAGTAACGGGACTATATGGCTCCTCTCTCTATAATCTATTTTCGCCGAATAACTCGCTGGGGTTAACATATTAATCGTAATAAATTCTGTCAACTATTATTTTGTGATTGTTTTCACATTATGGTTAGTTTGCACTAACCAAACTGAATTGATAACTTCAACGAGCAGCATAACTTGTAGTTTTAGTCCATTATTGATTTCATACTTGCTCCGAACCGCTTTACATTACACAGGTTCCGTGTTAAATTACTCTTCAATTTGAGAGGTAACTGATTTGAACCAGAAAGAAGACCCTCGCGGGCTTGTTATAGTCTACACCGGTAACGGCAAGGGCAAAACCACCGCCGCACTCGGAATGTGCATCAGGGCGGCCGGCTACAAGAAAAAGGTCAAAATACTTCAATTCGTAAAGGGGAGCTGGAAATACGGAGAATTGAAGGGTATCAAGCTGCTTTCTGAGTTTGTTGAAATGGAACAGGTGGGGGAAGGGTTTGTCGGCATCGTCGACGATGACAAAGACATCAAAGTTCATCAGAAAGCTGCTCGCGAAGGTCTTGAGAAGGCTCGCGAGTTGATCCACTCCGGGGAGTGGGATATTGTCATCCTCGACGAGCTCAATATAGCTGTTGATCTTGAATTGGTCTCACTGGACGACGTCATCAAGCTGATCAAAGAAAAGCCGCCACAGGTGCACCTGGTTATTACGGGAAGAAGTGCCAGGCCGGAAGTAATAGAGCTGGCTGACCTCGTGACGGAAATGAAGGAGATCAAGCATCCTTACCAACAGGGCATTCTCGCCCAGAAAGCGATTGACTGGTAGCAGTGACGCGTGGCTTCATCACTTTGCGGCGCACGAGGAACCAAACCGCTAAACTGAACTTATATAGGTAAGAATGTGCCCGAAGTCTGCAGGAAAGGCTTTTCTGGCGCTTATCGGGCAGAGCAAAGCAATCGCGCCATAAGTTGTGAACTTACGATACGAATCTGAGGTGTAATAATGAGCATGAACACAGACTATGACATCGTGATTATTGGGGGCGGTCCGGCTGGATTGACCGCGGGAATGTATGGCGCTCGCGCCAATCTGAAGACACTCTGTATCGAGAAGTACCTGCCCGGCGGGCAAATAGCTGTGACTGAGGAAGTCGAGGACTATCCCGGTTTCGAACATATTCTCGGTGCAGAGCTGGCGCAAAAATTCGAACAACACGCTCGCAAATTCGGCCTGGAAATCGTCTCGGACCAGGTTGAGGAGATCTTTCAGAAAGATGGCTACCATGTGGTCAAGGGCGCCGATCATGAGTACACTGCCAAGACCGTGGTCCTCGCGACCGGCGGTAGCCCGAATCTACTGGGCATTCCGGGTGAAAAAGAATTTTCCGGCAAAGGCGTCTCTTACTGTGCCATCTGCGACGGCGCGTTCTTCAAAGATCAAGTGATCGTGGTTGTCGGTGGGGGAGACGCCGCAGTTGAGGAAGGCATCTTTCTTACGAAGTTCGGTTCCAAAGTCATCTTGATTCATCGCCGTGATCAATTGCGCGCTCAGAAGATCATCCAGAATCGCGCCTTCAAGAATCCCAAAATGGAATTCGTCTGGGATACCGTCGTTGAATCAATCGAGGGCGAGGCCAAGGTCACGCACGTCAACGTCAAGAATACCAAGACGGGCGAAACCTCGAAAATCGACTGCGGCGCTGTGTTTGTTTTCATCGGGTTTGTCCCCAACTCCAAACTTACGCGTGAGCCGTTGAAGCTCGACTCCAACGACTATATCCTGACTGACGAGAAGATGGAAACGTCAATTCGCGGGGTCTATGCCTGCGGAGATGTGCGCCATCAGCTGGTTCGCCAGGTGACCAATGCAGTTGGAGATGCAACCACTGCGGCGATGGCTGCTGCTAAGTATATTGAAGAACTGGGTGATGAAGACGAGGCTGAGACTGAGACGCCATCATCAGCTGAGAAAGCCGGCAAGGCATAGCCGACGCCGAGGAGTTTTCCAGATACTTCAAATGAAGGCGTAGGGGCATACTGCGTATGACCTGAGTCTTCGAATCTCAGTGATTCAAAGAATAGAGGGCACACGCCCGCC
>CAYXUL010000002.1:71468-101282 GCA_964468475.1 uncultured Ignavibacteria bacterium | reverse complement strand
AAAATAAAACGGAGAGACAGGGATTCGAACCCTGGATACGGTTTTACCCGCATAACGGTTTAGCAAACCGCCGCCTTCAGCCGCTCGGCCATCTCTCCGGAAATTCTCAAACTTAGCAATGTAAAGATCAAGCGGTCAGGAACGTGCCTGACCTCGTGGAGTCAAATTAGAAGTATCCTCAGCTTTGTCAATTGATTTTACTTTGCACCGGTTGACGCTTAGCCCGGGCAAAAAGCTACCCCCGTCTGCTGCTTGAGCAGACAGGGGTAAATGGAAAAGAGGTGATAACCAAAGAAGTCAGATCAATGTATTTTTATGCTGCCTTCTCTCATAACTTAGTTGCCCTGCGGCGACTGCGTGCTGCTCTGCGACTGCACTCCGGCGGACTCCTCACCCTTCGAGATCCTGTCGAACCACTTCGGATGGTGGTGCTTTACTGACTCGACCGTCACCCGCCCGGTTAACCACGCGAACGACATCGGGTACTGTTCCGGATGGAAGATCACGAAGAAGAAGTGGAAGACCGCGATCGCCAGCGTTGCTAACCACGCTTCGTAATAGTGAATCGTTTCAGAGACCTTGACTATCCACGGTGGCAGGAACGACGTCCAGAAGGTCGGGAACCAGAGCACGAATCCGGTGAGCACCATCGCAAAGGTACCCCAGACCAGCGCCCAATACTCGGCCTTCTCGGTGTAATCGTAGCGGTCAAACCGCGGTTTCTCCTTGGTCTTGCCAAGGTAGAATTTCACGTTTTGAATGATCTGCGTGAGATCCTCTTTGTGGGGCGACAATGCCTTGAGCTCCGTCCGCCCGCGTTTCGTGAGCAACAGGAACAAAGCGTGGTGCAGAGTGACATAAATCAGAAAGACAGCCGCGATCCGGTGGATGATGCTGCGAGTTCCTTCAAAGATGCCGAACCAGTTGAGGATACCCACCCACCACGAATCAGGGAATTTCAAGGCGAAGCCGGTGACAACCAGTGTGATAAACGCCACCGTCAGTACCAGGTGCTGAAACACCATGTTATAGTTGAAGCGCTGTACCGTCGGCTCGCCTTTGTTTTCTCTGTGCTTGTCAACCAGGAAGCGTCCGAGAATAATGCCGTTGTGACCCAGCATGGCGCCGATTATCAGCACGATCGCGATGATGTAGATGGTGCGTATCCAGCTGTCAATCGGATTGAACTCAACCGAGGCCGTCTGGTGAGTATAGCTGGTTGCAAAAGCAAGGTTTGCTTTGGGGTGACACTTTTGACACGTCGCTACAATATTGTTGGTGTTGATGGATGAAGCCGGGTTGGATGCCGGCAGGACCTCGTGGGCACCGTGACAGGAAACGCAATTTGCCGCTTTGAGCGAACCACCACGAATCGCCAAGCCGTGGTACGAGTCTTGATACGAGGTGAACCTCCCTTCCACCATACCGTATTTTTCCATCAACTGCGAATTATTATGGCACTTACCGCAGACAAATTCCGACAGGTTGGAAGCGTTGACCGGTGAGTTAGGATCGTCGATGCGAAGGATCTCATGCTCGCCGTGGCAGTCAGTACAATTGGGAGCATCGAGGATACCGGCCTTGAGTGCCTTGCCGTGAATGCCTCGGAAATACTTGATGCTGATGTCATTGTGGCACTTGGCGCAGGTCTTGGGGATGTTCATCTTGTTGACCATCGAGCCGGGATCTGATGCCTTACGTAAGTTGTGAGTGCCGTGGCAGTCGTTGCACGAAGCAGCCGACCCAATGCCCTCCCTGATTCCCTCTGCATGAATACCCCGCACATAGCGATCAAAGGAATCGGTGATGCGAATGTCGGGATCTTCCTTTAATCGCAGCTTGTGGTGACAACTGGCACAGGTATAGGGCAGATTCTTGGCAGAAATCGTCGAGTTCGGATCTGATTCCGGAAGAATGTTATGAGTGCCATGGCACGATGTACAAGTCGGGGCGTTGGGATTGTCCAGTGCTTCACCGTGAGCAGACGCCAGAAATACTTCCTGAACATCGTCGTGGCAAATCCCGCAGTTAACCGGCTTGAGCTTCTCGACGTGCGGAAAGTCCTCGACATCGGCTAAGTCAGTGTGACAGTCTGTACACTCGAAACCGCTGTGTGAGGACCCGTTCAGGGTGTCGGCGTTCACATACATCGAGATTTCCTGCCCGAGACTGTCTACTCCTGTAAGCGTTTCGTCTCCGTGGCAATCAAGGCAGACGCTGTTGTCAGCCCGCAGCGGGGGGGCTGAGGACACAAGCGCTACCAGCAGCACCGGCAGGACAAGGTGTCCCAAACGCCTGTATCCGGTGAAGTGTTTTCGTAATCTATTCATCTGATATTCTCCCAAGTCGCAAAACTCTATTCCTCAATTCCGTGTAGACGGCTAGGTCGTAAAATGCCCCAGTATTATCAGGAACAGCAGGAAGAATCCCGTAAGCAGCGCGGTCGTGCCCCACATGTACGAGATGATCGAGAGCACTAGCCCCAGCGGCTTCTTCTCGCGCGCTTTGAGTTCACCCGTTTGCTTCAGGCGGGCATATTCCAGCGGTCGCTCTTCTTTGAACTCGGCTTCACTTATGCGCCCGGTGTAGATCGAAACATCCATCGGGAATTTCTTGGCACGTAGGTGTGTGTTGAAGAAGTGCACGATGAAAATGAACGCTGTCGCCAACAGCGCCTCTTCCTTATGTACCGTGTCGGCCAGGGTAATAATTCCACCGCCCAATAGGCTGCCGAAGAATTCCTCTTTCCAACGCAGCAAACCAGAGAGGCCGATCACAAATACTCCCCAGAAGACGGCGAAGTAATCGAATTTCTCCCAGTAGGTCCAGCGGTCGAACCGAGGATGTGGTCCGCGGCCGAGGAACCACTTGAAATGTTCCCAAAAATCCGTCAGATCCTTCTTGCGAAACATCAACGTATTCGGGCCGGTCAGCATCTTTCGCCAGCCGATCCTTTTGACCTTGATGATCAGGTAGGTCAGATGCGCTAGGAAATAGAATCCCGTAATAATAGCTGCAATGTAGTGCAGCAACTGCGCCGTTTGCAGCGAGATAACGTTTCTAAACAGCCATTTGGCCAGATCGGTATTCGCATATGATTGCGGCAACCCGGTGAATGCCAATGTCAGAAAACTGACGTTAATAAGCACATGAAGAAAGCGATGAAAGCCGTCGATGCGTGAGTAGTGCACCTCCGGCCTGGCGACACGTGGTCTGATTCCTCGCTGGAACCAGAGCATGGTATGGAAACCAAACGCGCCCAGCACAGCTACCAGCAGCAGTGTCATCAACCTGGTGACCCAGGTGTTGAAATTCAACCAGCCCTCGGTGGCCGAACTCACTCGCTCCAGCGTATCCGGGAGAATTCCACTTAACCTGGTATCTTCACGGGCCAGCTGCAGACCATGCTCTAGTTCTGCTTGACTTGGCTGGATTGGGTGCACCAGATAGGTGACAAAATTATCATTCGCGCGTGGGTGGCACTGTCTGCAGGTTTCAACTATGTGCTCTCGATTCACCTTCGAGGTTGGATCCTGCGGGGGCCGAATTGAATGTACACCGTGGCAGTTGGTGCAAACCGCGAACTTCACTTGCTTGGTGCCGGTCTCGAACAGCTTGCCGTGGTAAGTTTCCTTGTAGCCCTGCACAACGTAAGGATTGATCTGGAATTTCAGCATCTTGTCCTTGTCGCTGTGGCACTTGGAGCACAATTTGATGATCCCCGCCGCAGTGAATTGTACTTTGACCTTTTTGATGTCTGTCTCACCGTGGCAAGTTGTGCAGGTCGGCGCATCCATTATCCCCCTGGCGCGAGCCTGTCCGTGGATCGAAGTCTTGTATTCGCGCTGCTCCTGCGCGTGGCAGTTAACACACTCGGTGCGCCGGTGCTTCACCGCTTCGTTGTCGAGGCCTGGCAAATCCCAGTGATAGATATGACACTTGGTGCAGTTTGCCTCCGAGCCGTCGGGATTCAACAGCATGATTTCGCCGTGCGCGAGGTTCTCTTTGGCGTGCCGTTCTGACGAGTGGCAGATATTGCATTTGTTCTCAATGCCCCCTTCCTTGAAGATCGCCTGGTCTATCGAAGCCATATCCGTCTGGTGGCCGGTGTGACACATCGCGCATGATATTGTGCTTGGATCGACGCCCGGTTTGTGATGCAGGCTCTCAAGGTGGCCGGGATGACAGCCGTTGCAAACTTTCGAAATATTCGTCGAATGAGTCTTCGCTTTGGGATCGGAGGGCTTGCGAATATCGTGCTTTTCATGACAACTCGTACAGACTGGCGCCTTCGGATTGCCCGCTTCCATCTCGTGGTAGTGCCGTGAATGGATGTAAGTTTCGATGTCACGCTGGTGGCACTTGGAGCAGATATCCACAATCTCCTGCTTATACTCCGTTACGGACATCACTTCCTTTTTGGATTTGAAGTGAGCATCGTGACAGGTGGTGCAGATCGGATATTTGCGCGGGTCTTCAGGATACTTCTTGAAATGGTAGCTCTGGCGGTATGCGGCGGCCTCCTTCTGGTGGCAGCGCTCGCATACCAGCTTCATGCTTAGATCCTTCTTAGCATTATGGGTGCCATGGCACTCTTTACAGCCGGGGATTTCTTTCTGACCCTTGCCCTGCAACATTTTGTAGAAGTATTCCATCCAGGTGTCGCCCACTACCTGGTGGCACTTATTACAGTCTACCGGCTTGTAGTTTTTGAAGTGCGGCACATCCTCAAAATCAGCGCCTTCTTGTTTGTGACAGTCATAACATTTCACCTTGGAATGAACCGAGCCGTGTAACTCGTCCGCATTCACATACACCGAGGAGCCATTTTCCGCCTGCGCATCCGGATCGGAGTGACAATCGAGGCAATAGTCGTTTTCATATCCCTCCTCGGCGTGCAACGAGGGGGCATGAATCGCAAACAAGAGTAGCAGGATCACGGCCAGAGCCATGAATCGCACTTTCCTAAGTGTCATAGATATGACAGCACTGTGTCTTCTTGCTGAGGATATTTCCATGAATCAAATCTCTGCTGGTTACTGGCTGGTTTGCCGTTGTGAAACGGGTTGGCTTGATGATGGGACGGTCTTCAGGCCGCCGGCGAAAATCGGGACATTGTTGGCGACAACATCGTCCGGCTTGTAGATCTTGCCCTGTTTACCACGCCATAACGTTGCTCCGAGGGCACAATCAAAGATCATGCCGATGAAGCAACGCGCGGTAATCTCGGTATTATTCTGCCTGATGGTGCCACCCAGGGAAAGGCGGTTGAGCTGGCGATGGAGGAAATGCACATGCCGGCCGCGAATCGCCTGATATACCTGTTTGGCTTTGGTATGCCCCCCAAGTGCCGAGAACAAAAGAAGGCGATAGATATCCTGGTTTTTCTGCGTGAAGATGAAGATATGATTGGCGAGTTCAAACAAAATGGCCTCAATATCATCCTCTTTTTCCAGATGCTCAAAGAGCTCCTGGCAGTCAAGTCGTTCTCGCAGAGAGTCCAAAACTGCCTCGTAAATGTCCTCTTTAGAAGGAAAATAACGATATAGAGCTGGTTCAGTGACCCCGCACGCGGCCGCCAGGCGTTTGGTCGTGGCTTTTTCGTAGCCGTCGGCGCTGAAAAGCCGTGTTGCTTCCTCAACGATCTGGCTCCGCCGATCGTCAGCAGGTAATTTCATCGCTAATTCTACCTCTATTACCAATTTGTAGTTAACACTAACTAACAGTATCGTCACTGTCAAGCCAAAAGTGAGAGATTTTGTTATTTTTTTCACATAATATCGGCTAACTACGGCGACTTTCAGCTGGTTAACTTGTTGCTATTCAGAGCTTAAAACAGAGGTAGTTGATTGTACGGCCATCCTCAAGATGCCGCTTTTCGTAGGTAGTCTGGATATAAAGAAGATCATTGTCCACTCGATTACGATAGATATCGCGGTGGATTTCCACAATCGGAATGCCCTGTTCCTTCAACGTTTCCTCGGTAAAGTCAAACAAGTCAGCCGCATCGGTCTTGAAATGGACAAGACCGCCGTCTACGAGGATTTGATGGTACAGATCAATGAATCTGGGCGCTGTCAGACGTTTTTTTGCCTTTCCTCTGCGAGGGTAAGGGTCGGGAAAAGTGATCCAGATCTCCGCAACTTCGCCGTGCGCGAAGACTTCGCTGAGCCGCTCTATCGGAAACCGAAGAAAAGCGACATTGGAGATCCCATCCTGCAACGCCTTCTTCGCGCCACTCCAGAGTCGAGCGCCTTTGAGATCGACGCCAACGAAGTTGCGATTCGGGTGGCGTAACGCCAGTGCAAGAGCGTACTCTCCTTTGCCGCAGGCTAATTCAAGAGTGATAGGGTTATCATTGTGAAAGAAATCACGTGCCCACCGCCCATAAAGTGTTGAATCCATCTGGATAACATTGGGGAATGTCGCCATTTCGGCGAAGCGTTTCAACTTCTTCTTCGGCATCCGTCCATTGGCGTTGAGATCTTCTGCTT
This sequence comes from uncultured Ignavibacteria bacterium, assembly GCA_964468475.1. GTDB lineage: Bacteria > Zixibacteria > MSB-5A5 > CAIYYT01 > CAIYYT01 > JBECKX01. The sequence goes on along the minus strand of CAYXUL010000002.1, from coordinate 94,788 downwards.
AGCGCGGCAGGATAGCGTGAGACGGGGGAATTGTCAAGCTGGTAAGAACGTGGCAGCCTGGTGAGAGATTACGCGCCCAGGGGCCTGTCCACTGGGTCACGGAATGGCTTCACTCTACTACTTTTACACCTTTCCAGAAGGCGATGTAGTTTTTGATCTGTTCTGCCGTCTCTCCGGGGTTGGGATAATACCATGCTGCATCGGCGATCCTGTTGCCGTTCACCGCCAGGCTGTAGTAGTTTGCTTCGCCTTTACGCGGGCAGCTGGTATGGAATTCACTTGCCCGAAGAAACTCCCTTTTGACGGAATCGGGTGGAAAGTAGTAGTTGCCTTCGATTACAACGGCCCGATCGCTCTCGGCGATGACCGTTTCGTTGAACTTGGCCTTCATTAGATGTCCTCTCCAATCGATGTTTCTATCCACTCGTTTAGCGCGCCGAAAACGGCTCGAAAACTGTGGAGAGCGTCGGTCACGGCCATGCCAGTAGTTACCCGGCTGTCAGCGACGATCTCAGTGAACACAGTTTCAGATGTTGTTACGTAATTCGCAAGCGACTTCTTGGGAATGAACTCGGTGTGGAAGCGATTCCGCGTTCTGACTGCAATGAACCTGTTTCAGCACTGCTCGGCGCGGCAGCCAGAGAGGTGAAGTTGCGGGCGCAGCGGGCCCCTCCTGGCTATAACCGGTTGCTAATACGTGAGTTGCTCGCGGATCTCGTAATGCTGAGATCTCTCGTCAAAGCGTGCCAGGATCCCACGCGCCTTTTGCGGCACGTACGCTTTCTCGTAGTCGTCTCCCGCAAACTCTTTGACAGCTTCCCAGCTGTCAAACCACATTACAGTCAGAAACTCTACCTCATCCACGAGCGCGCGTCGAAACAGCTGAATCCCGCGATACCCTGAAACTCCCTTGGCGGCTATGCCGGGGAATATCTCGCTTTTCAGTAGCTTCTCGTAATCATCTGCGTTTGCCGGGGTTGTCCAGCCGCGCCAAATTCTGCCAACCATGTCGTTCCTCTTGTTCACTCATCGTATCTCACGATACGGTTTCGCACAAATTAAAAAGCGCCGAACCAGCATTCGCAGGCTCGGCGCTTGTTATTCCAGGGACTAAAAAGAAGTAACCGTTAGGAAGGTGTGCTAGTTGACGCGCACCAACTCCACCCGGCGATTCTTGGAACGTCCAATCGGAGTGCTGTTGTCATACTTCGGCTTCGATGAGCCATAGCCCTTGGCAGTCAGGCGATCGGCAGCAACACCCTTGGAGATCAGGTAATCCCTGACCGAATTCGCGCGTCGCTCCGACAGAGTCTGGTTCCATTCCTTGGTACCGGATATGTCGGTGTGACCCTGCACTTCCACCTTGACATGCGGGAAGGCTTTCAGACCATCGGCAACCTTGTCGAGGATCTTCTTGAAAGCGTCGGTAAGTGTCCAGGTATTAACTACGAAACCTTCGACACCCTGTAAGGACAGGGTTTCCTGAATCTCAGGAACACCCGTCGGGCAGCCGCGCTCGTCGACCTTATAGCCGGCCGGAGTGCCGGGGCACTCATCGCAGCCGTCGCAAACGCCGTCATTGTCGGAATCGGTCGGGCAGCCATCGGCGTCAACGTTACAGCATGAAGGTGTATCCGGGCACTTGTCGCGGCAATCCCAGACACCGTCGTTGTCTGAATCAAGCGGGCAGCCATTGGCGTCAACCTCACAACCGGACGGTGTGTTCGGGCACTTGTCGCAGCCATCCCACACGCCGTCGCCGTCGGTATCGACCGGGCATCCGTTCATATCGACCTTGGCGCACCGCGGCGTGTCAGGACACTGGTCAAGGCCATCGCAGACGCCGTCACCATCGGTATCAATAGGACAACCGTTTTCGTCGACTTCACAGCCTTTTGGCGTATCAGGGCATTGATCGACATCATCGCAGACGCCGTCATGGTCTGAATCTTTACATTTGCCAAGATAAACCGTGGCCACCGCGCCAAACTCAATCAAGCCTGTCGGCAGGTCGAGAGCATCCGATTTCTTCAACGGTTCCTTGTTAGGGGCACCCTTGTACTGCGAAAGGATTGTGGTGGCAATATAGTAGCGCAGGCCAGCGCCGAGAGAGAAGTTGTCGACGAGAAAATACTCAAATCCGGCACCCAGCATAATGGTGAAGCGGGTATCGTTGAGAGGAAACATCTCCCCGTTAAGATCGGGAATCCTGACTGTTTTGCCGTCGGCATCCCTTATCACATAGTAGCCAATTCCCGCACCGGCGGTTACCCAGACATTGTAGTCTTTGTCTGGTGTAAAATTGTAAATCGGGCCTGCGGTGATGATATAATTTCTCAGGCTCAAAGTGCCGGTCGAATCGTTCGAGGTGTCGAAGAACGGCAAAGTTTTGGTCTGGTTCAGATAGGCCCCTTCGGTGGCTGCATAGACGCCATTTACACCCACCATCCAGTGCGGATTAATCCCAAACTTGGCTTCGGCGCCATGCATAAAGCGGAGATCCCACGGGCTCTTCAGCACCGAATGAACGCCGAAACGATAGCTCAGCCCCAGTCTTCCGGTTTGGTCATAAGCCACGGCCGGAAGCGACATAGCGACAATCAATAGCAACGTCGCGAATAAAAATATTCCTTTTCGCAAGGTCAGTACCTCCCAACTAAGGTTATTCTTGTCTTAGTCCCCGGATGAGATAATTCAGGAATATCCCTCCATGGAATAGCAATTCGTACCCTAACTCAAAAATCCCGGCGGGCGCACTTACGCCGCGCCTCAGAATAGGGCGAAAGTTAAATTCTTCTCAACGTCAAATCAACAAAAACTTATGGTATAAGCGATTCGGGAAGCTATAACAAAAGGTTAGATCAATCACCTCCCTGCAGAAGCACTTGTGAAAAAAATATCGAGTTCATGTCAACTATTCTGCCATTATACGGCGAGATTATACGCGATATGATAAAATAACGCAAGCACTTACGCAGATTGTTGCAAATAAAATCCAGATCGTAACATTTCAGCTTGACTGACAAACATTAAGGAGATATTTTGATCGCCATTAGGGTGAGCGTTGTATAAAGCTTGAGAATTAAGGATTCATATCCTGAGGAGGTTAGTGTGCTTAGAAAATTGACCCTAATAGCAACGATTGCATTGGTAGCCACTGCTTTTCTTCTGAGTACTGCGATGGCGCAGGAAGCGACCAAAGAAGCCAAACAAGATACTGTGAAGAAAGTAGAAGCCGCCAAGTACGACTATGTCGGTCATAAGAAGTGCAAGATTTGTCACAAAACGGAGCATGATTCCTGGATGGAAACCGTGCATGCCAAAGCTTGGGATGCCCTGAAGCCGGAAGAGCAAAAGAAGGCCGAGTGTATCGGATGTCATTCAACCGGTAAGGACAAGGATGGCGAGCTGTTAACTGGTGTGCAATGCGAAGCCTGCCACGGTCCGGGTTCCGCCTATAAGTCCCAGAAAATCATGAAAGACAAGGAACTCGCGATAGCAAATGGTCTGATCATGCCGACCGCGGAGACTTGCGAGGGCTGCCACAACAAGAAGTCGCCGACATTCAAGGGCTTCAAGTTTGAGGAAGCCGTGAAGAACATGAAGGCGATGCATGTCATGAAAGAGGCTAAGACGGAAGGGAAATAAATCTGCGTCTGGCAGATAAAATCTCTTTGTTAATGTGGAATAGTTAGTGAGGGCGCCGGTTAAAAGCCGGCGCTTTCTTTGTTTATGCCGATTTGCAGAGATTAATGGTCGTTCAACTGATCTCGCTGTCGTATAAGTCGAGATGGCGCAATCCGATAATTCAGCGAGGCGGATGAAACTGATCTTCACGACTGTCGTGTCGATCATCACCATCATCCTGCTTGCTACCCATTACGGCTTCTATAAGCTTACTCTCGTTTTGTTCGCGCTCGGAGGAACCGGTGCTGCCAACTGGTACTTCTGGATCCTGATGTTCCTCGCAATCAGTTTTCCACTCTCCAACATCCTGGTAATTAATCGCGACAACGTGTTCACGCGCGCCTATTACTATCTCTCCGCCCTCTGGATCGGCGCCTTCGCTTACCTGCTGGCAGGCGCCGTTGTTGCAGCTCTGCTGAGCATTATCTTCTCCGTCGTCGGCCTGCCGCCCTTCTCACCCCGCTGGGCGCTGGCTATCCTCGCTCTGATGATGCTGGTTGTGATTTACGCCTATCGCAATGCCATGATCCCCAGGGTGAAACGGGTGCAAGTGCCGATCAGCAATCTCCCCGATATCTGGAAGCAACGTCGAATCGTGTTCGTCTCGGATATCCATGTCGGCGCGATTCTCAGGCGGGGCTTTTTGCAAAAGGTTGTAAATGAGATCAACCGTCTCGAACCGAGCCTTGTCCTGATCGGCGGCGATCTCTTCGATGGAGGCGGTTCAAAGATCTCTTCTCTAATCGAACCGATTAATGAGCTTGCTCCTGAACTGGGTATCTTTATGATCACCGGCAATCATGAAACCTATATTCGACAGGAAATCGCCGTGGCAGCAATCAAATCAACTTCGATCAGGTTACTGCGAAACGAGGTTGTCGATATTGATGGTGTTCAACTCGTGGGAATCGACTACCCGACCCCCGGACGGCCTAACAATCCAGAAGAACTTCTGAAACAGCTTGACCGCAAGAAACCGACGATTCTGATGTTCCATGAACCGCGTCGGATAGGCCTTTTCAAGAAATACGGCGTCAATCTTCACCTTGCCGGGCATACCCACCGTGGGCAGATTTGGCCCTTCAATCACCTCACTAAGCTGGTCTACAAAGGACTTGACTATGGGCTTCATACCGACGGTGACTTCAATCTCTACTGCTCGTGTGGCGTCGGTACGTGGGGGCCACCGTTTCGCACTATGAGCCGGTCGGAGATTGTACTGCTCGAGTTGAACTGATCAGCGATGGTCCGGCGCGTACTCGTTTTCCAGCAGGGAAAAGCAAAATAAGTCGGTGAAGTCCCCCTCCATAATTATCGCTTCCCGCATGGTCCCTTCAAGCAGGAAGCCTGCACCTCTGACGAGGCGTTCGGAGCGTTCATTACCACAGGCAACTGCAGCCCAGACACGGTGCATATGCAGCGTCTCGAACGCATACTTCAGCATTTCGCCAAGAGCCTGCTTGCCGACGCCCTTCCCCCAATAAGAGGGCTCTCCGATAGCCAAAGCGAGCTCGCACTTCCGGTTCTTCTCATCGATTGACTCGACAGTGGCGTAGCCAATCAGCCTGTCGTTATCCAGAATTGCCTTAAGCCACACCTTTGGGTTTGATTTCAGGCGCTCGTACCAGGCCTCGGCCTCAGTCAGAGTCTTCAGCCGATTTGCGAGATACCGATTGACTTGCGGATCATTCCGCCAGCGAACCAGTTCCTTGAGTTCAGCCTTCTCCAGGTCGCGCAGAATCGCCATGGCAGCACCCCAGCGTAGTCGAGATTTCAAATCAGTTTTCGGAAACTACGCCGAAGCTAGGGGGACTGAAAGGGTAATGTCAACTACAAACTCCTCTTATGGGCTAGCTAACAATTGGCGAGAACACGCTCTGAAACAAATTTACGTCGCATACCGGCAGGAGTTGATGTCCGTGCTCGTTTAAGAAATGCTTCGCACTCGGGTGCCGCATACTTCATTTCTCGCCGGGCAGCGGGCAGATCGATTTCTGTCAGCGCAAGTAACGTGTAGAAGAAATGAAATCTCCGCCACTTGCCTGCAGCGTCATGGTGCTCCTTCAGCGCCTTCAGCCCATTTGCGATCCATCTCTCCTCACCCTTAAGACCTCCTACTACAAGGTGTCGCCAAAGGGCGGGATCGCAGGTGCCGCAACAGAACATGCCATGACGATTTGGCTCGATTTCACGCAGGCGGGACAGCATCCCGGACGATGCTCGATTCAGCGCATCTTTGGCTGTGCTATCGCCGGGTTTAAGGAGGATCATCGCTCGGCAGGCTTCCTCTCCAAACACATGACGCAACGAAGCGCTGGGGCGCACCAGCTCGCCGGTAAACAATCGGATTCCACTTTTCATAGCCGTTGGGGGCGGCGCAAACATATCGGCATAGGCATGAGGCTTCCCCTGCCGTTCAGCGATCCTGGCAGCGATCGCTTCTCGATCCGCAGCGGCAATCCGGTTGCCAAGAAAGTGCGCCTCGTTAACTGAATTGATCGCTTCAAACAGTGACAGTTTCTTGTAGTTCACATTGCCCTCCAGTGCGATGCACTTTGGCGCGCACGGGACAATTTCCGACTCACTGACGAGTTGTTAATCACCTAATGGCAGCTCCCTCCGCGACATCAACCTGCCGATCGGGTAGACGCAGTAATGGCTGTCAAAGTAAGGGGAGCGCTCATAGAAGAAATGCAGTCGTTGCTCCGGGCTTTTTGCGAATTCGGGATCTTCCTTCAGTTTCTTGTCGAACTCGATTTTGAGAGTTGAATCTGAGGCGATCATCTCGCGAGCGAGTTTTTCCATTACGTAATCTTCGGCATACTCTTTCTCTTCAAGGATGTTATTAAAGAAACCCCACTGGAAAAATGAATCGCTACTGCCCGGCTCCAGCAGATCAGCGGCGATTCGAGCCGTACGCTGATTCATTCTGATTACGGCCGTGCCTGCGGGATAGGTGTGCTGCTCGGTAAATTCCGTCCTGTCAGCAGTTACCATCTGGCGACCCTCGAATGACTCAGGGCTGAACTTCACTTTACTGAAGCGGTAGCTGCTAATCGGCAGCGTCGCGGGCTCCGAAAGATAGTCAACCGATATTCCATGCAGCCCCAGTCGCGAGATGACATCCCCCCACTCGACCGGTATCAGGTACGCGTAAGGAATCATTGCCGAATCGGTGGGAACGTTATGCTCGAAGTATGGAATATGGTACTGCCTGGCGTTTCCGGTCCAGATAATCCGCTGGGTGCCCGAAATATCTGATTTTTCCCTGGTCATCTCGGTGCCGTAGAAATCGATCATGGTGCTGTCATTATAATCCTCCTCGAATTGAAGGGGAAAGTAATGCCCCACCAGATCCCGCGCGGTGGCATCGTCGCTTTCTTCCATAACCTGCTTGATATGTGTGGCGTTCCTGTAGGCGATTCCCAGCACGTGGCGCATCAGTTCGTATACTGATTTCACCCGCTGCTTGTAAGGTTTTAGCATGTGCGTTTCAATCAGCAGAAATGGCCGGTTCTGGGCGGCCCCATAGCCGTTCGAGTAGCGCGGACCGGCAGTCCAGTGGATCAGGCCGGAACGGACATCGTGATCCGTCCTCGGGACGACATAAGGAATGAATGAAAAAGCTGAGCCTTCCATCCGCTCCTTGACGTCAGGCAGAAACTCCTGCTCAGTCCAGGATCGCAGCGGTTCGGCGACATTGCTGGTGGTTTCAATCGCATAGGTGATGACATATTGATAATCAGCGCCATCGGTGGTATGGATATCGACGAGAAAATCGGGCAGCCAGTCGGTGAACATCGCCAGCCAGCCACGCATTTCCGGCGAATCAGCTTTGGCAAAATCACGATTGAGATTGAGATCCTGCGCCGTCGTCCGCCAGCCCATTTCCCTGGGACCATTCTGGTTGATTCGATTATAGGGTCCGAAACGCTCGTGGCCGTCGACGTTGAAAATGGGGATGAACAGCACAACTACGCTGTCGAGAAATTCCTGGTAGCTGCTGTCAACCAGCATGTCGCGGAAAAGCATCAGGCCGGCATCCTTACCTTCAATCTCGCCCGCATGAATCCCCGCCTGGAATAGCACCACGACCTTGTTCTTTGTCTTTGCGCCTTTGGGATTGAACTCCTGGTCTTTGTCGATGATCAGCAGCGGCAACATCCGCCCCTGCGGCGACAGCCCAAATCCGGTGAATTCGGCATAATCGGAATATTGGGCGAGTCGCTGGCAAAAGTCGACCGTCTCCTGATAGCGCGGCGTGGCGACCTCGTCCGACATCTCGTACGGTGTCAGCCACTCATCCTGAGCGGGCGCAGCTGCGGCCGTGATCAACAAGACAGTAAACGCCAGCGCACCTATCTGCAAGAACCGTTTGGTCATCACATCTTCTCCTGTTAACTTGGGACGTAAAATTATAGAGTGTTGAAAACCAGAGGACAATCGCAGAGTGACCGCCTCAGAATCAATCGGCAAATCATCGGCCAAACCTTATCGCAAAGCGGCAATCTTCCTGAACGGCACCTATCCCGATGACCACCTGGATTTCTATCGGAAGGCGTTTCCACCCGATAGCGATGCGACCCTTCTGGTTGCCGCTGACGGCGCCCTTAACTTCTTCGCGCGAATCGGCCGTAGCCCCGACGTCGTCGTAGGAGATTTTGACTCGGTTTCGACATCAGTTCTGGAGCGATTTCCGGAGGTGAAGAAGCAGACTTTTCCGAAGGAAAAGGACGCCACCGATGGCGAGCTGGCAGTTCGCTATGCCCTGGATTCGGGCTGTCGGGAAATCGAAATCTTCGGCGCTATTGATACAGGGTTCGAAACTGACCAGATGCTCGCGAATCTACTCCTGCTGATGCTAATCAAAGATCATTCGCATGCGCGTGGCACGGAAATCCCGGCCAGGCTGAGCGACCATTACCAGCATATCTACCTGCTCAGCGACGAAACAGCCAATATCGCGGGGAAAAAGGGAAATATGCTATCGATCATCCCTCTGAGTACCATTACTCAAATCACGATAAAGGGAACTAAATGGGAGCTTGAGCAAGAGAAACTGCGCATCGGAAGCAGTCGGTCTTTGCGCAACGAATTTCTTGAAGAGATGGCTTCTGTTTCAGTCAAGGGCTTGGCAATTGTTGTGCATCGGCACTCAAAGTAGCAATCAGTTCGATTACGGCTGCCGGCTCTCACTCACTCCGCTTTACCGAAGAACTCAATCTGGTCTATATTGAGTGTGAATTTCTCGGTCGGACCTCCGACTGTCATAATGTCAAATCCCTGAACGTCCGTCCCCGTCCATGGCACCTTTGCGCCGTACGGAAGCTGCTTGAAGCCCTTGAAGGGGATCTTGTATTCTTTCCATTCATCAGTCGGTGGCGTGAACGGGAAGGAGTAGTACATGTAATCGGTAATCGAAGCAGTCGGCAGTTCAATGCGATAGGTGTTGCCGTCTCCACGCGCCCAGAAATGCACGCCCGCAAACCCGGAGACATCGTAATTCATCCTCTCCTTGTCATGGAACCGGGTCGCCGCCCCGGCAAACATCACGTAAGGATTCTCTCCCATGATGACCGAGCCGGTGATCTTCAGAGAATGACCGCTGTTATCGGCGCCGATGGTATCGATACCTATCTGGACCTGAGATTTTCCACCCTGCATGATTGTATCACTGACTCCGATCCACCCGTAGTTCGGCGCCTTGGTATCACCTTCGAAACTGACGAGGTAGCCTTGCGGTACTATTGTCCTGGCAATCTTGACCGCCTTCGCAGTCTTGGTCGAGTCCTGTTGCGCCAGCAAGCTGATGGAAACAAGCACCAGGATTGACATGATCATCACATTAAGTATGGCAAATGACCGTGAACGCATTTATTCTATACCCTCCGTTAAACTCTCACTTACGACTTCCAACGCTCTTGAGTTTCAGTTAGTAGCATTGTCTCCCGTGATCGCGCCGGGATAGGTGAACCCCTTGCCGCCGGTGTAAATCGACTGGTCCATTTCAAATGGGATCTGCAGGGTCGACGCCGAAGTCACCGAGCCAATCGTGATTCGCAGCAGCGGACCAAAGTCGCCGAACTCGAGAGGTGTTGTCGAGCTGAAATCGTAGAAGCCATCCTGGTCGGGGCCGCTTTGTGTCCAGCCGTCCAGCAAACCGCCTTCGTCAGCAGAGATCTCCGTAAGCGTGATTGACTTGTCAGTATCAAGCTTGAAACGCATTCGGTTGATATTACGCGGAATGTGCTGCGCTCGCAGGAGTACTTCGAACTGTTGATTCTGGATTATCGGCGCGTCAAAACTCAAGACACCGATGCGGTCATCGCCATACACACTGCCCAGGTCGAGCGTCCGCGTAATGGCGCCTGTCCAGCCGGAATAATCGAGCTTGATTGTGACGTCATAGGTGCCTTCGCTCCGCAAGGTGATGTAGCTGAGCTTATAGTGACCGCCGAGATCACTGCGCACCTGCGCCAGCTCCTGCCGAAACGCACCGATGTCGGCGGCAGGGTAATACTCTCCCTGCGTCTGCTCAGTAATCGAAGTGAGTTGCGGTTGGTTTTCCACGAATCCCGTACCGATGATGAAAATGTTGACTTTCCTTTCGGTTGCCAGCGTGATGATGCTTTGCGGTGTCTTGATCGAAGAAGTTTCACGTCCGTCGGTCAGGACGACCAAAGTGCGCTGCTTGTCCGACACCTCATCGGCAGAAAACTGCATCACCGCTTCGTAAATGGCGTCCCAGATGCTCGATGAGCCGTAGTCCAGCGGCTGTGCCACGAACTGATCAAGTGCCTGATGCAGCGCACTGCGACTTGAGACAAAGTCAGATATCAAACCGGCGCTCACATTTCGATCATGATATTCCATCAGCGCCATGCGATGGCTTTCCGCCAGTCCGTCGATAATGTCGTGCGCCCACTCAACCTCAAGCCCGATAGCCGATAGCGAGTCCTGACTCCAGGAAGCCATGCTATTCGTGAAATCGAGTAATATCAGCAGATCCATTTCCAAACTGGCAGCGGGATGCACAAAGTACGATGTCTCCGTATAGTCGATTTCTTCGCCATTCTCGAAAATTGCGAATGGCTTCGAAAGATCACCGGGAGGCAGGTTGAGCGCATGGTTGTTGGCATCCGTAAGGCGAAAACTGAATTGAACCTGGGATGGCACCCGTAAGTTTGTCTCCACATCTTTGAACTGGACTTCTTTTGAAGTCGGCGCCGGACCGGGGCCGGGACCAAGGTCCACGCTTTCTTCGCTGCAGCCGCTCATCAGGCCGATTGCGAGCAAAACGACCGCCAGCGAAACCACAGCGGGCGCCGCAGCTCGGCGGACTAAAGCATTCATTTTGCGATCTCCTCCATCCCAACAGTAGGAATGGTGGAATTCAAAATCAACAAAAGTTTCGCGAATGTTAACCGTTACTTGCGCGCATATCCGTAAGCGAGGTAGCGCCATCCTCGGGGTGTAAGCGGGTGAATCACTCTGTCGAACTTCGCCAGCGCTCGGCGCTGGCGCTCGCTCCTACCGGCAAGAGCGGTGAGGCCACGGGTGAAGTACTTGACTTCGCTGAACCCTGACAGCAGCTTATCAAGCTCAGGCGGTGAAAAGTAGTAGTAGTGTTTCGCCCACGGAACAAATTTCCGGCGCAGTGCTCGGTGCAACCGACTCGCCCGAAGATTCTCCGCGAAGATAAACACTCCGCCCGGTTGCAGAACCCTGTGCGCCTCGTTTACTGCCCGTTGGGCACGGGCGAATTGACCATCGCGGGCGATCGATCCGAGTACCGACTTGCTGCCGACCAGTGAAATTTCACCCGCGCCAAAGGGAAGATTGGTAGCGTCGGCGATTATATATGAAATGTATCTACTCTCCTCATATTTGTCATGAACTGACCCGCTGTGCCGGTAGGGGTCGTCAATATCGGTGCAAAACGTCCTAACCCCATTCAGGGCAAACAGCAGAGATAGCCCTCCGGCTCGCGCGCCGATTTCGACTGCGTAATCACCAGTCGAGAACGAAGCAATCACAGGATTCCAACAATGAAGGGCGTGCCCCCAAGTGCCTGCATCCCAACCGATTACATCATTGACAAGTTCGGAGGTCACTGAAGTAGTCATTGATAACAGACCGCCTGGTGTTCGTTCAGATGGATCATACAACAGATTGTGGTACGTCGTACATTCATACTCATAAAGGATAAGTCAATTAAAGTCGTGCAGACTCCATTCACCAGAAAAACTACTATAACTACTCATTCAATTGAGAAAAAAAGCACAAAGGCAGCAACTTTGTGTTGAGAATGTAAGCCGATAAACGTATTATCTGCGTGCATTTTTGAGGACTACTGAGAGCAAAGGCATTCCTCAGCGAAGAACGTGCATTACGGGGTCTAGCACTACTCGCTGAGCAGCCGAGAAACGAACAGGCACATTAGAAAAAGTGAAGGATTAAGGAATGAAATTTACTCGTCTTCATCCTTGGACAGACGATGTACGAGAAGCGGAGAAACTCCTTGAAGAGTTTGCATCGCAAGTTAGTACCAAGCCGGAAAAGACAACATTTCGGTTGGTCGGCGGCGTTGATGTCGCCTATTCAAAACGCGACAATACCGGATTTGCTACCATAGTTGTTATGAAGGTTCCGGAAATGGAACTGGTGGAGAAAGTCAGGGCACAGGAAGACATTACTTTCCCGTTCACCCCCGGACTTTTCTATTTCCGTGAAGGACCGGTTATCACCAAGGCGCTTTCGCGTCTCAAGATCGTGCCCGACTGTTTTATCTTTGACGGGCATGGCATCGATCACCCGCAAGGTGTGGGGATGGCTTCGATGATGGGGCTTATGCTTAAGGTCCCCACCATAGGCTGTTCCAAGAAACTGCTCGCAGGAAAGAGTGAGCCTTTGGGAAATGAAGTGGGCGAGTCGGCGCCGGTGTATCGCGGCAATGAGATCGTGGCGCAGGCGCTGCGTTCGCGCGAGGGAGTCAAGCCGTTGTTTGTCTCTCCCGGGCACATGATCGATCTGGAAACATCAGTCAAAACGGTCATTGACCTGTTGCGCGGTTATCGTCTGCCGGAGCCGCTTCGACTGGCACACGTGATGGTCAATAAACAGCGCCGCAACTATGACAACAGCCTTCAGGGGAAAAGCTGATCTATCCATAGCTTATCCAATCTTGCTTACTTCGGTTAGCTACAAAAAGAGCGACTCACTCCCGTGAGTCGCTCTTCATTTTGTTTCATTTTTAGTGATTTGGCTTGAAGCACCGATACACCACCGGCTTACGACTGGCAGGTAACCTCAGTTCTTGCTGATGGGGATGTTACAGCTGTCACATACGCCGTCGAGCAGACGCCACAGTGCCTTGGCAGCCTTTGTCGTGGAAGCCGCGACTTGCTCTTCAACTTCTTTCGATTTCGTCAGTGTCTCGATTACATTCACCCAGGTCTTGGTGTGCTCAATGTCGGCTACCATGTGCTCGCGGAAGAACCGCAGCGTCTCCTCGTCACGGATCGCATAATGCTGTTTCAGGCCATAGAGCTTCGATTCTGAAATCTCCGGTATCCGTGATTCGTAGGCATACATTGCCGCTGCGCCGATTGCCGAGTTCGAGGCCTCGCACAGATTGCGGTAGGTAATCATCAGCCGGCGAGTCTCGAAGAAGGGTTTGCTGGCGCAGAGATCACCAGCGCTCAGTCCCAGGCCATTGGCAAACCATACCCACAAGTCTTCGTGAGGCACCATATTGCCACCGCCGGTTTCTTCCTCCACGAGGTTCTCGAGGATGCTGAGCCGCAGTGACTGGTTCCGACAATGGGAGTGGATAGAACTTACCAGTGTGGGGACTTCCCTTACGAAGTAGTAGTATTGTTGGGCGTAAGTCTGCAGGTCTGTCAACGAGAGCGTGCCTTCATTCCAGCGTTGGTAGAAGGGATGCTTCAGCAGGTCAAATTCATCGACGCAATGATTTAGTTTAGTAATTAACGAAGTTCCCATATGCGATAGTATTTACGGCAGCTATCCCGGTCTATTTGACACGAAATTGGGCTTATCGTGGATTTTTCCGGTTTACATTGAAATGAGCGGCAAAATTCAAGACGGTGCATCGCAAGTAGAGGGGATTCTGGAGCGAATCAATGAAAAGAGCCCCCGCAGGGCAGTATCCGATTCAACTGCCTCTCGTGTTTCGGCAATGGTCCGATATATCTCGTGGCGCGGAATCTTGACTTTGCTATTCGGATCGAGAAGTTCAGGGTTGTCCCAGGCACGGACCAGGGTGCGGATGGCAAAGAACAGCGACCAGAGATTGAATAGGCGAATCTTCGGCGCCGAGGGTGGTATGGCAAGCGTGTATTCCAGAGCGTCCTCGAGATGTACTGCTGTCTTCAACACTAGTTGATTGAGCACATGCAGTACCCGCGGCTGCAACTCGGTTTCAAGCATCCTCTCGGGCGAGACCTCCGCTGCCCGAAGCAAGCTGCCGGGCAGATAACACCAGCCGCGCTCGTAGTCGGTGGCACAATCCTTTATGATGTTCGTCAGTTGCAGGCCAAGCGCAAAGGAGAGGTCAAGCCGGTTCATTACTTCCCGCCTCTCGTCATTGAGGTCGGGGATATTTCCTATGAATAGCGAGGTGAGCATTTTCCCCACTGTGCCGGCCACGTAATAGCAATAGCTCTCAAGCTCTTCGAGAGATTGCAGTGCACGGATACCGGAGGTGCCCGGGCGCACCTCGAGCAACGTCGAGCGCATGCCGGTGGCCATCTCTGACACACAGCCGCAGATCGCCCCTTGGGACTCCTCTGTCAAGCTGGCAAAGAGGATGAAAAGCTTGTCACAATTCGCTACCAGAGAGTGTTCGGGATCATTCTGATCGATTTCACCCCACATCTCCTGCCACAGCTCAATTTCAGATTGTTGAATTTCCGCACTTGAGAAAATTTCGGCATAGCGTTTCAGCAGGTCTGCTTGAGTCTTAAGGCTCAAAATACTTGAGTCCTCCACGGTATCAACCAGCCGGCAAAAGAGGTATGCCACCAGTACGGCGCGGTAGAGCTCACCTTCCAGCACGCGTATGTTGATCGCAAATGTGCGCGACACCTGAGGAAGGATCAGCTCGCAATACTGCAGCGCAGAGTTGATCTCCGAATCAGTGTAAGATGTATTAATCGACACAGCCTTGTCAGATTAAGGAATCGTGAGGGAAAATAAAGCGCTTTTTGCCACAGTTGAGGGGGCGCGCCAATAATGACGCGAATCACAGTTCGAACGACTGATCCATCTCCGGAAGCACCGGATTCCAGTTGTGCTCTTCTCTGAGGTGTTCAGCCATCGCCTCTGACTGCGACTTCTCACCGTGCGTGACAAAAACTCGCCGCGAAGTATTTACCAGCGGTTCGAGCCAGTGAAGCAATTCCTGATAGTCGGCGTGACCCGATAAGCCGTTAAACTGTACAATCCTGGCCTTCACCGGGACTGGCTGCTTGTGAATATAGAGCACCTTATCTCCCTCCACCAGTTTGCGGCCCAAAGTTCCCTCCGCCATGAATCCCACCAGCGCTACAGTGGTCGTCGGATCGGGTAGTCGGTTAATCATGTGGTGCAAAATCCTGCCGCCGGTCAACATTCCCGAAGCCGACATAATAATTGCCGGCCCGGTGATTTCGTTCAACCGCTGCGACGCTTTCCGGGTGCGGTGCATATAGACATTCTCACCATTCAGCACCTCCTTTGCACCGCCCAGCTTTTCCAGATCATCATCCTGATAATCCGGGTAGCGCGTGTAGATCTCGGTAGCCGCAATCGCCATTGGTGAGTCGATGTGGATATTGATCGGTGGGATGAAATCACGCTCGATCAGCCGGTTGATCATGTAGGTAATCTGCTGCGTGCGCCCAATAGAGAAAGCGGGAATCAGCAAGACGCTTTTCTTCTCGATGGTTTCCTTCACAATATTCTCAAAAGCAGACATCGCATCTTCAGCCGGGTGCACACGCCCACCGTAAGTCGATTCGCAAATGAGGTAGTCACATTTCGGCGGTTCCGAGGGGTTCTTGGTCAGCGGATTGCCGTAGCGGCCGACATCTCCTGAGAAGAGGAGAGTTTTCTTCTCCTTGCCGTCATTTAACTCCAGTTCGACCATCGCCGCGCCCAGCAGGTGGCCTACTACATGGTAGCGCCAGCGGAATTCGTCGCCGATTGTCACCCATTCATCAAACTCAATTTTGCTAAGGTGCTTACGCGCCAGCTCGGCGTCATCAGTGTCAAACAACGGCAGCACAACTTTGTGTCGCGACGCCTTCTTCTTGGCGCGATAGGCCGCATCCTCCATCTGCAGATGAGCGGCATCCATCAAAGAGACATGCGCAAGGTCCACAGTCGGTGGCGTTGCATACACCGGCCCGGAGAAACCTTCCTTGACCACCTTGGGCAGAAAACCAATGTGATCGATATGCGCATGGGTCAGGACAATTGCAGAAAGAGATTTGACATCAAACGGAACCGGTTTCCAGTTGCGCAGGCGAAGTTCCCGCGGACCCTGAAACATACCGCAGTCGACCAGGATGCTCTTGTCATTGACTTCGACGAGATATTTCGAGCCGGTCACCGTACCGGCGGCGCCATGGAAGGTGATGCGCATCATAGCAGCGGCCTACGAGTCGTCACTCTCGGTATCGGAGTCATCTTTCGGCACCGGCAGGACGAGAATCGGCACATGAGATTGCGAGACCAGCCGTTCCGCATCGCTGCCCTTGATCTTCTCCAGCAGGTGATTTCTGCCGGTGGTGGTCAGGATGATCAGATCGCAGCTCAGTTCGTTCGCAGTCTTAAGAATCTCCTCGTGAGGATCTCCTTCGCGCAGCAGGGTCTGGTGCTTGATTTGGCTGCCGCCGGCGCGCCGCAGCTCCTCTTCCAGGATCGATTTGGCGGCAACGGCGATATCCCCTTCCTTCTCCAGGAAATCGTAGGAGGATACCCGCAGCATAACCATCTCTTTCCTGTCCATGAAATCCGGTCGGACGTTGAGCAGCACCAGCTCGGAGGAACACACAGTTGCCATGCGTACCCCAAATTCCATCGCCAGCATGGAAGCTTCACTCAGATCGCTCGGGATCATAATCTTGTTAAACATCAGATCGCCCTCCGGCTATACGGCACTAATGGCCTTAAGAGACTGTATTTACACATAATAGAGGAAAGTCAGCAAAATGAAAACGGGAATCAGAATCGTTACTGCCCAGAGCATGTAGCCGAAGAAACTCGGCATCGGGACGCGCGACTCCTCAGCAATTGAACGAACCATGAAGTTGGGTGCGTTACCAATGTAAGTGCAGGCGCCGAAAAAGACCGCGCCCGATGACACGGCAGTGAGGTCATGTATGAATGCACTGGCGGCAGGCCCTGTCATGGCGCCGGTGAGAATCGCGGTGACATTGTGCGGGCTGATTGCCAGGTTTCCCAGAGACAGATTGAAAAACGTGAGATAGGTCGGGGCATTATCGAGGAATGAAGAAAGCGCCCCCGTTATCCAAAAATAGCTAGCCTGCGAATGAACCGCCTTGATAATCGGGGCAGCCGCACCGTGGGCTCCAGCCTGCAGGATCTGCAGCGGCGCTACGATTGTCAGGAAGATTCCCACGAAAAGATAGGCGACTTCCTTAATGGGAAACCAGCTAAACTCATTTGCAACGCGGTGCTCACGTCTTGTGATCCAATGACTCAACAGCCCCATGAGCAGGATGATACCGTCCCGCAGCAGCGCTGCAGTCTTAAACTCGAATCCGAATAAATGGAAGCCGCCGGAGCGCCAGTAGCCGGACATCAGTACTGCGCCGACTATACCGGCAAGGTAGATGAAATTATGCCCGCCATCGATGCCAAACTTCTGGCGCGGCTGAGCGGGTTCATCGTCAATTTTGTCACGCATCTCTTTGCGGTGCAGGTAGCTGTCGATGATGAAATAGACTACCAGCAGGTAGCCGGCGACAACGGCAAGCTTGTACCACATGCTCATCGTCCAGAAGAATGGCACGCCGCGAAGAAATCCGAGAAACAACGGTGGATCACCCAGCGGCGTCAGCAATCCGCCGGCATTGGCAACAAGGAAGATAAAGAACACCACTGTGTGCACCCGATAGCGTCGCGCTGAATTTGCCCGCAACACCGGGCGGATCATCAGCATGGCAGCGCCGGTTGTCCCCATCCATGATGCCAGAATCGTTCCTATGAGCAGCATGCCGACGTTTACAATCGGTTTGCCGACGAGAGTACCGCGCAGGTAAATCCCACCCGACACGGTGAAGAGTCCCCACAGCAGTATTATGAAGGGCACATAATCGAAAATCACTATATGCACGCTCTCGTGCACAGCGACTCCCCCGTAGGCTATCAGGAACGGAATGGTAAAAATCAACCCCCAGGCAAGTGCAATTTTGGCGAAATGATGATGCCAGAAAACCGGCGCAAACATCGGAAAAAGCGCGATTGAAAGCAGGATGCCGATAAAGGGAATGCAACTCCACAGCGGCAGTTCTGTGCCGAGAAGATTCTCAGCTTCTTCAGTCTCCTGTTGCTGCAAAGCTGCTTCTGCGTTCTGGCGCGCCTCCAATTTCTTTTCGAGCGCTTCTTTCGTCCGCGCTGCCCTGGCCGTATGAGACGGCACAGCAATCGATATCGCCATCAGCGCCAGGAGTGACAGTAAAACAGGACGCAAACTAACTCGTATGCTTACCGGAGTGTTCATAAGTGGCGGGCAAGATAGAACTTCACTCTTCGCTCGTCAAGTTGCAATAGCCGTTGATCTCTAACTGTCGTCCCTGTTTCTCAGAGTAACAATACTCGAATTTTCGACAATCATTATACTCGTGGTCGAGGTGTTGTTCCCGGGAAGGTAATTGCGTATTATCACTTCTCGGAATTTACTATCAGAAATCATTCACCTCAATGCCGGAGTCAGCATAGAGGAGAGGATGTTAGAACAACTGAAGCTGCATAACAGCGGGAAGAAAACCAGTGACGGATAATCTCGTCAAGTCATTGAAAGAACTCCTGGGGGAAAACAAAGTCACCGATAACACCAGCGAGCTGGAGGCGGCTTCCTTTGATGAATCGACGCTCCCGCCCGTGATGCCTGTGGCGGTAGTACGTCCCGATGGAGTCAATGACATTATTGAACTGGTTAAGTTCTGCCATGACAGCCGGGTTCCTATCACGGTCAGAGCCGGTGGAAGCGCGCTGGAAGGAAGTGCCATACCGGTTGAGGGTGGCATTGTCCTCGATCTCGCCGGCATGAAACAGATTTTGCAATTCTGGCCCGAGGATTTACAGGTGAGAGTTGAGCCGGGGTTGATCTATGACCAGCTCAATGAGCGATTGAAACATGAATCCCTCTTCTTTCCGCCATCTCCCGGTGGCAGTTCAGATCTGGCTACGATCGGCGGGATGGTCGCCACCAATGCCAGCGGGATTTACTCGGTGAAGTACGGTGGCACGCGCGATTTTGTGCTGGCGCTCGAGGTTGTCGACGGGAGAGGCGAGTTCCACCGCTTTGGTAATCGCGCCACCAAGCGCTCCTCCGGGTACAACCTCGTTGACCTGGTTGCGGGCTCGGAAGGTACCCTTGGGATTATCACCGCGATTACATTGAAGCTGCGCGGGATCCCGGAGGGAAACCGCAAGATTGCCTATCAGTTTGCGACTGATGTTGAAGCCGCAACCGCTGTATCGGAAATGATGCGATATGGGCTGGATCTTGCTGCCGTTGAATTCCTCGATCGCACCGTGATCGAAGCTTTGAACAAACTCAACAATTACGGGCTCAAAGAAGCCCCGGCGCTGTTTCTTGAAATCCATGGAGCGGAATCTGTGCTCAATGCGACTCAGGAACTGGCCGAGACGATCATCGAGGATGTTGGGGGCAAGCCCCTGGAAATTCCCTCGGGTGAAAACCCCTGGGAGATTCGCCACCATGTCACCAACTCGATCAAATACCGCCAACCGGGTTACACCATCATCCGCAATGACGCCGCTTTCCCAATCTCCAAATTACCGGAAATGATCGGCTACTGCGATCAACTGGCACAGGAATCGGGATTGCTGATTCACGCGTTCGGCCATGTGGGGATGGGGCTTCTCCATGCGCTGATTCTTGCACGTCGCGATGATGAGGCGGAATGGCGCCTCGGACAGCAGGTCAACCGCAAAATCATTCAAAAGGCCGTCGAATTACAGGGCACCATCTCCGGTGAGCACGGAATCGGCCTGGGGCACCGGGAGATGTTTGAACGGGAGCACCGTGATTCGCTTGATATATTGAGGCAGATCAAGAAAGTGTTCGACCCGGCGGGAATTCTGAATCCCGGGAAAATCTTCCGCGAGGAGACCTTTCCCCATCACTAAACGTGGGATGATACCACAACTCATTAAACGCCAACTATTTTAGTTCGTCTTGACTTTGGCAGAGTTGTCTTGACACAGGGCCAGTAAGTCCTTATATTATAACAAAATAGAAACAATGCCCTGACAATACTTTAACAGTACTTTACCAGTTTCCAATCCCAACGGAGAAAGAATCTTCACCATGTTGCTTGCGGACTATTCGAGTCACCGGCTTCTTTCCGGTTCGCTCTTGCTGCCGATACTAGTGCTAGCCCTTTCTTCAACGACAATTGCCGCCGACCAGGTAGCGGATAGCACCACTGTACCCTTGCACCTTGATCAAAGACTTCAATATATCGATCCTGCGCACGTAAAGTCCTACATCGATCAGTATGGGCTCGACTGGTGTCAGACTCAGGAGCGATGGCTGGCTGCACATCCGGACCAAAGATCGGCCAACGCCGGCTGCCCGGTATGGGGCCCGTGCGATGATCCCGGCACACGAGATAACAACATTCCCTCGTCGGGAGACTCGCCAACCTACATCAAGCTATTCATCAATGTCTTTGCCAATGACGACGGCTCCTCACCCGCCGCCAACCAAACTACCGTCGCGGCGCAAGTGGCAACTCTAAATGCCGACTACGCGCCTTACAAAATTCAGTTCACGTATCAGTGGCGTGTCGTCAACTCGACAGCTTTCCGCACGTTTACCGATCCTGAAGAATCGGCGATGAAGAGTGCGTATGCGGTACAACCTGATTCGTTCCTGAATGTGTATGTAACCAATATCAACGAGGGCTATATCGGCGTAGGCACCTTTCCCTGGGATAACAATGCCCTTACCTATCTGGGTGGAACCATAATCGATGACAACTTCTTTGGGAATAATCAGCACACAGCGACCCACGAAATCGGCCACTGTATTGGTCTCTGGCATACTCATCACGGCGTGAGCGAGGTTGCCCAATGCGGTTCCTGCTGGGAGCGAGCAGATGGTGTCGACGGTGACATCACCGGTGATCTTTGTTCCGATACCGACCCCACGCCGGTCAACTACAATTGTGGACCTCCCGGGGGCACCGATCCCTGCTCCGGGGTTTCATGGGGGCCCACAATGCCACAGAACTACATGGGCTATGCACCCGACTACTGCTACTCCGAATTCACACCACAGCAGGCAGGCCGAATCCATTGTTGGATAAACAACAAACTGCTGGGCTGGCTTGAATGCAACGCCCCGGCTTCACCAACTTTGGCCAAGAGCGAACCGCTGGTTGACTCTGATGGGGACGGCTGGGACGACTCTGTGGACAACTGCCCCTCGGTATACAATCCGTGCCAGGAAGACACCGACGGCGACGGGTTGGGCGACGCCTGTGACCCTGATATAGACAATGATGGTGTCCTGAACGCCGGCGACAACTGCCCGTTTGACTCGAATACCGCGCAGGTCAACAGCGATGCCGATAGCTACGGCGACGCGTGTGACAACTGTCCGACAATTGACAATGAAGATCAGAGTGATATTGATGGTGACGGTATAGGTGATCTTTGCGATAACTGTACGGACACCGATGGTGATGGTTATGCCGATCCGGGATTTACCGCGAGCACGTGCCCGACGGATAACTGCCCCGACGTTGTCAACCCGGCTCAGGACGATGCCGATGCTGACGGAGTCGGCGATGTTTGCGACAACTGTGTGAATACAGCCAATCCGAATCAGTATGACGAAAACGGTGACGGAATTGGAGACGCCTGCGACGGCGAGCTGCACATAGAAAGCTACGAGATCCCTGATGGTTACCTGGGAGAACCATATTCCTATCAGTTCGTAGCAGTCGGGGGCACTGAACCCTATAACTGGTCATTTTTCGGCGGCGATGTCCCATACGGATGCACCTTTAACGGCGGCACCGTGGGCACGATTACGGGAACGCCCTCATATAAAGCGGACTATTACTTCACGATAATCTGTGTTGACACAGGTGCTCCGCAGAAGAGCGACACACTCGGGGTAATAATCACCATAACAGATCCACCGGCGCCGCCCTATCTGTGTGGTGATGCGGACGGGGGCGGTAATGTTTCGATTTCGGATGCCGTGTTCATTATCAATTACATCTTTGCCGGAGGCGCGGCGCCAGATCCCTTGGAGTCCGCAGATGCCGACTGCAGCGGTAACGTGGCGATTGGAGACGCGGTTTACCTCGTTAATTACATTTTTGGCGGCGGTCCGAGCCCTTGTGCGGCATGTCCGTAGACGGGACTGCTTGGCTTCTGTGCTGATATACGCTGAGTCTCGGCGCAGTTGTCGGCGGCACGGCCGCTTGCGAGGGCTACCAAAACTGGCCGAAACTAACTTTACGGCCTTAACGGCCGATCCACATTAGGATAAGCGATTTTAGCGTGAGATGGTCGAGGATGACTTACGCCGGAAGCCAATTGACAGTTGACAAATCAGGCAGTGGTGCCTTAATTAGATAGTGGAGCATATCGTTCATTACGGATCGAAAATAGATCAAAACCACAACCAAAAATCAGTGAGTAACCCTGTTATGCTTAGTGTGAAAAAGATGTTCAACGCTACCATCGGGATCTGTCTAATGGTGTCGGTCCTGCTGGGAGCCGGTACCAGTCTGGCTGACGATCAGCCGCAAACGGTTGATTCCAAGACGGTTCTGGACGAATTAAAAGCGCACCCGGAGGACTTTCGCGAGATCGTAAGTAAGTACCACGTCCATTGGTGCGGAACGATGGAGAAGGCTGCTGAATTACCGCAGACTGACAACCACTTTAGGTACGACCCCAATGCCTGCCCGGTATACGGCGCTTGTGACGTTGCTACGACTCGTGATCAGTATTTACCCGCTCCTTATCAGGAAGTTTATTGGATCAGGGTTATTTGGCACATCTTTGCCAATGACGACGGCAGCGATCCGGCGACCACCGATGCCCAGGTCAACGTAGTTTTCGATTCGCTGCAGGCTCGATACGCTCCCGCGGGAATTCAATTCATAAACATGGGAATCCTCCATCATAACAGCACCCAATATCGTGTGCTGTCAAGCTCCGAAGATTTCACCATGAAGTCAATCTACGGGAGCTCGGTCGGAACGCAAATCAACATCTATATCACCGATATTGAGCAAACCAATCCGAACGGCACTGTGCTCGGATACGCATATCTACCCTGGGATCAAGCAGGTCAGACAAGATTTGGAATAGTTTTGCACGGCCCGGC
>CAYXUL010000002.1:47061-71368 GCA_964468475.1 uncultured Ignavibacteria bacterium | reverse complement strand
ATGCGCTGCTGGACACACGCTTTGTTGTCTAATTATCAAAACTTTGACGTCGACTCCGACGGTGTAGATAACGGTAGCGACAACTGTCCGACTATTGCAAATAGTTCGCAGGCAGATGCCGATGGAGACGGTGTCGGTGACGCCTGTGACAACTGCGTAAACACTGCAAATCTGGATCAGGCGGATGCTGACGGAGACGGCATCGGTGACGTCTGCGACGCTTGCACTGACACGGATGGCGATGGCTTCGGTAATCCCGGCTTCGCCTTCAATACCTGCAGCACTGACAACTGCCCGGATATAGCCAACGCCGACCAGTCAGACGTAGACTCAGACGGCGTCGGTGATGTGTGTGACAATTGTCCCAATGTTTATAATCCGGCGCAGACCGATGAAGACGGCGATGGTGTCGGGGATTACTGTGACGGCAAGGTGCATGCCTATCTCAATACTCCACCGGATGGATACACCGGAGTGGCATATTCATATACATTTACAGCGATCGGCGGGACCCCGCCGTACACCTGGGGACAGCTTGGTGGTGATCTTCCCTACGGCTTGACCATCAACAGCTCCACTGGAGAGTTGTCCGGTACGCCTTCTTTCGCGGCTCAGTACTTCTTTACTATCCGCGTCTTTGATTCCGACACTCCAGCCAAGGCTGATACCGTCGACTTCAGCGTGAATATTACAGCTCCACCTTACATTTGTGGTGATGCTGATGCCAGCGGCGGAATCTCGATCGGTGATGCTGTGTTTATTATCAATTACATCTTTGGCGGCGGCCCGGCTCCGGTTCCGGAAGCGGCAGCCGATGCTGACTGCAGCGGCGGTGTCTCAATTGGTGATGCGGTCTATCTGATAAACTTCATCTTTGGTGGAGGCCCGGCGCCCTGTGCTGCTTGTCCGTAATTGACTGATTAGCTACTTAGGTAGCCTTGATATTGAAGCGGGCGTGGTTTGGCCATGCCCGCTTTTCATTTTCCAGGCGCGAAGTGGTTCAAATTGTGCAGAAGGGCGTAAAATTCAGGACTCATTCCTGGTGATGGGCAGTTCGCCTTTCGAAAATCTGAATATCTCAGGCTTGGCGATTCGGATGTAATCGCTTACTGGCATGACAACGGAATCTGTCAGGGAGCCGGCATTGAACGCAATTTTCTGGTTGAGGAGAATCGATTCATCGACATACAAGACAAATGGCAGGATCGGATCACCGAAAGGCGGGATCGAGCCGGGCAGCAGGCCAGTGAAATCGAGGAGTTCCTCCTCAGTTGCGAATCGTATACGCTTTGCCTTCAGGTGTTTCTTGATTGAGCCTGAGTCGAGCTTCAGAGCTGCGCTCAAGACGAAAAGTCGAAAGACGTCATCTACTTTCAGCAGGATCGCCTTTCCACCGATTCGGACATCCTCGCCACGTGCCGCCGCAGACTCTTCCGATGTGAAAGTTGGTTCATGGCTTAGCTTCCGAAAACTGATGTCGTTATCAGTGAGATAGCTGCAGATGCGCTTGAATATTGATTTGTCCATAAGTTCGTCCTCAAAACCTCACCGTGAGCGTTTATTGGTATATTGCGTGCAAGCCGTCCGCTGTCAAGACGAAGTATGTCAGCGCTGACCGATTTCCCCTCATTCTCCGGGGTGATTCATCTTGCAATTCAATCGTTCCGCCTTATATTATTAAGTGAAATTTACCTGCTTTACCCGGCTCAATAAATAAAGTACCTGTTGGCCATTTGCACCGATGAGGATGACATTCCAATGACAATTTACCAACGCTCGCTTGCGCTGCTGCTTCTGGTGGTCCTGTTTGCCGCCGTGACCGCTGAAGCAGCCAACCAACACTATTTTCGTTTTCAGATCAAAGACCGCAAAGAGTTGAAGGCCCTGGACAAGGTGATCACGATTGATCGCTGCGCGCCGTGGGATGGACACACCATTTACGCCTACGCCAATGATCAACAATTCGCAGCATTTCAGGCAATCGGTATATCCTACGAAGCTCTTACTAACCCTGGTGAGTTGCACGCGGTGCGGATGACTAACAGCGCCAGGGAGGCGATGGTATGGGACTCTTACCCAACCTTCAGCGCCTATAAACAGATGATGGTCGATTTTGCCACCAACTATCCCGGCCTGTGCGAACTCGATACTATTGGTTACACAACGCAAGGACGGGAACTACTGGTTGCCAAAATCTCAGATAACGTTGCGACCGAGGAAAATGAGCCGGAAGTGTTTTATACCTCCAGCATGCATGGTGATGAGACCACTGGATATATCCTGATGCTGCGGCTGATCGACTCGCTGTTGGTGGGCTACGGCAACGATGCCCGGATCACCGATATGGTCAATAATATGGAGATCTACATCAACCCGCTGGCCAACCCGGACGGAACCTACCACGGCGGCGACAATTCCGTTTATGGCGCCTGGCGCTATAACAGTAATGGTATCGACCTCAACCGCAACTACCCGGATCCCCAGGACGGACCGCATCCCGATGGGAATTCTTACCAGGCCGAAACTCAGGCGTTCATCGCTTTTGCGGACAACCACACCTTCGTGATTTCCGCGAATTTCCATGGGGGCTCCGAAGTGGTCAATTACCCGTGGGATACCTGGCCACGGCTGCACCCCGATAACACCTGGTACGTGACCACCTGCCGGCACTATGCCGACCTGGCCCAGGCGGCCTCACCCGCAGGCTACCTGACAGACCTGAACAATGGCATTACCAACGGCTATGCCTGGTACGAGGTTAACGGCGGTCGCCAGGATATGATGAACTACTACTACGGCTGTCGGGAAGTAACAATCGAGATATCGAGCGTGAAGCTGCTCTCGGCAAGTCAACTACCGAATCACTGGATATATAATCGCGAGTCGTTTCTGGACTATCTTGAGTCGGCACGATACGGTATTCAGGGGGTCGTAACCAGCTCTGCGACCAGCCAGCCGCTTCGTGCGCTGGTGACTGTGCTGGATCATGACGCTGATTCGTCGCAGGTGCGCTGTGACCCTGACCAGGGCAACTATTACCGCATGATCGCGCCGGGGACCTGGGATCTGCAATATTCTGCTCTCGGTTATGTGTCAAAGACGATTACCGGTGTGACCGTCCTCTCTAACTCTACCGTCATTGAAAATGTGCAGCTCGACCCGATCTCGACTGATCCGGTGCTCTCTTTTCTCTCAGACACAGCGCCTAATCGTATCGATCCCGGCGATAGCATTTCGATGTACATTTATCTGCAAAACGATGGCGGCGGGCCGGCAACCAATGTCCAGGGCGTGCTGTCTTCCAGCGATGCAGACGTAAACATTACTCAATCCGTATCGGGATTCCCGACGATTTCGGAACTGGGCGGCACTGCTCTCTCTCAGGGTCCCTATAGCTTTGCGGTTTCATCCTCAACACCGAGCTATCACCAGGTGGACTTTCGGTTTGATGTCACCGCCGACGGGGGCTATGTCGACAGCGCCTTCTTCAGCTTGATGGTTGGGCTTGATATCGAGGATTTCGAATCCGCCGATTTCTCCGCTTACGACTGGCAAACCAATGGCTCCGCACCGTGGGATGTTACCTCGTCGGTTGAATATGAAGGCAACTTCGCCGCGGAATCGGGTAACATCACCGATAATCAGTACTCTCAGTTGAGTGTCACGGTGCAGGTCCAGAATGCCGGACAGCTCTCTTTCGAGAGGAAAGTCTCATCTGAATCTGGCTGGGATTTCCTGAAATTCTATATCGATGGCGCCATACAAGATTCTGTCTCCGGCGAGATTGACTGGACACAAGTGAGCTATCAGATAATGCCGGGAACCCATACCTTTACCTGGAAATACCAGAAGGATCAGTCGGTTTCTGCAGGCAGCGATCAGGCCTGGCTTGACTTTGTCGTATTCCCGCCGTTGTCGATACCGTTAGTGATTACAACAGACTCGCTACCTTATGGCTGGGTCGACAACGCCTACAGCGAGCAACTCGATGCGCAAGGCGGCACCGGCCAAATATCGTGGACCGACCTGAATGGCGACCTGGCCGGCAGTGGCCTTACGTTAAGTAGTTCCGGACTTCTATCCGGAACCCCCGGCAGCGCTGGACTGCTGCAATTTACCGCGCGCGCGTCCGATGAGGGTAGCCTTCAGGTAGATAAGCTTTACGACCTGAATATATACAAATGTGGCGATGCTGACGGGAGCGGACAGGTGTCAATAGCTGACGCTGTATTCATCATCTCTAACATTTTCGGAGGTGGTCCCGCGGCGGTTCCCGCTGAAGCTGCCGATGCCGACTGCAGCGGATCGGTATCTATCGGTGACGCCGTCTTCGTCATCACCTATATTTTTGGCGGCGGACCAGCTCCGTGTAGTACCTGCAAATGATTTGATCTAACGCTTGAATATCCGGCTCAACCGAATGTCATAGCCGGTAGACAAAGCGAAGAATATGGAAATTTACGCCGGCATTAGGTCTTCTGATGCCGGCGTTTGACAGGTGCTGGAACTTATAGGCGATATCTAACCTGCCACCCGGTCCCAGAAGAAACCCAGCCGCCAGATGATCCCCAAATTGGAAATTCGTCGAGATATTCCTTCCCGCCGCCTTGATTCCGCTCAGATAGTGAAAACCTACTCCCCCCTCCACATAGGGCGTCAACATTGCTTTATCCCCGGCCGGCCGGATTCTAAAGATCGGTGTCAAGCCGGTATCGAAAATGTCCTCGGAATTCCACCAGTACCCCGCCAGCAACTCGGCGTTGGTCACGATCCTCAGAGACGAAAAAGTGGGGCTGAGTTGGGGAACTGACCACCACAACGCTCCGCGCGCCAGCTTCATCTGGTGACCATAACCATCAATGCCGGCCTCGACGGCGATTCTGTCAATAGCCGCAACCGGCTCGACCAAGCCGAGGCTAATGAGCAAGCCGACCATCGTTGCGCGCAGAATCGTTGAAATTGTCATGGGGGGAGTATAAGCTCACACCCTCCGACAACAAAATGATAAGACCCTAATACCCAGGGCTTCACCTGATGTCCGGGTAGGCGGCAGACCACCGAATTTGACCTTGACACTGTTGAAGTGTGCGGTATCTTCTGTATGTGTCGCGGCCCGGAATTGAGCGGGTAACCGTATCTTTCTCGCCGCTAACTACTTCGCAAGAATATCGAAAATCGCAATTGACGACTACACGGGCCATCGATACAGATCACGAAAAACCCTGTACAGTGTCCGTAAAGCAGGACAAACCTACTCTGATGTTTAGGCTATCGTGTCTGCTTCAGATTCACCGACTAAGATCATGGGACGACGATTCCATGCGAATCACAACACCTGATGTAAGAGTTCCCCGGGAGGAATAAATGCCGATTCTCGAGTCTCACACTCGGACAGCGTCAAAGACCCTAGTGTTCATGCTGTGTTTGCTGCTGAGTCAGTTAATGCCAGTTTCGATTGTCGTTGCCGCTACGGATCCCGTGCAGCAGCCATTTTCCGTCTCGGAGGCACCGTACGCAGATGGTGAACAGGTGGTTCGCGCACATCTCGACAGAAGCACGTATGACGCGCTTACTTCAGGTGCAAAGCAGCAGACGGTTGAGATTCCACTTCCCGGTTCGCAGCCCGCATTGCTTGACCTGAATCGCTTCAGGATCACCACTGAAAAGACCCGTTTTGTGCTTGGAGGTCCGGGCGGCGGTCAGGAAGTTGCCGGGCCGGATGTTGTGTTTTTGCGCGGCACAATTGCCGGTGATGATAACTCCCGGGCGTTTCTGGCAATCAGCTCTACGGGCATCACCCAGGGGTTCGTGGCGAGTTCTGAAAGTGGCACCCATTTTATCTCAACTTCACCTCAACAAGCTGCCCTGGGATGGGATGGCATGGTCGTTATCTCCTCTGAGCCGCAGAGTATGGATCTTCCGGACGGCGTCGATGTCTGCGGAGTGCGCCCGCCGCCGGGATTCCAGCCCGTGGATGAATCGCAGCGTCTGCTACCGCAGGACCCGAGAATGCGCATGCTGCACGTTGCTGTCGATTCCGATCACGAGTATTATGACATTTTCGGTAACTCGGCAGCGGCGTTCTCCTACGCCCTGACGATGATGGCCGCGATCAGCGACATCTACATTCGTGATGTCAATATGAAAATTATAATTGATTATGTCCGGCTCTGGCCTGCGGGAGGCGAGCCGTTCGATTCCAGCAACCTCAGCAATTTCGCCAACTACTGGAATACCAACGAAGATCCCACACCGTACAACATCGTTCACTGCCTGAGCGGCCGGCGCGACCTCTCTTTTGGCGGCATCGCATTTGTCGGCGGAACCTGCTCCAACTCTGCCTACTCAATCGGTGGCTTCATCAACGGCGGCTTTCCCAATCCCCTTGAACTACCCAGTAATGCCGCCTGGGATGTAATTGTTTCGGCGCATGAGATGGGACATAATTGCGGGACACTGCATACCCATGACGGCTATACGCCGACTATCGACGACTGCGGTAACGGGGTCCCTTCGCGCGGCACGATCATGAGCTATTGCCACATCTTCGCCGGATACACTTCGATGACCGATCTCTTTTTCCATCGCCGTGTTCAAGAGGTGATCCAAAACGAATTCTCATCGTTGGATTGCTACGACTTTGACTGCAACGGCAACAATATCCCCGATGCCGACGATATCGCCGGCGGTTTCTCGCTTGATGTCAACTCGGATGGCATCCCGGACGAATGCCAGGATTGCAACGGCAATGGCACTCTGGATCCGCAGGATATAGCTTCCGGCGCCTCCAGTGATGTCAACGGCAACGGCATTCCCGATGAATGCGAGACCGACTGCGACGGCGACAATGTTCCCGATGAGTGGGAAATAGCCAACAACACTTCACTCGATCAGAATGGCAATAACATCCTCGACAGCTGCGAGCCCGACTGTAACGGCGATGGGCTGCCTGACTTTGAGGACATCAAGTTCGGAGTTTCAAACGACTTCAACCGCAACACGATTCCTGACGAATGTGAGGACTGCAACGGAAACTCGGTGCCGGACTGGATTGATTTGGGGCGGCAGGGTAATCTCTTCGTGGCCAACACTCAAAACTACGTTCGTGAATTCCACGAAGCAAGCGGCTACCCGATTACGAATTACGCGGCGATTAGTGGGAGCCTTGGCACTCCTTATGACGTCACTATCGATGACGCCGGCTATCTTTATACCGTAGGTTTCAGCGGAAACATCATTTACCGGCATAATTTGACCAATGGAACCGGAAGCATTTTCACTTCAGGACTTAGTTCTCCCGCAGGAATCGTGATTGGCCCCAATGGCGATCTCTTCGTGACCAATCAAGCTACCAATGAAGTGGTCGAGGTTGATATCACCAGTGGCACAATTCTATCCACTTTTGTGGCCTCCGGCTCCGGAGGTTTGTCGCAGCCGTATGGTCTTACCTTCGGTCCCGACGGTAACCTTTACGTCGTAAGTGGTGGTAACAACAGCGTCATGGAATATGACGGGGCCACCGGAGCATCACTGGGCACCTTCGTTACCTCCAATTCCGGCGGCTTAAATGGCGCGCGGCAGTTACTGTTCGACAACGATGGCAACCTGCTGGTTACGAGCTTAAACACAAATCAGGTATTGCGCTATGATGGCGCCAGCGGAGCCTTTCTGGGCCAGTTCAATGATCTTTCCGCCCCCAACGAGCCGTGGGGAATCGCGATGCGCCCCAACGGGCACATATTTGTGGCGGAGCACACTCTTACCGGTGACTCGCCGAGGGTAATTGAGTATTTCCCTGACGGTCGTTACTATCGCCGCTACGTTCGTGGCAGCAACAGCGGACTGCAGGAGAATACGGGAATCGCATTTGTACCGCCAAGCGCGCTGGACTGCAATCAGAACGGTGTTCTGGATGCCTGCGATATATCCTCCGGTCAGTTCGCGGATGCCAACAGCAACGGTGTCCTCGACGTCTGCGAAACCGGTGACAGCGACGGTGACGGGATCGCTGATGGTCTCGACAATTGCCCCGCCGTTGCCAACAGCAACCAGGCTGATTATGACGGCGATGGTGTCGGTGATGTCTGCGACGATTGTGTCCGGCTCGCCGATCCTCTTCAGTTTGATAGTGATGGTGACGGACTGGGAAAACCGTGCGACAACTGTCCAACGGTAGCGAACGTGGACCAGACTGACACCGACGGCGATTTCATCGGCGACGCCTGTGACGCCTGCCCCAATGATCCGTTGAATGATCAGGACGGTGATGGGCTCTGTGCCGACGTCGACAATTGTCCGACTGTCGCTAACCCAAATCAAGCCGATGCGGATTCGGACGGAATAGGCGATGTCTGTGACGCCTGCCCCAATGATAACCTCAATGATCTGGATCAGGATGGTTTCTGTGCTGATGTAGACAATTGCCCCTCAATAAGCAATCCGGGTCAGCAGGATGATGATGGTGACGGTATCGGTAATGTCTGCGATAATTGCCCCACAGTGTTCAATCCCGGGCAGGAAGATGCGAATCATAATGGAGTCGGTGATGTCTGTGACTATGTCTGCGGTGATGCTGATGGCAGTGGTAGCATCGCGATTTCAGACGCAGTCTTCATTATCAACTTCATCTTCGGTGGCGGGCCGGCTCCGAATCCTATTCAGGCAGGCGATGCAGATTGCAGCGGCGCGATTTCAATATCGGACGCAGTGACTATCGTCAATTACATCTTCGGTGGCGGACCTGCACCTTGCTCAAATTGCCCTTAGGGAAGTTGAGAGGGAGTAACTGGCTGCGCCGGTAATTGCGGAAGCGACGAACTATCTGCCGTGAGATGCCGGATGGCGGCGATTGCCTGAAGGGCGCTTCTCTCTCTTCTCTCTCTTGGCGCCGGAGTTGATTGCGTTCTGTAGCGACTTGGCACGCTTTGGACCTACCCCTTTAGCTTTCCGCAGGGAGTTCTCGTCTGCATCGTAAATCGACTTAAGGCTGCCAAAACGTCGCAACAATGCCTGTGCGGTTTCGTTGGTTATGCCGGGCAGGGCGCACAAGGATCTGAGTTTGAAATCTCCGGCTTCTCTGGCGGTTCCGTTGGAAGAAGCGCCATCCTCATGCACTAACTTTTGCTGCGAATCGTCATCTTCAACGACCTGTTCGCGTGCCGGTGCGTATTCCGCCTGCTTTATAATCAGCGACAGATAGCGCGCAGTTTCTTCGGCAGAGTTGGTGAAGAGAATCGGAATTCGATTCATGATCGTCAGGTAAGTTATCCCGGCTCTGCCGGCGTTTGATGCAGACATCTTGGCGCCGGGAGTAGCGCCCTCTACCACGTATAGCGGGTCGGAAAAGCTGCGCTTGAATTCGGGAGCGGTTCGATAAACCATCTTGTTGTCCAGCTCGGCGATGAACTCATCGAGCGTTCGTCGCACTACGGCGAAGCGATCCCGAACGATGAAGTCGACAACACGCAGGTTGGTGAAATGAACCTCGACGCCTTCCTCCTCCAGGTAGTTGATGATTTCCGACCCTTTTTGCTTCATGCTGGCAATCAACGAATTGTTGTTTGCCGGACTATGGGGAGACATGATGGCCTCCTTGACAGGAGTAGTACATTCTTCTTTCCTCTGCTTATTATTCTCAGCGACACTGGTTGAATGTTCATGCAGACCGAAGGTGCATAAACAGGCCGCCGGGATATGCAATTTTGGTTTATGTGTGCCGTGCTGTTTGGGTTAAAGCGTTTTGCCGGCCCGAAATGACAGCGAAGGTACGTTCAATTAATATTGTTTCAGGCTAAATGCAAGTGAATTAGTTGGCGGGTCGGGCTAAAGGCCCGTCGCCGGCGACATCACCAGAAGTCCTGTCATAAGACGGAACATCTGTCGGTGCCACTTCTCGCTTCTACGTCTTGCGTTCTTTCCGCTTGGCTGCCGGGAACAGGACATTGTTCAGGATCAGTCGGTAACCAGGCGAATTCTTGTGCAAGTTCAAGTCGGTCGGCGGATCGCCCACCATGTGCTGATAATCCTCGGGATCGTGACCGCCCAGGAAAGTGAAGGTACCCTTGCCATAGTTGCCGTGGATATAGCGCACCTCATCCTGGCCGTCGATCTCTCCAAGAATTGTCACATATTTCTTCAATAGTGATCTGCGAAACGCAGTTGACTGACCCATAAAACCTTTGACCGTGCCCACATGATCCTGCACCAGCATCGTGGGTACGGGATCAAGTTTGGCCGAAAAATCAAAGAGCTGGAAATAATCCAAATCGGGCGAGGGCACGTAGCTCATGCGCTCCGGATAAGTGTCGATATCGGAATGTCGATACTCCAGCGGATTGACCGAGACAGTAAAATTTTCGAATGCGAGACAGTTGCTGTAATCCATCTTGCTTTTATAGTCAGGGTCTACCGGATCGCCGTCGAATTCAGCCGGCACGATGTCGGTGTTATGTGCGGCCAGGGCGATATCAAAAGTCTCCGGCGCCGAGCACATCGCAAACATGAATCCACCACGAGAGACGTAGTCCTTTATTGCTTCGACAACTGCGAGCTTCATCTTGGAGACTTTATTGTAACCCAGCTTCTTGGCCATCTGCTCATTGGCAGCTACTTCCTGCTGATACCAGAGCGTATTGCGAAATGAGTTGTAAAACTTGCCATACTGGCCGGTGAAATCTTCGTGATGAAGATGCAGCCAGTCGTAGTCCTCCAGTTTGCCGTCAAGAACCTCTTCATCCCACACAGTCGCGTAGTCGATCTCCGCATACTTAAGGGCGAGCGTAACGGCATCATCCCAAGGCTCCTTATTCGGCGGAGTATAGACAGCGATAGAAGGCGCTTTCTCCAGCAGGACCGATTCCATGTTGTTCTCTTCGATGGTAGCACGGATCAGGCCCTCGTCGCTGGCGCTGACCGTTTCAAAGGTGACGCCGCGAAGCGCACAAATGTTGCGCAAACCATCGAAGGCATTCATCATAAACGAGCCGCCACGGTAGTTGAGGAGCCATTCCACCTTCTGTCCCTGTTCCAGGCTCCAGTAGGCGACACCATAGGCTTTGAGGTGATTTGCCTGCGTCCGATCCATAGGAATCAGTATTTTTTCGGCAAAAGCGCTACTCAGTGGCAGCAAAAGCAGCGAGAACAGAAGCGCCGCTGCTATTAATCTGAAATGTGTAAGGTAGTGTTTCATGTTCTTGGTCTTTATACGGCAGAGAGCCGTTCAGGCTCCAGAGATTATTGGGAATTTCCGTCAATCAGTCGTTGTCGGTGTTTTCTGAGGAAGAATCCGCTTTGTTCTGGCTGCGTGCCTTCTGGCGTAATTTTTCAAAGTGTTCCAGCCGTTCCTTGATTCGCTTCTCCAGTCCGCGCTCGGTGGGATCGTAAAAACGGCGAGCTTTCAGTTTTTCAGGCAGGTCCGACTGGCCGGTGATCGCATCGTCAAAATTGTGCGCATATTGGTAACCCTTGCCGTAGCCGAATCCCTTCATTAATGACGTTGGTGCGTTGCGAATGTGAAAAGGAACCTCATACGCAGGTTCCTCCTCGACGGTCTTCATCACTTTGGTATAGGCGGCATAGACGGCATTTGACTTGGGAGCTGCAGCGAGGTAAATGACCACTTGCGCCAGGGCAAGTTCACCCTCGGGCGTGCCGAGCAAGTTGTAGGTTTCCCGGGCGTTGAGGGCGAGTTCAAGCGCGTGATTATCAGCCAAGCCGATATCCTCCACGGCGAAACGGATCAGCCTGCGCGCGAGGTAAAGAGGGTCCTCACCGGCTGCGAGCATACGCGCCAGCCAGTACAAGCCGGCATCAGGATCAGAATCGCGCAGCGACTTGTGAAGAGCGCTGATTAGATTGAAATGCTCCTCACCCGCTTTGTCGTACAGCAGGACTTTCTTTTGCTGCACTTCGGTGACTTTGTCGAGCGTGATCTCGACTGCGCCCTTTTCCCAGTTCACGTCTGATTCGCATGAGACTTCTAACAGCGTCAATGCCTTCCGGGCATCACCACTGCTGGTTTGAATGATATAGCTGCGCGCCTCATCGGTAAGCGAGACCTTGCTCTTACCGAGCCCATGCTCCGTGTCGTTCAGCGCCCGATCAATAATCTCTCCAAGATGCTCCGCTTCCAGCGGTTTCAGCAGGTAGACTTTCAGCCGCGACAGTAGGGCGCCAATAACCTCGAATGAAGGATTCTCCGTGGTAGCGCCGAGAAGGATGATTTTGCCCGATTCGACGTAGGGCAGGAAAGCATCCTGCTGGCTCTTGTTGAAGCGGTGAATCTCATCGACGAAAAGTATTGTGCGGCCGCCGTAGAGGGCTTCCTCGCGCTCGGCTTCGCTCATCACTTTCTTGATTTCCTTGATTCCGGATGTCACTGCCGAGAAGAAAATGAATTTGAATTTCAGGTGAAGCGAGATCAGGTAGGCGAGCGTCGTTTTGCCCGAGCCGGGAGGCCCCCAAAAGATTGCCGAGTGAATTTTCCCTCGATCAAGCAGGCTGCGCAGTGGCTTGCCGGGCGCCATGATCTCTTCCTGCCCGACGAACTCCTCGAGCTTGCGCGGGCGCATCCGATCGGCCAGCGGCGGATGTTTACCCAACTTCAAAAATCCCGAATCATGTTCGAACAGATCAGTCACGAAGACAATATAGCAGAGCGCCTCCGGATGGCAATCACGGAACACTTATCCCGCCTGCCATCAACTCCCCCTTGACTTCGACTCAGGCTTCGCTATTTTCTGCTGACCTGTGCAATTAAGGACCAACGAAGGATACCAATGAAAGTAGCATTTCAGGGCGACCGTGGCTCCTATTCCGAAGAAGCCGCACTCAGATTCTTCAACGCCAGCTTTGAATCTGTACCCCTCTCTACCTTTAGCGGAGTATACGACGCTGTCGAAAACGGGCGCGTGGAGCGGGGGATCATTCCCATTGAAAACTCGCTGGTAGGAAGCATACACCAGAACTACGACCTGCTGCTTAAACATCATCTTAAGATCGTTGGTGAACAGAATCTTCGTATCGTACACAACCTGATTGCCCATCCGGGGTCAAAGTTGGAAGAGCTAACCGAAGTTCACTCGCATCCGGTTGCGTTGGGGCAGTGTCAGGATTTTCTCGACAGCCACCCGCAACTGACTCCGCATGTCGCCTACGACACTGCCGGGGCGGTGAAAATGATCAAGGAGAAGAGCCTCGAGCAAGCCGGCGCGATTGCGGGCAGTTTTGCCGCCGAGCAACATGGTATGGCGATTTTGTCCGAGTCGATCCAGGATGAGCCGGATAATCATACCCGCTTTCTGATTCTATCGAAGGATGTTGCTGAATATTCCGAAAACGCCAAGACTTCTATCGTGTTCGCCCTCAAGAATCTCCCCGGTGTACTTTTCAAGGCGCTGTCCGTGTTCGCGCTCCGGGATTTGGACCTGACCAAAATCGAATCGCGGCCACTGCGCAAGAAGATGTGGCAGTACTACTTCTACCTCGATTTTGTCGGCCATGTCGAGGATGAAGCAGCGAAGAACGCTATTGGCCACCTTCGCGAGATTACTACATTCCTGAAGATTCTGGGATCGTACCCAACGTCACCGCCCGCAAATGACTAGTGTGCGTCCATGATAGACTCATGATCATGCCTTCTGAGCCGGGCAATCCGCCAACGGTTTATTCCTCAGATTGACTATATTGGGCTGATGTCGACACGTCGTGTAACTAAAGCAAATCAGCATGCACGCGTACTTCTGCAAGACATAGCTGATTCAACCAGCTGGCTATACGAGACGCCCGCACTCGAACTCCGTCCAGTGGACGATTTCTCATCACTTTTCGAACACCCACATGCCATGCGGCGTGATTATTTTATCGGCTTTGAAAAGCATATTCCCTTCGGCTATGTCGGTTTGCAGGTGCTGGACGAAGCAGCCGAAATAGTCGGCCCGTTTCTTTACCGCGAGTACCTGGGGCAGGACTACGGCCGTTATTTGTTGGAATATGTTCTGGACATTGCCCGTGCTCGGGAGGCGGGTATTGCCTTTACGTTAACTCCCTGTCAGGCTACCTGGGCTGTCAACTTCTTCTCCCGAAACGGGTTCGATCCCGTATCGAGTGAGCTGGAGTTCATCAAGCGCTGGCACGAAGGCCTGCTCGCCGACCGCGAGTTACCCCCGGAAACAGTGCTTTTTGCCCGTATTGTCGAATCACCCGCCAATTGACAGCGTAAGAGCCGCTCAAGCGAAATATAATAGAGACTGTTGGCTATACTCTGCCGTCCGAATTTCCGATACAAGCTACTGGGACACATAAGCTGAAGTGTGGCAAGCCATGTAGCTGTCGGAAGTGCATCCAGGAGCTGACAGACTGCGTGGTCAGAATATAAAGAAGGGCGGAAATTCTTTAAGGCGGGAGAGTGGGCCGTTTACGCGCGGTATCTCAATTGTTCATTCTCGGAGTTGCACAACAGTGATGCTGACAGCCAATTTCATCAAACACATACGCAAGCTGCCGCGATGGGTGCTGGGCTACTACGGCGCAGTAGGCATTGCTCTCATTGTCGTCTTGATGACCCTCTATTCAGACAGGCAAGTTGCGCAGTTCTTCAACGACATAGTGTCCAGCGACCAGGCCTGGGATGCCTGGTTTGTCTCGGTGGACTCGCTGCAAACGTCCACCGTGCGTCTTCTGTTTTCGGCCGAAAACCTCATAGAATCAGAAAACTTCACGAACGGGCTTCGCAGCTATCGAATTCAGGAAAGCGACATCTCTCGGCAAATGAAGAAAGTCGCCGGATTCCCGCGAGAATTATCTGCCGACGATGAGCGTCACCAGCTCGTGATCCGAATCCGGACAGCAACCGCACTGGAGGAGTCAACGCTGGCTTATGGCAATGCTGTTTTGACGGCTGGGCGGAATTCTGCAGAAGCATCGGAGCAAGCGGAGCAGGGGGTTGAGAACAGATTTGCGAAGTTCATAGATGCTTTGCAGGAGACACGGGATGCAGCTCGCAACTATCACGCTGCTGCTGTGAAGAATGAAACAAATGACCTGCTCTCGAGCCGGTACGTCGATCTGGCAGTGCATCTGCTGGCTCTGGCGGCGCTCCTGGCGAATGCGGTTTACGGCCTCTATCTTGTCAAACGCTTGTCGCTTTCCGAAACGCAGCGAACACATCAACTGCAACAACTAGCAGAAAGTGAATCACGGTTCAAGTCTCTGGTGGCCAACGTGCCAGGTGGCGTCTTTCGCATATCGGGTGGACGCGAAAATCCACTCAGCTACGCGTCAGAGCATGTACATGAAATTCTCCGGAATGCGGGCAGGAACTGCTCATCTCCCAATTTCGACTTCAATGACGCAATAGTCGAAGAGGATTTCAAGGATCTTCTGCAGCAGGTTGCGAGGGTAACGCCTGAAGACGACGAATACGAAGCCGAGTATAGACTGGCGCACCCGGACGGCTCTCAAATATGGATCTGGGAGCGCGGTCGCGTGAGTTTCGATGAAGCGGGCCAACCGCGCGCTATTGAAGGTGTGATTTTTGACATCAGTGAGAGAATGAGCCTGCAGCAGGCACTTGATCTCAGCGAGAGGCGGCTCCTTAAAATTACCGCCGGCCTGCCCGGGATTGTCTACCAATTCAAGATTGACGGCGCGGGAGAGATGTCATTCCCGTTCATGAGCGATTCGACCCGCGAGATCTTTGCCGCCGACCTGCCGGAGATCCAGCACGATGCCAACCAGGTATTCGAAAGGATCAACCCCAACGATCTCCCTCGCTTGATGGAATCGATTCAGCACTCCTTCACCGATTTGACGCCGTGGGGATTCGATTTTCGCGTTAATACCGACCATGGCGAAAAGTGGTTACGAGGGGCGTCACTGCCACATAAACAACCCGATGGCAGTGTTATCTGGAACGGCCTGCTAATCGATATCTCGGCTGAAAAGGACGCTGAGGAGCGCCTGCGAGCCAGTGAGGAGCGCTACCGCTTCCTGATCGAGAATCAAAGTGAGGGCGTCGCTATTGTAGACAAGAGTGAGAAATTCACATTCGTCAACCCCGCCGCTTCCAGGATATTCGGTTACTCACGTGAAGAGCTGACGGGAATGAGCCTGCGAGACATCTCGAACGAAGAAGACTATGACCATCATCTATCGGAGCGAGAGTACTTTCGCAGCAGCAACAATCATGTCATGCAAACGAGGATCCTGCGGAAAGACGGCCAACAACGCTTCATTGAGGTTACAATATCGCCTCACTTTCTTGACGGCGAATTCGTGGGTACATTTGCAGTCATTCGGGATATCACGGAGCAAACAGAGGCGGAAGCAGCACTGAGAGAGAGTGAAGCCCGCTTTCAGACGGTATTCGGTGATCTTGATATCGGCATGATAACAGTCAATTTCGACGGGACTATCCGTGAAGCCAACCGCGCCTTTTGTGCATTTGTCGGACGCCCGGCTGAGGAAATAATAGGGCACCTCGCGCTCGACCTGAGTCATCCTGACGACCGCGAAATGGTGCAGTCGGCCATGATGCGGGTTTTGCAATCAAAGGGCAGGCAACCGGTACATTCCGAGCACCGCTTTGTCAGCAGTGACGGAACCACAAAGTGGGGACAGGTGTGGGCTACCGTCTTTATGAATGAGAGTAACGAACCACAGTATATCGTGGGCATGGTCGAGAACATCACTGCACGCAAGCAGATTGAAAGCCGGGTCGAAGAGAGCGAGGCACTATACCGACACCTCTTTGAAGGTTCCACCGACGGTTATCTACTCCTTGCGCATCATGTAGTCGACTGCAATCGCCAGGCATGCGAGATACTGGGGTATTCCCGCGAAGAGCTGATTGGAATGAATCCACATGAGTTCTCACCCGAATTTCAGCCGGACGGCAGATCATCCGAGAAAGCGGCCAAAGAACTAATAAAGCGAGCTTTGGGCGGCAGGCCGCAGCGATTCTTCTGGAAACACAAGTGCAAGGACGGAACCCTGATTGATACCGAAATCGCCCTCAAGCTGATATCGATTCGCGGGGAAAAGCTCATCCTTGCGGGTCTGCGCGATATTACCGAACGGCTCAAGCAGGAGCGTGAAATCAAAGAAAACCTGGTTAAGATTGATACTCTCTTCAGGGCGGCAGTGGACGGGATCGTCGCGTTTGACGACAAGGGCAGGATCGAGTTGATTAATCCCGCAGCCACCAGGATATTCGACTGTGATCTGGCGAATGTAATCGGAGAGGACTTCTTTCATTTTCTGGCCGAGCCGCAGGCCACCCAGTTTCGCGCCAAACTGGAAGCTGCAGAGAGGCAGCAGCTGTTTTTTGAAGGAATCAGCAACGAGGAACTAACCGGCATACGATCCGGATCTGGTGATCGATTCCCGCTCTCCCTCGCTGTTAACCCGATGCAGATCGATGACCAATTGAAATTCGTGGCTATAGCCAGAGATGTGACTGATAACAAGATCGCCGAGCAGACGATCCGGGAGAGCGAATCCAAGCTAAAGGCGATTCTGGACTCGGCCGCGGAGGGAATCATTGTCGTAAACGAGGAAGGGATCATCCTCAATTTCAACAAAGCGGCCGAACGAATTTTCGGGAAAAGTGCGAGCCAGGAAAGAAACCGGTCGATAAATGACCTAATTCCTTCACTCAGTGTTACTGACATAGCGGCAAACAGGCTAGCAGACAGCTACGAGACCCAGGGCCTCCATGACGAACGCGGTGAAATTCCGCTGCAGGTTTCCTTTAATACGGTTGCTCTGGATGATGTGGTTAATGTCACTCTCATTGTTCGAGACAAGACCTACGAGAACGAGCAGCGCGACAGAATGATCGAAAGTGACAAGTACCTGTCGATAGGTACGCTGGCAGCAGGAATTGCGCATGAATTCAAGAACTACCTTGCCGGAATAATCGGACACGCCAGTTTTGCAAAGGACTGCCTAAACGATGCGGATGGCATTGATCATGTCAGTGAGGCATTCGATCAAATAGTTGAGATTGGCGAAAAGGCAAATGAAGTTGCTATGTCGCTATTGACCTACTCCCGTAAGTCCAGTGATTCCCAGGAGCTGATTGACATCAATGATCTGGTCAAGGCCACACTTAACTTCGGAAAAAGTGAGATCCGAGGTGAAAATATCACGATTGTTGAGAAGCTGGAATCAACCAAAAAGATCAAAGCCAACTCGAATCATATTCAGCAGATAATCTTCAATCTCCTGCTCAACGCCCGGCAGGCCATGCCTCGTGCCGGCGTCATGACTATCGTTACCAAAGACATTGAAGGGCATGTTATCTTGAAGGTGGGAGATACCGGTATTGGAATCGATCCCGGTGACCTGAAACGTGTATTCGATCCCTTCTTTTCAACCAAAGGCGTCTGGGGTGACGGGCAGGTGCAGGGTACCGGATTGGGGCTCTCAATTTCCAAGAATATCCTCAGCAAACTCGGCGGTGGAATCTCAGTTAAGAGCAGAATCGGAGTCGGCACCACTTTCATTGTGAAGATTCCTGCTGCCACCGAAATAGAATTATCGGGCAGAGTGCCGCCGAGGCTGAAGTACCTCGTTGTTGCGTCAATCGACTCCGGTCTTCACGAAGCAATGCACAGGCTTCTTGGCACTGAGCCGGTGAAATTTTACGCAATTTCTGACGCTGAGAGTTTCGAAGCTAAGCTGGGCACCGTGGATATGGATTCCGTTCTCGTGATCGTTGATATGGCGGCATTGCATCCGGCTGACTCAGACAGCATACTCAGCACTTTGCAGACCCTGAAAATCAGAGGACTGGTACTTCCGGACGGAGCGGGAGTCGTTCCAGCCGGGAGTCTACCGGTCAGCGATCAGAATCCCCCCGACCTGGAAACATTAATCGCTGCATTTGAAACTACGCCGGCAGCGTCTAAGCTTGCCTCTCGAGCGGAACGATCATAATCGTTCACAATTCACTTCTCGATATTCCCACGGCTAATCGGTTGCAAACCCCTCTCTGGCGGCGTATATTTTGCGGTTCTGATGATCGTACTCGGCTGCAAAATAGCCAATACAGAAGAACATTACGATGAAATCAATGGTAGAGAATCCCCCGCAATCCGGCGTGCCAAAAGGTCCTTCGCGAACCGAAGCGCACTTCATGTTTGACCGCATTTCGCGGCGCTACGACCTGCTGAACCGCATTCTCTCCTTTGGTCTTGATATCTACTGGCGCCGCAGGCTGATAGGCAAACTGGAATCGCTCGACGAATCGGGGAAAACGCTGAGAGTGCTTGATCTCGCCACCGGCACGGGAGATGTAGCGCTGGCGATTTCCCGGAGGTTCACCGGCAGCGCCATACTTGGCATTGACAAGTCAGAGCAAATGCTTAAACTGGCAATCCAGAAACGCCGGAGCGGCAGCCGGACAGGTTCAGTTTCTCTCGCTCGCGGCGACGGTCTGGCCATCCCGGTTCAAGATAGTTCGTTTGATGCCGTCACGATCGCGTTCGGAATCCGGAATATGCCGGATACGCTGGCGTGTCTCAGCGAAATGCGCCGACTTTTGGCGGCGGATGGCAAGGCGCTGATTTTGGAATTCTCGTTTCCCCGTAACGTATTGTTGCGGCCTTTGCATCGCATTTACCTGCGTTATCTGGTGCCATTGATCGGACGAATTGTCTCAGGAGATGCTGTGGCATACCGTTATCTGGATCAGACAATTGAAACGTATACGCAAGGTGACGAGTTTTGCACGCTCATGAAGGATGCGGGCTTTACTGATGTCTCTGCAAGCCGCCTGAATGGCGGGATAGTGACAATTTATGAGGGAAAGAAAAGTTGATATACGCGTTTGCCAGAGATGACATCCGCAAGCAGACCTTTGTCGAATTCTTGTCGACACAGGGAATTGACTACGATATCGCCGAGCACGACCGCTCCGTGATTCGGATTCTGGGGAATCCCACCGAAAACGTAATGCATCAGCTTGAGGAGTTGGGTCTCGACCGCAGCCGGTTAACTATAAAACGACAGCCGGAATCAGCTCTTTACACCGAAATCGCCGACGCTACCAGTCTCACCATCATCGCCGGCCCTTGTGCAGCGGAATCAGAACAACAGGTCGCGGAAATCTGCGAAGTCGTAGCTGAGAACGGAATCAAGTTCCTTCGCGGTGGCGCCTATAAGCCGCGCACTTCCCCTGATTCGTTTCAGGGCTTGGGGATCCCGGGCTTGAAGTTACTACGCAAGTATGCTGATCGCTATACACTCTGGGTCGTTACGGAAGCGATGGACCGCCAGCATCTCGAAGTCGTGGCTGACTACGCCGATATGATTCAGGTCGGCTCGCGCAATATGTTCAACTATACGTTGCTGACTGCGCTCGGTTCACTCAACAAACCGATCCTGCTGAAGCGCGGCATGGCTGCTACGGTCGCTGAGTGGCTCGAATCGGCGCGTTACGTAAGTCAAGGCGGCAACAAGGAAATCGCTCTTTGCGAACGGGGTATCAGGACCTTCGAACCGCAACTGGCACACACCCTTGATCTGGGCGGCATGCTACTGGCTAAACAACAGAGCGGGCTGCCGGTGATTGCCGATGCCTCCCACGCCGTCGGTCGCTCTGACCTGGTGGAACCGTTGACTGCTGCGGCGATTGCCGCAGGTGCCGATGGGATTATGGTAGAGGTGCACCCGCGTCCACAGGATGCCCTGTCTGACGGTCAGCAAGCGATCAAACTCGACCACTTCCCTCAATTCGTGACTCACT
The DNA here is from genome assembly GCA_964468475.1 of uncultured Ignavibacteria bacterium. Taxonomy (GTDB): domain Bacteria; phylum Zixibacteria; class MSB-5A5; order CAIYYT01; family CAIYYT01; genus JBECKX01. The sequence continues at coordinate 50,619 of CAYXUL010000002.1, read as the reverse complement.
GCCGAAATCTGCACGCTTCCAACCGCCCACAAATTTAGTCATGACGCAAGACAAATCAGGCACAACCATCTCGTATACAGAGCAATCAACTAAACTGCCTGACCCAACCGGTCGTGAGACAAGCGCCCAGATCCGCAATCGTCTGGGTGAAGTGGATTCCAGCCGTCCGAACACAAACGAGAAACGGCGACTGTCACTTACCATTCCCGTGCGGAAGGTTGACCTGCTGAGTTGGCTGAGTTCGCGGAAGGGGTTTCCCAGGTTTTACTGGCGGAATCGGGAGCGTGATGTTGAGATCGCTGCAGTCGGTAAGGCGGCAGAAATCGCTGCTTCGAACCGAGGCCAGTTGATAAATGCGCTGAACGGCTTCGGCGAAGCTGCTCCCATTGATTCAGCAGAAATCCCGACCTCATACCTGACGGTACCGTTTGACATCGATAGTAATAATCATAGAGTTGCCTCCAATAGTGCGACGCTAATCACACCACGAATCCAATTGGTGCGCCGCGGGGCAGAGTACTTTCTTTCTGTGAATGCGGATACCAACTACTCGAAGCTCGATGAGATAGCCGGTGAACTACAGACACCGATTGAGGGAATCGCCGAGCTGCTGCCATGTAAGGTGCTGCGACGCACCGACAGCCCCGATCAGCTACGCTGGGGCAGGAATATCGCTGCTGTTCTCGATGCAGAAAAGCAGGCAAGAGTGGGCAAGGTTGTCCTGGCTCGCAAAACTCAACTTCAGCTGAATGAGAGTCCAGATCCTTACGCGTTGCTCGCGAGAATGCGGGCAGCGAATTCGTCTGCGTTTGCATTTCTGGTGCAGCCTGATGAGAAGTCGACATTCCTGGGCGTCTCGCCGGAACGGCTGTTCAAACTGGCAGAGAGCCAACTCATAACGGAAGCCATCGCCGGCACCGCGCCGCGAGGAGAGACACCGGAGCAGGATCGTCGGCTTGCGGAAGAGCTTTTGCGCTCCGCGAAAAATCTCTCTGAGCAACGTTTTGTGATCGATGCGGTCAAAAGCGCTATCGAAAAGTACTGTAATTCTGCCGACACTCAGGTGATCTCTCCCGAAATCCTGAAACAATCACGTGTGCAGCATCTCATAACTCGGTTCAGCGGTGTATTGGGAAAATCCGCGCGCTTGGGCGATCTTTTCTCGCACCTCTTTCCTACGCCTGCCGTTTGCGGCGCGCCGCGAACGGAGGCGTTTGAGCTGATTCGTGAGCTTGACGGTTTCGATCGTGGCCTGTATGCCGGCATTGTCGGAATAATCAACCCGAATGAGGCGGAATTTACCGTGGCGATCAGATCGGCCCATCTGCAGGGAAGTGAGATGACACTCTTTGCCGGCGCGGGGATTGTGCCCGGTTCGGACGCAGCGCTGGAATGGGACGAACTCGACCATAAGCTGGCGACCGTGCTGGCGGTGCTGGGTGGGTCAAACGGTTCTGACGGATCATTGCAGTGAAGGCTGCGAGTCTTAATCAATTTCAAGCTAATCTGATCATCGAAGAACTCGTGCGTTGTGGCGTGGAGTTGTTCTGTATCTCCCCCGGCTCACGCAACACACCTCTGGTGATCGCCGCCGCAGAGCACAAGCGTGCGAAAACGATCGTCCATTTCGACGAACGTGGTGCATCGTTCTTCGCTGTTGGCTATGCCAAAGGCGCGGGCAAGCCTGCCGCCATGATCTGCACTTCGGGTACAGCTGTTGCCAATTACTTCCCTGCGGTTGTGGAGGCCCATGAGTCGCAGACACCGCTGATTTTGCTCACCGCTGACCGACCCCTGGAAGCTCTCAATAGCAGCTCCTACCAGACAATTGACCAGCGTGAAATCTTCGGCAGCTACGCCAATTACTTCGAGGATCTCCCACTGGGTGATTCCCGGCTAACTCCTCAGTTTCTGCTTAGCTGCGTTGATCTTGCGTTTTCGCAGGCGACCTCCGCCGATGCCGGTCCGGTTCATCTCAACTGCCGCTTCCGTGAACCTCTCGCGCCGCTCGGAGATGCTATAGATTTCTCCAACGAGCTTGCCGGCTTGCGTGGTTGGGAGTCCGCGCGGGAACCATATTCTTTGAGTCATGAAGCTTCCGCTTCCAGCGAAGAGGCAATACCTGACTCAGTGTGTTCAAAGATTCTTGCTTCAAAGCGCGGGATAATTGTAGCCGGGGTGCTCCGCGATCCTGATAGCGGAGCTGCACTGATAAAATTAGCGCAACAATGGCGTTGGCCGTTGATCTCGGATATCTGTTCACAGACGAGATTTGCTGTAGAAAAATCAGAGGAGGCTGTCAGCTATGCTGATAACTATCTTCGCTTTGACGAAGTTGCGGAAGCTGTCGAACCCGATGTTGTCCTCCAGTTCGGCGACACTCCGATCAGCAAGTTTGTCACCCGATACACCGCGAAGGCAACTTCAGCGTACGTAATCGTAACACCGGGATCAAAACGAATCGATCCGCATCATCGCGTGACCGATGCAGTCGCTGCTGACTACAGATCCGCAGTCTCATCTTTCAGTAAGCTGATGGTTTCGGCATCGGAGCTGATGACTCCCTTCAAAAATCTGGAGGATCTGGCGCGAAAGCAAGTCGATAACTGGTTCGCAAAAAGTGATGAGAGTCTCATTGGGAGTAAGATCGCGGCAGAGATTTGCGCCGCAGGAGACTCACCGCGCTCGCTCTATCTGGCGACGAGTATGGCGATCCGCGAGGCGAACAGTTTCGTGGCCGCGAGAGCGAGTTCGATTCGGGTCGCGGCAAATCGCGGCGTCAACGGAATTGACGGCACCATTGCCGCTGCAGTCGGATTTGCTCACGCGACGCGGCAACATACGACGCTAGTGATCGGCGATCTGGCCGCGCTTCACGATCTTAATTCACTTTCTCTTGTGAGAAATCGCGATCTTCCCGTAACTATTGTGATTCTGAACAATGACGGCGGTGAGATATTTTCGTATCTTCCCGTGGCAGGAGTCGAAGCGCACTTTCAGGAGTACTTCCAGACACCGCATCGACTCGATTTCGCTCAGGCAGCAGACATGTTTGGCATCAAATACTATCAGCCGTTGAATATTCGTGATTTCAAGACGATTTACCGCCATACGCTCAAGAGCAGTAAGCCGGTGATAATCGAACTGAAGACAGAGTGCGATGCCGATGTGATTCACCATAGAGAATTCTGGGAGTCATTGCATGAAAGAGCACGGCAACTGTTTGCTTAGGGAATCCGCTACGACCGGGAAGCCAGCGAAGGAGCGCAGCAATGATGCATTACATCTCCGAAGGTGACAGGAACAATCCAACTGTAGTCATGCTCCACGGGTTTGGCGGCCTCGCCAGCGACTGGAGCAGGCTCATCGAGAAGCTTGCGAACGATTACTTCTGCGTAGCTCCTGATTTGCCGGGTCATGGCCAGACTCAGCTGACGCCATCGCGAATGAAAATTTCGTTGGCGTCGATCGCGAAAGAGGTGCACGAATTTACCAGGGCATTGAAACTCGAGGACTTCATCTTGCTGGGTTACTCAATGGGTGGCCGACTGGCATTAC
>CAYXUL010000002.1:43086-46961 GCA_964468475.1 uncultured Ignavibacteria bacterium | reverse complement strand
TGAGTCCCGGCAGGCAGACGCCGATGTGGAACCGACTGGGGGAATTGCGCATTCCAGTTAAGTTGTTCTCGGGAGCCAAAGATCGTGAGTACACGCGTGTTTGTCGCCGCATGACAGAGATGATTCCGCACGTCGAGTGGACGGTGATTGCGGATGCGGGCCACAACTGTCATCTGGAGCAATCGCTCGCTTACGGAACTGCAGTCAGGCGCTTCATTGAAGAGAGAATTCTGGTTACGGGTTAAGGAGGAGGATTCAACCGATATGGGCACAGTAAGCTGGCATCCGGCCGGCAAGTATACCGACATTGAGTATCACAAAGCAGAGGGAATCGCCAGAATCACTATAAACCGCCCCGAGGTACGCAACGCGTTTCGGCCGCTGACCGTGAAAGAAATGTCTGAGGCTTTTACCGACGTGCGCGAAGATCCAGAGATCGGTGTTGTGATTCTCACCGGTAAGGGTGAGAAAGCATTCTGCTCCGGTGGCGATCAGAAGATCAGGGGAGATTCAGGGTATAAGGACGACAGCGGCGTGCATCGCCTTAACGTACTCGATCTACAGCGTCAGATTCGTACGCTTCCCAAGCCGGTGATTGCGATGGTAGCGGGGTACGCAATCGGGGGCGGGCACGTGCTGCACGTGATGTGCGACTTGACCATTGCCGCCGATAATGCCATCTTCGGCCAGACAGGACCGAAAGTCGGTTCCTTTGACGGCGGTTACGGTTCGAGCTACCTGGCGCGTATGGTGGGCCAGAAGAAAGCGCGCGAAATCTGGTTTCTATGCCGGCAATACAGTGCGCAGGAGGCGCTCGAAATGGGGCTGGTCAATGCGGTCGTCCCCAATGACAAGCTCGAGGAAGAGACGGTCAAATGGTGCCGCGAAATACTGGAAAAGAGCCCGCTGGCGCTGCGCTGTCTGAAAGCAGCAATGAATGCCGACTGTGACGGCCAGGCGGGACTGCAGGAACTGGCGGGTAATGCTACTATGATGTACTACATGACTCCTGAGGCACAGGAGGGTCGCGACGCCTTTGTCGAAAAACGCAAACCGCAGTTTTCCAAATTCGGGCGCAATCCATAAGATCAGTCGGTGGGGAGCAGATTAATATCCGACAGTGCAGCCAATGAACGAATCTGAAAAGGAACTCAGTCATTTCCAAATCTGGATAATGGCAGCCCGCCCCAAGACTCTCTGGGCAGCGGTCGCGCCGGTGCTGATCGGTGGAGCACTCGCGCATGCCGATTTGGGCTTTCATGTCTATGCTTTCCTGGCCGCGTTGTTCGGCGCGATCTTCATTCAAATTGGAACCAACTTCGCCAATGACCGGGCCGACTACCAGAAGCAGGTCGATTCAGCGAACCGACTCGGGCCTTTGCGCGTCACCCAGGCCGGGCTGGTATCTCCCGGTACCATGCTGCGTGCAACGATTCTGGCATTTGTGGCGGCACTCGTCCTGGGAATTTACCTGGTGGTACGCGCCGGGTGGCCGATGGCGGCTATCGGCGTAGCCTCAATTCTTTTTGGCATACTCTATACAGCAGGACCTTCCCCGCTCAGCTATAACGGCAGCGCCGATATTTTCGTGCTGATTTTTTTTGGACCTGTCGCTGTTGCCGGAACCTACTATGCCTGCACCCTCAATCTATCCTATGAGGCGATCTATGCCGGAATCGCTCCGGGCTTGCTGTCGATGGCGATTCTCGCGGTTAACAACCTTCGTGACATAGATACTGACAGCAGCAGCGGCAAGCGCAGTCTTGCCGTTAGGATGGGTTCGAGAATGACACGCTGGTACTACACCGTGCTGGTAATCCTGGCGTTGATCTATCCCGTGATGCACTACCTGCTTCTGCGGCACCAGTTGGGCGTCCTCTTGGCGCTCCTGGCGGTTATTCCGGCTTCAGTCCTGATTAGGAAAGTACTTGGGGGCCTAAAGGGTCGACCGCTCAACCAAGTGCTGGCAGGCACCGGGCAACTTCTGGCGATCTACTCCATCCTTTTCTCCCTGGGATGCTTGCTTCAATGATTGAGTCAGTTCGTTTGTGGCGCTATCTGGTGCCATTTCGTGATACTGTAGATACTTCCCAACGACAGTTTTCCCAGCGCACAGGGTTCATTATCTGCGCTACGACCGCAGCAGGCACCACGGGCTGGGGCGAAGCCGCTCCGCTGCCGGGATTCAGCAGGGAATCATCCGATTCCGTGGAAGCGGAATTGACAAGCACACTACCATTGTTAGGACGCTTCGAGCTCGACGGGAACTCCACTCCGCTACAGATAGTGTCGAGATTGAATGAGATTATTGACGACGTGTCGCCATCAGTACAGTTTTGCCTGGAAACCATGATCGCTGACCTCTACTCGCAAATAGCTGGACTTCCTCTGCGCAACGCATGGTTTGATTCAGAAGCGACTGTTGATGAAATCGAAGTCAACTACCTCGTAACCGGCGATAACACCAGCATTACTTCGCAACTCGACACCTTACTCAATGAGGGGGTATCTGTATTCAAGCTCAAGGTTGGTCGTGATCCGGAAAATGAAATCGACCTGGTCAGACGGATTCGACAAACTATCGGCGCAGACTGCAAACTACGCCTCGATGCCAACCGCGCCTTCACTTTGGCGGAAGCGTCGCAGTTCCTCAAAGCAGTCGCGGACTACGATATCGAGTACATCGAAGAGCCGCTGAAAGAACCGCGATCGGAAGCGCTTCAGCAACTATCAGCAATCACATCCATACCAATTGCTCTCGATGAGGCAATAGCTGAGTGGCGTAGAGATAATTCCGGACCATTAGCGCAGTTTGCTGACGGCGAGTTGACTCGGTCGGGCTGCTTTCAAGTCGCAGTTCTTAAACCAGCTGTGCTTGGGGGATTAAGGGAGTCTTATGAGCTGATTGAGGTGTTAGATTCGCGAGGCGTCAAGTGCGTTATCACATCGGCGTTAGAGAGCGATATAGGCATTGCTGCCGCCGCTCAACTGGCTGGCTCACTTCCCGGCAAGGTGCTGGCATGCGGCCTCGCAACTTCCAACCGGCTGGAGTCATCACTCGGTAAGGCGCCCTACCCAATTTCAAGAGGTAAAATGAGGTTACCTCTGCAACCGGGACTGGGGATGGAGGTTGATCTCGAGGTGCCGCCCTCTTATTTGCAGGAAATCAAGCTATGAATATCGAAGCACTTCTTGAGAAGCACGCCGCGGAAAATGCGAAGCGAATTTTTATCTCAACAAATGACCGAGAATACAGCTTTGGCGAAGTCGCGGCGTCGGTATCAGCGGCAGAATCACAACTTCGAGGCTACGGTGTTGCGCCGAGTGACCGGGTTGCTATCCTGGCGCCGAATTCGGTAGAGTATGTGATTTCCCTGCTGGCGCTCTGGAGACTGGGAGCATCCGCAGTGACACTCAATGCGAGAGCGCATCCCGACGAATGGCGGGGATTAATCGAGGAGACGGGCTGTCAGCACATTCTGAGTTCTGGTACAGAAATCAAACTGAAGGATTCAGAGTGCGAAGTTCACTATCTCAAATTCCCCGCCGAATCTGACTCGCGTTATGGGTCAGAGAAGTCTGCTGCCAGCTCTAACGATATGCAACGGGAGGCGCTGGTTGTGATGACCTCCGGTTCTACCGGCAAGCCCAAGGGCGTGTGCCTGACAGCGGCAAGTCTCTACTATAATGCTCTAGGCGTCAATGAAGCGTTAGACCTTAGCCGCGATGACTGCTGGCTGCTCTCTTTGCCCCTGTTTCATGTCGGCGGTATCGGCATTTTGATCAGATCCCTTCTGGCCGGCGCACGGATTGCACTCCCCGAGAACTTCCAGCCTGATAACCTCAAAGCGATGATTGAGAACTCCGCTGTTACG
>CAYXUL010000002.1:12409-42986 GCA_964468475.1 uncultured Ignavibacteria bacterium | reverse complement strand
GGCAGCGTTCTTTCCTATCGCGAGATCAGAATCGCAGCCGACGGAGAAATCGAAGTACGCGGCGAGATACTCTTCAGCGGCTATGTCGGCGCGGAAAGACGCAAGCCAGCAGACTGGTTCAAGACCGGCGATATCGGCAAGATTGATGAAAATGGAGAGCTGCATGTGTCGGGACGCAAAGACGATATGATAGTCTCGGGTGGAGAGAATATCTACCCCCTCGAGATCGAGCAGGCAATCAGCGAAGCTGCAGGTGATGCCGAAGCCAAAGTGATTGGAATTGAAGACGAGAAGTGGGGACAACGGCCGATTGCATTTGTGATCTCCTCCGCCGAGCTCGATATTGTCGCTTTGAAAGCAAAGCTAACCGAAACATTAGCACGCTACAAAGTACCTGACCAGATTATTCCCCTCAAAGAGTGGCCCCTGACTACTACGGGCAAAGTTGATCTTAAAAAACTCGCCGAATTTTACTCTTCAGCCAAAGAAGAGTGATTAACCTCTACTCTCGCGTCTGAAAGCTTTCAAGCTTCTTGCGAAACTTCGGTGGCAGGGGGATCTTCTCTTTTGTATCGCGGTCAATGGTGACATGCACCGTCTTGCCGGTACCGGCGAGTTCATTCTCATCCGTGAATAGCTGATACGCCAGCGCATACGACGTATTCCCGATCCGCTCAATGCTTACCGAAATTGTTAGCTCATCACCCTGCGACAACTGTTTGGAAAACTGCGCTTCGGCATGCACAATCGGCACAAAGAACGATTCCGGCCCGATCAGCCGCTGCATCGGAAAACCGATTTCCTGCAGTAGTTCTTCATACACATCGTGCATAAAGAGAAACTGATTCGAGAAGAAGAGTATCCCTGCCGCATCGGTATCGTGCATCCTCACCGTGATTTTGCGTCGTACTTCGGCCATATTAGCTGTTGTCCTTCTCCTTGCGTTGAGATTCGTTTCTCCTTGTGACTACGTAAAGGTATCATTTCCTTTTTGAACAGAAAGAAATTGCTCAATGGAGAGGCTACGATGAAGAAACTCAGGCTACTGACAATATTCACGATTCTCGCTCTGACAACAATCTGTTCGATCTCACAGGGGCAAGACCTGCTCGATGACTTGCTCGGTTCGGTAGGAAAATGGCGGCTTGATCTGGGTTATAGCCCCAAAGGCTACTGGAATCGATATCCCTTTGAGATTCCTTACAAACTTCCAGCCTTTGACGCGTTACTCGCTGAACCGCTACATGTCTATGACTATAGCGAATCGATGAAAGCTGCGGCGATGCAGTATCTCGAAGACAGCACTTTCTGGGACACTTCCAATCCCGCCCTATATCAGCTGACCTATCATCTCGGTTGGGAGCGCCGCGTTGGTGGCTTCCGCAACTACTCCGCTAACCTCACCGACACTCTCGATTCACCACGGCCGCTGCTGGCAGCATTGACACGAATCTACAATTCCGCCGGTTCTTCACTGGAAAATCGCGTCTTCGGGCAGATTGACCAGGCAATCGACACCTCCGCGCTAAGCCGGCTCGAGTCGCAACTAACGCCCGCAGCCCAACTCAAAATCGGGCTGTTGCTGGTCGATCTTGCTGAAGCCAGCCACTATCGTGAGCTCGCCTTGCGCAATGTGAAAGGACGCGTCATCACCGATCTCTATGCAGTCACCGACCTCGACGCGACGCAGGGTGACGGTCTCAAGTATTATCCGCAATTCGATGATTGCGCCGCCACCATCGACTGGCAATCTATGGTGTACGCATCCTACAAAGTCGCCGCCGGCGCCGACAAGGCTGCCAAAGAACTCTCCAGACTGAAACTTGCGCTAGACAAACCGATCTCATTTGCGACTCCGCTGGGTGAGGTACTGTTTCTCTCCTCGGGCAGCGATACCGTGCAACCGGGGGATTATCTACTAATCCTCGATCCGGGTGGAAATGATGTCTACCTGGCGGGTGGCGGGTCAAGTCCGACACAGCCGGTGAGCGTGGTAATTGACCTTGCCGGTGATGACGATTATGGCACCCGAAACTCTCTTCGTGCCTTTGGCTACGGCAACTGCGGCGTCGGCGCTGTGATTGATGTTCAGGGCAACGACACCTACCTCGCCGACCGGTTGGCACAGGGTACCGGCATCTTCGGGACGGGCCTGCTCTGTGATTATGCGGGCAATGACAATTACACCCTCAATGTTTCCGGACAGGGGTGCGGTTACTTTGGGGTCGGCTTTCTTCTTGATCGTGAAGGGAAGGACACCTATTACCTGGCCGGTGATGGTCAGGGCATGGGTGGTGTCGGCGGCGGGATAGGACTGCTGGTTGACTATCGCGGTAACGACAAATACACCGCCGAGCCGTATGCCTCCGTTTTCAATCGCGCCGACTACCATTCCAAGGAAGTTATTAACGCCAACATGGCGCAGGGGTGTGGCGGCGGGCGTCGCGGCGACGGTTCCGACGGTCACAGCTGGGCTGGCGGACTCGGCGCTCTGATCGACTGCTACGGGGATGACGAATATTATGCCGGCAATTTCTCGCAGGGGATCGGCTACTGGTTCGGTATGGGAGTGTTGTACGATGTTAATGGCAATGATCTCTACAAGAGCTGCTACTTCACGCAGGCGTCGGGCGCTCACTATTGCGTCGGAGCGCTTTTTGACGAATCTGGCAATGACAAACATCAGCTCTTCGAAACTGCCGGTGCCGGGCTTTCCTTCGGCTGGGACTTCACTGTGTCGATGCTGGTTGACTGGCAGGGAAACGACTCCTACAGCGGCAAGATCATCTCGATTGCCACTGCGCAGATACGCTCCAATTCATTCTTCTTTGACTTTGGCGGGGATGATACCTATCAGCTTGATGAGGGCACAGACGGCTTCGGTCACGCAACGTTTCGCGAGGAATATCGCACGCCACGACCGACTACCCCCTTCACCTGGTATGCCCAGTCGTATGCTCTGCTTATCGACGTTGGTGGCCAGGATCAGTTTCTGCGGCGGAACCCGAAAACAAACACGCTCACACCCGATTCTGTGGCCGGGTCAAACAAACGCTGGTACCAACCGAATCAAGCTTCAGATAAATTCGGCTATGACAACTACGGCATCGGGATAGATACAACTTCGGGTACGGTGACCGACTTTTATATCTTCCAGAAGAAGGATAAAGAGACTACGAAATCAGACTGAACTTATGTCAGTGAGTTCACCTGCCAGAGAATGACCTGGTCAAGGCTTGGCCGGTAGCCTTCATCACGATAGCGAACGATGCCGTTGGCATCAATGACCAGAATAGTCGGAACGCCGTAGACACCGAGCCTTTCAGCATCGAAGCTGCTGACAGGAATCAGATCATACTTATACCCGCGATCGTGCAGGAACTGCTCTGCGTCGGCGGGATCATCGTCCCACATGTTGACTGCCAGGATCTGAACTCCTGAGGGTTTCAGCTGCGAGAACTCTCTAAGCATCGCCAGTGCGCCCGCGCTTTGGTTTGACCAGGAACTCCAGAACAGCATCACCACCGGTTCACCTCTAAGCGAATCGAGTGAAACCGGTACTCCTGAAAGGGTAGCCAATGAGACATCAGTTGGCAACTGCATGTAAACCGTATCCGCGAGTACCGCCTTCTTGAGAGAGTCGGCCTTGTCCGCAAAGCTCGCCAACCGGGCGCCGGTGTACTTTTCCGACTGATCTTTTAGAAGAGAGATCATATCGTCATAGCGCTTGTCAGAGCGAAGGTCCTTAAATACATCCTCACTTTGAATCCGGCGATAGTCATTGAAGCCCTGCCTGGCTGCAATCAGGATATAGGTAATCGCAGAGTCGGCATCACCCGCCCTGCTGTATAGCTCAGCGATTTTGACAAAGGCTTCGACACGCGGGTTCGAAAGCTTGGCTACTTCATACTCTTGCTTCAAAGCTCCATCGTAGTCCTTTTTTTTCTCATACAGCTTCTCAAGCGCCTGCCTTACCGATACTTCGTTGGGATTCTCCGCAGCGTATGACTGCAAGAGCTTCTCAGCCGCATCGTATTTGCCTTGTGCTTCCCAGATTTGTTCCTGAAGCAGTAACGGAGTCAATGGATTTAGTGACGCTGTGGCAAACAGGTCTGCGAATTGCATCGCCTTGTCATACTTCTCCTGGGCCAGGTAAAGTTTGGCGATTGCCTGGAACGGTGCGGGGTAGGCATTGTCCAGTTCAATACAGCGCTCATAGAGCTGAATGGCGCGCGTGGTGTCATACGGTGGAAACGAATACACGCGCGATGCCAGCGCAAAATCTGCCCAATAAAAGTTTGAGTCCGCACGGTAAGCCTCCCGGAAAAGCGTGTCCACTTGCGGGCCGATCAGTGTGCGCGCATAGAGGTATATGCAGAAGGCGCTGTCGGGATGCGCCTCGTACATCTTGCGGAAACGTTCCTGGCATTCTGAGCGCTTGTTGAAGTTATTGTAGAGCGACTGCAAATCCATGTAGAGTGGCGTGGAGTTGGGATGCTGCGAGATGAAGTACTCGTAAATTGATTTGAATTCCTCAAATGTTGCCGCCCCTCCGACCGAGCGCGCATATGCCATCAGTGAATCGTTCGCCTGCTGTACTTCCTGGGGTGGCTGAAATTTCGTTGCTGTAAGCTGCTTTTCACCGCCGGATGAACATCCCGCGATGGCCAGCGCCAGCACCAATAAAAGGAATAAGAGAAGTTGACAGAATTTTGCTTTTGCTTCAGGGGAAATCTTCATCATGAGCTACCAATCGTATAGGGTCATTTGCGAAGTGATTTGCGCGCATCCGCAGACGCGGGCAACATGAAGCGCCAATCTATGCCTTGTTCTCTGACGGGGCAACCGCAATCTCGAGATATCTAATGCCCGGCAGCGAATTCTATCGATTCTCTTACTTTGTTCAAGGAATTAGTCTGAATGCGGCGGAACCAAAAGAAATGCCGGCGAGCCAGAAACTCGCCGGCAGAGTGTTCTATTCCTTGATCGCAACAGCTACAGCTTCGCCTGCGTGCTGTGCGACTGCTTCGATAAATCGGCGGTCTGCCACAGCAGGATCTGATCTACGTGCGGATCATATCCCACGTGCCGGTATTGAATCATGCCCTCCGGATCGATTACCACCATCGTGGGAATTCCGGTTACGCCATAGTCGGAGGCAACCTGGTTGTTGCCTAAGAGCACGTTGAAATCGTAGCCGTAGTCGGCGATGAAAGGCGCAACCTTCGACTGGTCATCTTCCCACACGTTGAGTGAGAGAAACTCCACGTCGTCGGGCTTACGATCAACAAATTCCTGCAGCACCGGCATTGTCATCCGGCAGGGACCGCACCACGTCGCCCAGAAGTCGATCACGACCACTTTGCCACGCAGATCTTTGAGCGCCACCGTTTCGCCATCGAGATTTTTGAAAGAGAAATCGGGGGCTTTTTCATTGAGCTTGTCCTTTAAGACTTCAGCGCGATTTTCATCAGCATTCTGAAGAAATGACGCCAGGCGCTGATTCCGTGCCGTTTCGGCGTTGTCCTTCAGTGTCTTCATCAGGTCATCGAAGCCCTTGACTTTGCGAACGCCTGCCAGTTCGGGATTTCTGGAGACTCTGCGCCAGTTAGCGTAGCCGTGACCCGCAGCTTGATTCAAGTAATAGAGTGCGGAGTCGGGTTCGTCGAGCGCAAGATGCAGCTTGGCAACGTCGACCAGTGCGGGACCCGGATCGTTGGCGATTTTGACATACTCATACTGCCACTTCAAAGCTTCGTCGTAATTTTCCTTGTCTTTGAAGTGTTCTACCAGGTCGGCGCGAACGCTGGTGTTGTCCGTGTGATCATTGGCGAATTTCAGCATCAGCTTTTCAGCCTCATCACCACGATCCATCTTGTTCAGAATCTCTTCCTGCAGCGTTATCGGCCGATAACTGTCCGGCGACGTCTTGGCGTAAGTCCTGGCATAATCAAGCGCCTGTTTGAGATCGCCCTGGGTTTCGTAGATCCCTGCCAGGAGTGTGTAGGCAGAAGGATAAGTCTTGTCGATCTCCAGCGATTTCTTGAGCTGATCGATAGCCGTTGCCGTGTCAACCGGCGCGTTGCGCAGCAGGGTGACGGCATAGCCGAAGTGGCCCCAGAAGTAATTCGGGTCGATGTCTACAGCCTTCTTGAACATGTCGCGATCCTGCCCGGTAGGCAGACAGCGTCCGTACAGGTAGGCGTACATCGCCGAATTAGGGTTCTGCTCATGCAGTTCCTTGTAGTGAGCAATCTTCTCCTCGGTCATGTTAAACGCATCGAGTGTAGATTGCCAGTCACGATGAAGAGCAGTCGAGTTGGGGTACTTCTCCAGGAAATACTGGTAGACTCCTTCATAGTCTTTGTATCCAAGCGTCGTGCCGGTGTTGGCCGCAAGAGCTTCCAGCGAGTCATAGGTGGCTGTCATCTCCGGCGGATCCTGATAAACTGCAGCCTGAGTGCTGCTTGAGCTCTGACTGCAGCCGGTGAATAATAGCGCAGCCCCGACCAAAAGAAGCAGAGATGCTAATAAGATCGTGATAGTGGTACGAACAGACATTTAACCTCCTGCTTAACAGATTCCTGCTTAACAGATATTGCGACTACGGATTGCGTGTGAATTAAATCCTCCCGTAGTGCTATTGAAATTGAACTTATTCGATCGATTTTGCCTTGGCTTATCTTCCGTCACATGGTCTAAGTAGTGAATCTACTCTTACCGAGCGGGCCTAATATGACAATATGTTCACTACGGTGTACCGCGGCAAGGGCTATTTGCCCGGTTTCGCCGCTCGCACCGCCTGACATCATACAATTTCAACGCCGTCACAGACCAATGTAACTGCAAGAAAACAGTAATCAAAACGAATTGTATCAAAAACCGATAGGAATTTGCGTATTTCTCTTGACCAGTGCGGTATCGGCATTATCTTGGTGAGGTGATAACAAACAAGAGCTACTACGGTCTGGCTGCCCTCGTTCATCTGGCCGTCGCTGGGCGTGAGCGGCTAATTGGGGTGAAAGAAATCGCCAGCAATCGATCTCTCCCGCAGCGCTTTCTGGAATTAACGTTTTCGCGCTTGCGCTCGCTGGGAATTCTCAACGCCACCCGTGGAGCGTACGGCGGCTATCAGCTCGCGCGCAAGCCGACCGAGATCTCGCTGAAGGAAATCATCCTTGCCTGTGAGGGCTTGCGTGAGTTGACCTTGCCCGACACCAACAGAGGTAGCCTCGGTGCCGGCGATCCCATCGGCAGGACATTAACCAACCTGATGAACCAGCAGTTGGCCATCATGGAGGCTAATCTAGAAGCGGTCACACTGTCAGATGTTATCGAGCAATCGGGTCAGGCCGCAGAGATGTACTGGATTTGAATTGAGAAACTTGAAATAGACAGCCCCAGTTGAAGGAGAACCGAGATGAAAATCGCTGAAGACATCACCAAATTGATCGGCGGCACACCGTTGGTCTATCTCGATCGCGTTGCGAAAGGTCTACCCGGGCGGGTGGTCGGCAAACTGGAATCGTTCAACCCCTGCTCCTCGGTGAAGGACCGTATCGGCTTGGCCATGATCGAGGCGGCGGAACGTGACGGCAAGATCAAACCCGACACCACGATCGTTGAGCCAACTTCCGGAAACACCGGAATAGCTCTGGCGTTCGTCTGCGCGATGAAGGGATATAAGCTGGTTTTGTACATGCCGGAGTCGATGTCGGTGGAGCGGCGTAACCTGCTGAAGGCGTTCGGGGCGCAATTGGTGCTCACTCCCGGCGCCGAAGGCATGCCGGGCGCGGTGAAACACGCCGAGGAAAAGGTCGCCACTGATCCGGAGCACTACTTCATGCCGCAGCAGTTCAAGAATCCGGCTAACCCGGAGATCCACTCCAAGACTACAGCGGAGGAAATCTGGAACGATACCGACGGCAAAGTAGACGTTGTTGTTTCAGCCATAGGCACGGGCGGTACTATCACCGGTTGCGGTCGCGTGCTCAAACCCCGCAAGCCGGGCCTGAAAGTGATCGCGGTGGAGCCCGCTGCTTCGCCGTTCCTCTCGAAAGGTACCAAGGGCCCACACCCAATCCAGGGTATCGGCGCCGGATTTAAGCCCGATATTCTTGAAATCGAGCTCGCTGATGAGATTCTCACCGTCGAAAATGACGAGGCGATCGAAACTACACGCAAAGTGGTGCGTGAGGAAGGAATTCTGATCGGTATTTCCTCGGGGGCTAATGTCGCCGCAGCCCTGCAAATGGCGCGGCGCCCGGAAAACGAAGGCAAGTTGATTGTGACCTTCGTCTGCGATACCGGCGAACGCTATTTGTCGACCCCCACGTATTCCGAGCTTGGTTCCATCTGAAGCAGTAGAGTTTCATACTGTTTCACCCCTTGTTTCAGTATCAAACCGGAGGTTACAAGTTTGCATTAGCTTGTAGCCTCTCTTATTTCGTAAGTGCTTGCGCACAAACCACCTCGAGCATCAGTCGTTATCTCTGCGATTTTGGCACACTGATTGCCATGAATTTAGAGTAAACAAAGGGCTCACTGCGCAGGCGAACCCAAAGGGGATCGACAAAAAGGATCGCAACAAAGGGACTACCGCCGAAGGGTACAGAAGGTATGCTTCAGCGGCATCGCAAGGGCTCAATGAACTGTCCGTGTCGTAGTTTGTCGGAGGACTTCGACACGGATTTTCTTGAGAATCGAGTTAGTGAGAATTGTGTTAGGTAGTCTCCTTTATGTTTCCTAAAGAGGAAGGCCGGCAGATTTGCCGGCCTTTCCTGTCTCAGTTGTGCATCTGAAAAATCGCTCGTTATTTCAGTAGCAACATCTTCTTAGTCTGGCTGAATTCAGGGGTATCAAGTCTGTAGAGATAGATTCCGCTCGGCTGAGCAGCGGCGTTCCACTCAACTTGATGAGACCCGGCGCTGAATTGTCCATTTGCCAGAGTCGCCACCTTCTGGCCGAGCACATTGAATATGCTCAGCGTTACTGAGGTAGCTTCCGGCAAATTAAAGGTAATCGATGTCACCGGGTTGAACGGGTTCGGACGATTCTGGCTGAGCGAGTATTCCTCGGGCAGAACAACTGCACTCTTACGAGCCTGCAATCCCCGGTTGCTTGCCATTGCCGTGCCGCTTAGACCCCGCCATTCGATGTTGTCGATGTAGACATCATCACGATTATTGCTGGCATCGCACATGAAACGCAGGCGCGCATTCGTTGGGAAATTGAACGAACTCGATGGGATCGTCACGACGGCATTGTAGAAAGTATTGTTGTTGAAGTCAACGCCACGCGCGAATGCAGCCACCGTATACCAGGATGAGCCATCGTAGTACTGCACCCAGAAGTCCTCGCCGTACTCCATGCTGATGGCAACGAAGTAGAACTCGACTTCCAGAGTGGCGTAGCTCGAGACGTCATGTCCTGTGGTATGATAGAATGACGACGCTGTGCCACTGTTGTCCTGAATGTCGGCGGCGTTGCTCCCCTCCCAGGCGTAATTGCCGCCGGTGTAGAGGGACATATCAGAGCCGCCGTCGGTGTAGTTACCGAGGCCGCTCTCGAAATCGTCATATGTGATCACGGTAGCAGATCCCGGAACCGTTACGGTAATGTAATCCGTTTTGGTGGCGACATCACTACCCCAGGCATTGCTGGCGGTCAATGAGACGGTATAGGTACCGCCACTGTTGTAAGTGTATGACGGATTTTGAGCTGTCGAGGTGCCACCATCACCAAAATCCCAACTCCAACTGGTGGGGCTGTTGGTGGACATATCGGTGAAGACAACTGCCAAGGGCGCGTTTCCTGATGTCGGCGAGGCGCTGAAATCGGCAACAGGTGGTGGCGGCGTGACAGCATGCACGTCGATATCATCGAAGGCCATTCCATCCGTGGGGATGCCGTAGTTATCGTACTGCTGGAACTTGATCACAAAAGTGTTGCTCAGGCTCAAGCCGTTAGCCGCAGCCAACTGGTCGATATCGAGCGTGACCTGCGCGTAGGTCGAAGTGCCGTTGTACAGGTCATACACTTTGGTGAAAGTGCTGCCGTCATTGTCCGAAATGAACACTCCATCCTGGGTCTGGTTCTCATCGCTGAATTCCTTCCACCAGAATGTCAGCTCAACCTGGCTCTGACCGGAAAGATCGAGCCGCAACCAGGCCTCGTTTTGGGCATAGAGGCTGCCGTCGGTATTGTCATCCATTGTCAGGTGGTAGGTGCCTCGCGGACCGTTGGCTGTGGTAATCTGAATGCGGCCTTCAGAGTTGTCGCTCTGAGTAAACCAGTACTGATCGAACGAACCACTTTCAAAACCGGTGTAGTACGGTAAGGTCGCGTAGCCAACAGTCGGCTGCGTGACCGTGATGTAGCCGGTCCTGGTTGCACCATCCGAACCACACGAATTGGTCGCGGTAAGCGAGACAGTGTAAGTTCCGGCTGCCGTGTAAGTGTGCGACGGATTTTGGGCGGTTGAGGTGCCGCCGTCGCCGAAGGTCCAGCTCCAGCTTGTCGGCGAATTGGTTGACAGGTCAGTGAAGTTCACACTCAGCGGATAATTGCCCGCTGTCGGCGAACCGCTGAAGTCAGCAACGGGAGCGTTACATGGCGGTGTTGTTACCGTGATGTAGCTGTTCCTGACCATCTGGTCGCTGCCGCAGGAGTTTGAGGCGGTTTGCGTAACCGTGTAAGTTCCGGCGGCGGTGTAGGTATGCGACGGATTCTGAGCTGTCGAAGTTCCGCCGTCACCGAAGTTCCACGACCACGAGGTCGCGCCACTGGACTGATCGGTGAAACTGACGCTTAGCGGGTAGTCACCGCTCGTTGGTGAACCTACGAACCCGGCCGTAGGCGTGACACATGGATTGACCGTTATGTAGTTGTTCCTGGTCATTACGTCTGAGCCACCGGGCCCGGTGACCGTCAGGCTGACGGTGTAGGTTCCCGCCGACGTGTACTGATGCGACGGATTCTGAGCCGTCGAAGTACCACCGTCACCAAAAGTCCAACTCCAGGTGGAGATGCTGCCTGTGGAGAGATCAGTAAAATTCACTGTCAACGGTTCGGTACCGGAAGTCGGTGAGCCGGAGAAGTTAGCTACCGGCGCCGGTGGTGGACCGGTGTTTACGGCATTGTAGGCGTTGATTCGCCCGGCGCCCATCTTTCCAATGTACTGAGAACTGAGATAAGCGTCGATGTTGTCGGCGCTGGCATAAAGCTGGTTCTCCACCTGAGAAGCTGACCAGGCAGGATTGTGCGACCAGATCAGCGCACCGACTCCGGCGGCCATCGGCGTGGCCATCGAAGTGCCGCTCAGGGCAGCCCAATAGACAGTGTTGGGGTCAGTGTGATCGTGATAGGTTGAATAAATGTCAACGCCGGGAGCGCTAATGTCCACCCACGTTCCGTAAGTCGTGAAACTGGCGGCGGCGTCGTTGCCGTCAACGGCAGCCACTGAGATGCAGTCACCGCGTCCATTCAGGTAGTCAGCCGTTTGGCTGCCATCATTACCGGCAGCGACAAAAATCAGACCGCCGGAGTTGATGAAGTAAGAAGCCGCAGCGCCGATTCCGCCCGAGTTGGAGGAACCCCAGCTGCAGGAGGCAATCCTGGCGCCGTTGTTGGCGGCATAATAAAATGCTTCGGCCGCGGCGTCCATCATTACCACGCCGTATTCCTGCCCGAGATAATTGTATGAATATCCCATGCGCAGCGGCATGATCTTGATACCGTTCGCCGTCACCGGCTGTGTGCCGTTAGCCCAGCCGCCGGCGACTCCGGCCATGCCATAGCCGTCATTGGTGATCATGCCCATGATACCGGCGGTATGGGTGCCGTGACCGTTAAAGTCGCGCGGGTCGTTATCCTGCGTGCTGCAATCCTCTCCGGACCAGCAATTGCTGACGCCGTCGATGAAGTCGTAGCCGATCCAATCGTCGACATAGCCGTTGCCGTCATCATCAACGCCGGCAGTACCGTTCAACTCCGTATAGTTGATCCACATATTCCCGCGCGAGGCGCCGGGGTTGGCAGCGGACGCGTTCGCACCGCCCAGATCGGGATGGTAATAGCGCGTGCCGGAGTCAAGGAGCGCAACGACAATCGCGGAATTTCCGGTTTCGATATCCCAAGCTTCGGGCGAGTCGATATCGTGATCGTTGGTCTGCTGATGATAGGTCTGATACGGCGAAAAGTAAGGGTCGTTGGGCACCGCGTACATGGCATGAATGCCGATCGGCTCGCAATGATCGACCATTGGATTTTTGCTGTATGCATCCATGGCCTCCTGCAAGGTACCCTTGTTGATTGTCACCTTTTGATAGTTTGCCAGTGCAGCGGCTCGTGCCAACTTCGCCGTGCCGGCGCCCGGGAACTCGGCCTCGATCCTCGACACTGCAAACTGGTCTGCGACTTTGTCAAGCTCGGCAATGCCGACATGAGGGACGCCCCTGCTTGTCATTTGAACGTTCAATGGCCCGGTTCCAGGCTTCATCACCACAATGAAACGATCAGGCACGTAGCCCAGGAATGTGGGTATGCCCGTGGGTCGATCTACTTTGATGATGTGATCTGCTGCGAGAATGTTGGGTGAGAGTATAGCTACTGCAATGAGCGCTATCAACACTCGTTTCATAATTCCTCCTAAGCGGGTCTGGTACCCGCATTTATGAGCCATTACTACATCGGGGATGTTATAACATCCCGGGGGCACTTGAGCCTGGTTGTCTAGCTCACCTCCTTTCAATTGCGCAGGACTATTTGCGATTGGGCCTTGGATCACAACTAGCGCTACCGCCGGCGGAAACACTCCACCGGAAGAAGTCGACAAAGGGGCCTGGTCTCGTCGACCTGTTTGATATTTTCTGCCTGTAGGTTGAGTTTGTTGCTCGAATGCAGGATAGCTAAGTCAAACTATCGAGTCAACTTTTTTTGTTTCGAAATTCCGATTGGCAGTAAGGGGGAATATTGCTCCGGAGTGACGGCCTTATTTGCACGCCGCGCAGGGAGCATTACCGCCGGCAAAAATGTAATTTACCAGGTAAACGCAGTCGGAAATATTGAGATCACCGCTGCAGTCCATGTCTCCGCCGTGGCTGTCTTGCGGCGCGGCGCCGCCCGCGAATATGAAATTGATCGCGTAGACTGCGTCGGAGATAGTGATAGCCCCGTCGCCATCGAGGTCCCCGCAATTGTCGACTGGGGAGAGAACCTCCTCGGAACCAAGCAGGACGCCGCAGCTGTTGTTTCCGGGGCCGCAGGGAGAATCGCTTTGCACCCGGTAGTCACCGCCATCATAGTCCACGAACAACGGGTCGAGGGCGATGTTGCCGTTTGTCTCATACTGCGATGAGCCGCAGCCGTACCAGCCGCTGAATTGCGTCGAGAAAATATCGGTACAGTCAATTGAGGTAGTGCTCGAGCCAAGGCAGACGATCGGTGCACTGGCCTGGTTAGTATGCAGCAGGCAGTCGGACAGGTTGACAGTCGTATTGGTAGAAGCGAGCACGTCTCCAGTCCAAACAGCAGCCGACCTGGCAAAGGTACAGCCTGTGAAAGTGACTGATGCATCCGCGGCGTAGAGAACTCCGCCGCCCCAGGTAGCACTGCCATCGGCAAAGAGGCACCCGGTAAAATCGGCAGTCGCGCCGGTACCGACCATGATTGTACCGCCGTAGGAATCGGAAGTATTGCTGACGAAGTTGCACTGTTCAAACCGGGAGCTTGATCCCGCTTCGATGAACACTGCTCCACCGAGGTTATCACTATTGTTGTCGGTGAAGCGGCAATCACGGAATATTCCACCTGAATTATTATTGAAGTATACTGCCCCACCGTTAAAGGATTCGCCCAGTTCGAAGCTGCAGTTTTCGAAAAGTGGAGAGCATCCCGAGTTGATATAAACTATGCCGCCGGCTGTGGAATCGTAACCGTTCTTGAAAGTGATACCGATGACTCGAAAAGTCGAGTCAATTCCCGAATCAAAGCTAATAGCCCGTCTCGGTACAGCCGGACTACCCTCACAGTCGATTGCAGTGGCTTCCGGTCCGCTAGTGGAGATGATGGTCAGGGCTTTCCCGCTGAAGAGTATGTCACGGTTCCCGGCACTGGCGTACAACCCGGGCCCAACCTCGATTGTATCACCTACCAGGGCCCGGTCAGCAGCAAACTGGATGCACGCGTATGGCGCGCCAAAGGAACCGGTACCGCTCTCATCGCTACCGGTGATGGCTACATGCCAGACTGTTCCGGTTGCAGTCGCTGTCAAAGCACTGATAAAGAGCGTCAGCAGCACGAATATTCTGATTAACAGCCTCGTTTGCAGCATTATCTTATGCTTATTCTCCCTAACCATTGTGGATCCCAGTGGACGCATGTACGGTGTTCCGCTTAGACTCGAATCTACCTACATATATCGGGAATTCAACAAGAACTATTACAAACCACACCTCGTTTGTCTGCATAATCTCGCTCGTAACTGATTCTATTGTTTTGGCTTAGGCGGGCGAAGGCACTATATTGCCCGCTGTGACAGCGAATTTTGAATTCAGGTTGCAGGCGACCTCCGGAAAAGCCCGCGCCGGGAAATTAACGACACCGCACGGTATTATCGAGACACCTGCGTTCATGCCTGTTGGGACGGCGGCTTCGGTAAAGGCCTTAGATGCCGACGATCTGCGTGCTCTGGGAGCCCAGATCATCCTCGGAAACACCTACCATTTATATCTGCGGCCGGGGCCGGAGATAATCAGCGATGCTGGCGGACTGGCGCGTTTCAACGGCTGGCGCGGTCCGACGCTGACCGATTCCGGTGGATATCAGGTGTTTTCCCTCAAGGAGTTACGGAAAATCAGCGATGAAGGAGTACATTTCCGCTCCAATATCGACGGCTCGCCGCACCTGTTTACCCCGGAATCGACAATCGATGTCGAGCGTGCTCTGGGAGCGGATATTATCATGCCACTCGACGTTTGCATTGAATACCCCTGCACCCACGAGGAGGCTTACAGAGCCGAGCGCCAGACCCTGAAATGGGAAAAGCGTGCTTGGCAGCATTGGTCGGAGGATCCCCGACGGCAGGCCCTCTTTGCCATAATCCAGGGGTCGGTTTATCCCGACCTTCGCGAACGCTCCGCTCAGGGTCTGCTGGAAATCGATTTTCCCGGCTATGCCATTGGGGGACTGTCAGTTGGAGAACCGAAAGCGGAGATGTTGCCGATCCTGGAACTGCTGAATGGCGTACTTCCAGTCAACAAACCCCGCTATTTGATGGGTGTCGGCACCCCGGCAGACATCATCGATGGCATCGAGCGCGGAGTTGACATGTTCGACTGTGTTATGCCCACCCGCAACGCCCGCAACGGCACAGTTTTCACATTTGGCGGCAAGATGACGATCAAAGCTGCGACCTATTCACACGATTATCGCCCTATCGATGAACACTGCGCCTGCCTGTGCTGCCAAAATTACAGCCGCGCCTACCTGCGGCATTTGCTCAATGTCGGTGAAATTGCCGGACTACGGCTCTTGACAATTCACAACGTTTACACGTATCTTAAGCTGACTCGCCGGGCTCGCAAATCCATTCTGGTAAACAGGTTTGCGGATTTCAAAAAGGAGTTGAATGCCTTATATTCGGACGAGTCTGAAAACGTATAATTAAATTGGAGGATATTGGTCGAATGGACTTCTATTACGCGATTCTTATGGCAGCACCACAGGGAGGTGACAGCGGCGGTAGCAGCGGTATTATCGGAATGCTCCTGCCGTTTGTGCTGATCATTGCCGTGATGTATTTCCTGATGATCCGCCCCCAACAGAAAAAACAGAAAGATCATCAGGCGATGTTGGCGGAACTTAAGAAGGGAGATCGCATTGTAACTACTGGGGGGATGTTTGGTACCGTCTTCGGGATCAACGATAACGAGAATAAAGTTATTATCAAGGTTTCCGAAGATGTTAAAATGGAATTCCTAAAGTCCTCTATTGCCCAGCGAGTGACTTAGGAACCGAAAGTTTGATGTAAAGAAAGTTTGATGAAGAAGAATTCGGCTGCACCAGAGATTGTCCTGTATGGGGATGAAACTCTCCGCCAGATGTCTACTCCGGTAGAGGAAATCACTCCGGAGTTGAAGGAATTCATCGCTGCGATGTTCAAGACACTGCGCCAGGTTAAAGGAATCGGTCTTTCCGCTCCGCAGGTAGGAGTGAATAAGCGATTCTTTATCCTCGATCTCACGTCAGCCTCATTTGAATTTGACGAAATCGTCATGATAAACCCGGAAATCATCTCCACCGAAGGTGAGCAGTGTGGCGAAGAGGGATGCCTCTCTTTTCCCGGTCTCTACCTGGAGATTACGCGGCCCGAGCGAGTAGTTTGCCGCTACTTTGATGTGGACGGTAACGAAAATGAGGTGGAAGCTGAGGGGCTGTTTGCCCGTGCGATCCTGCACGAAACCGACCACCTCAACGGAAAGCTATATATCGATTACCTCGCTCCGGCCGAGCGCGAGATGATTTCAGGCAAACTGAAGAAAATAAAGGTCAGTGCATAACCGACCAGTGATAAAGAAAACGTTGTTTTAGTAAAGTATACCCGGGATGCGGTTAGTTTTTTTTGGTACACCCAGATTTGCGCAGATCGCGCTTGAGCGACTACTCAAATCCCGCCATCAGGTCGCAGCCGTTGTGACGGCTCCCGACAAACCCCGAGGACGCGGCAAGAAGCTGGCGCCATCTGAAGTGAAAAGATTCGCGCTGGAACAAAATCTTGAAGTCCTGCAACCACGGAAGCTGAGAGATGAAAGCTTCATAAAACGTATCGGCGAATATGCTGCCGATTTGTTTGCGGTGGTTGCGTTTAGGATTCTGCCGGAAAAATTGTTTTCCTTGCCGCCTCAAGGTGCGATCAATCTCCACGGTTCCCTGTTACCGAAATACCGTGGCGCAGCACCAATCGAACACGCTCTTATGGCGGGCGAAACCGAAACCGGTGTCACAACCTTCAGAATTTCCAGAAGTGTGGACACCGGCGGTATTTTAATGTCGCGACGAGTCGAGATCGGTCCCAATGAAACCTACGAGGAACTTTATCCTCGTCTGGCCGAGATCGGCGCAAACCTGCTCGTAGAGACTATCGACCGTATCGAGGAAGGCAAGATTAAAGCTATGCCACAGGATGACACAGCAGCTAGCGCGGCGCCCAAAATATCCGCCGCCGACAGCCTGATCGACTGGGATCAACCGGCCATTAGAATTGTGAACCGCATACGCGGTTTGGCCGGATCAGCCGATGCTTACTCATACCTGGATGGCAACCGCCTCAAAATCCTGCGCGCCGTGCTGGCCGATCCGGCCAGCGGTTCCCACTTGCCCGGCGAGATCATTGCCGCCGATAAGAAAAGCGGCCTGATTGTGGCCGCCGCCAGTGGTGCCGTGAGACTTCTGGAAGTCTGCCCGGCAGGCAAAAAGCGCATGGATGTCCAATCTTTCCTCAACGGAGCCCGTCTCTCTCCCGGTACCAGACTTACCGTGTCCTGACTTTTTACCATTTTCGCAGGTCTCATCAACGCAGACCTGATGAAGTAGTCAGGAGCTACAACCGTGAAGAAAGAAATCATCGTCAATGTCGGCGATCACGAGACACGCATTGCAGTGATCGAAAATGACAAGCTGGTCGAGCTGCATGTCGAGCGCGCCGACGACGAGCGCATTGTCGGGAACATGTACAAAGGCAAAGTTACCGGAATTGTGTCCGGGATGCAGGCCGCCTTTGTTGACATCGGTCTCGAAAAAGCGGCATTTCTGCATATCTCCGACATCGCTTTAGCCTCCGAAGCGGGCAGCCACTTCGAGCTAAACGATGACGACGAGGAAGCAATCAATGCCGAAATCATGCGCAAACACAAACACCAGAATATCGAGAAGATTCTGAAACAGGGGCAACAGCTCGTGGTGCAAATCATCAAGGAACCGATCGGCACCAAAGGACCACGCGTGACCACCGATCTGTCGCTGCCCGGCAGATTTTCGGTGCTTTCGCCCAACTCGGCCTATATCCGCGTTTCCAAGCGAATCGAGAACTTCGCCGAACGCCGCCGCTTGCGCCGCCTGGTTTACGACTGCAAGCCGGAAGGGTGCGGTGTGATTGTCCGTACCGAGGGGGAAGGGCGCACCGAAAAGGAATTCAAGTCGGATATCCGTAAACTGACCAAGACCTGGAACAGGATCAAGCGCAAAGCCGAACGCGCCCGGCCGGGAACGCTGCTGCATAGCGAGGAATCGATGACCTCGTTCGTGATTCGTGATGTCTTCACTACCGATACCAACCGCCTGGTGGTGGATGACAAGAAAGCGTTCCGGTCGATAGTCCGCTATGTCAAGTCGATTGATCCGGAAATGCGCAACAAGGTGGAGCTCTATTCCAGTGAAGTTCCTGTTTTCGACACCTATCATATCGAGCAGGAGATCGACAAGATGCTCGACCGCAAAGTATGGATTAAGAAGGGTTCCTACCTGATTATCGATCAGACCGAGGCGCTCGTGACAATCGACGTCAACACCGGCAGGTTCACCGGTAATCGTAAAGACCCGGAAAATATGATCCTGCAGACGAACCTTGAGGCTGCCCGTGAAGCTGCCCGGCAGATTCGCCTGCGCGATATCGGTGGGCTGTTGATTATCGATTTCATCGATATGTACTCGTACGAGAACCGCCGCGTCCTCTTCGAGGAATTCAAGAAATGCTTCGCCAATGACCGCGCCAAGAACTCCATCCAGCCGGTTTCCGATTTTGGGTTGATCGAGATGACGCGTGAGCGCACCAAGGAATCGATTCTCTTTACGCTTTCTGACCAATGTCCGATTTGCAACGGGTTGGGGCGGATTATGTCGAAGGAGACGATCGCGATGAAGATCGAGCGCTGGTTCATGCGCGCCCATGTGGCTCATGCCGGCAGGAATTATGAAATCCACTTCCATCCCGAAGTTGCCAGATTTATGAGTAACGGCGATTCGGATCGCATCCGCGAGATCGAGAAAGCTCACCGGTTCAGGATCAAGCTGGTAGGTGACGACAACCTCAAGCTGGATGAATATAAGATTATCGATACCAGCGAGGATGTAGACATCACGGCGCTCTATCAGGGCGTGAGATAAGCGTAGGGGCGTCCCGATAAATCGGGACACCCGGTCGCGCCGCAGGCGCGAAAGAAACGACGTGCGCGGCGCACCTCCCTCGCCCCGACGAGCAGGCGGTGTGCCGCGTTTTTCTTGCGAAATACCCCTTGCTACCCCCCTCCCTGGACTATAATGTCTATATGACGGAGAGAACGCAGTAAGCGCCAACGAGGGCGAAGGAGGCAGGTCTATATGGGGAAGTTCCTTCTGAGTGTCTTGTTCATCGTTGCCACCGGCTTCCTGTCCTCAGTTGCACAGCCATTTGACGAATCTGATTCACTTAGCTCGCTTCCTGCCGTTGAATCAGTAGTTGACTGCGATGGCAGTGTCGAACTCCGGCTTCCCCTGTATCTCGCCACATTCAACAATTATGCCTACATCGCAAAACTGTCGATCGAATATTCTCCCAACATAAGTCTGGTTGGAATTGAAATGAAGGGGCTCTGGGCCGACATGAATTACTACTTTGACGGCGGTCCGGAAAGCACCTATGTCGCGTTTATTGCTACTAATGCTACAGGTGGATTTGTCCCTAGCGGTTCCGGCAACTTTGCTGACTTGATCTTTCGCGCTTCGTTCGGGGATGATTACTATCTAATGCCGCTCGGAAACGGCCTGGTGTTTATAACGACTATCTTCACAGCCTGGATCCCGGGATACCAGGAAGTGGGGTGGAACTCGTCCATACCTGATACACTGGTACTGTCACCGGCGGATGCTAACGCTTCCGGACATGTCTCCATCGCCGACGCTGTCTTCATAGTAAACTATATCTTTGGTGGTGGCTGCCCGCCATACGATCTCAATGCTGCCGATGCCGACCAAAGCTGCGGTATCTCCATTGCCGATGCGGTGTATCTGATCAACTATATCTTCGGTGGTGGTCCCGCGCCGCTGCCGGGATGTGTGGTGAATTAACCGTAGGGGCGACCCTTGCGGCCGCCCGCGATTGATCAGAGACATAATTCCGACCTCGGGCGAGGTCAAGCCTCGCCCCTACTACATCCGCCAGACATTCTAACTTGACAACCTTCCTCGCTCTTGCTAAGAAGAGTTGAATTAGATTGAAACTCAGTACCTCTTTCAAATAGAGACTCTGCCGTAATCATCCCATGCACCGCCAACCACTTCTTTCTCTTCTCGACGGCTATCACCCCGCTGATGAGCACCAGCGCACGACCAGATCACGTCTCGTAGAGTTCGTGACAACAAATCCCGACTGCTTTGAGCGCTCATTGAGCAGCGGGCACATCACCGGTTCGGCGCTCATCACCGACCCGATGAGACAGCAGATAGTCTTAGTCCTTCACAAGAAGTTGGGAATGTGGCTGCAACCGGGTGGTCACGCCGACGGTGAACCCGATGTGTATCACGTCGCGTTGCGAGAAGCCGAAGAAGAAACAGGTCTGGATAATCTGTGGCCTGTTCAGCGCGATATCTTCGATCTCGACATACACACAATTCCCCCTTACCGCGAAGTCCCGGAGCACCTTCACTACGATATTCGCTTTCTGTTCACGGTCGACTCAGACAGTGTCCCGATCTCCAGTTCAGAATCTCATGAGGTTCGCTGGGTCAGGATCGGCGATATTCTCAACTTCACTCACGAGAAATCAATCCTGCGGATGATCCGTAAGCTTTCTCGATGAAACCTCAACTTAGCATCCGCTGTAACCCGTTCGGTCGCTGCAATTCACGAGGTAGCTCGTAACATTCACGAATTAACCACGTAGAGAATTTCTGTACAGGGGATATTGTGCGTCTGCCTATTGGAGGTCCGGGCAAATGCCTTATGAATCCAGGCAGCCCCTGGAAGGACAGCTCAAGCTCAATTTCGAAAAAACAAGACTTCGGCATAAATGGAAGGAACGATAAGTATGCGTAATCTTCGAAGAGGTCTTCTCTGGACCATTGCGATGCTCGTATATGCCCTGGGGTTACTTGCCTGCAGCCAGGGCGAAACGTCCACTATTGCCCAGGGAAGCATACCGATTACGACCTCGAATGACGAGGCGCGCCAGCTTTTCCTGCAGGCGCGCGATATGCAGGAGAAACTGAAGCTCACAGCCTCATTCCAGCCTCTGCAGAAGGCAGTTAAACTCGATTCCAATTTCGCGTGGGCACACTTGCTGCTGGCGCAGGCGCAGCCTACTCAGAAAGGATTCTTTACCAGCCTTCGCGAGGCGGTCAAGACCGCACCTGACGTTTCCGATGGTGAACAAAAACTCATCTATGCTTTCGAAGCGGGAATCAGCGGCGCGCCGCACAAGCAGGAGCGCTTACTGATGGAACTGGTGCAGCTTTACCCCAACTCCGTTCGCGCACATGTCGGCCTGGGGAATTACTATTTCGGTCAGCAGAATTTCGGCAAGGCAATAACACAGTATCAGCAGGCGCAAGAGATCGACTCTGATTTTACCCAGATCTACAACCAGCTCGGTTACTCCTATCGCTTCCTCGGTCGTTTCGACGACGCGGAGCGCGCTTTCAAGAAATACATCGAACTGATTCCCGACGACCCCAACCCTTATGATTCCTACGCTGAACTCTTGATGAAAATGGGTCGATACGACGAATCGATTGAGCAATATCGCAAGGCGCTGGCACAGGATCCCAATTTCAATAATTCCTACACCGGAATCGCCACAGATCTGAATTACCTGGGGCGGCATGATGAAGCACGCACGCTCCTGAATAAGCGCTTTGAGGAGACCAGGGTGACCGGCGAGAAACGTGTTGCGCTGTTTTCGATGGCGGTGTCGTATGCTGATGAGGGCGATCTCAAGCAGGCACTGCAGACGATCGAGCGGGAACGTGCCGTAGCTGACGAGCACAACGACTTAACGGCAGCTTCGGGTGATGTCAACTTGATGGGAAATATCTACTATGAGATGGGCGACTACAAGTCCGCAGCCGAGAAGTTCAAGGAATCGGTGGCACTGTTCGAGAAGGCCCCCAACGTTAATGCGTCGCAGATTGACAATAATCGGCTGAATCACCATTATGATATGGGACGCGTAGCGGCGATGCAGGGGAATCTCGAAGAAGCCCAGAAACATTACGATCAGTATTTGGCTGCTGCTACCAAGAACCACAATCAATTCCAGACCTGGGCTGCTCACCAACTTGGCGCGATCATTGCCCTGCAGAAGAAAGACTGGGACAAGGCGATCTCGCAACTGAATGATACCAACCTGCAGAATCCGTACAATGTCTACCTGCTGGCGGAGGCACAGGAGGGGAAGGGGAATTCCGCCAAGGCGAAGGAATATCTCGAACGCGCCTACAATGCCAACGTTCTGAACAGTATGCAGCAGAGCTTCGCCCGCATGCACGCCTACAAGGCGCTGGCGGCGCTGTAATTGCGGCTTTAAGCGCGCGATGTTCATCTCAGGCGTGCCCGCCCAGCCGTCCTCGTCTGGCGGGATGACAACGCGGCAGGTGAGGACGACTGCCGCTCACAATTGTACTTGCGCGGTCGGGAATCCTTTCCTGACCTGACAACGAATGCCCTCACGAAGGGACTCGTGCCGGCGTTTTTCATCCACCGCGTCCGACTGGTTTCTGTTTGTTATCGGTGTTCAGGTAATAAACTGGGGTGGCAGGGATCGAACCTGCGACCATCTCCTTAACAGGGAGCCGCTCTGCCAGCTGAGCTACACCCCAATTTCAATTTGTCGAAAATGAGAAGGTGGGGAGGGCTACCTGATCACCATGTAATTATTACGATTTCCACAATTATTGCTGTTATTGTAGAAATTATAGTAATTGAAGAAGTTGTAGATATAGGGGCTGTTCTGCTTTGTCATGAACAAACTCACCTCAATTGAACATGAAGAGATCAGGTAATACCTTGACAATATAGGGCTATCTTCGGCGCCGTAAAGAAATTTTTCCTGCGCGCTGCGAGAATTTCTGCTTACCGACTACGATTCTTTCTCCGATGCTTCAGCGTGCGAACTTTCAAGTAGTGTTACGCCGTTGCCGCCGCGTTCCTTAGACTGGTAAAGCGCCCTATCAGCCAGCCTCAGCAGATCCGCCGGCGAACGGGCTTTATCTCCCAGACCGGCAAGGCCGGCGCTGATGGAGTACATGATCGCTCGCTCTTTCAGCCGGAAATGAGATTTATTGAGCAGTCGGGTCAGGCGTTCTGCCATGGTCATTACCTGCTCTGCCGGCGTCTCGGGACAGATGATGAGAAACTCATCGCCTCCCAGGCGCCCAAAGATGTCGTGTTTGCGGATACTCTCCGTCACCAATCTGGCTGAATCCATCAGGAGTTGATCACCGGCGAGGTGTCCCAGCTTATCGTTGATCTGTTTGAACCGGTCGATGTCGTACAATATCACCGCCAGGGGACGCTGGTAGCGCAGGGCGCGGGCGAATTCCTGCTCCAGTTTGCTGATGATATGCTGGCGGTTGAAAATCCCGGTGAGGAAATCGGTTGTCGCCAGGGCGTACATCTGGCCGAAAAACTTACTCTCGACCGCGGAGGAACGCAGAAACTTGAAAAGAGAACCGCCCACCTGGATCAAGTCGCCGTCTTCCAGCACAATTTCTTTCACCTTCTCAGCGTTGACATAAGTGCCGTTGGTTGACCCCATATCGCGTAGAGTAATGTGGTCACCATCGCGTTCGAGCTGGGCATGTTGCCGGCTGGCGTTGTCATCGTCAAGGGGAACGCCACATTGAGAGGATCTGCCAATCACCAGCGGCTTCTCACCGATCGGGTAGGTCATCCCGAGCAGTGAACCGTGCATGACAACCAGCAACGGCAACTCGCGCGTTGATACCTGGTTGCTGTCCCCGCCGGTCTGGATCGTCGTTGACGTATCGAATGTTATATCGCCGGACATTTCCTGCTCTCCCGCCGATTGAAAGGCCAATTCTGCGCAAAAAAGCGGTTTTAATGTCAAATGTCGGCCGGTTTTGAGGATTCCTTGAGGGGCAGCGAGAATGCCGGTTGAGATAAGCTGCGGCAGGTCACATAGCTCTTGGGCGGTATATGACCTGCCGTGAAAATCGGTCGAACAGGCAGTTGCAGCCTTGCCTGCTTTAATCTGTCTTTGCCAGCGGTGAAGGCAGCACCGGCGGCTTTTTCACTTTCTGCTCGGAGTGTTTCAACTCCATCTCTTCGACCAGGATCGGCGGTGCCACAATGGTTGCCGGCATTTCATAGTCATTACCGATCAGGTAATTGTAGACATATGGTTTGTTGCCAACCTCGATGATGTCCCGCAGCACCCTTACCGAGACGTCATTGAATTCCATGCCACGCACCGGCTCCATGTGGCCATCAGCGTACAGCTTGTACGCCTCAAAGGGCACTGTCAGTTCATCTCTGCTGCCACGTCCCCCCATACCACCGAACGACGGTGTTTGTGAGTTGAGGTCGCGCAGCCGCGTGATCACGAGGCCGTAATCGAGGTCGACATCTTTCGCCATTGCGACAAGACTCTTCTTCAAATCGTCAAGCGACTTAGTGCCAGTGGATTCAAAAATCAAATTTCCCGGCTTAGCACTGATTCCACCGCCAACCGATCCGCGCGCGCTGCCGGTGGGCTCCTGAATCTTCTTCGTGGGGGTATCACCAATCAGGAAACTGACCAGCTTGCCGTCCTTCACCAGTTGCGTTCTCTTCGCCGGCGCACCGACATCATCGACTTCGTAGGATCCCAGCAGTGGGGTATTACCAAGTTTCGGCATTGTCGGATCGTTGAAGACGTTAAAGGAATTCGGCAGGACGCGGCGCCGAAGTTTGTTCGCAAAGGCGGAAGCATCACCGCCGAATCGGCTGCTCTCGAAGATAGGGGAGGGTATATTGGAAATATTCTTCGCAAAGAGCTGCCGGAAGAATTCGCCGACCGCGTCATCAACAAACAGCACCGGTCCGATATAATCCTCCAGCGTATCACCGTTAATCAATGACTGCATTTTGCGAGCGTTCTCTTCGGCCCACTGCACCATCTCATCATGGGTCGGCAATTTGGCCAGGTCAGTAACTACAATTCGGCCTTCGTCGGAAAGCTCCTCACCATCCTTGCTGCGACCTTCCATCGACAACTGGAACCCATAAATGCGATCACCCTTCAGCGCCTTGGTGTCGGTAGAATTGAGCGTGTACTGGTTGACTACCGACGCGGTGACTTTCAAGTTGGAGCTGATTATTTCAGGATAATTCAGGAAAACTCTGGTTATGTCCCGCGCTAATCCTTTGAAGAAGTCCGGATCAATATCAAACGTCTCTGCCTTATCGATATAGGTATTGGGCGCGAATTTGATATGGTCCGCCGGGCGATCAGTCATTACCTGGTTTTGCAGATAGGCGCGTTTCTTGGCAAGTGACTCGACGGCGCCTTTGTAAACGCGGTCGGTCTGCAAATATATCTTGTTACGAATCGCATCATAGTTGTTGTCGATCGGAAGCGAAGTATATGCCGGTCCAAAACCGGAGAACCCCGAAACAAAATTGGAGTTGTCGAGATCCCAGCTACCAACCCGCAAATCAGTGGTGAGATATCGCCCGCGCTGAAACTGCGAGCTTTCCAGTTCGCCCAGTGTGGCGGTTATGTCAAGCTGCTGGAAGTCATCGATGGTGTAGGCGAGATAGTAGGGGCGCTCCAGACCCGGCATCACCAGTTTATTCATATTGCGGTCAAGTTCGTCATGCATCACCCTAAAGAGCATTTCATTGGGCTCGGCCGCAAACAGTGCCGGAGCTGCGATGAACGATGACAGCAGTGCGATTGTCACTGTGGTAGTCAGCTTTCTCATTTCGCACCTCCAGTCTCACCGGCGTCGCTGGTTTTTGTAGGTTCATAGGGTGGTGGCAAAATCGGCGGCTTCTCCTGCTCCTTGAATTTCTTTTCTACCTCGATCTCCGAAACCAGTACACTGGGAGCGGTCGCAGAGACAGGCACCCAGCCCGATTCGGCGCCACAGGTGCCGTTGAACGTGTCATAGTCGTTTCCGGTAGCGATGATCTTGGCAAAACTTGACAGGGGTGTGCCGACGATATCGACGCCGCGAATCGGTTCCATCGGACGGTCATCAGTGTAAACCTTGTACACCAGCAACGGCAACACCTTGAATGACTGGGGACCGAAGCGCGTGGTGGTCGTGAACCCACCTGAGATATCATAGAAAATCAGTCCGTAAGGCTTGTTCTGCTTGCGGCATTCATCCTTGAGCATCGCCACCAGCGTATCAAACGGGTATTCCCTGGTAGATTTGACCATCAGGTTACCCTGTCGCGATACCACCGCATGGCCGCCCTGCGTGCGCCCGTGACCGTTTGACTTGGTGAAGCCGGCTACCGGCGAGCGTGAGAGGAGAAATTCCTTCAGGACTCCATCCTTGACGACCGTGACGCGCTGCGATTTGACGCCTTCATCATCATAGGGATAGTAGCCACGCAGGAATTCGCCTTTGAAATCGTGCATGGTGGGGTCATCATAAACATCAATGAAGTCGGGCAATACCGGCTGCCCAACTTTCTTGGCGAAAGTCTGCCCCTCGACTTCCGATTTCTGCCGGTGCCCCTCAATTCGGTGCCCGAAAATCTCGTGGAAGTAGACTCCGGCGGCACGATTGACCAGGATCGCCGGCCCGGCGTACGGTTCCGCCAGGGGAGCATGAAGCAGAGCTTTCAACTCACCGATCAAGCGGTCAATCGTCGCATAGATGACCTCATCGCCCGGCAGGCCGTCAGGGGTTTCGGCATCAAAGCTCTCGAAGCGATTGATGCGCATGCCATCGTCACAGGTTCCGGAACAACTGATGAAAAGCCGTGAATAGGACTGGCCCTCCTGGATTTCGGAGCCCTCACTTGAGACAAAGTAGCGGTTATCGTCGGTGTGCACCACTCTCACACTTGAAGTTTCAACAAACGGATACTCTTTGAAGACTTCGCTATAGGCACGCAATCGCTGAGACCAGGCGGCAGTATCGAGATCGATGCCGACCGTCTTACCGATGTAGACATTGGGAACTTCCTTCGAGAAATCCGCTGAGGTATCCTCGCGCTCGACCATTACCTGCACGTTGGTTTTGATCTTCGCGTAGCGTTCGATGGCAGCCTTGTAGTCTTTGTCGGTCGCATCCCAGATTACTTCGCGAATCGCTTTCTGGTCATCTCCCAGAGGCAGTTGTGGCGCCGCATCGAAACTCATGTCGAATCCGAACCCGCCTCTGATTTCGCGAGTGTTGTCGAGATTGTAGTCACCGACTCTCAGGTCGACATCAAGGGTACGATCACGATTATCGCTCGTCTTGACGATCGCGCCGTAGCTGGCCTCGACATTCTGCTGGCGCGAATCAACGACATGGTAACTGAGAAAGTACATTGGAATCGTATCGGCGTTAGTAAGCGCGCCCACGGATCGATCCAATTCTGTCTTCATCGCGTTGAGCAGCGGCTGCTTTTTCGCTTGTTCTGCCGCATGACCTGACCCAAAGGCAAAGAGCAGCAACACCGCCGACACGACCTCTATGCGTCTACTCAAGTTTGCTTCTAATCTCATTCAGTGATAACTCCTTCTATCAAGAAAAATGGCACTCGGGTACATCTATACTATTCCGATTCTCTGAATGCCATAAATACCTTTCAGTTATACCCAGAAAATGTGACAAAGTACGCTACTTGTAACACGTGTCGTTGAGGATCACTTTTGAACGTCGTTATTCACGAATCGATTTTAATTCAGAAGCCAAAGACGGTAATTGCGCTGCGTCCGCTCTCGGCAATGTAAATGTGGCGCTTTTCCTGGTTGACAGCTATGGCCAGTGGCTGCTCAAGGCCGCGATCCTGCGGGTAGACCAGGGTCAGTTTGCCGCTCAAGTCATAGACAAAGACTTTGCCGCTGACCCGGTCGAGCATGTGCACTCGAGGAATAGGTTTGGGATTGGGATAGCGGTTGGAGCGGATGGCATGATTAACGTCAACGAATTGGATTGGATCAGAGATTTGGGATAATGAGGGCCTGTCGAGATTATTTACGGCGCCGCTGGTGAGCGACAGCATCACCGCTTTGCCGTTCGAGGTCCCCAGCCAGAGATTGCTGTCGGGAGCAAACCAGGCGCAACTGAGTCGGGCTTCATCGGGTTTGAAAGGTGAAGGCGTTACCCTGAGAAGCTCGAGGAATTTGAAAAACGGTGCATCGTTGAGAAGCGAAATCGAGGCTACCTGGTTCATCGCGTCGTCGACTACCGTGATTTGCCGCGAATCGACGCTGATTTGCGCCGGATTGACCCGCGCTGAACGCTCCGGGTACCAGGCTACTGAGGCGACATAGAATCCCTCATGATCGTATATCCCGATCAGATTGTGTGTCGTATCGGAAGCGACGAAAAACGAATCAGTAACAGCAATCTGAGTCGGTATCAGAGTGTCAGGGCGCTGCAATCGCCAGGTAGCAAGCAGGGCAAGGTCGGAGTCATAGAGCTGGACAATCGGCTGTTCTACGAAGGCGACGAAGAGCGTGTCATGCAAGTAGGCCAGCGCCCGTGGCGTCAGGTCGTTGCCGGCATAGCGAATCGGAAAGCTGGTCAGTTCCTGCGGCGGTCGATTAGGCGACAGCGGCAGATGCTCAGCTATATTGCCGGCGACCAAGCTTCTGAGCTTGTAGCGATAAACACCATACCCGACCAGCGAGATTACAATGATAAGCATAACCAGGCCTATCAACTGATAGCGTTTCAGGAGGTTTGGATGCTCGCGTGTCTCGAAGTCGTTCACCACACTAATCTTATTCGATTTTATCTTCTCGCCGGTTGCGCGCATTTTGACTGCCTCTTATACAATCTTACTTTCAAAGTATCGGTCGATTAGTTTCGCTCTGAACCATGGCGATAGCCAAAAGAGACGCCATAAAACAGCTCAATCTGAAACTTTCGTATTGTCCGGCGAGTCTTATGAATGGGGGAAAGATCCACCGACACGGAGGTTTGTCGAATGAAGAAGAAACTATACCGCTCTGATCAGAGCAAAGTCATAGCCGGTGTTTGCGGTGGTCTGGGGGACTATTTCGAAATCGACCCCGCTATTATCCGCATTGTGGCAGTTGTACTGGTTTTCGCGAACGGCATCGGCCTGGTGGCTTATGCGGCCGCCTGGGTGCTGATCCCGCGTTCTCCGGCCGGTGCTGTAGTGGAATCTACCCAGAGCGAGCCATCGGAGTTGCGCAAATACATTCCGGGGCTGTTGCTGATCCTGGTGGGCGTGGCATTTCTGTTGAACAGGCTGTTCTGGTGGTTCCACTGGGGAGTGTTCTGGCCGGCGATCCTCATCCTGATTGGCGCCGGTTTGATCTGGCGCAGCGCTACCCACTCTGAAACTGAAAAAGCTAATGGAGGGGCACATGAGTCCGTCGAGAGTTAATTGGGGAGTACTCTTGATACTGATTGGGGGCACACTGCTGGCAACGAATCTGGACTATCTCAGTAGCTGGGTGTGGTGGGACCTGCTCAGGCTGTGGCCGGTACTTCTGATAGCAATCGGTATCAATCTGATGTTCCGCAAGTCGAGGTTTCGGCCCTTGAGTTACCTATCAGCTCTGCTGTTGCTGGCAACGTTTGCGTACGTGGTCTGGCTGAACGGCGGGCTCCATTTCCAGAGAGATTACCGGGACTTCAGTGACTATTTCGGCGGCCGTACGACGGCGTCGGTCAGCTACGACGATCAGAGTTCGGCGTCGATTAAGTTCGATTTCGATGACGGGCGCATCTACTACAACACAGGATCCTCTGCGGACTTGATGCGGATTGTCTCGCGCTCCAGCCGTGGCGGCATCGGCCTTGACTCGCACTGTGATGCGGGAAACTGCGACATCAAGGTATCCGAGAAGGATCACCGCTGGCTGGCGAGATTAGCCAATGAATACAATTCGGGGCATCACGACTGGCGCTGCTATCTTCATCCGGGGGTCGATTATTCGCTCGACTTCAATCTCGATGATACCGAAATCAGGTTCTTTGCCCAGGATCTTTCCGTAAAGAAGATGAATGTTGAAGCTGACTACAGCAACTTGCGTTTCAAGTTTGGAGATGGGCAGGCAGAAACACGCCTTGACCTGAAGGGTCGCTCCAACGATGTCGAACTCTATTTTCCTGCGACAGCAGGTATCAGGCTTTACGGCATCGATCTCGATCCCGATGCTCAGGCTGATCTGGGTGTGCGTCTGCGGGATGGGGCGTTGTTTACCGAGAACTATGAGACCGCGCCGGTACGATTTGATGTTGTTGCGAATTTAGACAACTGCGGTGTAACCGTAAGGAAATATTAACGTAGACTATAGCAAAGGGCTACTGAACAGCACATTCCGTATCATCGGATTCTCCATCCGATCCAAGCGACTGCGGCGTCGGAATCAAACTCCCGACGCCGTTGTCTTATCAA
>CAYXUL010000002.1:9154-12309 GCA_964468475.1 uncultured Ignavibacteria bacterium | reverse complement strand
GCTACCGTGGCGATGACCAACATGACCGCGAGTGCCTCCCTTTCACCCGAAAATGCGCCCAGACCCGCGAAAAACAGCCACATCCCGACGCCCAGCAACAATGAAAGGCATCCCCAAACGACGAAAATAATCCCCAGCAAATGAATATGCTCAGATTGACTGGTCATGGCAAAAACTCCATCTCCAATAGTTCCTCAGAGTATTCAATTATATACAAAGCCCGCATTATGACTGGTTCTCTAGTGACTATACTTAAGACACTCTGGTCAGCGCAATTGTTTCATCGCGTCTGACTCGCCCTCAAAAGAGCGCCAGCAGTAACACCGTCAGCAGCAACGCATCAACGGCGATGCCGATGCCAATGCTGAGAGCATCCGCCCCGACGGATTCATCGGCAGTCAGAGCCGGTTCGAGCGAAACCCGCAGCAATCGCTCCCGTATTCTGTGCCGGTACATAACTGCGAAAAGCACTCCCACCACGGTTGCCGTGAAATGAAACAGGTTGCCGAACACAAATCCATACAGCAGATTTCCGCGGAACCCGCCCAAATAAGGTATCGCCGTCATGAAGATGGTGATGACGACATACATCAATATTAAAACATTGCCGATCAGCTGGTAAGTTGAGTTGTTGCGCACGGAAGTGCCATACAGGTGGCGCGCTTCCCGCATGACGACGAACAGCGGCGGGCCGAAGGCCCAGATTACGCCCGTGGCGCCATTTGCCTGTAAGGTTGACAGATAGAGCGCCAGCGAGTATACGACGATTGCAGTCAGGATCAGCAGACCATAGCGCCAGGTGCCGAGAACTCGTTCAAGGATGGGACCGAGGAGAAAGAGAAAACCGAGGCTGACCAGCAGATGCACCAGCGGCGGTATTCCCGCGTAACCATGCTGAAATGCTGCTGTAAACAACAGCCAGGGATGATGTTGCTGCGGTGGGCCGCCAAAGACTGAATACAGGTCGGGCCAGAAGATCGTTGGCACGGTCACAATCAGGCAGGCCGCAGCATACAGCAGGGTCAGATATGGCCGCGAGCTGTGCTTTGCGAAAAATGGATTGGCCATCGATACTAGTAAGAATATCTTCTAATCCATGCTGCAAAAAGAAAATTCGGGCTCCCGGGGAAGAGAGAGTTTCGAGTCAGTACCGGGCAAAGTCCCTCGTACTCCGGGTTTGAAGTGAAAAATTCATCCAGAATAGGTGCAGGATTCTATGAAGTTAATTTTGGCCTTAACGATGCTAGGACTGATCATGGGTGCGAGTAGCGACGCACTCGCAGATCGGTCGAAGGACCTAAAGGATCTGGTAAACTCCGAGCGGGAGTTCGCCCAGCGTGCAAAAGCCGAGGGAATGCAGCAAGCATTTCTGAGCACGCTCAGTGACAATGCGGTGGTATTTCGGCCTATGCCCGTAAACGGCAAACTCTGGTACCGTGAGCGCGGTGAGTCCAAAGCCCTGCTGATTTGGGAACCGGAATTTGCCGATGTCTCCGAGTCGGGCGATCTTGGCTACACTACCGGTCCGTGGGAATTTCTGCCGAATGGCGAACGTTCCGAGCAAACCTTTTTCGGGCACTATCTGTCGATTTGGCGCAAGACACGTGAGGGCGGCTGGATGGTTGTGGTCGACATCGGTGTTAATCACGATGCTCCTTACGAGCCTGCAGAGTTAGTCACGGCTACGACCGCCGGCAACAGATTCGATTCCGACACCGGTTGGAACGAGGTCGCTGACCTCGAATCCGCCTTCGACAGCTTGGGCGGGACGGACCTGCAAGATCACTACGCCGCACTCCTTGCCGACGATGTCCGCTTCTATCGCGACGGCGCCAAGCCACTTATCGGCAAGGCGGCGGTTGCTGACCAGCTCAAGAGCCTCCCCGCCGAGATGGAAGTTAGTCCCATGGAAATCGTGGTGGCCGCTTCCGGCGATCTGGGGTATGCCTATGGCACCCAGAAAGTCAAAGACGACTCTGCAACGGCCTCAGCGAAAGAAGCCTATCTGCGAATCTGGCGAAAGGGTGGTGACGGCAAGTGGCAGCTGGCGGTGAATATCACCCTGCCGGCGAAGTGAGCGAGGAGGGGCTGCTGCGAAGACCTGACTCAATTCTGGCTCTGCATCCCCCGGATCACGTCCTCTATCAATAGCCCGCCAACGTCGCCGAGAATCCTGCGGATATACCCGTCGCTACTGTCGGATAGCAATCCCACGCTGACCAATGATGCCATCCCGTGAGCGAACATAAACATACGATCAAGCAGCTCAACTTTGGAAGCTGTCGGCACTTCGCGCAATTGCTCATCCTCGGACATTCGGTCGAAACAGGTCATCAAAATGTCATCGAGAATCTCGCGCTTGCGACTTTCGCCAAAAAAGAGGGCACGGAACAGTTCCGGTTCCTCCCGCGCAAAAGTCACCATCCCGATACCAATATTGAGAAAGGTCAAATCGGTGACCGGATTGCCGGTGTAATCCAGCAGCCGCTCCTTCGCGGTCGCCAGAGTAGCGTTTTCCAACTCCGCCATCGAATTAAAGCTGCCATATACGGGTGCCGTCGAGCTTCCCAGCTGAGCCGCAACACTACGGGCACTCAGATTTTCTATACCTCGGCGCTGAATTACTTCAATGGCCGCAGAAAGTACGGATTCTTGATTATAGCTTCGTTTCTTGGGCATAGTTAGCTCTCAAAGTAAAAGTTTACAAGTCATCACAGACGTTAGCTAACAAATGTTTTATATCCCGGCAAGGGGAAGTTTGAGGATGTCAAAGACTGAATAATGCAAAGTCTGAAATGTGCCAACGTGCGAGGTCAATAGTCATATTTTTGCAGTATCATTACGCCGATGAGGAAAGCAACCAGACCATAGACTAACAATATGATAACAGGTGTCATCATATCGCCAAGCGTGAAACCGCGCCAGATTGCGCCTTCAAAGGAGAGCATGCTCCACTTCACAGGCGAGATGCTGCCAACTTTGAGCATCCAGGGTGGCATGATCATCAAAGGGACCATCCCGCCGCCGGTCATGGCAAAGACCAGGAAGATTGCCCAACCCGCGCCTGCCACCGACCGCTCGGTTTTGCCGATGACGCTGATAAACATCATCAGGCCGACGAAGCAGAAAGCTGATGCGAAAATCGCCAGCGCCAG
>CAYXUL010000002.1:3326-9054 GCA_964468475.1 uncultured Ignavibacteria bacterium | reverse complement strand
AAGGTTATCTCGAATGCTGTGCGCGGACCATTCTGATTAACTGCAATATCCTTGAAATCGATATTAACGTTTCCAAACCCCGAGGTGCCCGCAGCTGCGGTACTATCCTTCTGATTCTGAGACTGCTCCGCATTAAGCTGGTCGACCGACGACATCACGGTGTCGAGGCTGGTGTACAATCTGCTGAGAGCCCGACGTCTGGGAGCATCGATGCCGCTGGCAGTGTCGATAGCGCTTAGTTGTTGCTTGATCGCGTTGTCCCACGATTTGGTATTACTGAAAATTCCCTGCATGCGCGCGAAATAGGCCTGGCTGACCAGACCCTGCAGGTATCCTGCTTCTGCTTTGCGCGACGGGTCAATGCCGACTTCGATCGACGGTCCGCCCTCGGATGCAAACATTGCGAATGGCTGGCCATCCAGTTCGCCGGGGTGGTAGTCGACATAAGCCGCGAGTTTGCCTTTGCCGACGGCGGCCTTTGCGGAATCATAGGGCATGCGCTGAACCTCCAACGCACTCGACTTCTCCAGTTCGGCGTAGAATGTTTCGGCATCATTACTGGGCGCCAGCCCAAGAGAGTCAGTCACTAAAGCCACCTTCATACTATGGCTGGCCCCACTGCCGCCGCTGAAAACCACGCCGAAGAGCAGAGCCATCAGGAAGGGGAATACAATAACCCAGAACAGCCCAAAGCGATCACGCAATAGCAGCTTGATATCCTTCATTGCCAGGTGGTAAATCGCACGCATCAGTCGCGTAGGCTCCTTCCAGTGAGTTTCAGGAAAACACTCTCGAGATCAGGGCGTTCGACATGCAGATTCTGAAACTTGACACCCTTCGAATTCAGTTCGGCGACCTTATCGAACGGTTGCTTCGATTCAAAGCGTAGCGAGTTGCCTTCGAGATGGCCGGGAAGTTCAACTCCCGCAGTCGGTCTCTCGATCAAATCACCGGTCACGACAGCATCGCCGCCATGCCGGTCAAGCAGGTTGCTGACGGTGTCCAAGTCGAGGATCTTGCCGTGATCGATAATCGCCAGTCTGTCGCAAAGGCGTTGTGCCTCTTCCATGTAGTGAGTGGTATAGACAATTGTCCGGCCGCTGCCGCGCAGTTGTTCGATTTTGTCGAAAATCAGGTTGCGCGACTGCGGATCAACACCCACCGTCGGTTCATCGAAAAATAGCACCTGTGGATCATGCACCAGAGCACATACTAGATTGAGGCGGCGTTTCATCCCTCCGGAGTAGGTTTTGACCCGGCTGTCTTTGCGTGAATTCAAGCCGGCCAGTTCCAACGCCCAGCTTACCTGTTCATTGAGCTTCTTACCTGAGAGACCATAGAGGCGGCCAAAGAATAGGAGATTTTCCTCGGCGGTCAGATCGTCGTAAATTGCCAGCGCTTGCGGGGAGTTGCCCAGTTGCTTGCGCGACGCCGGGTTTTGCGGGTCGCCGATACCTTCGAGTTCCACCGAGCCGCCATCCGGTTTGAGAATCCCAACCATCATATTGATGGTTGTGCTTTTGCCGGCGCCATTCGGACCCAGCAAACCGAACACCTCACCTTTGTTGATCTTAAAGGAGATATCATCGACGGCGGTAAGGTCGCCGAAGCGTTTGGTGAGGTTAGTGACGGTGATCATTATTCTGTGAAGTCGATTCCCATTTACTCTACAATCTGGATATTAAGGGATAATCGAAACAATTTCCAGCAGATTGTTCGCATCAGGAGTCAATCC
This sequence comes from uncultured Ignavibacteria bacterium, assembly GCA_964468475.1. Lineage (GTDB taxonomy): Bacteria > Zixibacteria > MSB-5A5 > CAIYYT01 > CAIYYT01 > JBECKX01. Next base: position 7,319 of record CAYXUL010000002.1, on the reverse strand, counting down.
GATTAGACCATGCTAAGTACCTTGCCAGGTTTCGAGTATCCTTTCGTGAGTTACGGCTTTCAAACGTAATTGTTGCGAGACTGCTTGCCATAGGCAAAATTCAGAGATGAGTCTGCAAATCACGAGCGCGAAAGGTAGACGATATGTCCGCTGGAAATTATACCTTCATCCCCCTTCCGGATTACCGGGAATATCCCGCTGAGGAAATGATCAAACGCTCGCGGGAGTTTTATGAGGAGATCAAACGCCGGCGCACGGTGCGGGAGTTTTCTGACCGCGAAGTCCCGATGGAGGTCATCAAGAACTGTCTTAAAGCTGCCGGCACCGCCCCCAATGGGGCGAATATGCAACCGTGGCACTTTGTGGTTGTGACCGATCAGGAGACCAAGAGAAAAATCCGGGTCGCCACCGAAAAAGTTGAAAAAGAATTTTACGAAAAGCGCGCTCCCGACTACTGGCTGGAAGCGCTGGCTCCGCTCGGAACCGACGCCAATAAGTCATATCTGGAGGAAGCGCCGGTGATTATCGCTATCTTTACGCAGCTTCACACCATTCTGCCGGATGGCAGCAAGAAGAAGCATTACTATCTCGGCGAATCGGTCGGGATTGCCACCGGAATTCTGATTACGGCACTGCACCACAGCGGCTTGGCAACGCTGACGCATACTCCACAGCCAATGCGCTACCTGCGCGAACTCCTTGGCAGACCAAAACATGAATCACCCTTCCTCTTGCTCGTGACCGGTTATCCCAAGGCTGATTGCAGGGTACCTGAAATCACCAAGAAGAGCCTCGACAAAATCGCAACTTTCATTTAATCACTATGGCGCAAGCCGCCTCTCACACTTTCTGTCCCATAAACATAAAGAAGCTCGGCGCATGCTTCCGAGCTCCCCGATGCGGGCCAACCGATGTGGAGGAATTTCGGTCGGTCGAACGATTATTCCTGGCAAACCCTCCTGCTGGCTACCAGGGCTAACGTCCAGTGAGGGAAAAAGTTACGGAAGTCGAGATATCAGGCAGCGGTTCAGGTTGCCTGATCACAACTTCGACTAACAATAGCAAGATAGAAGCGACCCCCGATTTTAGCAACCGCGAATCTAAAAATTACTGCAGAGTGCCGTTAGAGAGTCGCTCCGCTCAGCAATCGTAGTAAAGCTCAAACTCACCTGCGGTTGGTTGATTGGCGATCCGTCCGAACTCACCAGACTTCAACGTTATCCACGCCTGAATCAGATCCTCGGTGAAAACACCACCCTCGAGCAGATACTCCTGATCATCTTCAAGGGCGGCCAGAGCCCGGTCGAGCGATGTCGGCAGCAGATGGATTTTCTCGAAGTCTTTCTGGGGAAGTTCATCGAGATTACGGTCAAGCGCCGGACCGGGGTCGATCTTGTTCTTGATCCCGTCGATGCCCGCCATAGTCATTGCTGCGAAACCGAGATAGGGGTTCATTGTCGCATCGGGGGGACGGAATTCGAAGCGCATCACGTGCGGATTACGGATGTAACCCGGAATCCGAACGCAAGCAGTACGGTTACCGACTGAATAAGTCCCGGCAATCGGCGCCTCAAAACCCGGTACCATCCTCTTAAAGGAATTAGTCGAGGGATTGCAGAACGCCAGAATAGAATCGACATGCTTGAGAACACCACCGATATAGTACAGGCCTGTCTCGGAGAAATGGTGCGCGCCCTTGTCAGCGTAGAAGATTGATTTCTTCGCCTTCGCGAGAAACTGGTGAACATGAAAGCCGGAACCTGGTTCGTTGAACAGCGGCTTGGGCATGAAAGTGACCGACTTGCCAGAGCGGAAAGCTTCATTCTTGATGATGTACTTAGTCATCATCGCACTATCAGCCATCTTCAGCAAAGGTTGAAACTGCAACTCGATTTCATGCTGCCCCCAACCACCGACTTCATGGTGATGATATTTCAGACCAATGCCCACCTGTGCCATCACGGTTGCAATCTGCGAGCGCAGGTCATAGGTGCGATCCTGCGGCGGCGCCACGTGATAACCCTTCTTGTAGCCAATCTTGTGCCCCAGGCTATCTGACTCGCGCTGGTCGACGGCGCCGGCTTCGACAGACTTAATCTCATAGTATGCCAATCCCGGCTCCTGGCGATAATCAGCACGATCAAAGACGTAAAACTCGAACTCTGGCCCGAACATCGCCTCGACACCCTTCATATTATTGCCGAGATACTTCTCTGCCGTCATCGCTACCCGCCGCGGGCAGCGCGAAAAGGGCACAACCTTATCAGCCGATTCCATGATATTGCCGAGAAACGAAATAGTGGGATGTGCAAAAAACGGTTCGACGAAAGCGGTCGCGGGATCGGGAAGCAGGATTAGATCACCGCGTTCGATGCGGGTAAAACCGGGCAGGGAGGAGCCATCCATGCCGACACCATTCTTGAACAGGTCAGCCTTGAGCGAATCGATCGGCAAGGTGATATGGTGCAACCCCCCGGGCAGATCTCCGAACTTGATATCGATAAATTGCGCGCCCGATTGTTTGGCGAGCGCACGGATTTCTTCTAACTTCATCATCTATTCTCCCAATGATGGAGTATTGTGATTATTTTCACATAAGATAGCGCGCAAGCCGATTTTGGCAAGCGAATTGGGGAGTTGCGGTGGCTTTTTGTCGGGATTGGGGGATGTAGGGGCACCCGCCGCCGCGGGCGCGTGCCCCTACTATCAGACACACCCCGTCCCCGATCCCGACCAGTCGGGAATCGGGGCCACCCCTCTTAATAGAGGGGAATTTGCATTACTCCGACAGGAGTGAGACGCTTTGCCTATTATTCCGCGGAATCTCTGAACATGTCATTCCGGCGAAAGCCGGAATCCGGAGGTAGGGCCGAATTCATTCGGCTCTCGCACCGAAGGTGTGAGAAAACCGCACCCTAAAGAATGCGGTACCCACTATTGTATCCGTCAATCAACCGTAAATTCTTTGACCATCCCCTGTGCTGCCGCAGTCTCCGCGACAAAGGCATAGTGCCCCGGCTCCAGATAGGTGGTGAAGTAGGCTGTCTTACCCACGGGCATTTCCTGCACACCGCCATAGAATTTGCATGGCGCCGGTGGCTCCATACCCTGGATATTCATCCAATCAAGCCAGGGGATGACATCGTCAGTAGTCGTTCCTTCGTCCAGCTTGATGATGTGAATATCATTGCCCATTTGATTCGCGGGCTGCTCCAGGAAATGGACGGCAAAGGTATTTTTACCCCGTTTGACATCTCCTTTGGTTGCATAGCTGAAATTCGAAAGAGACAAATCCATGTTGGCTTCGGGGGGCACAGTTTTTGACACTTCAGCGGTCACAGTAAGCGGATTCATCATGCCGAGCGTGGTGTGGAATACTCCCTGTTGCTTGATGTAACACTCCATCGCGTAGTTGCCCGGCGGCAGATTCAAGGTGACGCTGGTGGTCATGCCGGGGCTGACGATTCCCACGCCTCCCATCTGTTTCACGCTGGTGAAGTACCACGACGGAACCTGTTTGACTAGCATGTTGAGAGCATCCTCCCGGCTCATACCAGCATTGAGCGAGTCCATTACAACCTGAAATGGAGCAGCGACCAAATCACGGTAGTCCTCGAAGCTGGCCGAGGCGGGTAGAAGGTCTAACAAAAAGAAATGCTCACCCTTACCGGCGTTGATAAACCTGAAATGGGTCCAGCCTGAAGGTATCGAGTCGGCGACCTGAAACTGGAAATCCTTGGCTACCACATCAACTACTTTATCTTTTGGCGCGGAAGTGCAAGCAACGAGAGCCGAAAGACAGATTAGCGCGAAGAATGCACGGATAGCTGTTTTCAATGTTACCCTCCTGGAATATAGGTTGTCATAATCCACGTTATAGAGAATTACGAATTGTGATTGCCGGTTGTGGGGATTTTCTCGGGTTTGCCAGACACACCCCGTCTTCCCCCGATGAGACATCGGGGGAATCCACCCCTCTGACGAGAGGGGAAT
>CAYXUL010000002.1:0-3226 GCA_964468475.1 uncultured Ignavibacteria bacterium | reverse complement strand
CCGTCTTCCCCCGATGAGACATCGGGGGAATCCACCCCTCTGACGAGAGGGGAATGTGCGTGCTGACGCACGCTGTAGGAGCGGTTTCAACCGCGAGAGCAGGAGGTCAGACATTCCTGTCTGACATCGCCCGCCGCGGCGGGCGAAAATGACCGCGCCTTGAAGGGTGCGGCACCCGGATAGGTATCCGTCAATCCACCGTAAATTCTTTCACCATCCCCTGCGCAGCCGCGCTCTCTGCGATGAAGGCGTAATGCCCCGGTTCGAGGTAGGCGGTAAAGTATGCCGTCTTGCCTACCGGCATTTCCTGCACACCGCCATAGAATTTGCATGGCGCCGGTGGCTCCATACCCTGGATATTCATCCAATCAAGCCAGGGGATGACATCGTCAGTAGTCGTTCCTTCGTCCAGCTTGATGATGTGAATATCATTGCCCATTTGATTCGCGGGCTGCTCCAGGAAATGGACGGCAAAGGTATTTTTACCCCGTTTGACATCTCCTTTGGTTGCATAGCTGAAATTCGAAAGAGACAAATCCATGTTGGCTTCGGGGGGCACAGTTTTTGACACTTCAGCGGTCACAGTAAGCGGATTCATCATGCCGAGCGTGGTGTGGAATACTCCCTGTTGCTTGATGTAACACTCCATCGCGTAGTTGCCCGGCGGCAGATTCAAGGTGACGCTGGTGGTCATGCCGGGGCTGACGATTCCCACGCCTCCCATCTGTTTCACGCTGGTGAAGTACCACGACGGAACCTGTTTGACTAGCATGTTGAGAGCATCCTCCCGGCTCATACCAGCATTGAGCGAGTCCATTACAACCTGAAATGGAGCAGCGACCAAATCACGGTAGTCCTCGAAGCTGGCCGAGGCGGGTAGAAGGTCTAACAAAAAGAAATGCTCACCCTTACCGGCGTTGATAAACCTGAAATGGGTCCAGCCTGAAGGTATCGAGTCGGCGACCTGAAACTGGAAATCCTTGGCTACCACATCAACTACTTTATCTTTTGGCGCGGAAGTGCAAGCAACGAGAGCCGAAAGACAGATTAGCGCGAAGAATGCACGGATAGCTGTTTTCAATGTTACCCTCCTGGAATATAGGTTGTCATAATCCACGTTATAGAGAATTACGAATTGTGATTGCCGGTTGTGGGGATTTTCTCGGGTTTGCCAGACACACCCCGTCTTCCCCCGATGAGACATCGGGGGAATCCACCCCTCTGACGAGAGGGGAATTTGCGTTCTGACGCACGCTGTGGGAGCGGTTTCAACCGCGACAGCAGGAGGTCGGACATTCCTGTCTGACATCGCGCCGGAGGCATGAGAAGAATCGCACCCTGAAGGGTGCGGCACCCGGGCTAATCTACGAGCGGGCAAGGTTGTCGACGATTCGAACGGACTATTGTCGTGAAATGCGTCATCGCGAGGAGGAGCCCGGCAAGGCCGGGGCGAGGACGTGGCGATCTCAGTGCTCTGCGTCACATCTGAGGAGAGATTGCCGCATTCGCTGAAGCTCGCTCGCAATGATGGCGTCTTTCGAAATAGATATTACCGATTATTTCAGAATTGTAGGTCGAAACCCTCGCGGTTTCGACATTCTTACTAGCCTGATGGCCTTACTCGTCTACTTCACAGAGTTAATTGTCATGTTTCGAACCGTTAGACTATCTCCGTAAATATTGAACCAAAATCTAAAGCGGACGGGAGAGTTGCTGTAGGTCGCATAGGCATCATAGACGTAGTAGCGATGTATACCATTCAACGCGACCTTCGTCAGATAGGAGATTTGTTTAACGCTGTCTATCGTTTTCAATACTCCAAACCTACTTGCCCATTTGACCATGGCCTCTCTTTCCTCTTGAGTGCCTGGTGGATTATCACCCCAGTATTTGTTGAATTGTTCTTCACCGAATTCAGAGAAGTTTTTGACAACGGTTCTTGCATGGTTTTCAGAGACTTCGTCCCATTTGGCCTTGCCAAGTGACGAATAAGCTAACAGAAGCACGGAGAGAAGAACGAATGACAGCGCGATACCACCGAACCAGATCAAGAACTTTTTCATTACTACCTTCCCCTTACCTGAGGTTATTGGTCAAGCGCAATTCAATTAGCGCATTGACGCAACTGGGTACCCCACAGCTTGCTGTGGGGAAAGTTGATCGTGACGACTTCCAACACGCCCCGCCCCCGATGAAGCATCGGGCGAATCCACCCCTCTTGATAGAGGGGAATTTCATGTTGTTACGCAAGCTGTAGGAACGGTTTCAGCGCTAACGCCAGGAGGTCAGACATTCCTGTCTGACATCGCGCCGCAGGTGCGACAATTCCGCACCCTAAAAGGTGCGCACACAGGAGAAACCCTTCATCGCGAGGAATCCCCCGATTCATCGGAGGATGACGTGGCGATCTCAGTGCACCGCGTCACATGTGAGAGGAGATTGCCGCGCTCGCTGGAGCTCGCTCGCAATGACGACGTCTTCGAAATAGAAATCACTGGTTATTTCAGAATTGTAGGTCGAAACCCACGCGGTTTCGACATCTGAACTTTAGCGCGAGCGGGATATATGACGCCCCTACTCCACGAGAGCAGAGCCTTCCCCCCTACAACCTCTCTCCCACCCAGGCTTCCAGGCCGCCGGCGACGATCAGTTCCTGGGCGGCTTCACCTATAGCGGCGATGGCGTACTCTTTGCCGTCGGCGTTGACAGTGGAGCTTTCGAAATCTACTATCGCCGTGATACCAGTTTTGATGGTAAGCTCTTTCTTGGTGAAACGCCGTTTCAACTCGTCCACAAGTTCTGGTGCTTCAATGGTGAGAAATCCGTTATTGAGGGCGTTGCGCTTGTAAGTTTCCGAGAATGAACCCGCCAGTACCAGCCGAATGCCGCGATATTTCAGTGCCGTCGCCGCCTGCTCTCGTGATGAACCCATGCCAAAGTTGTAACCACCGACCAGGATATCACCCTCATTAACCTTCTTACCGAATTCGGGATCGTAATTTTCCATTACGACACGCGCCTGATCGGAGGGCGAGAAATCATCGATGTAAGTATACTTGCCGGGGTAGATGCCGTCGGTGTTCATGTTGTCCTGCGGGCAGTAGATCAACTCACCTTCAAGTTGTTTCGGGAAACCGTCAATGATGCTGGTAGCACCCGCTTTCTTTTTAGCTTTGTTGACCGACGTTACTTTGCCTGCCGGTTTGATCGTACCGTCACCATCGGG
>CAYXUL010000001.1:150185-215031 GCA_964468475.1 uncultured Ignavibacteria bacterium | reverse complement strand
AGAGGACGTAGCGACAAATGCCGGAATGGCAGTTGGTGTACCGGTGACTTACTATACTGACAACGACATCGGTGGCTACAGCCTCGGTTTTGTCTGGGATTCGAATGACATCACCTACGACTCCGTCTCTTATTCGGGGAGCAGGCTCCCTTCGGGCGGTACAAAGCTATTCACGCCTGATCTGGCAAATAACCGGGCGCTGTTCGGCTACGTGGATTTCAGCGGGACCAATCGGATTCCGCCGGGCGACGGTTTGATCTTCACAATGTGGTTTACGGTAGCAGGGGGAGCGCCTGATCAATTCGTGGCGGTGGACTCATCCTTCGTTCCACCAGCCGGTAATTTTGAGACGGCGCCGGCCGTAGGCGGCACTTTCGTTCCCCAGTTCATTGAGGGTCAGGTTAAGATAGGGAATCCCCAGCCACCGCCCGTTATCGTGCTCGATCAAACCAGTTTTAGTTTTGCGGGCGAAGTCGGCATGGGAAATCCGCCGTCACAGTTACTGGACATTAGCAACGGCGGCGGACAAACACTGAACTGGACTACAACACAACAATCCAGTTGGCTGGTGCTCAGCCCAACTTCCGGAACTGCCCCCAGCACCGTCGTAGTGGCAGTCAACACGACTGGATTGGGAGCCGGTACCTATACCGACAGCGTTGAAGTTTCGGCGGCAGGTGCAACGAATTCTCCACAGGAATTCGTGGTTACGCTGGTAATGACCGTGCCGCCGCCATTGATTGTGCTCAATCCCGATAGCCTCCATTTCCAGGGCCTGCAGGATGACGCAAATCCTCCCGACCAGAGTTTCGACATCACAAATGGTGCTGCTGGCACCACACTCAACTGGACCGCTACGGAATCGGTTTCATGGCTTAGCCTGGACATGACCTCGGGCACTGCGCCATCGACTGTCACGGTGAGCATTGACAATACCGGCCTTACAGCGGGTGTATACTCGACATCGATCGAGATAAGTGACCCAACGGCATCGAACAATCCGCAATATGTGCAGGTCGTGTTTGAGGTTTTCTCGGCATTCCCGGTAATCAATCCGATTCCTGACAGCATCTACGCCATCGGCTCAGGAAGCGTAAATCCCTATGACCGCGTTCTGACTATTGAGAATAACGGCGGAGGTGTACTGAGTTGGACACTAACCAAGAACAGTGCCTGGCTCAGCGTTGATTCCGATACCGGCTCAGCGGTACAAGGTTTCCCGAGCTCGGTCACACTATCGTTTGACCGCAGCCTGGTGGGTTTTGGGCTGAACTTTGACACGCTGGAGATTACTTCCGGGTCAGCGATCAATTCACCGGTGCGGGTTCCGGTTACCTTCTGGAAAATGGAAGTGCCGCAAATCATGTACGTGACTCCCAGCTCCATGTCGTTCTCCGAAGTCGAATGTGGCAGCTACCCGGGAGTTCAACCAAAGAACATCGCAATTTCGACCGCCCAGCCGACCCCGCCGGTACCGTGGACAATTACTTTCACTGCGCCGTGGCTGAGTGTAAGTCAGGCTGCCGGTACAAATGCGACATCCGTGGCCGTGAGCGTCGACGTAACCGGGCTATCTCCGGGAAGCTACATGGACACGATTACTGTTGCTTCCGATGTTTCTTTGAATCCCCCGACGAAGATTCCGGTAACGTTTACCGTTCAGCCGACACCGTCAACTAAGATCCTGCATCTCAACGCCGATTCGCTGGTGTACATATTCAAATACACTCAGCTCGGTAGTGCTTTCCAGACTGTTACGGTTTACAACGAGAATGGCGGTTGTGTGCCATTTCAGGCCAGTGCCACTGTGCCGTGGCTGACTCCCACCCCGGATGACACCTCAACGACTGTTGGAGTGCAAATCCGCGCCGATGCGGTGGGCTTACCCCTCGGGAGAAATAACGGTGAAGTGATCTTCACCAGCGCTGAAGCCTCCAACTCGCCAGTCACGCTTCCAGTCGTGGTCTGGGTGTACACCTTCGGTGATGCCGACGGTAGTGGATATATATCGATTGGGGATTGTGTCTATATTCTGAACTACATTTTCGGTGGCGGTCCTGCTCCTGTGCCAATATTCATTACCGGAGATGTGAACTGCGACCGGACAATCTCAATAGGCGATTGCGTCTACTTGCTTAATTATCTATTCGGAGGCGGCCCGGCTCCCTGCTTGTTCTAACATTTGCCGCACAAAGCCGGGACTTCCCGGCCTGGGCCGACCGATTTGGCATTTGTTTGAAGCGGAGACAATCTTATGGGATTGTCTCCGCTTTTCTGTTCATCAAGATTTCAGCTCACGAAATTGACAGAATGCAAAAAGAAATGCCTTGCTCAATTGCTTAGTGGCGTTTAATAGTGACTCTGTGTTATTGCCCTGAATACTTCACTGTAGGGTTAGTTCGTGTTTGTCGGAATATTCGTATTAGCGCTGGGGGTTCTATTCTTGCTCCGGAACGCCGGCTTTCTAAGCGGGGATATCTGGAAGTACATCTGGCCGCTGGCGTTAATCGCGCTGGGTATTTCGATGCTGCTGTCGTCAAAGAGACCCGGCAGAAAGTGGAAGCGGGATTGAGAGGAGGGCGGAGAATGGTGCTTAAGTTACCTCTCCTGATTGAGAGGATTTCACTACACCCCACTTTCGGTCCGGGCGCGTTTGGAGGATCATGTTAGCAGTACTTAGCATCCTGATCACACTTGTTGCACTGCTTTGGCTATTAGCGGCACGGCGTAAACGCGACCAGTCACGCGGAAGGGTGGGAGCAAGCTGGGGCAAACTGGCTGCCGGATTCGTGCTGTTCGCGGTTGGCGGTATCGCTTTGCTCTGCACACAGTGGCCGGGACTAATGAGTCTGTTTGTACCGGAGGCAGCTAGTTGGCTGCAAGTGGTCGGCTTTGCTGCAATTGTGCTTGGCGTGCTGATGTTCGGCTGGGGCCTGATCGGAATGTTTACCTCAGTGGAACAAATCGAGGCTCAGGAGTCGTCTGAGGATGAATGGCGCAGTTTCTATCTCTACCTGCAGGACCTGACGCAGCAGCCGTTTTCATTCGTTGAGATCGTCAACCTTTCAATTAACCAGCTTCTGCAGCGGTCCGAGGCCGATGGCGCCGCGGTGCTCCTGCATAAAGAGAACACCGACGAGTTAATACTTGCGGCGTTTTCGAATCTCTCACCTGATGTCATCAAGAGACTGGAGCGTCGCGAAGTGGGGGGCGACATAATCGGCAGAGTTCAAAAGCTGGCGCGTTTGCAGAATGTGGCAAATGTTGCCGAAGCCGATCAAGCGACCCGCGACTTGCTGTCAGCTTCCGGATTTCTATCCACGGCGGCTTTCCCTTTGCGCTCGCGGGCGCGCGTGGCAGGGGTCGTCGCGATTTTTTCGTCGCGTCCGTTTCATTTTAATTCTCGTCGACAGGCCGCAATATCAGTCGCGGTTAATCAGGTCGCATCGCTACTTGAATCGGTACGTGATGAGAAGGAGATCAAGCGCCTGAAGGATCGCATGCGCCCTGCGGAAGAAGCGAAGAGGATAACCGAGGAGCTTTTCTTCCGACGCGGAATTGGCGGAAACCTGGAACTGCGGGAAGCCGTTGAATTCGAGCGAGTGCGCAAATTCTTTGATGCGGATTCAATCAAACTAGTATTTAAGGATAGCGATGAGGAATTCAGGATCAAGGCTTCCTCCGGCGGCGCAGAAACCGGTCTGCGACTTGATCCTCGCAAGAATCCCGGGTTGAATCGAGCTGTTGCTGAGAAAAAACTACTGCTGCTCTCGGCGCCGAAATCATCTCCCGCGGGAAACGGTCACGACTCGATGCCGCGGCAGACCCTGTTTATTCCGGTTCCCTATCCTGAAAGGGACGACCTGGTGTTGTTGCTTGAGAGTGAGAAGGCGTCACTGCAATTTTCCGAGGAAAAGCTCTCCGCTGTCCGCGTTGCCTCTGTTTACCTCGCCGATCTCCATTTTCTCTTCATGGCAAAACGAGACGGTGACCGACAGCGCAATTCCGTTCGACATCTCGAAGAAGCCCTGGCAGAAATTCTGGCTATTGAATCACTGCAAAAAAGTACAGCGAAACTGGTGGAAGCAGGCTCACGATTGATTCCCACTGCGCGGGCGCATATAGCAGCCGTGCTGGAGAGAGAGTCGACACGCCGTATCGGCGGCATTGATGCCCTGGGGTTGCGTACCGGGGCCGTTGGCAGAGGAGGGGCTCAGCAAGAGCTGCTGAGTCAGCTGGTGTCTGCCTACGATTACCTCTCGACTACTGAGGGGAAGGCATTTTCACTGGATCAGGTAGCGGAACATCTTGACGGTGACGCCCGGGTTCTTCTCTACCAATGGGCACAATCATTTGGAGGCAAGCTCTCTGTCCTTTATCTGCCGCTCAGGCAGGACAGCCGACTGCTGGGACTCTATATTTTGTTTGTGAGTAACGACGAGCCGGCGCCCGCAGAGGGTATGCGACTCCTGCAACGGCTGATCGATCTGGCGGCGCTGCGCCTTGCGTGGTTGCTGAAGCCGGCGCAGTTGCGGCACGAACCACAGCAGACGACAAGCACTGAAATTCCTGTGGCCGAATCTCATCCGCCGATCTTCGAGACCGGGCCTCTTACCGAGGAGAAAAGTAACAGCAATAGCAACGCGCCGGCACTCAGTTCTCCAGAATCGCGTGATATCTGGAGCAAGGTCGAGGCTGATCTGGACGGCAGCGATCTTGCCGCTATCCGCGACGAGAACCTGCTGCCGATTGTCGAAGAGTTGCTGCGGGATGCTTTCTCAATATCACCGGGCAGTAAAGTATATCTCTCACATTTCGCAGACGAAACACACTTATACTATCTGGCCTCGCTCAATGAAACCGATTGGCAGCATTTCCGAAATCGCGAAATTGGCGCCATAATGCCCACCGAGTGGCGACCCTGCCCGTTTGCCGACGAACTCCCGAATAGTTTTCGCTCGCTGGCAGGAGAGTTTATGACCCGCACCGAGGGTGAAAATGACAGGCTCAGGAGTATCGTTTGGCGCCTTCCGCGAGTCTCCAAGAAGCCGGAGCGTGAAAGACGCCTGAATATTCTTGGCATAGATGATCAGGAAGTTATCCGGGAACTGCTCACCAATATAATCCGCCGCATGGGACACCGGATTGTTACAGTCTCCTCCGGCAGTGAAGCCCTGGCTGAGCTACAGCGCGACCCGTATGATATTGTCATTGCGGAAGCCGAACTGCCGGACCTTTCCGGCTGGGAACTGACAAGGCGAATCAAGGCGGGGAATCCGGAAGTAAAGGCCATCGTGCTTTCGGGCTGGGAAGCGGTTCCGGAGGAGAGCAATGCCGGGGGGCACAATGCTGACTTTGTACTCACGAAACCCTTTAAGATGGAGCAGCTAACAGAGATGATCAGTTCCGCCTGCTCCCAAATCGGTTCTTAAGCATAATCCTTCTACAGAATCGAGCATCTTGTCCGATAATCTAAAAGGGGCTAGGCTCTGCAAACCCATAGGAATAAAGATAATAGCAGGACAGGCATGACTGCATGATCGAAAAAGTAAGTTTGTTGGAGCGCGTCGAAGCTACACACGATCTGCTCACGATTCCTGACACCCTCGCCGAAGTTTTGGACGCTGTTTCGCAGGACGAGTGTGCTCCCGACCAACTCGCCGCAATTATCCGCAAGGATCCCTCTCTGACGGCAAAAGTGCTCAGGATGGCCAATTCGAGCTTTTACATGCGTGGCACTCGAATCAGAACGGTTCAGCACGGTATTCGCGTTCTGGGAGCGAACGCAATTAAGTGCATCGCGCTGTCGGTATCGATTTTCCAGCCCCCCAACAAAGACTCTAATCTTGACCCCGAGGTGATCCGATCCTTCTTCTTTCACTGTGTTGGAGTCGGGCTGCTCGCAAAGAAGATAGCGCAGCACACCAAGCTGGCTATTGCGGAAGAAGCGTTTGTAGCCGGGTTGCTGCACGATCTCGGTGAGTTACTTATCCTCAATGCCTGCCCGGATATCTACCAGCAGATTCGCAAAGAGTCCGATCTCGGCGAAGACATAGTTGAGGTGGAACGGCGCTATTTCGATGTCGACCACGCAGAACTTGGGAGCGTCATGGCAAACCGCTGGCGCCTGCCGGAAGAGCTTCAGGCGGTCATCCGCAGTCACCATCATATGGAGGTCGGCCCCAATACTGATCGCATGCTCGCGATAGTACGCCTTTCCGATATTATGGCTCGCAATATTCAGGCACCGAACCTGCGAGTCATGGAACGGAACCGCGGTCTTGTGGGCGAACTGCGCGACTTGCTGGGGCTGGATCAACAATTCATGGATAGTCTGGCATTCCTGATGCTTGACGAAACGATCACGATCGCGGGCAGCTTTGGAATGGACGTTGGCGATCCTACCGAATTACTGAATCGTGCCAACCGTGAATTGTGCAAGTCTTACCTGATGATCGAGAATCTGTTCAGGGAGCGCAGCGAGCTCTCGGGCAAGCTTCTTGAAGAGGAGCGCATGGCGGGAATGATTCGTTCGAAAAACATCGCGATTGCCACGCTATCCCATTACTTGAACAATGTTGCCACCGCCATCAGCGGGCGGGTGCAGTTAATGCAAATGTCACTTGCCAGCGGTGAATTGATTGACAACAGCGGTAAGATACCGAACTCGCTTTTGGTTATTGAGCGTTCGATCACTAAAGTCCTCGCAGTATTGGCTGAACTCAAATCATTGTCGCGCTTTGACACGGAGGACTTCTATAACGATTCCGATGCCATCAACATTGATGAGCGTATCAAAGAGCGAATGGAAGCGATCGAGCGGTCATCGGTATTGCAGCAAGTCTGAGTTTAGCAAAAGTACTCTTCAATTCCACGCGTATGTAACGGCAAGCCGGCTTTCCACAACTACGGGAGTTGGCGCGACCGATTAGGTCTCGCGCAAAGGATTTCGCCGCTGCAGCTCTAACGCTGCAAATAATCTTCCCGTAGCTCACCCGTAAATGCTATATAGCCATTCGAGGTAGCTGCTCGAAGCTCGATGGAATTTACCGGCGATAATGAGGAGGCCAGTGCATGCGGATTCAGTGTGAGTCACTAACGAAGCAAATGCCCAAATCGGACCTGCTGTGTGTTCTCATCTGCGAGGATGGTTTCGCAGACCCGGCCGTCAAGCAGACCGATGCGCTGCTTGGTGGCTACATCTCCGCACTCAAGAGCGGCGGCCACTTCAAGGGGAAGCAGCTGGCACAGCTATCCTACTACCCTCAAGCCGTCGCGGCCTATAGCGAGGCAATGTTTATCGGGCTTGGGAAGAAACGCATGGCAACGCCGGAGCTGCTGCGAAAGGCAGGCGGACTAATCGGCGGCAGGTCAACCAGCACTTCGATCCGTTCTGCCGTTGTAGTTTTGCCGGATTTAAGCAACTCACCCGTTTCCCCGGAGTTCGCTGTTCGGGCACTCGCTGAAGGTGTGAAGCTGGGAAATTACTATCTTGACACGTTCAAGAGTGGCACGAGAAAACGATCGCCTCTCGATTCGCTCAAGATTCTCATTGCGACTCGATCAAACCTTTTGCGTTTCAACTCGGAGGCCGAGCTGGGCTTGATCGTGGCGAAAATGCAGTGCAAGGCTCGAGACTTTTCCGCTTATCCCGCTTCAATCATGACACCTTCATTTCTGGCAAAAGAAGCCCGCAGGTTGGGGAAGGAGACGGGGCTAAAAGTGTCGATATCGGGGCGGGCCGGTATTGAAAGACTGAAAATGGGAGCCTTTCTTGCGGTTGCGAGGGGATCGACGGAAGAGCCGAAGTTCATCACGATGGAATATCTTCCCACAGGAAGGCCGAGAAAGAGGGCTTGTCTGGTTGGTAAAGGGGTAACCTTTGATACAGGTGGATTGTCACTGAAAACACCTGACAAGATGCTCGAGATGAAGCAAGACATGACCGGCGCCGCAGTGACTATAGCAACCATGGCCGCTATTGCGAGATTAAAGCCAAACATCGCTGTGACCGCATTTGTACCGAGCAGCGAGAATATGCCCGACGCAAAAGCCTTCAAACCTGGAGATATCGTCACTACCTGTATTGGCAAGACCATTGAAGTGCTCAGCACTGATGCCGAGGGCAGACTGCTGCTTGCCGACGCCCTGGGGTACGCCTCGAAGCAGAAACCCGATTTTCTGCTCGATGTCGCTACACTGACGGGCGCAACTAGATATGCTTTGGGTCATGTCGCGGCGCCGTACCTGACAACATCGGATACCCTCGCTTCGAAATTCGAAGAGGCGTCACGCGTGAGTGGAGAGAAGGTGTGGCGGTTGCCGCTCTGGGATGAGTATCGTAAGCAAATAGACTCGGATCTTGCGGACATGAAGAATACGGGTGGAGCTGCGGCGGGAACGATTACAGCGGCGATGCTGCTCAAGGAATTCACCGCCGGGATACCCTGGCTTCATCTGGATATCGCCGCCATGGATATGCAATATGAAGCCTCTGAATATATTCCCCGAGGCGCCAGCGGATTCGGAGTCAGAGTGCTGACTGAACTACTTTGTAATCTGTAACGACCTGCTCGCCCGACTGCCGAAGCTAATTACACCACGATGGATTGTAGTCATTTCCGGGACCGGAGAGCCGTACCGGGTCTCCGCCATCAATCGAGATCTTGTAGATCGCACCATCCTGCGTACTGAACAACAACATCTTCGAGTCCGGCGACCATGACGGCGCGGTAGCGCTGATGGCTGTGGGTGCTTTGGGTTCGTATACGACTTTCGTCTGCGAGAGATCAGGAGACACGAGATGAATCCCGGGGTGTGACATATCGTTGGAAACGTAGGCGATCCATTTGCCATCCGGTGACCATGACGGAGCTGTGCCGTTGCCCAGTTTTTCCGCACGCTGCTCAAGAACATCATCCGCAAGCGGGAATTCGCTCAGCTTTGCGATAGCGATTCCAGTAGGGGTTAGCTGTTGCCCCCTCAACCTCATTACCACAAAAGCTACCTGTGTCATGTCGGGCGACATTGTCGGCGTAAAGGCCACCATCTCCGAAGCCGGGTCAAATTCCAGGGTCTTGATTTTGAACGTCTTGGTGTCCCAGAGTGCGAGGCGATACTTGGGAAAGGTGGAATTTATCTTATTGGCGTTGAGATCATACACAAAAAGCACCTTGCTGCCATCGGAAGTGAACTCGGGTGCCAGTGCTCCCATCGTCTGGGTGATTCCCTCCCACCAGTTGTTGCTGGAATCGGCGTACGCGTAGAAAAGATCATAGATCATATGGCTGCCGCCACCACCGTCGGGATAGCGCAGTTGCAGGTTTCCCTGGCGCGCGAACACCAGGTTCTTGTTGGTGGGAGACCAGCTAAGGCGGCCACGGACATTGCCGAGACCCGCTACCCAAGGCCTCTGATTTGAGCCGTCTGCGTTCATGAGCCAGATATCGTTATTTCTCAGAAAAGCGACCGTGTCGCCGGGCTTGACCGTAACCGCGCCCGACGATGAGACTGTGGCCAGCAGCAATGAAGCCAGCACTAGTATTGGAATTAAGACTTTCGTGAGCCTCATAGTTCTCCTCTGTATCTACAGTATACCTTCAAAATTTCAAAATTCACGTCTTGCCCGGTCTCCAAGCGGCTTATGCTATTTTTACCCAACAGCGACGGTTAGTTTCAGATTATCGGAAAGTTATTGATTGAACTATAGATGTCAACTGCAAATCCAAGACTGATATAGGCTTATTCCCCAAGTCGATTCAGCAGCACCTCAATCGACTCGAACACATCATCCGGTTTCGTGGCAGATTTTTTAAGATCGCTCTTGCGGAACTTGCCGGTGCTAACCAGGACGCCCTTTATGCCCACTCGCTGCGCTCCTCCCACATCGCTGTCGATATCATCTCCGACCATAGCCACCTGTTCCGGGGGTAAGCCCAGTTCCGAGAGAGCTTCCTCAAAGAACGTCCGCGAAGGCTTTCCCACGAGTATCGACTGTTCGCCGGTTGCGTACTCCAGCCCAACTATGAATGCCCCGATATCAAGCTTTAGAGTGCTCTCAGATTTCCAATATTTGCCTTTGTGCATGGCTACCAGCTTGACGCCGTCCATCAGTGCAGCAAAGAGCTGGCTCATAAGCTGATAGTTCCAAGCCTCGCCGATGTCACCAACTACAATGACTTCCGGCTTCTTCTCAACGTGCTCGAACTCCGAGAATTCTCGTTTGACATCGTCACGCATCAACAGGTAGCAGCGACGAAATCCATTCTTGCGAAGATAGCGTGCCGCTGCTATCGGAGCGCTGAAGAAATCACCGGCTTCCACATCGAGCCCTGCTTGATTCAGCGTCGATGTCAGCGTAGCGTTGGACTTGGTTGTAGTATTGGTGCAGATACGAAAGGGGATGTTCTCCTTGCGCAGCCGCTGCAGGGTTTCCACCGCTCCCGGCAGGGGTTCGTTGTCGATGGTCAGAACGCCATCCAGATCGATCAATAATCCGCGAATCTTCTTCCAGTCCATTTTCTCAAACCTTCCCGAATCCTTTCGGTAGAAAAAAGCACAGGCGCTTGTCAGCTACCCTGATTTGCTTTGATTTTGCAGCTGGAATTATGTAAATACTGCCTTTGCGCCTATCGGTGCAACGATAAAATTCGCCACTACTAGTTTCGCCACTACTAGTATCGGGCGTCATTGGATTAAACTCAAGGCTGTAACGAGAATGCTGAACTTCTACACAATTCGCTGGGATGACGGAGGAGTTGAAATTCTGGATCAAACGCGACTTCCCGAGCGTGAGGTGTATTCCAGGCTGACCGACTACCGGGAAATCGTTGAAGCGATAAAATCGTTGCGTGTTCGCGGCGCTCCCCTGATTGGAATTGCGGGGGCTTATGCCGTGGTGCTGGCCTCGGAGCAGTGTCGCAACAAAGTGGAGTTCGCAATCGCGGTCAATGAGATCAAATCGGCCCGGCCGACCGCAGTTAATCTGAGCTGGGCGGTGGAGCGCATGCTGATAAACTATCACGCCTACGCCGAATTGCCTGATCGTACCGAGCGACTGCTGGAGACAGCCAGGCAGATTCACTCCGAAGATGCACGAATGTGCGAACAGATTGGAATTAACGGAGTGGGCTTAATGCCGGCTACGGGCGCGGTTTTGACGCACTGCAACGCGGGTGCACTCGCCACCGGAGGCAGTGGAACGGCCCTGAGTGTTGTTTATCATGCGCAGAGTTCGGGAAAGAGACTCAAAGTCTACGCCTGCGAAACGCGTCCGGTGATGCAGGGCGCGCGACTGAGTGCCTGGGAATTGGCGCGCGAGGGAGTCGATGTAACCGTCATCACCGACAATATGGCCGGTTACCTGATGTCGCTCGGTAAGATTGATTGTGTGATTCTCGGCGCCGATAGGATTGCCATCAATTATGATGTCGCCAATAAGATCGGTACCTACAGCCTGGCGGTACTTGCCAAGGAGCATGGGATTCCGTTTTTCGTGGCGGCGCCCACATCGACCTTCGACAATCGTATGGCCTCCGGTGTCGATATTGTCATTGAACAGCGCGACAGCGATGAGGTGGCGCGCTGTGGGGGAAAGCAATTGGTGCCGGATTCCGTCAAGGTCTTCAATCCCGCTTTTGACATCACTCCCCACGACTTGATCAGCGCCATTATCACGGACCAGCAAGTAATCAAGTGCGGCCGCTGGTCTGACTAGCTTCTATTGGTGTCTTCCCGGCATTCCTGCCTTTTGCTGTAAGCTTCAACCAATCAGTCTTTGGAGACGGTCGTTTCTTCGATCTGGCGATCAAAGAACTCACGGATCGCTGTGGCTGTCTTCTGATTGTGGACGATCGCATTGATCTCTTCCAGTGAGGCTTCGCTGATGGCATCAATCGAAGGAAATGACTTCAGCAACGCCTCCTTGCGCTTGGCGCCTACTCCCGGTATTGAATCGAGAAGCGACTTGGCAGTCTTCTTGTCGCGCAACTTGCGATGGTAGGTGATCGCAAATCGGTGTGCTTCATCACGAACGCGCTGCAGCAGTTTCAGTGACGCGGATGTCTTTGGCAACGTCAGCATCTTCTTCTCTTGCGGCAAGACCACTTCCTCCAATCGTTTGGCGAGGCCGCAAATCTGTTGGTCATCGACACCAAGTTCGTCGAGTGCCGCCAGGGCTGCGTTGAGCTGTCCGCGACCACCGTCAATCAGGCAGAGATCGGGAGAGTCAGCGTCACCCTCCAGCACATGGGTGAAGTAGCGTGAAACAATTTCGCGCATCATGGCGAAGTCATCCTGTCCACCCACGGTCTTAATCTTGAAATGGCGGTAGTTTGATTTTAGCGGCTTGCCGTTGCGGAAGTAGACCATCGAACCTACCGGGTCAGTCTGTCCCAAGTTGGAGATATCGAACGCACAAATTTCCACCGGTGGTTTCTTCAGGTACAAGTCACGCTGCAGCGATGACACGGCATGCGGCAGTTGGGAGGAGCGCTCCTGCTTTTGGCGTACCAGCTCTCCGAGGAGCAGGCGGGCGTTGGCTTCTGCCATCTCCACAATGCGCGCCTTCTCGCCGATTTGCGGGAACTTCAATTCAACGCGCCCTCTGCGCTTGTCAGCCAACCAGGAACGGATCAGGGCTTCATCCTCCGGCTTGTAGGAGCTGTAAATTTCTTCCGGGATTTGCGCGGCACCGACATAATACTGCTTGAAGAACTGCTCGGCGATTTCGGATTCACCGTCGCCCTTACCGGACCGCAGGTGATAGTTCTGCCTGCCGATGAGTAAGCCCTCCCGCAACTGCAGCACCACTGCTGAGCAATCATCACCCGCGCGCGCGAAGGCGATAATATCGCGGTCTCCGCCTTCGACGTTTGAGACTTTCTGCTTCTGCATTACCGACTTGATCGCAACGATTTGGTCACGTACTCGTGCTGCTTCTTCGTACTCTTGACGTTCAGCCAGCTCCTGCATCTCAGTCTCGAGCTGCTCGATTAAGCTGGCTGTCTTACCCTGCAAGAGCTTGAGCACTTTCTCAACTTCCTGGTCGTAAATTTCCTTTTCGACCAGTCCCTCGCAGGGGCCGTCGCAACGCTTAATGTGATACTGCAAGCAGACTTTGTAATGACCGTCGCCCTTGGGGTGAGGGATCTTCAGCTTGCAGTCACGCAGTTTGAACAGCCGCGAGATCATTCGATGCATCTCGCGCATTGCACCGGCATTCGCAAAAGGCCCGAAATAGATACCATCGGGGCGATCGTTACGGCGGGTGACGATCAAGCGCGGGAAGTCATCGTCCTGAGTCAGTTTGAGATAAGGGAAGCGTTTATCATCCTTTAGATTCACATTGTAACGGGGGCGATGTTTCTTGACAAGATTCGCCTCGAGGATCAGCGCCTCAATTTCGTTGTCCGTAACCATCAATTCAAAATCAGCGATTTTGCTCTTTAAGGCCGCGACTTTGGGGTGAAGTTCCGTCGCGGAACTGAAGTAGGTGCGCACCCGATTTCGCAGACTTTTTGCCTTACCGATGTAGATAATCTTCCCCTTTACATCCTTCATGAGGTAGACACCGGGTTTTGTCGGGAGGTCCTGTAGTTTCTGCGCCAGAATCGAATTTGTGTCGTTCATCTCAGTTATTGTACGCGCGCGACCGTCACGCAAATAGGGCGGTGGGGCAATTCGACGGGCCTACCTGATGCGCCGCGCACCGGCGTAGGAAGTAGCATAGTATTCGGTGGTGATATCATCGACCGTAACGCCGTGGGATTCGGAAGCGTGCACGAAACGCCCGTTTTCTAGATACATGCCGACGTGAGAAACCTTGCGCCCCGAAAGTCGGAAAAAGACGAGATCGCCGTAGCTGAGGTTGTCGTATTCGACGCGGCCGTCGAGCCTGAAAAGCGCCTCCGTAGAGAGGGGCAAGCGGGTGCCGTTGTAGTCTCGATAGAGAACATACATCAGGCCGGAGCAGTCGATTCCCATCTTGCCGGTGCCGCCATATTCATAGGGGGTGCCAAGGTAATTGGCGATAATGCGGTTCATGCGCGTGCGATCGAGTTGGGACTTTTGCTCGTGTGGCAGCCGAAATTCGCCATCGCCCTGCTGGTCCTGCTGAGTATCTGAGGCACCAGTAGCAGTGGTTGTTTCGGTAGCGGCTTGCCGCTCGCGCTCATGTTTCTTCGGGCGGTTTTGATTATCGGGGTTATTGCTGTAGCGCACCGCGGCCGTGCACGAAATCAACAGCAGCAAAAGCAGGCCGACTATGCCCGCCCGCGCGATCACTTGTTGTGCCCCGAAAAGGCAGGGTAGGCCAAGCCGAATCTCTTCGCATAGTAGAGACGTGTTGCTGCATATGTCACAATCAGGATGACGAAATAAATCGGAAAGTACATGGCTGCAAACAACGACAATACCAGGATGGCGATCTTGCTGGCAATGAGCGCAAGGTCTACCGAATTGCGGAGTGCGGCAGCGATAAGAACGGGGGCAGTGATTCCCGCGGTAATGGTGAATCCATAGTCACCGGCCATTACCGACAGAATCAGCGCCACTACTACCATCCAGGCAGCGTTTTTGATAGTCCTGGTGATTCCCCACTCGGCGGCATAAGTCTTCTTGCCGGTGTCAACATCACCCTTGATGTCTGGCAGGGTCGTTGTCAAATAGACCGCGCCCACCGCGAAGACATAAGGCAGAGACTTAAGGACGCCCTCAAGACTGAAGTTTGTGTAGATCACCCAGCCGAACAGGAAAGCCACCATGCCGTGGCCGACGATGTTATTCCGGAAAGCCTTGTAGGCATTCTCGCGCACCTTGAGCGGTGGGAAGGAGTACTGAAATCCCAGGCCGGCGCCGACAATGAAGAGAATACCCAACTGCCAATTCAGCCAGAAGGCTCCGGCTATTGCGATCACGGTCAGCACCCAATACAAGACTCGGGCTTCGGAAACACTAACGTGGCCGTCAGCCAGCAGGAACAGCTTCTCATTCTGCCGGTCCGATTCGATGTCATAAATCTGATTAAGGATAAATATCGCTCCCGCCAGCAGGGTGCCGAACAGCAACATCAGCAGCAGGTTGGCATCGAGCGATTGAAAGGTGGCGAAGGGGTAGTGGTCGAGTTTGAACGGCGTCAGGCCGCGTTCACGCCACGATGCCGCCCGCGTGCCCAGAAGCGCAATTGTCCAAACCGGCACAATCAGCATTGGGCGCATCAGGAAAATGTAGTCGAATAGTTTCTTCATGATCTGATCGTGTTCTCTCCAAGTAGTATGGTGTCAGCTTTTCCGGGTTTCAACAAAAACATGGCGATTCTGAGTAAACGGGAGACAGAGGATCTTACTGAAAGAACCATTTGAGATACAGATACAATGCCGGTGCCGCAAATACCAATGAATCGAACCGGTCAAGAATGCCACCGTGCCCGGGGATGATATTCGACGAGTCCTTGACGCCCATTTCACGTTTGAAGATTGATTCGACAAGGTCCCCCAGTTGACCAAAAAGAGCGATGGCGAATGCTGGACCGATTAAGATGAGAAAACCGGCTTCGCTGAGAAATACAAAATTGAATATCAGCGCTGAGAGAAGAGCCCCGACAAAGCCACCGATGAATCCGATTATGGTTTTGTTCGGGCTGATGGCAGGCGACAACTTGGTCTTACCGAATTTCCAGCCGAAGAAGTATGCAGCAGTATCAGCAATCCAAAGGGTGGCAAACAAGAAAATGAGCCAGTTTCCGGCAGGAGAGCCAACGATTATTCCTCTGTCGTCAATCAGAATCATGCTGGCGAAGCCCACTGTCAGATATAGGGTTGCAAGCAGCCCCATTGCCATTGAGCGACCGATGTCACCTACTTCGCTGACGAAGGTGTGAGGCAAGGTTGCTATCATCACCGCTGCGACGATTGCTTCCATCAAATATTCCCCACCGAGCTGCTGAATTGAATAGGGGATGAAGAGTGCGACCAGTATGAGGAGCAATTTCTGCGGGAGGTAAACCCTGATCTTTGTCAGGTTAAAGAATTCCCAGAGGGACAAGAGCAGCAATAGCTCTACCAGGATGAGGAGCGCAACTCCACCCAAATAACAGGTATAAAGCAGCAGCGGCCCGAAGATGACCGCCACCAGTATCCTCAAGGTTAGATTTCGGGAGATTAGAGCCATCGCTACTATCTATCCTCTACAGCTTCCCGAACCGCCGTTCGCGTTTCTGATAATCCAGGATCGCTTGCAGGAACTCTCTTTCATTGAAGTCAGGCCAGAGCACTGACGTAATATAGAGCTCCGTATATGATGTTTGCCACAGCAGGAAATTAGAGAGGCGCTGTTCACCGGAGGTTCTGATCAGTAAATCCGGATCAGGCAGAGGATGAGTGAAAAGGTAGGTTGAGAAAAGATCCTCATTAACATCCTTGAGCCGAATCTTTCCGAGTTTGTAATCGTGCGCGATCTTCTTGACGGCTTCGAGAATCTCGGTACGTCCACCATAATTAAGCGCCAGGTTCAGGACCAACCCGGTATTGGTAGAAGTCTTCTTGATTGCCTGTTCAATTGCCTTGCGGCGGGAGTAGGGGAGTTTTTCTATTTGGCCGGTGACGATCAGGCGCACGTTATTCGCGATCAGATCTTTCAGTTCCGAGCGAGCCGTGTCGGTAAGCAGTTTGAAGAGGAAATTCACTTCGGCGCGCGGGCGATTCCAGTTTTCGACGCTGAATGTATAAAGGGTCAGGCAGGCGATATCAAGCTTGCCGCAGGCTTCCACGACGCCGCGCGCTGCCTTGACACCTGCCTTATGGCCGTCAGAGCGCTTCAGGCCCCGTTTCTTTGCCCAGCGCCCGTTGCCGTCCATGATGATGGCCACATGTCTGGGGAGTTTCTCCTGTGCGATTCTGGCGCGGAGAGATTCGATATCGGTGAGTTGTGATGGGGTCAGACCTCCATCACCTCTTCTTCTTTGGCCTTGCTGACTTTGTCGATCTCGGCGATGTACTTGTCGGTCAACTCCTGAGCATCGATTTCGCCGTTGCGGCGCCCATCCTCGGAGAGGTCGCCGTCCTTCTCACCCTTGCGCAACTGGTCAATCATGTCACGACGGATGTTGCGGATGGCGACGCGGGCTTCCTCAGCCATCTTACTGACCAGTTTCACCATCTCCCGGCGCCGCTCCTCACTGAGCGCGGGTACGGGAACGCGCACTACCTGACCATCCGACAGCGGATTGAATCCAAGATTTGATTTTTGAATCGCCTTAACTATTTCGCCAACCGTCTGCTTTTCCCACGGCTGAATCACGATTAGCTGCGGCTCGGGCGTGGAGATGGTCGAGACCTGATTCAGCGGCGTTTCGGTTCCGTAGTAGTCGACACTGATGTCATCGAGCATGTGGATATTCGCCTTGCCGGAGCGAACTGTTCCGAAATGCTGCTTCAAGTTTGTGACGGTCTTGCTCATTTTGCTGTCAGCATCAGCCGTTAGCTCCTTCAGCATTGCAACTCCTCCCGCTCTGTTACGTGGTCAACTGGAAAATCTAATGGGTAACTTTCGTGCCTACGTCTTCGCCCATGACGACTTTAAGCAGATTGCCCGGCTCGGTCAACTTAAAAACGACCAGTGGCAGTTCGTTCTCTTCCAACAACGTGAACGCCGTCCCGTCCATCACGCGCAGGTGACGCGTCAGAGCCTCTTCGTAGGTGAGCCGGTCAAACCTCTTGGCGTGAGAGTTCTTTACCGGATCATCATCGAAAATGCCTTCGACCTTGGTAGCTTTAAGCACGACATCTACTTCGGTTTCCACTCCGCGAAGCACCGCTGCCGTGTCGGTGGTGAAATAGGGGTTACCGGTGCCGGCCGCCATAATGACGATGCGACCCTTCTCCATATGCCGAATCGCGCGCCGTCGAATATAAGATTCCGCAACCGCCTCGATGCGGATAGCGCTCAAGACGCGGGTGAATAAGCCATTATTTTCCATGGTAGATTGTAGCGCCATCGCATTGATGACTGTCGCCAGCATCCCCATGTAATCGCCGGTAGCGCGGGAGATTCCCATTTCGATACCCTGGATACCACGATGGATATTCCCGCCGCCGACTACAATACCAATTTCCACTCCCTTTTCCTTGACCGCTTTGACTTCCCGGGTGACGAACTCAAGCTGTTTCGGGTCGATCCCGAATCCCTGCTCTCCGGCGAGTTGCTCGCCCGAAAGTTTGAGCAGGATTCTTCTATAGGCCGGTTCGTCCGCCATTTTACTCCCCTAAGCGGTATCTGACGAAGCGACCCACCGATATGTTCTCCCCCAGCTTGGCTATCGCATTCGTTATAAAGTCCTTAATAGTCATGTCGGGGTCTTTGACGTACTGCTGTTCCAGCAGGACAATCTCCGAATAGTATTTCTCGATTTTGCCCTCAACGATCTTGTCGATTATCTTTTCGGGCTTGCCCTCGTTGAGCGCTTGGTGGCGATAAACTTCGCGTTCTTTATCCAGCATGTTGTTATCGACCTGGTCGCGATCGACGACCAGCGGATTCGAAGCCGCGATATGCATGGCGAGATTTCGTACCATCTCGCGGAAGTCATCGGTACGGGCGACAAAATCGGTCTCGCAGTTAACCTCCACCATCACCGCCAGCTTGTCACCGGGATGAACATAAGTGCCGATGATGCCCTCTTTGGTTTCACGTTCTGATTTCTTGGCGGCCTTACTGATCCCGCGCTCACGCAGAATCGTGATCGCCTTTTCCATATCGCCATCAGCTTCAACCAGCGCTTTCTTGCATTCCATCATGCCGGCGCCGGAGCTTTCGCGCAGTTGTTTAACCTGGGTTGCTGTAATAGCCATCTCTATCTACTTTCCTTCCTTAGCACTCTCATTGGTCTGAGCTGCCGCTGCCGGCCTGGCTGTTGCAGCGCCCTCCGCACCACCACCTGCTTCGGCGGCCTTCTTGTCACCGTTTGCAGCCTCGAGCATCGCTTGCTCGGTTTCATCCGCAAGACGTTGCTGAGCCTCAAGAACAGCGTCTGATACGCGCTTGGTGATGACCTTAATCGACTTAATCGCATCGTCGTTGCCGGCGATAGGGAAGTCGATGGGATCAGGATCCGAGTTGGTATCGATAATGCCAATAATCGGTATTCCCAGTTTACGCGCTTCTGCCACCGCGATCTTCTCTTTCTTACAATCAACGACAAAAACCAGCCCGGGGAGGCGATTCATCTCACGGATTCCGCCGAGAACCTTGTTAAGCTTCTCGTGCTCACGGTTGAGCATGGAGATTTCCTTCTTCGACAACTTTTGGAAGGTGCCGTCCTCCTCCATCCGTTCGATATCCTTCAGGCGTTTGATATTGCGCTTGATAGTCTGGAAATTGGTGAGCATCCCGCCCAGCCAGCGTTCGGTGACATAGAATTGGCTGCTGCGCTGCGCTTCGGCTTTGATCACTTCCTGCGCCTGCTTCTTTGTGCCCACGAAGAGAACATACTGATTCTTCGCGATTACTTCGTTGACTTTGCGACAGGCGATGCGGAGCGAATCGAGGGTTTTGTTGAGATCGATAATGTAGATGCCGTTTTTGGCGGTGAAGATGAATTTCTTCATCTTCGGATTCCAGCGGCGGGTCTGGTGCCCAAAATGGACGCCAGCTTCGAGAAGGTCACGAACTGTGACTTCAGTCATGCAGAACTCCTGAAATTCGGTTAAACCTCCGCTCGGATCACTTTCGCGTTGGACCGGGACTGATGCTGACGAGAACATGCTGGATCCGTCAGCTTCAGACCACCCGGGCGAATCCCCGAGCGTGTGTCGTTGTTTCTATAGCAACCGCAAACCTGCTATTGACAGCTGGAATCAGGATTAATTCCCGAAACCGCCGCCGATAGCCGTCTGCAGATTGAACTCAATACTAACGTTTCGAGAACTGGAACCGCTTGCGCGCTTTCACCTGACCATACTTTTTGCGCTCAACCATGCGCGCATCGCGGGTCAACATTCCGGCGGCCTTAAGCGGTTTACGAAATTCCGGATCAAACTTCGCCAGCGCGCGCGCCAGGGCGTGCCTGATTGCGCCTGCCTGTCCCGACAAACCACCGCCACGGGCACGAATTCGCACATCGAGACGACCCTCCATCTCTACGGTCCGAAACGGCTCGGTGGCATGAGTCACCAGCGATTCACGCGTGAGATAGGGGAGAAGTTCTTTTCCGTTTACTTCAATTTTGCCTGTACCGGCGCTGATCCAGAGGCTGGCAACAGCATCTTTGCGACGGCCGGTGGCATGGATTTCTTCGGTAGCCATTCGACTCCTTTATAAGTCAAAGCCTGAATTCATCATCAGCATAGATCTCTACTTGAGCACCAGAGGTTCCGGCTTCTGAGCCGCGTGCGGATGCTCGGCGCCCGGGTAGATTTTCAGCTTCTTGATCATCTTGCGCCCCAGGCGACCCTTGGGCAGCATTCCCCAGACGGCGCGACGGATGACCCATTCGGGACGTTGCACAACGGCTTTGGTGAATGTCGTCTGACGCAGTCCACCCGGATAACCCGTATGCCAGTGGTATTCTTTCTCGAACTCCTTCTTGGGAGTCGACAGAC
The DNA here is from genome assembly GCA_964468475.1 of uncultured Ignavibacteria bacterium. GTDB lineage: Bacteria > Zixibacteria > MSB-5A5 > CAIYYT01 > CAIYYT01 > JBECKX01. The sequence goes on along the minus strand of CAYXUL010000001.1, from coordinate 194,437 downwards.
GCACCTTTCCGGCATTGATCACGACGACGAAATCGCCCACATCCATGAACGGCGTATACTGCGGCTTGGTTTTGCCCATCAGAATTCGGGCAATGCGAGCCGCCTGTCGTCCAAGGATCTGGTCCTTGAGATCAACAACGTACCAATTGCGCTCAACCGAATCTGTCTTCGGGATATAAGTTTTCACACAGTTCTCCTACGCAAATCGAAAATACAAGACCCGTATAATACGAACCGACAGCCTTTTGTCAAGAGGCTGTCGGTTGATTTTGACTTTTTTCGGTCCGATCGCCGGATGCCTGCTTAGTCGACTCCGAGTCGTCCAGCTGAAAATTCCGTTGCCTGGCGTTACGTCTGCGGGCACGCTGCGCACGGCGCCGGGCCGCCGGCAAAGATGTAGTTGACGATATAAACGGCGTCAGAAATGATTGGCACGCCGTCACAATCGACATCGCCGCTGACGAGCGGATCGGGGGCCGGGCCGCCGGCGAAGATGTAGTTTATTAAATATACCGCGTCTGAAATGATAACCTGGCCGTCACCGTCCGCGTCTCCGCAGACGTAACTCGGGCCGGTACCAAAATTCTGCCAGTAGCCGCTGTTGAGCACGAAGTTCGTTGAACTGGAAGGACCTGCTACCGTCTGACCAATTGTCCCGTCCAGCATGAAATTAGTCGAAGTCATCGGGCCGCCCCCCGAGGAGATGACATCCCAGTTGATTTGCTCGCCGGTCTGAGGTGAGCTTGGCAGCAGATTGCTGCCATCTATGGGCCCGGTCGGGGTTCCGGGCAAATTGGTAGCGCCGGTATTAGTTGCCGAAGTACGAGGTGCAGCTTTGACGGACGACGAACTCTTGTGAGCTTCTGCTTGAGTAGTCGTCGCCTTCTTTTCCTTAGCCGCGAGTTTGTCCTTCTTCGCAGCAGTTACCGAAGCAGACAGGATCAAGAGAACGGAAAAGGAAAACGCCGCTATGAGAGGCAGGCGAGTAACTTTCATGTGTGGGATCTCCTTGATTATAGGTAAATATAGTTCACGCTTAATTTTTCGCAAGTATTTCAAGAGCTTGCTCCAGCTTTTTTACTCGTTTCCGGAGATCTTCAGTCTGGCTTCTGTTTAGCGCCAGCTGCTCCTTCAGGCGAGCGTTTTCGGCCAGCAGGCCTTTGACTCCAGCCAATGCGACGCCCGCTACATCACCGGCGGCGAGGTAGGTGTTAACTCGCTCTCCGGTCTGTTCGTCGATCGTGCCCACGTCGAAGGCCTTCACGAACTCTTCGGCGTAAGGGCCGATATGGTATTCTTCACTACTGCGGTAATTCCAACCCTCGATATTCAGAGACTTGATCTTCTCAAACAACTCCTGCCGGTCGAGGGGAGTGTAGTTTTCCTTAAACTCCTTGCTGGAAGCGTTTGTCCAGACGCCGCCTGCGGTCAGGTGAGCGCCGTTGCCGTTGGCGGAGTTGGTGCCGACCTCTATCGGGTAGGAAATCGGACCGTCATCGGTATCGTGATTGATGGCCAACAGGCCTGAGTTTTCACCATCAAAAAGTCCTACGACATCGGTGACACCTGCAAGTACAACGTTGTGCCCGAATGCCATCGAGTAGCTTGACTGGATTGAGGTTGTATCTCGTATTTGACAACCGAAGCCGCCGAGGATGGTGCTGTAGGACCCATAATTGATGTTCTCTCCACCTCCCACGACCGCGCCGTATTGATCACGGCATTCATTGAAGATTCCGCCTGAAATCACGGAGTAGTCAGCACTTATCTGATTGGTACTTCCCCCTCCAATTGCTGACACCACCCCATCAGCATGGTTAAAGGAACCCCCGAGGACTGCCGCTTGTTCACCTTGCGCTCCATTATAGAATCCACCTGCAATCACTGATTCCAGGCCGTCCGCCTGTACATGGGAACCCCCACCGATAAACGAAAGCTCACCGGAAGTTCTGTTTTGATTGCCACCCAACAGGGCTGAGTTTACGCCGCTTGCCGAATTTTGAATTCCACTGCCAACGAACGAGTTACGCCCGGTCGCCTCATTTTCTTCCCCGCCCGCTACCGATGAATACACCCCGCTGGCACTATTTGAGTGCCCGATTGCCACGCCGGCGCTGTCGCCCACCATGTCACCAATTCCCACAATCAGACCATCAGGGATCGAAACCTGACCCTGAATCGTTCCTCCGGAACTGCCGTCAATCGTTTCGACGGTTTGAGCGAAAGGAACTGAGAGAAGCTGTTGCCGCGGGTTTGCTTCCGCGCCACCGTCAATGCTGATCCCCAGGAACAAATCGCCGTCTTGAAAAAGACCTGCCGGAAAAGGGGTCATTGTACCCAGGATCACCGTGAATATGCCGCCATCAACATTTACGCTGACGTGGTCCTCACTCCACTGCGGAGCCCCCCCGCTCGGGGTAGTGTATATACCAAAGTTCAGATTGTATGTGCCTGTGAGCGGGCTGCCACCCGAGTCAGTGAGCCGCCCCTGATAACTAATTCCCTGTGGGGTGGCAAAAACGGGAAAAGAAAACAGGGTTAGCGCCAGCAGCGCAAAGCCGGAAATGCACCTTTGATTTTGTTTTACCAAATACATTCTTATAGCCCTCCAAATAGATTCTATTAGTCCATATTATAGTTATATTTTTGTCAACCATCTTACGATCGCGCCTGTGTCCGGGAAGTGTATCTTAGTCTGTCGCTCCCTGCTGCTCCTGGATTGCCGTCTCAACTTCTCGCAAACGCCGTTCGAATTGCTTTTCCAGTCGCGCGGTTTCTTCCTTCACACGTTCGTCTACCAGCTGATCGATATCCTGCTGAGAGTCTTGCGCCCCGGGTGTGCGTGGACCATACCAGGTAGGGAGATAAATCAGGCTTATCTGTGCATTCAGGATTGTCACATCTATGAGGCCCTGGGTCTTTGCCAGGAAATTGATCACTTTTTGTCCTTCACTCACCTGAAAGACTCGGTGAATCGTAATCGGTATCTGCTCCTCGCCGGTAGCAATCGGTGAATGGTGCCTGTAAGTGTATTTGTATGTCTGCAGTATGCTCGAATTTGTGCTCAAGCCAAAATCAACGTCTGCCCAGATGCCACTACTATTGTGAAAGTAAACGCTCGCGGATCCTAACGCCAACACGTAGCCAGATCGGGGACAGTCTATAGACTGAGATATCAGAGTCTGAGGGGTCGAAAACGTGTCATCCAGCGTGAGATCGATGTATTCCGCCGCCTCCGACACACCGGCCTCATTTGCAGTTTCAATTGAATTGATTGTCCCGTACGGGAGCATAACCGCCGAGTCGCCATCAACGCCAGTATCGAAGATCATCGCCCTGTTGGCATCCTGAATAATAACCCTGGGCGAGGTGGTACCATTGTAGTTACCATCGACTACAAAACCAACGGTCGAAGCCGCGTTACGGTAGACGCTGAGAAAACCGCCGCCGCCGGCGCTGACATCATGTGAAGCGTAAACGGACTGGCCGTGGGATGGATCATAGATCCTGAACTCGCCGCCACCTGCTGTTGGGTGCGGTTGAAGTTCAGCAATCGGATTGCTGGAACCATCCTGAAACAGGTCAAGTTTCCCAGAGAGGGAAGGACTTCCCAAACGGAGCTGATTGAGAAATGCATAGTTGCCGTTGGTGAAATTGCCGAGGACCTCAACATCCCCTGAAACCGAGCCACCCTGAGCACCGTCGATGGTAGTCACGCGATGCGAGAAAGCTGCCGTCGTGATCCGCTGGCGAGGTGACATCTCCGGATCGGAGTCGACTGCTATGCCGAGGTATACCTTTTCGGTGGTGAAGACAGCACTTGTCAAAGGCGTGTTGTCTCCAAGGATGACTGCAAACAATCCATCACTGACATCAACGTTTTGTGTCTCCTGCCAGAACAGAGTGCCGCCGTTTTCCTCGGAATAGATGCTAAAAGTAAGGTTAAAATTGCCGTCGATCGGCTTGCCACCCGAATCAGTGAGGTATCCCTGGTAGTTCATCGCACTCGGGGTTGAAGCTATGACGCTGCTGAAAGTCGTTGCAACGAACAGAATGGATAGCAGGGCAAAGTAAGGCTTGTTTCTTAAGAATTGCATTGGACGATATCCACCTTTCTTATTGTCTGAGCTTACTCTCAACGTCGTCGAGACGTTTAAGCGCCTGAGCAAGCTGAGACTTCAATTCTTTGATTGTCGCTTGCTGTTCCTGAACAGCTCCAATCAATATAGGAGTTAGCCGTCCATAGTCCACCGAATAGTAGCCGTCACCTTGCTTCTTGACGACTTCGGGGACGATATCTTCGACTTCCTGAGCGATGAGCCCGATCTTATTGCCTTCGCCGAAGCCGCGATCAGGAAATTCCTCGCGCCGCCACTCGTAATTGACCGGACGGAGGCTCATGACCTTATCCAACGATCCGGTAAGGGGAGTGATGTTCTTCTTGAAACGACGGTCGGAGCAGGCGCCGATTGTGCCGCTGTAGCAGATATCGGTCGCTCGCATATCTCCCGCGACAGCGAGCTGATAGCTGGCGTCTGGATTGCGGCCAATGCCGACATTGTGGTTGGATTCATCGATGCGAATCTCGTACCATCCGTCGAAACCAATCAGGAATCTGTCGATGAAATTGTAGTAAGTTAATCCAGCTTTACCGACATTGTTACTGGAAAATACGAGTCTTGAAGCCTGATCCGACGGTGCATCAAGTGAAACGACCGTATACTCCCCCGGAGCGCTGTTACGGAATCGGGTGACAACGTTGGCTTCACCGCTGAATGCTCCGGAAGAGGTACCGAAGCCATAGACTGTCAGGGGGTTCGTGGGATCAAGGCTGTTGACGGCAACCCCATTACTTCTTACCGTGAGCACGTCACTTGAATCTGCTCCCAGCACGAGCGCATTCGCTCCACCCTGCGATCGCATCCTGGTGATCCCGGCGCCGCCGCCACCGGTGGCAACACCGATTTTGAAGCGGTAGGTATCATTGCCAACTTTGAAATCGCCCTCACCCGAATCTAAATTCCATCTCCCGCCTTGAATATTCAGGGTTGCATCCGGAGCTGTGGTACCAACGCCGACCTCCCGATTGGAATTTATCCAGAGAGCCGCAGAATTTGCGGAAATGCTTGCTTTGCTACCATAAGTAAGTACCAGAGCACTACCGGAGCCGGAGGTTTCACGAATGATGCCCCACTTGTCCGAAAACTTACCACCATCGATTTCACCGAACGCCAGCCCCGACCCGGTTACACCTGTATTGTTGCTATAGAGCCCTAACACAGCGTCGGCAGCCTCAACGACAACGCGATCCTGCTCCAGGGCACCCGAAGTCAAACCAATATCTTCCGTTTCAAGATGCAGGGCTGTCAGGGGCGGTCCGGTCGGCGCCGCCGGATAAGTGAGCCGCAGGTTTCCGTCAATCCTGCCACCTTCGGCACCGTCGACAGTCTGCACGCGATCCGAGTACGCGCTGGTTACGATCCGCTGGCGCGGGCTCATTTCCGGATCGGCTCCAACTGTGATCCCGAGATAAACATCTTCGGTCTCAAAGACTGAAGCAGGCAGCGGGTTAACTTTTCCCAATTGCGTAGCGAACAAGCCGCCTGATACGGCTACATCGATCTGGCTTTCGCTCCAGAGAATACTGCCACCGGTCGGTGCATCGTAGATTGTAAATGTCATCCCATATGTGCCGTCCAGTGGATTGCCGCCACTGTCCTGAAGTCGTCCCTGGTAACTTAGCAGGGGCGGCACGGCTGCATTGAGTGCGAGCGATAAGCAAAAAACGAAAGCAATCGTTATGGCAAGCGAGTTTCTGTCGGTTTCTCTGAGCTGTCGCATTTGTTGTAGTCTCCTTCGCATGGGAATTATTCGTCAGTTATCTCGACATTTCAAAACACGTACTGTATTGCTGTTGTTGCGATATAGGTGTACTGAGCAACGAGAAGGTCTCACGCTAGCTTTAGGTAATATCGTTGGTGATGCAGGCAATTTCTGATGACCCTTGCGGGTATCAGAAATCAGCCTGTTCCAGTATACGATCTGTTTTGATAAAGTCAATTCCAAAAAGGAGTTAATGGATACATCTTAACGAGGAATTTAAGCTCAAAGTTGGTGAGTATGCATTGCGGAGGGGGCTGAAGCTACAGCTTGCGTCTGCTTCTCACTTAGCTAAATTACCTGGATGAATCTGCTTAAGTAAACCGGGAGTAGCCATATGCAACTGAAGAAGGAAAATACCGCCCTGGTAGTGATCGATGTGCAGGGAAAGCTCGCGCAACTTATGTACAACAGGGAAGAGCTGTTTGCCAACCTGAAACGCATGATAAAGGGTGCGAAAATCCTCGGTCTCCCGATCCTCTGGACCGAACAATACCCGCAAGGGCTCGGGCCCACTGATCCGGATATTGCGCAGTTAATGCCCGATCTGCGGCCGCTCGTCAAGGACACTTTCAGCTGCTGTGACGACGACAATTTTGTGGACGCACTGAAGCAGTTGAACCGGCGACAATTGCTACTTACCGGAATCGAAACTCACGTTTGCATTTATCAGACGGCTTCGCAACTGCTGGAACAAGACTACCAGGTCGAGGTTGTTTATGACGCCGTCTCATCACGAACGGCACAGAACAAGCAACTGGGCCTGGAACGGATGAGGGCAAAAGGTGCAGGTGTAGTGTCCACCGAGATGTGCCTTTTCGAATTACTGCGCGTGGCCAGGGGTGAGCAGTTCAAAGCAGTCCTTAATATCGTGAAGTAGGCTGACAGCCGTGCCGGAACTCGAGCTACAGGATCGCGAAAGAATTGCTGATTATCTTCTGCGCGATCGTGACTTGAATGTCTACCAGCTGGGTGATCTCGGCGATTTCTATTGGCCCAACACTCGCTGGTTCGGCTGGGAAAGCAACGGCAAACTGGAGGCGACCGCGCTTTACTTTACCGGTTTGTCCCTGCCGACGTTAATTTCTGTCGATAGAACGAATATGGCTGCTTCCCGGAACTTGCTGTCCAAACTGGGCTCCATCCTGCCGGATCGAGTTTATGCCCATCTGCAGCACGATCATATTGAATCTCTAGTGTCTGAATATGATTGCAGCAGGCGGAGTCGCTGTCTTAAGATGACTCTGCAAAACCATGTTGAGATCCAGGAGGCATCTTTGCCCCCACCAACTGAACTGGGCGCTGCTGACGCAACCGAATTACAGCATTTCTACGACCACGTCTATCCCGAACACTGGTTTGAGCCACAGATGATGACGGCGGGTTACTATTATGGAATCCGTGAAGGTCGCGCACTAATCGCGGTGGCAGGTGTGCATGTCGTCTCGCGGAAGTATCGCGTTGCGGCGCTGGGGAACATTGCGACTGCGCCTGAGTATAGAGGTCGAGGGTTGGCTAAAGGGCTGACGCTTCATGTGTGTCACCAGTTACGTCGTGATGGTATCGATCTGATCGGTTTGAACGTAGGTCGAGATAATGAAGCTGCGCGGGCAACGTATGCACGCGTCGGGTTCGAGGTTATTTGTGAGTATGAAGAAATGCTGTTAACCAAAAAAGTATCCGGCGACGCTAACAGCAAACCAGAGAAGTGTTTTTATTCCGATGATAACTCGACGGACACGTCGGGGGGATGATTGATGAGCAGCCCGTTTCACTATCTGCGAAAGCTATACCACACCGCCGTACCACTTCAGCTCAAATATGGCAGCACCTTCCGAAAAGCACTCTCTGGGTACGAGGCTAACCTGTCGCGTTCTCGCGAAGAAATCGAGGACTACCAGTGGAGTCGTTTGAAAGCGTTAATCGACTATGCCTACCAACACGTTCCCTATTACACGCGCAAGTTTAGGGAGAAGGGGATCAGTCCTGCCGATATTCAGCACTGGAGCGACTTCAAGCAGATTCCGGTATTGGCCAAAGATGACGTGGACTTGAATCGGGAAGAACTGAAGTCTGATGAGTTCGATAAATTCGACCCTATCAGCACGATCACCAGCGGCACCACCCGAGACGGCCTGCTGCTGTATCGCTCGCGAGAGTTGGAAGCACATCGCAATGCCATAGTCTGGCGATACCGAAGAAGTATCGGCTACGATTTTCGGCAGCGGCGCGCCAGGCTGACGACCGCGTTTCACAAGGATCAGCCAGTCGATCAGTTTCCGATCGACCTGAATGAAAACTGCATTTACGTTCACCCGCACGCAATCAACCGCGACCTCGCGCGAACGGTCTATGAACAGATTAGAGATTTCCGTCCGCGTATGATCCAGGCGCAGCCAGCGAGCGCCGCCATACTTGCCAGTCTCTGCAGGGAACTTGACCTGGAACCCCTGCAGGTTCCGATCTTCCTTTCAATAGGGGAGTTGATTTACCCTGAGTATCGAAAGCTGATTACGGAGTTTTACGGGGGTACTCTTTACAACTACTATGGCAATCGCGAGAATACTGCGGCAGCAGGAAGCGACCACGCCGGCAACCTGCTGATTTTCTCCGACTACTGCTATCTCGAATTTGATGACGATTCTGCTAACGACCCTGGTAACGATTCACTTGCCTCACAGGGAAACATCATTTCAACCAGTCTCGACAATTATGCCTTCCCGCTCATTCGATATCACACTGAGGACCTGGGACGCTACTTCGGGTATCAAGACGACAGCCCGTACCCATTTCCGGCAATGGAAGTCCTCGGCGGTCGTGGCAAGGATCTCATTCTTACCCGCAACGGCTTGAAGCTGCCCTACATTTCGTCCGTGTTGCGCCGCAATAACCTCTTGATCTATCACCGTGTGCAGCTTGAACAAGTTTCCGGCGATGAGATTATCGTCCGTATCGTTCCCTCGCAGAATTACAATGAAAACAGGGATCGTAAACTTGTCGAGACAGCCTTCTTCGAGGAATTCAAGGGCGAATTCAAAATCGCGGTCGAGGTAGTCGACAAGATCGAGGCTACCAGCGCGGGGAAGTACCGCAGCGTGATTTCCAAACCGGCGATGGATGCGCTGCGCAAATCTCTCGATTGAAAAGTTTTCGATTTAGACTTGCTAAATCAGCGAAAGGGAGCTTGTTTGTAGAGAGAACAATAATCACGACAACTTTGTTAAATGGGCAGTTCAGAATATAAATTCGCCGAGGTCTCGGTTGATCCGGTAATCATGGAGCAATTCAGTCTTGAAATGTCTCCTTATTATGGGAAGGGAATTTCGGGTGCGCAAAGCAGCAGGCGCTCGTCATACCACCGCAAGTTGATGTGGCACGTGCGCAATTCATTATCTGAGCGACAGAAACAAACTCTGATATTGATCCTTTCCGGGAAGACCGAACGAGAGGCTGCGACGATTCTGGGAATTACTCAGCAAGTCGTTCACATTTATAAGTGGAGAGCAATCAAACGCTTACAGGAAAAGCTAAGTGTTTGAACTGTATGTCAAAAGTCTGATAGATGGAAAGCTTCATCTTTACCCTCACCGCCATTAATCCTCATTAGTGTCCGAGCAGAGGTACGTCTCGGTTCGATGCGCCGGTCTACCTTAAATCACTAACCGCTTGACTAGCTGACTTCACCAAACCTAATGCAGGAGGTGGAGGAATGCCGCGTCACAAGAAGCATGAGGAGTTCGCTCACAAGGGCGAGAAAGATCTTTGGCACCCTTACGAACTTCAGTCACTCGTATCGAAAAAATTCGTCAGAATTGTCAACAAGATCATTTCGGGTGACTACGGTTTGCTTGACACCAGCCATTGCGCCAGGACCTTTGAGGGATAGGCCCGGAAAAACGGCTATTAAAGGCCAGGGGGGCGGCGCAAGGCTGGGGTCGTAACTGAAAGGGGTGCCCCACAAAGGGTTGATGGAATTTCGGGAGCCGGTTCCGACCGGTCAGGCTTGATCCGTCTCCGGGACTTTCCAGCTACGGGTCAGGTACGATAACAGATAGCAGGCAGCGCCGAGCAGAAAGACGTGCTGGAACCCCAGGCTCATTGCGACGACGATTGCAGCTACTGAACCCAGCACTGAGGCGGCGCCATTCAGGCTCCAGCACCAGGGGATCGTCTTGTGGTCTACTACATCCAGATACATGATTTCAAGCGGAAACGGTTGCCCCAATAGGAATCCCACCGGCGCCGTAATCACGATCGCAGCGATAATCCTCATTATCAGTGGCCACTGGAAGGTCACTCTGGTTATCACCGGCAGCAACATAACCGTAATCAGGATTACTACCACGATTGTTGGAAAGAGATAAAGTCCATAACGTCTGCTGGTGCGGTGGTTGAACTGGTTGGTGGAGAGCGCCCCAAGTCCGGCGGCAATCAGCAGCGTAGTCAGCACCACGGCCAGCGCATAGATGGGATGACCCAGGTAGAGGATTAACTTCTGCATCAGTGCTATTTCGACCAGAATGAACCCCAGCCCGATGAAAATGAAGTAAGACACCGACCGTACCATGGTCAGTGTTATTCTCGTTTCCTCCTGCTTTCTGCTGAACCAGAGCGGTACGATCAGAAAGGCAATGACCAATAGAAGCGACAGCGCCGCGGCAATGTAAAGATTGAACAGTCCCAGGTTGTTCTTGCGAGATTCGAAATCGAACTTGGCGAGTCCCAGAATCTCGCTCAGGCGGGCGGTGTTAAAGAAGAAAGGTCGATCGTCGGTCGGTGGTGTGAGATTGAACTGATACGCGGCAATCAATGAGTCGCGACGGTCGCGGTCGGCGGCAATCGTAAATAGATTGGTGTCGCTCATTTCCGGGCTGAAGATGATCTCGTTCTTGAAATTCCTGGCGCGCACACGCAATCGTCTCAACTCCTCCGGTTCGAACGGAGTCTTCTTGAACAACAGCGTCATCATGTGGTAGCTGTTGTGGTCGGTGCCGCTACTGATCAGCACGAAATGTTCCTCGGGGTGGTCCACCCACTCGGCTTCAGCAGCCTTGAGCGCGAGTGTGAAAAGCCTCAGACTCTCCTTACGCTTCGGCGCCAGCCACCGCGTCACGGATAAAATGCCGTTGCGTTTCAAGTGGCGGTAGTAGTCGCGGAAGGCTTCTACCGTGTAGAGGTGGTTTTCGGTCAGGCTGAAAGCTCCGGCGGAGCTGGCAGCCCAGGTGTCTACCAGGGTAAGCTGAATCATATCGTACTGCTTGGGTGAGCGGGAGAGGTACGAACGCCCCTCGCCGACATGTACGGTGACGTCTCTGCGGTCGTAGAGATCGCCGCAGAAATCGCGGTAGGCGCCACGCATTACTCCATTCACGATGGTGGGGTTGATTTCTACCGCATCAACATGCCTGGCCCCCCACGCGAGCGCGAAGACGACGTCCAGGCCGCCTCCCGGCCCGATAACAAGCACCTCTGCAGAATCGAGCAGTACGTCCGCATAATGGGATACCCATTCCGAAGCGACCTCGTGTCGGATTTTCTCGGTGCCCAGCAGCCGGAGAGGGTCGCGCAGAATATAGGTGCGCGCATCGGCATCAATCTCCATCGACTTCACATTGGGCTGACCCGGCTGGTTCTCCACCGTGACCAGCGAGAGTGCATTCCAGTGGCTGTATTCGATCTGCGCCCGCTTCTTGCCTTTGTAGAAGTGGATCCCGACGAAACCATCGTTGAGATTTACGACAAACAATGTCAGCGCGATCAGCAGTGATGCAATAGCAGAACCGCGGGTCAGCCAGCGTGTGCGCAGGCAAAACGACACGGCACTCAGCGACGCAAGCACCGCGATCAACAGCAGTAGATTTAATGGTCCGAACAGGTTGAGCAACGGCACCGTTAGGACCGCACCCACCGCAGCGCCACAAAGATCGACAAAGTACACCGTCGAAATGGTTTCCGAATGCACGAAGATCAGGGCAGAGACTACAAGACCGGAAAAGAAGAAGGGAGCCAGCGATACCAGATAGATAATGCAGAGCCGTAGAACGTTGGCGGTGGAATAATCGACTTCAATCGGTAGGGAGGTAACGACCGCCAGACAGATCCAGGTCGTCACAGCGAAGGCGATGCTGGCGAACACCAGTTTTGCCTCGACCTTTTCCCGGGTGAATCCCTTCCGCCGGAAATGCAGAAACAAGCCTGCAGCCGATAATCCGAATAATGCCAGCGATACCGCGAGAAAAGCGAAATGATAGTACATTAGCACGGAGAACAGCCTGGTCAGTGACAATTCCAACAGCAGAGTAGAGGCTGTAGTCAGGAAGAGCGGCAGATAGAGTCTGAAAGAGGTTTTGAGAATCGACATTGGGCAAATATAGCAACTCAATGGAGCGTGTCAAAATAATGTCATTGCGAAACGCAGTGCCCAAGCCGTTGCGAAACAGCCAATTGCGTCACGCGGTTGTCTCACGGAACGGCAATGAAGTTCGAGCGATCCGCAGAGCCTATCTCATTACTTTGCTGCAACTTACCGATAAAGATGAGAGGAGTAAAATACTGTCGACAAGCGGGCCGATCACGACAATCTGAAGCCGATAGGTACAATTGGGAGAAGCGGGCAGGGGAACTTATTCGTTAATAGAGAGTTAGTAGGCACAGAAGGTCAGCGAATTAAGCTTGACGGTTTTGGGTAAAGCCCCTAAATTTCAATTGTACCGTAGTTTAGGGTCCGGTGAACCTCGATACTTCGTAAAGATTGTGAACACAAAACCTGGTCTCATATTTATCTTCACGGCAACCATTGCTCTCTGCTTGTGTGCAAGTCCATTGATGTCGGCGCAGAATTCACTACAGAAGATTGACGCCGCGGTGGCATCAGGGCAGCTATCCAGGGATCTCGGAACTATTTACAAGGCGCTGTCAGCAACCAACCAAGCTGATCTACCGACCGAGTACCAGTCGTCGGAGATGGTCTACGGCAAGTGCGGCACCGACCTTATGACAGAGGCTCTGGCCGTAATTGAAGGCAATCCCGAGAAGTATGGCAGCTACCGTGAGGCATTGGTTACGCGTCCGTCAACGCAATTTTACATTGATACGCCGGGGGGGCATTTCCGTCTTCACTTTGATACTTCGGGCCAGGACTCGGTGCCATCAGCTGACCTCAATAGCAATGGAATTCCCGACTTCATTGACTTTGCCATGATGGCCGCCGACAGTGCGTGGGATGAGTATGTCAACAACCTCGGTTATTACGAACCGGTATCCGACCTTACTCAGGGTGGTGGCCTTGGCCTGTACGATATCTACTTCCAGGTAATACCCTATTACGGCTTCACCACTCCGGAGACGGCGGGCCCGGCTGATTGGAACGATTACAGCTCATTTGCAAAAGTTCACAGCCGTTTCTCGCCCGGTTTTCCTCCCAATGATGATCCGGATGGAGACGTTTACGGTGCCTTGAAAGTGACAATTGCCCACGAATTCCATCACGCGATTCAGTTTGCCTACGATGTCTACGAAGCACCGTACTTCATGGAAGAAACTTCCACCTGCATGGAGGAAGTCGTCTTTCCTGCGGTAAATGACAACTACAACTACCTTCCGTTCTTTTTCGACGCGCCGGAAACGGGGCTGCAATCTGACAACGGCCATGAGTACGCTTCTTTCATCTGGCCCAAGTTCCTGATCGAAAAATACGGAATTGGCATTCTCCACGATATGTGGAATGATTGCCGCTACAATTCTGCGATCTCGGCGTGGTCAACCAACCTGGCCGCGCACGGCTCGTCACTCGATAAAGCATTTGGGGAATTCGCCCGCTGGAATTATTTCACTGGTTCCCGGGCCGACACCCTGCACTTCGAGGAGGGCGCCGCCTATCCACAAGTAGCGATAATGGCGCACCACGATGTGGTTCCTGACTCCAATAACAGTTCAACACTTCCACCCCAGCCGCTTGCCTCCAACTACATCATTTTCGACAATCTCACCGGTTACAGCGGCATACTCACTTTCGATTTCACCGGGCTCAATACCGCTGTCTGGGGACTTTCGTATATAGTGGATTATGGCAATGGTACGTACGATGAAAAGACTATAAGCCCGCTGGATGACGGCAAACAGCGAGTGAGCATCGCCAATCTTCAGGATGTGCTGCGTATCATATATATTCCCAGCATCGGCTCGCAATATGGAACTCAATTCAACTACACTTATAATTTCCATTTCCGTACTCGTGGAGACCTCGATGACAACGATAATGTCTCAATCTCGGATGCGGTTTACGGGATCAACTACATCTTCGGAGGAGGTCCGGCCCCCAACCCGATTGAAACAATGGACGTCGATTGCAGCGGGACTTATTCCGTCAGCGATGTCGTTTACATAATCAACTACATCTTCGCGTCAGGTCCGCCACCATGCAATTAGGAAGCAGTGACTGCTCGACATCAATCAAGAATCGACTCTGACAGGTTAGAAAGCTCAGCTATGCGATACCACTACCACTCGATTATCGTTGCGCTTGCAGCGTTGCTTGTAACGCTCGGATTGCAGCCGGCACGCGCTGCGAACGGGAAATCCTCACTGACTCTAATCCGGGAAGCCTACGACCAGGGCAAGCTGACTGAACAGCAGCGACTCCTCTACTCAGTGGAATCGATCAAGCGGCCCGGTGCGCTGCCGGTCGAGTATCAATCGAATGTGATAGATCAGGGCCGTTGTGCAACGCCCGTGCTGTTGGAGGTGCGCCAGCAGTGGAATAAGCTTGATGGTTCAACACGTGACGCATTGTCATCTATGCTGACACGGCCGAGCCAGACGTACAGTATTGTCAGCCCGGAAGGACATTTTCGCATACACTATGACCTATCCGGTTCCAACGCGGTGCCGAGTACCGATGTCGATCCGGCTGATGGAATTCCCGACTTCGTGCAGTGGATTGCCGATTACGCAGACAGTTCCTATAGAACCGAGATTATCGGACTTGGCCAGCTGACGCCGCCCGCCGACGGTACTCTCGGAGGCGATAGCCTCTACGATATCTATACCGAGGAAATGCCGTACTATGGCTACACTCAGCCTGAGGGCGCTGGTCCGGAGCCGTGGAACGATGCCTACAGTTACATATCTGTGCATCGCAATTTCATTGGGTTCCCGCCCAACACCGACCCTGATGGAAATCAGAAGGGAGCGGCGAAAGTCACCGTTGCGCACGAATTCTATCATGCGATTCAGTTCGCTTATGACGTCGGCGAGCAGGTGTGGTTCATGGAAACCTCGTCGACCTGGATGGAGGATTATGTTTACGACGTAGTCAACGACAACTACAATTATCTTCCAACCCTTTTCAATGATCCCGATTGGTCCCTGCACTCCATCACTAATGGGCATATGTATTCAGCATTTATCTGGGGCAAGTATCTGCAGGAGAATTTCGGTGCGCAAACATTTCCCGATATTTGGAATCAATTGATTACAACCAGCCCCTACCCGGCATTCAGCACGGTGCTCGCTGCCAAGGGAGCCACTGTCCCGCAGGAAGTGGCGGAGTTCTGGGCGTGGAATTATGTCACAGCCTCGCGCAACGACGGCAATCACTATGAGGAAGCTGAGAATTATCCGCTGATCGCCATCACCCGCACTCATTCGACTTATCCGGTTTCAGGCCTGGGGCCGGTCACGGGGAAGTATCCGGACGGGATGGGTGCGAATTACATAGTGTTCAATATCCCCTCAGATGCATTTTCGTTCACGGTCGACTTTGACGGTGAAGACGGCGTCAGCTGGATCGTTACCATGCTCGCCCGTAACACGTCGACAAACGACTATACAGAATATCAGATGCCTCTGGACGGGAGTGGGGCGGGCGAGTTTACCCTGAGCCCGGTTGGTGACAAAGATGAGCTCGCCATGGTGATCGCCAACGTCAGCCAGACGCTCGACAATCGTAATTACAGCTACGGCGCCGATTACGTTTCCAGTCCCGCGTACGCGATCGATGTCAGCTCTATAGCGGATGATAGCGTCTATTCCAATTCCACAGTGACGGTCAAGTTTAGTGTGGAGAATGTCGGTCTGCAGCCTGACGACTTCGACATTACCGTGGCGGATCAACTTGGCTGGCCAGTGAG
This sequence comes from uncultured Ignavibacteria bacterium, assembly GCA_964468475.1. Lineage (GTDB taxonomy): Bacteria > Zixibacteria > MSB-5A5 > CAIYYT01 > CAIYYT01 > JBECKX01. The sequence continues at coordinate 178,427 of CAYXUL010000001.1, read as the reverse complement.
CCCGACGAGCGGTAGTCTGTCACTGAATTCAGGACAGACCGGTCAGTTTAATGTAGTGGTCACGGCGCCGCCAAGTGCGGCAATCGGCTCAGTCAACTCGATAACTCTGACTGCGCAGGCGAGCTCAGTTGTCGGGGTGAGCGATTCTGACTCCGGGGCGGTAGAGGTCTTCCTGCAACACGGAGACAGCGACCAGAGCGGCAGTCTTAGCATCAGCGACGGTGTCTACCTCGTAAACTACATCTTTGGGGGTGGTCCCGCGCCGACTCCAGCACTGGAGGCGGGCGATGCCAATTGCGATGGAAGCATCAGCATCGCCGACGCGGTTTTTCTGATAAACTATATCTTCGGCGGCGGACCCTACCCGCCGTGCAATGCAATCCAGGGATAACATCTTCAGGAGTTGTCAGATTTCAACTACATCTCCCCAAGAAGCGATACAGCAGAGGTGGGCAGTTAATCTATAATCCCCCGTCAAATTGATTCAACCTGCTGCAGCGTTCTTCAGGATTTCGCTGCTTCGTGCGCCATGGCCGTGTCCATGAAATCCTCAAAACTCTGAGCAATCCCATCATGCACGGTCCAGACGTGTGCAAAGCTCGTCTCGAAGGGCTTCCCCGTGGCTTTATGAGTTCCTTTACATTTGCCAAGGACTACGATTTCATCACCGCTTTCGATGTATTTGTTTGGCTGCAGCGTGAAATCGGCCCAATCTTCATTGACCTTTTCGAAAACGTTCTTGGCGACATCATTAGGTCCTGTATATGTCCCGCCGTAGAACGAGCCTTTTGGCTCTTTCCATTCGATTTTGGGATCAAACGTTTCTAACACTGCAGGGATGTTACCCTTTGCGAAGTTCTCGTAACCTGTCTTCAGCACTTCAAGGTTATTACTCACTGAAATACTCCTTTCCGTGAAGAGGCAGCTAGACGTGCTGCCAGTCCGGTGGTTGACTTGACTCTCGTAAGAATGTTACGAACGAATTTCACAAAACACGAGGAAATGGACAGTTCTAATTGATTATTATTCCTGCAATCCCCGACATGCGTTAGCTGTACTTAGTTTGTAATGATTAGACTTGTCGGCATGATAGCAACTTGATGCCCGGCTGTGCCGCGCTTAAGAACGTATCGTATTCACAGGAGCTTCATATCCAGCGTTTTTTGTTGACTCTCTTACTCCACTACGGTTCCTTTTGATTGCATTGAAATCACAACTTGTACCCGGCTGAGACTATGGAATTAGAAAAGATTGGTAAATACGAGATCATTAAGAAGATCGGTGAAGGGGGATTCGGTTCGGTTTTTCTCGCACGACACGTCAAACTACGAAAGCAATTCGCCCTAAAGGTGCTTCATCCGCAAGTAGCCAAGGACGAAATGCTCTCCGCCTACTTTGAGCGGGAAGCCCTCGCCCTGGGCCAGCTTGAGCACCAGAACATCGTTCGAGTTTCCGACTACGATAAAATCGACGATGTCACCTTCATCGTGATGGAATACATCGATGGCACCAATCTCGATGCGATATTGCGCGAAAGGAAATATCTTAGCATCGCTGAGGCTGCTCCGATTTTCCGGCAGCTACTGAGCGGTATAGGTTACGCCCATGATCACGGAATAATCCATCGCGACATCAAACCTTCGAATATCATGATCACCAGTAATGGTACCGTCAAGATCACCGATTTCGGCATTGCGATGGTAACCGATGGCGCCAAGCTGACACGCACCGGCACCGGCGCCGGTTCGCTGTTGTACATGTCACCTGAGCAGATTCGCGGCAAGCGCGAAAAGATCGATAATCGTTCGGATCTCTACTCTGTGGGGATCACTCTCTATCAGGTTTTGACAGGGCATACACCGTTCGCGGCGGATTCAGAATATGAAATAATGACCGGTCATCTCGAAAAGACACCGCCGTCGCCGCGTACATTCCGCAGCGATGTCGATCCCGGGGCGGAGTCGCTAATTCTCAAAGCGTTGCAGAAAGATCCGGCCAGACGATTTCAGTCCGCTGCCGATATGAACGATGCATTGGCTAGTATCGATCTGTCGGGCGAGAAGACGGTCAAGCAGGTCATGCCGGAGCTGGAAAAGACGGAGCTGGTTGTTGAGCCGCCTTCAATCGGCGGTGGCGGCATGTGGAAGAAGATTGGTCTGGCCGCCGTTGCGCTGGTCGTGATTGCGGTGGTGTTGTGGCTGGTAGTACGTCCCGGCGGAGGAAAAGGCTCGGTGGAGGCGACGACCTTTGCAGACTCGCTCAAGGTCGCGATTGGTTACGTGAATAGTGAAGATTACTCCAAGGCGCTGCCTATGCTACAAAACTTACAGACCTCGGCATCAGCCAGCGATCAGGATCGGCTCGAGATCGCGCAGTTTCAGGCAGCGGCGCAGCTGTTGGAAGGTAACTTTGAAGAAGCGCAGACGGAGCTAAAGAAGCTGTACTCTTCCAATCCTGATCTTACGTTTGATGACCGTTTTCCCCCGGCGGTAGTGCAACTGTGGGGTCAAGTTGTCAAGGAGCAGCAGGCGGTTCCGGGTGGGATTGCAGTATCGATTGCGAATTATAAGGATTTCGCGCCGGTTACAGTGTCGATTAACGGACAAAGCAAGGACTTCACCGGCGGACAATTGAATTTCTCCGGGTTGAAGCCGGGTGAGTACACGATCGATGTTTCCGGCAAAGGCGCCAAGCCGATAAATCAGAGCGTCAAAGTAGATAAAGACGTTGTATCGCAATCGTTTACGCTATCGAGCGCCGAAGCGCCGGCTACCGGCGAGATTACGGTTAGTGTCGAGGATTACAAGATATTTGAACCAGTTAAGGTGTATTTCGACGGTAAGAGCGTACAATATGAGGGTACGCCAGTGAATTTTAACGATCTTAAAGAAGGCAGCCACGAAGTCGGTATTATTACCGATGTCGGACGTCTAACCGAACGTGTCTCAGTGAGCGGCAATACAGTCAATGCGACGTTTAAGCCGAACAACAAACAGAGCCGCCTGACTGTGACATCGCTGGTCCCGGCGAATCCAGATGATTTTGTTCCGGCCCAGGTGTACATCGACAATGTCAAAATCAAGGACGGAGACACCCCGTTTCGGCAGGATGTAATGAACGGAATGCATAAAATCTGGATCGAACATCCCGATTATGAGACTATGGGCGGACCGCAGTACGTCGACATCAGCAGCGCAAAGACTGTCGAATTCAAGCTGCGAAAGAAGTAATTTATGTTGAGTGGAAATATTAAACCGTTAGTTTTGTGAAAGGAAAAACGCCATGAAACGCATTAACGGAATACTAATAGCGCTTTTGCTGGTTATCCCCTTCACGCTCGTCTGGGCAGACTCGGGAAGTCAGATAGATGAGTTGGGCACGCTTTACCGCCGTGGGCAGTTTGCTGACGTGGTCATGAAGGCAAGTGATATGCTTGACAAGCAGGGATTGTCTGCAGCAGACAGCGCGGGCGTTCTGCGTTGGCTGTCACGCGCCTGCGCTCAGAACAAACAGCCGGATCAGGCACAAAGCTATTTTGCGGCGCTGGTCAAGCTGGACCCTAATACCAATTTCGATACCGGCGACGAACCGGCCTTGGTGTCGAAAGCATGGGCGAAATTTGTCAATGACACCGGCTTCAAACCGGGTCAATTCAAGAAGATGCTGACCGTGGCAGTGGTCGAGTTTGACAATGGCTCCATAGTCGATGCCGATAAGTACAAGACGGCAGGGCTGGGAATTTCTGAGCTGGTGCGCTACAACCTGATCTCGTCAGGTTTGGTGTATGTCCCTTCGCGCTCGCATTTCAATTATCTCAAGCAGGAGATAGAGAATTCGCAGAAGGGAATGACCGACGAAAACTACAAAATTCAGACCGGCAAAGTCATTGGCGCATCGAATTTTATTTTCGGGACGTTCATGAAGATGCAAAAGGACAAGGTCAGGATTATGGCCCGGGTCATTGATACCGAGACCACCCTCCCGAAGAAAACTTTCAGTGTTGAAGGAAAAGACAGCAAGATCGGCGACCTTTCAATGGAATTGGCTGATTCGATAATGGCATATTTCAAGGTCGAAGCGAAGGCGATCGACGAAGCCAAAGCCAAGGTTCCGAACGTAAATCTGGCTGCGTTGCTGGCTTATTCTCAGGGATTTGCCCAGGAAGAAGAGGGCAACTACAACAAGGCGGAGCAATTTTACGCACAGGCTCTCGATATTTCACCCGATTTTGTGCTTGCGTCAGATCGTCAACAACGTGTAGAATTAGAAATGAAAGCTGCAGGCGAGTAAGCGAAGCGGAGCGAATGCCGTAAAGCAATCGCTCCAGAGGATTTGAAAAACTTACAGGAGTCATTAGAGAGTCAATTGCTATATGCGCTGGCATGATTTCCGAGAACTCATAGTCAGCCTGTCCTTAATCGCTATGGCAACAGCCGTTCTGGCCGGTTGCGCCGCTACGGGAAGTGGCGGCGACAGCCTGCTGGCGAAGGGCGATTATGAACAGGCTATCTCCCATTACCAGGGGGAACTGGCACGCAGCCCGCAAAGTGCACGCCTCTGGCGAAACCTGGGAGTCGCTTATTTCCATTTACAAAGGTATGATGAAGCCCTGGAAGCCTTTGATCAGGCGGATCGCTTCGAACCGAACAACCCGCAATCGATCCTTTATCGAGGAATGATTCATGAGGAGCGCGGGCAGACTGAGGCTGCTCTGGCGCTTTACCGCAGCTACCTGTCGCTCAATCCTGACAAGAGCCTCGCGCCTGAAATCCGCTATCGGCTCCACTGGCTGGAGGATCAGCATCTGCAAAAGATTGTGGCTAATGCGATAGCGAATGAAAGCAAGATCGATGCTTCGACTATTCCGAAGAACACGGTGGCGGTTGTGCGCTTCGATGCCAGCAAACTTTCCGATCAATACAAGCCTCTTGGACGCGGAATTGCTGAGCTAATCTATAATGATCTCTCTCATGTTCCCGGTTTGACTCTGGTCGAAAGGCTGGAGATTTCCCAGCTGCAGCAGGAGCTAAAGCTGAGCCAGTCCCAGCTTGCGGACCAATACAACTCACCCCGCGTCGGCAAGATCGTGGGGGCCTCGAAAGTGATCACAGGACAGATTGACGAGCCGGGCAAGAATGAACTTCAGATCGACGCCGGAATCGTGGCTGTTGGCCCCGCGCTGGCACAATATCCTCAGAAACAAGAAGGTAAAGTCTCGGACATCTTTGGACTGCAGAAGAAGCTGACATTCGATATAATCGAAAAACTTGGATATAAGATAACCCCGGAGATCAAAGCTGCGATCGACAAGTCTCAGACCGAATCGGTTCTCGCGCTGATCGCCTATTCACGCGGGCTCGACTATGCCGACCGGGGCATGTATCAGCTCGCAGAGGCGGAATTCAAAGAGGCGGTGAGGGACGATCCCAATTTCGGGCTCGCCACTCAGGCGGCGCAGGATTACAGCGGCCTTTCGAAATTTGAAGGAGCGCCTCGTCCGGTAACGGCGCTCGCTGAAATGGTGCAGCTTGATGTTAAACCGGAGTCGCAGGCGGTGATCAGCCAGGGAGATATCATGCAAAGGCTGCAGGGTTCCACCGAGGGTGCACCCTCGACAGATGAAAATCCCCAGCCTACCCCGCAACGTGGCAGCGCAACCGTGACGGTTACGGGAAGCGCAGACTAAGGCAGTGGAAAATCGCGACGGAGTTGCAGCGAAGTAGAGGATTATGAAGATTAGCTATCGGACAGCTTTCATTTTTTCAATTGCACTGACGCTCCTGCTGGCAGTAGCCGCACAGGGTCAGATCGTCTACAGCCAGCGCAACAGCGTATCTGCAGAAATTATCTACCAGGGTTGGAAACTGAAGCAGGGCGGTGTGGAGACCAGCCTGTCGCAGTCGGCTGTTCCCTTCCGGGTCTACGTGCCGATTGCCAATGACTGGCAGCTTCACCTCAGTAGTGCCTTCTCGCACACCAATGTGGACGACAAAGTCGCGCTGAATCAGACAATCTCCACTCTCACGGACACCCAGGCGCGCGTGTTTCGAGCATTTGCCAATGGCCATGCCTTCGCGTCGTTCGGCCTGGTGCTGCCCACCGGTAAGACCGGATATGACTCCCTTGAAGTCCAAGTGACGCAGCTGATCGCCGACGATTACCTCAACATCCCCGTGAAACGGGTCGGAGAAGGGTTCGGAGTGGTTGCGCAGGTTGGTGGCGCCAACCAGTATGCAGACTGGTTTCTGTACGGCGCATCGGTTACCTACAACCTGAGGGGATCGTACTCTTATTTCAAGGATGGTGCCGACTACAATCCGGGCGATGAGCTGACATTCCAGGTCTCCGGCACGGCGCTCTCCAAGCAGGCCTCGCTTGACGTTGACTTGTCCTACCGCAATTTCTTCGCCGATAAGATTGGTGGTACCGAGGTGTTCAAGAACGGCGCCGTCGTAGCCGCGGTCGCGCGTGGAATCTATAAGGTGGAGAAAGTAAAAGCCACTCTGACCATCGCCCAGATATTCCGCAATAAGAACTCGCTGCAGTTTGGAAGTTCACTTAACAGCGAGTCAAACAATTCCAATAACAACAAGAGTGTTGTAAGCGGCACGGTAGGGTATTCTCTGACTGAGGATGTAATCGGCAATCTCATGCTGGGTTATCGTTATCTCAGTGCCAATGATCTTGCCGTCGACGCACCCGACTATTTCGGTAAGTCATCAATTGTGAGCTTCGGTGGTGGGGCCGAATACCGCGCTCCTTCCAAGAACTACAGCATCTATGGCAGAATTGTTATCAGCACCGGTACGGCCGATAAGAACGATCCGGATGGAGAGATCAAGGTGTCCGGTGCGGAGGTCGCAGTGGGAGGACGCGCATGGTTCTAAGAATCTCGCGCCTGGTCACTGCTGCAACTTTGCTCGCAGCAGCATTGCTGCTCTCTTCCTGCTCTCTGAGCGACTCGCCGACGGGGCAGAACAATCAACTTACGGTGCAGGCAGTTTTGAAGCAGGCAGATCTCGGCAGCAGTGTAACGAATGTAAGGCTGACTATCACCGGCGACGGTATTGAAGATATTGTTAAAGACACAGTTTTCGTGGATGGCATTGCCACATTTGAGGTCGAGGTTCCCACCGGGCAGGATTTGACCTTTACGATGATGGCGATGGATATCGAGGGCACTGTGTTGTATCAGGGCAGCGAAGTAACGCAGATCGCCCCGGTCGGCTCAGCAACAGTTAATATCAAGTTAGAGCCACAGGTGCCGATGATTCGGGTGACGCCACTTTACCAGCAATTGACCAGCACTTCGGAAACGAATCAGCTGAGAGTGGAAATCCACAATGTAAATGCGCTGTTTGGGGCGAGTTTTCGCATCGAATTTGATTCGACAATTGTGAAGGTTGGAAACGTGACTGAAGGTTCAATTTTCGGGCAAAATCAGACGATATTCTTTTCCCGGAACGAGGGAAATTATGTTGCCGTCGGCTTGACGATTCAGGGGAACCAAACACAGCAAGGCGTGGACGGCGGCGGGATAGTTGCAACATTTGATTTGTTACCCGGTACAGCTTCGGGTACTACCGACATTACGATCAACCCCGACACAATTCAACTCGTTGACTGGCAGGGAAATCATTTGCCGGCTGCCGGGCAGCTTTACATCGAGAACGGGGAGGTAGAAGCCGTTGCGCGGTAGTCAGAAAATCTTTCTTGGTCGTATTGTTGCAGCGTTGCTATTCCTCAGCAGCGCTGTTTCCGCGCGAACCATCTGGGTGGCCACTACCGGCAATGATGCCAACTCCGGCACCCAGCTTAGCCCGGTGCAGCACATCGGCTATGCGGTCTCGATAGCATCCACCAAAGTTCCGATCGATACAATTATGGTCAAGCCGGGCACCTACATCGATGGTGTTTCGGTGGATCGCGATGTTTACATCACCAGCCAGCTCGGTGCGGATTCGACTACCCTGAATGGTCAACTGCTTGGTGTTCCCATTGCCTTTCAGGCAGGAATAACAGCAACGACTGTTCTGGAGGGATTCTCGATCACACGCGGCTCACCCTCCAACATTCGCATTCTGGGCAACTCCGATGTTTACTCGTCTCCGGAGATAAGGGACTGCAGGATTTTCGACAACGCGCCGGGAGCGAGTGCCTCCGGTGGCGGAATTGACATGTCATATTCACTTTCGTACATCCACGACAATTCCTTCTCTGGGAACCACGCGAGCCGGGACGGTGGCGCAATATTCTGTGCGTCTTCAGCCGCCTATATATTTAACAACGAGTTCCTCAACAATCTGGCGGACTCTTCCGGCGGCGCAATCTCATTTAATTACGGCTCACCCACTGAGGCTTACTCGGTCGTGCAAAATAACATATTTCGCAGCAATACTTCCGGATTCTCCGGATCAGCCCTGTATACCGACAACAGTGGTTCGAATATCATGAACAACCTGTTTTATCAGAATGTATCTCAGAGTGTCGGTGGCGCCATCGGTTTGGCGCAGTTCGTTGAGCCGCTGCTGCAAAACAATATTTTTGCGGCGAATCAAAATTACGCTATTCAATGTGGCAGCAATTATGGTTACAACTTCTTCACGAACGCCTACTACGGCAACACGCCTACGACGACGCCCGATTGTATTCTTGGGTCCAATGATATTTTCAACGTCGACCCGCAATTTGAAGATGCCGCCAACGGCGATTTCAGGCTCAAGGCTGGTTCAGCGCTGATCAACAAGGGTACCGCACTGCCGCTCGAATCTGTCTCGATAGACTATGCGGGTTATCCGCGCACCTCCGGCTCCGCAATCGACATCGGACCGTACGAGTACATCGAGTGCAACCTGGTCCCGAATTTTGATTATACGCCGCTGACGCCTTGTACGGGAGATATAGTCGCCTTCACAAACCTGTCAGATGGTTTCTTCGACTACACAGTCTGGGATTATGGCAACGGGGAAGTGGATACAATTACTTACAATCCGGATCTGCCGACGATGGCGACAACTTCGTATGCGAATGCCGGAACCTATCGGGTCAGGATGACACTGGTGTGTCCGACCGACACGTCTTCCGATTCTACCGATATCATCGTAACGGCGCCCCCAGATGCGACTCCGCTCGCCGATATCGAGAGCGGTTGCGTACCGTTGACCGTAAGCTTTTTCTACGAAGATAGTTTGACCACATCCAGCGACCGTTGGGACTTCGGAGATGGTACAACCTCTACATCCGCAAAGCCCGTGCATGAGTTCGCTGTTGCCGGCAGTTATAATGTTGTACTGCAGCGAAGCAATTTCTGTGGCTCAGATATTGACAGCATGACAATCTCCGTTCAGGAGGTACCGACCGTTAGCTTCACCGTCTCGCCGCAATTGGGAGACGCGCCGCTGCCCGTGCAGTTCACGGCGCAAAGCCTGCAACAGTTGACTTCAATTCAATGGGACTTTGGTGACGGCAGTACGGGCGTCAGCACTTTCCCGGCGCTGACGATTAATCACACTTACCAGGAACCCGGCATATTCACGCCAACTGCCATGGGTATCAATGATTGTGGTGAAGGAGTGGTAGTTTCCGCTTCCCAGCCGATACAGGTGAGCGGTTTTGATCTCAACTTTATCAGTGCAGATTCGCTTGACCCGCAAATGAAGGTTTACTCCTTCTGGGCGGACACGCTGATAGGGGCATACAATCGTAACATTAACCTTACCGCAAGGATAGAGCCCGCTAATCCTCGCCGTGGGTCAGTTCAGGCAACATTCGCCAACAATCCGATCAAAGCGCTCGACACCACTTCCGTGACCCTGCAGCTTTCCCCGGATTTGGCCGTTGGTGACTACCTGCTGCGGATCATTGGCAAACCACCGTCGAACCTTCCGGTGGATACTCTGGAGATCCCTTTCTATTCCAGTTCAGCGACGATCTGCGCGCTGACGCCCAATTCAATAGACTTCGATACCGTCGTAGTGGATTCGGTTAAGGTTGACTCGGTTAAGGTCCAGAACACGGCTGCTTTGTTTAGCGGTTTGAACCTCAAGGTGCTCAATGTCGCGAGTTCAACCGGTCAATTCGTGCCGGTGACTACCACCTCACCATCGATTATTCCGGGGCAATTTTTCTGGGTGAAGGTCGAGTTTCACCCAAATGCTCTGGCACGCTTCGACGGCACCCTAACGATAACCACCGATGACCCGCGCGATCCGGAAAAGACTGTGGATCTTACCGGTGTGGGCGGTGTTGAACGACAACCTCCGCTCGTGGAGTCAACAACCCCGGTCGCAGGCTCGGACGGGGCAATGGTCGATACTCGCATTGATATCGACTTCTCAGAGCTGCTGAGTACTACACCGGATCAGCCGGGCGTGGTGCAGGTATTCTCCGAGAGAATGGCTGGCTTGGTTGCCGGCACGCTGCAGGAGGGCGGTCCGGTCGACAATAAGACCCATTGGCAGTTTGTTCCGGATGCCAACTTCCCGCCGTTTGACACCGTGGATGTCACCGTGAGTGGGACCGTTGCCGACCTGGTTGGTAATACGCTTGATGGTAACGGTAACGGAGTCGGCGAAGGTTCACCGACAGATGACTACGACTTTACTTTCATCACCGGGCCGGCGGTATATCCGGGCGACTGCAACAACGATGGTGTCGTGAACGAGATTGATGTGTTGCCTATCGGCGTGTTTTTCGGCATGCAGGGGCCGGCACGCCCAACCTCCACCACTAATTGGGAGGGGAAACCGGCGGAGTTGTGGGATGACCCTCGCGCAACTTATGCGGATGCTAACGGTGATGGGACTATCGACGAGCTCGATGTTCTGGCAATCGGTCCAAACTGGGGAAGTACACATCAGTATTCGTCGCCGACCCTCTCCGTAGATTATGATTTCTCTGCCCACCAGGAGAATTTCAAGCGCCTGCGGCAAATTATCAGTAGTATGGCAGGAAGCGATGTCGGGGACAAGCTGATCCAGGTAATAGAAAGTTTCTCGGGTGATGCCACGCTTCCGGAAGGGTACTCGCTGTGGCAGAATCATCCGAATCCCTTCAATCCCGATACCAGAATTAGCTACACTCTGCCGGAGGCCACTCATGTCCGCTTGACCGTCCATAACATCCTCGGACAGACCGTCAAAGTGCTGGTGGATAAGGATGAAGGGCCGGGCTTTAAGTATGTTATCTGGAACGGCGCCGATCAGGCAGGGCGGCAGGTATCTTCCGGTGTTTATTTCTATCGCCTCGAGACCCCACACTATTTAGAAATCCGCAAAATGATGAAATTGCAGTAGCTGTTTAAGGTTGACCCTGCTGTCGACCTTGACGCTTTAAGATAATTCATCATCCTCAAAACTCTCTCCACTAGTTTTTCAAAAGTTTTAGTTGACATTTTGGTGCACTTAGGAATATACTCAAATCGAACTAATACAAAATTAGTCGTTCATGAGCTTTTGGTCCGTGGAGATCACCATTTCAGTCGACACTGGGTTCGCTGAAATGGAAACTTAGTGTAGGGACACACATTTTACGAGAGGATGGAGCCTAGCTACTTCGCACTATTAGTACCTAAACATCCATAAACCTGGACGGGGGGATTTATGGAAGATTTCAAAACCAAGATTCTGATTTGCGTTGACTGCAAGGAAGAATTTGCTTTCACGGCTGGAGCTCAAGAGTACTTTTTCGAGAAGGGTTATACCGAGGACCCGAAACGATGCCGTTCATGTTACGCCGAATACAAGAATAACGGGCGGCGCGGCAGCAACGGTTACACAAACAGGCCTGCGGAATACGACTCGCCATTGGATGTCGACATGGACGATCCTGGTTTCAAATACCCGGACGACGACAGGAACGGTGACGGCGACTCCGATTCCGCCCCTAAAACCTAAGGGGAGTCCTGGTTTACCACAGGACTCCCCCGAGTGGCTGATTTCGGCAGGAATCTTTACTAAGAGATTCTTGGCGCCGTCGGCAGCTGCGTACTTTCAGGGCACAAAACTACTTCAGTAGTAACATCTTTTTTGTCAGCGTGATGTCGCGCGTGCTGAGTTTGTAGAAGTACACCCCTGACGGCAACGCTCCTCCGTGCGATTCGGAGACCCAGCTGATGCTGTGCCTGCCGGCGGGGAGATCATTATCGATGAGTTGATCGACTTGTTCTCCCAGGACGTTAAACACGGATAGGTTGACGTGTCCCGAATGGGGTAGGTCAAACGTGATCCTGGTCGTCGGATTGAACGGGTTCGGATAATTCTGCTTCAAGTCGTAGCTCTCCGGCAGAGTCGCTGAGTAGCCATAATCGTCTACGTCTGCCAGCAGGCTAACTGAGAGGTCTGCCGTCATCGTCGCGCCCGGCGCCGAGACATTCGTCACTCCCACCAGCGTTTCCTGGTCATTGTAGTCATTCGATGACGGACTTGACAGCGCATTGAAACTGGTGTTGCTTGTTGAACCCGGATAAGGATCAGCCCCATCTCCCTGATCAAGTTTCTTTTCAAGCTCGTACAGACCGTCAGCCTGTTCCAGCGCTACGCGGTAGTGACCGGAAGCAGTGTGCCCCGGGTACCATTCATTGGCATTGTCGGTGTTGTCGACGGTAGTCTGTGCTTCATCGATGTGCCAGATCAGCAATCCCTGACCGGGCAATCCTGAGTCGTAGCCGGTTTTTTCGCGGTTCTCGATCAGGAAGTACTCGTCACCCGCCGAGCCGTTGGTCCACAGGCGGAAAATCGCGCCGGTATCATTGGTCTCCACATCAGGAATCGACTGTCCGCTGATATTGGAGGTCACATTCGTCGCCGAGCAAATGCCTGCAGTAACTTTCGACCAGGCGTCGAAATGCGCCGGCGAGTTCCCGAGCGAACCGTTCCACGAGCCGCCAGCCATGAGTGACCACTTGCCAATTCCATTGGAGGAGTAGTCAACGTCATAGAGGTCAGGTAAATCAAAGAAGGCGTGCCCCATCTCATGGGCAAATACGCCCAGGGTCATATCTCCGGGATTCAGCCAATATTCGGGCTCGATCGCGTAGGTGGAGATAAACACACCGTCCTTGAGCCGCGGTGTGATACCCCATTTGTGCGACCAGATATCGTTAGCACTTCCCGTAAGCTCGGCGCCTGGTCCCGTATGGACTATCATCAGTCCGTCAACGTAGCCATCACTGTTATTGTCATATACCGCAAAATCAACCAGTGAATCAATCGCGTCGACGATATCCTCGACCAGCTTCTGCGAATTCTGCGGATAGGCACCCATACCGTTGTTGCCGTTGCAATAGTAAGCGTAAGTCTGCGGTGCTGTCTGCCAGCCCAGATCGGACGGAAGATTGACCGTCACAACATCGAATGAGCCGTAGGTGACTTCATTATAGTAGTGCCGCACGCAACCGGGCTGATTTTCAAACAACAGCGTGTCAAAGAAGCCTGGATTCACCTGCATCGGCTTATCTGAGAACTCTACGAGGACACAGAGGATGTTCTCTGAGATCGGTGCAGCAGGATTCAAATGAATAGGTTCACCGGCGTAGGCAGGTACCCCACCTTGCTGCTGCAGTTTGGCAAAGGGGCAACTCTGCAGGACATGAGACATATCACTGCCGTTCGCCTTGAGGCTGTCCAGCAGACCCGGATATGGCGGCATTGCTACTGCGGCCCCAACAGCCCAGAACAGCACGCCGATGGACAACAGGGCCATCACCAATCGATTTTGCGCTTTCACGTCGCACCTCCTTATAAAAGACATTTCTAAAATTCCAGAATCGTTGCAAAAGCCAGCCGGGCTCCACGACCGCCGAATGGCAGCAGCGTGCCGGTCGACGCATAAGCCAGATCGAGATTTACGATGCCGAAATTGAATCCGCCCCCTACAGCGGCAGAGTACTTGTCAACGCCTCCAGCCGCCAGGCCGGAGCGCAGCACCAGAGATGATACCAGGGGATATTCAATACCCGCAGCCAGCCGCGGAGTCTTAGAAACAAAGGCTGTCTCCGCAAAACCCTGTTTGAGATCAGCGGCAGCGAGGAGCTTTCCGAAATGCCGGGACGCGCCCAACTCTAATTCAAGCGGTGGACGGGTGGAAAAATTGTCTGTCGGTACGTCGACCTCGTCAGATACCGAAACGGAATCGCTGCCGGCATTTTCTATATTCATGTTTTCGAGGTAGAAGCTGTAGATCGTCTTCTTGACGTCACGATTCCAGTTGATACTCGCTAGTGCGTTGTGCAGCACCAAACCGTAGCGGGTGGAATTGCCTGTTACTGACAATCCCAGATCAGCTGCGTAGCCGCTGCCTCCCTGGGCTTCAAGTGTCGTTAATCCACCCTCGCCGGAGATACCTGTCGCCTGCGTTACCGCTTCCGCGGTCAGCTCGGTGACGCCATAGTACGCCAGTCCCTGTAGGTACTTGACAGTGACCCCACCATCTACGGTAAAGCCGTTCATTTCGAATAGCCGGGCGCCGAAGCTGCCGCCGAATGAAAGTGCGGCCCAATTGTCGGCGTAGGAGTCACTGGCGGTGTGAACCTCACCGATCTTGTTGCCCATCAACGCTAACTCGATCGGGTCCTTAGCGACGCTGCCACGTCCTCCGCCAATACCTGCGGCGGTGAATGCAAAAGCTCCATACGAGAACGAAACTGCCGACGCAGAGGCGTCGTAAGCGAACACCAGGCCGCCATCGGGAATTTTCCTCAGGATGTCCTGCTTATCGGCTTCGGTTAGGTAGGCGCCGTTGTAACGATTGTAGTCTGCAAGCGTAAAGGAGTTGTTGGCGAAGTGTGCCGCTGCTGAAATTAGCTTGATGCTGAGTTTTTGCTGCTCAGGTGAAGCCAGGTTGGCGGGATTGGCTGACGCCGCTTCGCAATTCTCGCTAAGCTGCATGTAGCTGTCGGCCATTCCCAGGCTATGCGCACTTTGCAGCGATTGCGCCATCAGGGAAGTACCGGCGACGACTGCCATAAGCATCGCGGCAGCTATTGTCTGCATGAAGGTAAACTTTTTCATTAGAAGTCCTTCCCACCCAACCGGGTCGTGATGGTAACCAGGCCGCTGATATCGAGATAGTCCGCAGCCCGGATATGGACGACCTCACCGTTGGTGCCCTGCAGGTTGATTACCGGCGCGATATAGAGCCGCTGATTTTGGAAGACGGCTAGATCTTCAGCAGTCAGGCTGACGTCGTTCTGCGTATCAGTGGTCGAGCCGACGACTCCACTACCGTCAACCTGCCCGGCATTGACGGTAAAGGGACCAATGATTGTCTGTGGATTGGAAAACAACTCCGCTTCGCTGGTGGCGAAGTAGATGCTCACGGAAGCACCCAGGGGTAAGTGATTCGAGATTGTCCCCTGGAATCTGCCTTCCAGAAGACGATCTGCTTTGTTGGCAAGGTCCCTGTCGATATTGAGTTCGTTGGGATCACCCTCGACCGTGGCGTCGTCGAGTTTGACCGACATCGGCGCGCTGATAGTCGCCGTCGCTTCCAGATGATCGCTGGAGTTGAGGTTTACCGTGGTCGCGCCATCGCCTACCACAGCCAGCCCCGAAACCTCGATCTGATTCGGGATCGGCGTCAACAGGTCTGCCAGCTGATCAGAGTAAATTATGCTCTCCCGGGGAGAGGCAGCTGAGCCGGCGGTGACCTCACCGTTAACCATAAGACTCTTGCCGTTATCAGCGGTCAAATTGAGCTGCACCGTTCCGCTTAGCTCGGAGTAGTTTTGCACCGCAATTTCAAGTTCTACCAGTGCCGGCGATACATGCTCAAAACCGGTGGGGACATCTATGTTAAGCTGTGTTTGATTCCAGGTTATGTCAGTGGGTTGAGGTATGATCTCAGCAGATTCTGCCTGAAGGTCACTCAGTTCAACTTCAACCGAGAACTGATCGCTGGACGACATCGTTACCTGCGTTCCACCGCTGCCGGCGACGTTGGTAACGACATCAACCCCGAGCCTGTTGTTGGCCGGCTCTATGTGCCAACCATCCAGCGAATAATCCTGAGTAGCTTGCGAATAGGCAGGCAGACTTACCGCTAGATCCAGCAATCCGGATTGATTGGTAATTTCCGGGAATGTGGCATTAATACTGACGGGCACCGGCAGCTGATTGGTCCAGTTGAGCACCAGCTTTCCCGACTTGAGTTGTGCGGAAATAATTGAAGACTCATCGTTAACCGAGTTCTCCTCGTGGTACACTCTCTGAAATTGACCCACCTGTCCCGTAAGGGAACTGACCATAAGGTCATCACCGTACGATAGCGTGACATCCAGCGTTTTCTCGGCAAGGCTGAGCAGTGCCCCACCTTGCGTATGGAAATAGGTTTCCAGAGAAAGATTGCCGGTGACGATCTTGCCGGCGACAGAGATGTCGGTGGAGTATAGTTCGCCCACACCAAGGCCACCGCTGATGCTGGTAGTCGTTACCGCGCCGTTTAGATCGAGCAGCGTGACAGTTACCGAATCAAGCGCCAGACCGGTGTTGTTGGTGACCTGCAGACTCAGCGTACCCGAGGCAAATTCGGCTGCGGCGAAAGTTGATGGTTGACCGACCCCTGCAGTAGCCGTAACCCCCGCTGCGGGAACTTCGCCGGCGACCAGCGAAACATAGTCGGAGAGGTTGTAGGCCACTTGCTGGTCAGCGGCTTTGGGTAGGGGAAGCAGCCCGATCTGCTCTGCATGCGTGTCGTGGACGTCGTTGTACTGGAGCAGAGATTCGAAGTTGACATCCTCAAGGCCGTGATTAACCACGAAACTGGCGCTGCCATCGTCAGCGACCTCGATGTTGTCACTACTTATCTTCTGAAATAGCTCACCGGAGGTGTAGGAGCGATCGATCAGTGGAATCGTGATCGGCACGTCCCAACTTGGTGCCTGCGGTGATTCGATCGAGCAACCAAGCAGCAGGAACACGACAATGCACACCGCTGCGGCCACAATGATCTTAAGGATGTTAGCCCAATTCATTTAAGTTGTTACCTCTCCCAAAAGGCGTAGGTGTCGACCACTTCAATGCAATGCTCGTGCCGCTCACACAATTCGGCGTAAGTGAATAAATGCCGGGTTGTTACTGTGGGTGTTTCAGGTTGCAGCGGGGGTGTTTTCGGGCAGGAAATGTGGGACAACTCCCATACCACAGGGGATGGGTCAACTCTCCCAAAATGACTTGACAGGAACGTGTCATAACGTAGAATAGAATGTCAACGGGCCTGAAAGTGGACTTCGGCTAAAGAGGGAAACGATGTCCAAAGCGGGAAGACTGCTCAAAATTCTCAATATTATTCGCAGCAATCGCAGCTGTACGGCCGCCGAATTGGCGCGTCAGTGCGGTGTATCTGAGCGAACGATTTATCGTGACGTGGTGGCGCTGTCGGAGGCGGGAGCGCCGATTTTCTACGACAACGGCTATAAGCTCCTGCCGGGAACCTTCCTGCCGCCGCTCAATTTGAATATCGAAGAGTACCTGGTACTGAAAGCGGCCCTGGAAGGATCGCCGTTTACCAGAATGAGGCATGGCGGCGAAGCGGTTAAGTCAGTACTGGCAAAGGTAAACCAGGCCGTCAACAGCCTGATCCCTGAGAAACTGAAGCGGCGCGCACCCAAACAGGCAATATCTCTGAAGTCGGTCACCAACTCAGACAAACTTGAAGCTAAACTCACTCTATTGCGGGAGGCGGCTGAGGATTTCCAGGTTGTGAAGCTGAGCTACCATTCGCTCGAAAGCGGAATCTCGCTGCGCGAGGTTGAACCCTATTTTGTGGTATTCCGCCGTCATTCGTGGTACCTCGTCGGGTATTGTCGTTCACGGCAGGATGTCCGTCTCTTCCGTGTCGATCGTATGGGCTCAATTGCCAAAGAGGACAAACACTTTCCAGCCAATTACTCACTTACTCCGGAGCGGTACTTCCGCGATTCATGGGATGTTGAGGTGGGCAAGCCCACGCCAATCGTCGTTCGCTTCCGTGGCACAGCAGCGCGGATCATGCTTGACTCGAAGCATCATCGCAACGAGCAGATTGAACGAATAAGTGACAATGAGATTGAGTACCGGGCTACAGTCGCGGGGCTCTCCGAAATCTCACGTTGGCTGGTGGGATTCGGCGCGTCGATCACCGTTCTCGAGCCATCTACTTTACGTGAAGCAGTATTGAAGCTTGCCCGGGGCACTCTTGACGCGAACGCCAGCCGCTAACCACAAAAATCGTTTCTGCGAGAAAGGGGTTTTCATTATAATAGCTATTTGTAACGAACGACTGCATGAACACACAGCCCCCATATCGGAGGAGCAATGATCACGACAAGTGATTTCCGCACGGGAATGAAGATAGCGATTGACGGTGAACCGTTCTATATAGTCGACTTTCTGCGCTCGCAGACCGGGCGCGGTCGCGCCAATGTGCGCACCAAACTTAAGAATATCATCACCGGACAAGTGATTGAACGAACTTTCTCCTCAGGAGAGAGCTTTCCCCAGCCCGATTTTGATCATAAGAAATGCCAGTATCTCTACAACGATGGCGAGCAGTGGCACTTCATGGACAATGATACTTTCGAGCAGTTCTTTCTAACCAAGGATCAGGTTGCCGACTACCGCGAGTTCCTTCAGGAGAATGAGAATTACTCGATACTCTACTTCGAGGGCAAACCGATCAATATTGATATGCCCCCGCACGTGATTCTGGAGGTTATCGAAACCGAACCGGTGGCCAAGGGTGACACCGTCTCGAATATAACGAAGACCTGTAAGGTCGAGACCGGCCTCGAGGTCAAGGTGCCGCCGTTCATCAAGATCGGCGACAAGATCAAGATCGACACTTCCAACGGCAACTACGTCGAGCGCTCCAACTGATAGCGCATTTTCAAGATCATCTCAAGTGATGTATACGATTGGCGTCGACGAATCAGGCAAGGGAGACTTCTTTGGCCCGCTGGTCGTGGTTGCAGCGGCTGTGGCTCCGGAACACTTCAGTACGCTTCAGGAGCTCTATGTTCGTGATTCCAAGAAGATCACCGATGCCCGCATTTCTACCATCGCCGGCAGACTCAAGGCACTGATTCCGCATAACATAGTGGCGATAATGCCCGAGAAGTACAACGAACTGTACGAGAAAATAGGGAATCTCAACAAACTGCTTGCCTGGGCGCATGCTCGCTCGATCGAGAATCTGTTGGATGAAGTTGATGCCGAACGGGTTATCAGCGATCAATTCGCAAAAAGCCACGTGCTGGAACGGGCGTTGATGGAAAAGGCCCGCGCCGTCAAGGTCGAGCAGAAGGTGCGTGGCGAATCGGAAATGTCTGTGGCGGCGGCTTCGATCCTGGCGCGTGCTGAATTCCTGCGTGCTCTCGATCAGCTCTCGCGTAAATGGGGACTCACCTTTCCCAAGGGCGGAGGCGCTCCGGTCGATGAAACAGGCAGCCGATTTGTGCAGACGAATAATGATGCCGACCTTCGCAAAGTGGCCAAACTTCATTTCAAAAACAGCAAGAAAATCCGTGACCTCGTGGCAAGAGCTCGTTGAGCCAATCAAATCAGACCGCGAGCGGGGTGCTTCGCAGCTCTACCGAGCGTTGCTTGCGACCCTGAGCGCGTACCTGAACTCCCAACCACCAGAATCGATAGACTTCCGCTCATTGGCAGAGGCAGTGTCACAGGTTCGCCCTGAAATGGCGCCGTTTCACTACCTGGCAGGTCGAATCAACCAGCTCGTCGAGCCTGCTCCCGAAAGACAATCGCTGATGGATCTGTTCGATGAGTTGGAGCGAGAGGTGGACTCTGCGGTTCCGCTTATTGCTGAAATCATGAAACCGCTGGTAGCGCATTGTGACGCCCTCATGCTCCACAGCTACTCCGGCACGCTTAAGAGCGCTGTTCTCGCAGCCGTTGCTAAAAATGTCAATCTCTTCCTTTCCGAAGCCAAACCTGACAGGGAGGGCCTGAAACTTGCCAGGGAGTTGTCTCAGCAGGGATATTCAGTCACTACTTTCCCTGACGCGGATGCCTCACAGTGGCTGCCCAAGGCGGTTGCAGTTGTCGTCGGCGCCGATTGGATTTCGGAAGAGTATTTCGTGAACAAGGTTGGCACGCTAGAGCTGGCAAGAGGGGCTGCTAAACGCTCCATGCCGTTTTATGTCGTCGCAGATAAGACCAAACTTGTCTCAGCCCGCTTCAGAGAGCAAAGTTCAGATACAGAGCGCGCCTCTCTCTTCGAAAAAACACCTTCAGAGTTGGTAACAACGTTCCTTTTGCCCGACGGTGCCTATCCGCCATCCGAGATACCCAAGCTTCTCTGACCCAGCTTTGTTTCAGATTGACCCTGAGTCATTAATTTTCCGTGTCGATTTCCGATAAAGGTAAGAGGCAGAATAACCTGGCAGAAAGAGGAGCAGGGGAGCTTATATGGCAATCGTCCTGTACCTGATCATATTGGCACTGATCGGTCTGAGTTATCTCACCTATCGTGCCAAATCTACATATCTGCAAGCAGACTCTGATATTTACAATACCCTTCAGTTCGGAGCCTTGCTCTGGATCAGTCTGGTGGCTTCCAAGGTGATTCGACTAACTTTTGCGGCTATGGGTTGGGATCTGACCATGTCAGACGAAGCCTGGCTCTTGATTGATACGGTGCTGCTGGTGGGCGGTGGAATTTTCGTAATCTCGGCACTAGTGACCTGGCTGAAGCGTTTGGTCGATTCGAGGAGCGAGTATTACCGACTCGAAAAGAAGAATGAATTGTTGGAGCTTGCTCCCCAATTGGCGGGACTGCCACGCGGCTACGAGCGGCTGGTCGACCAACTCCAGGCAGGACTGAGAGCGCTGTTTGCGCACTCCCTTTGTAGATTCCGTGTTATTGGCTCGATTTCCGAAGCTGAGGAAGCCTACGGCGAAGAACACGCTTGCATTCTCCAGAGTGGGACCTGTGTGTACCTGACTCCGCTTGCTTCGAATCAGAAGCATGCGCGCGCGCTGCTGCCCGTATCCGCGTCTTATCCGGTCTGGGGTGTTGTCACCCTTGACTGGATTGAGAGAGAGGGCGATTCCGTGAACGATGTGGAACTGTTGCAGAGGCTTACGCGATTACTCAACGTACGTCCGACAAACGACGGTCTGCCAGAAGTAATCGAGGAGTCCCGCAACAGTGAGCTTCGGGAGAGACTGAGAGAATTGGCACATGACCAGCATGAAGTCAAGAGTCTCGAGCAGGCTGTACCGCTTCTTTACTCTGCGCTGCACTGCTTCGCAGGCTTTGAAATACTGCGACTGGGTGTATTCGAAGCTCGCGGCTCAATCGTTCGCCAGTACTGTCTCGGGCCCAACGGTAATCTCCTGAACGAACTTGACCGCTCAGTTGTCGCCGGGGTCACCGAGATGAGGCAGTTGTTCAGCTCAATGGAATTTCGTCGCTGCAGCAATCTCGCTGAATCCAAACATGACGATCTGCGTTTCCTCGGAACTTGTGGCGCCGAGTGGTCGCTGTCGATTCCGCTGGGGAATGTGAATTGCGTCGATGCAGTCCTTACGCTGGCCGGTTCCGGACGTAAGATTGCAGACGAAGACGCCAAAGTCATCGCTGAAGAAGCCACTGCGGCGATACTTCCGATCATTCGTTCTGACAATCTCAAGCGGGAACTCGATCTGGCCAGCCGCAACTTTCTCAAGCTTGGCAATGCTTTGAAGCTCCAGTCACAAGCGCGAACACCTGAACATGGCCTGCAGGTGCTCGCTGACTGCCTGGTCGCCGAGCTGCCGGCCTCCCTTTGTCAAATCTGGACTTGCGATCACGCGAACCAGACAATCACGCCGGTAGCGCGAGCTCAGGCCAAATCGATTGCAGCTCTGGTGCGAGTCGCACAGCCGGTTCCACTGGCTGAGACGAGGTGGCATCACAAAGTCGTGGATAAAGCCCGATATATGGTCGTAAGCCAGCAGGATCAAGAATTTCGCATGGATGATCACGAAGTTGGGCTGACCAGCTGTCCGCAAATGAAATCCGCCCTGATCCTTCCCATCATGTCGCGCGACGCCGTCGCAGGTGTGATCACTATCAGCGAGGTAAGAGATCATTCACGTCGCAGCTTCACGCTTACCGATATCAAGCTTGCGCAGGGGATTGCGTTGATTGCCGCGCAGGTGCTGGCGCAGGAACCGAGCCGGCAGATTGCTCACGAGCTGCGCGAACGGCTTGACAGCTTCGAGACTAACTACCGTGTCGGAGAGATCTTTGCAGATTTGCCGCGAAGGCTGGCCACACCGCTAACCTCAATCATGGCGCGCAGCGAACTTCTGCTGCAGTCAGTAGGGGACAGTGACAGTGAAGCCAACCGAAATCTGCAAGTGATAAAGAAACAGGCGCAGCGGATTACCTCCGCCATCCAAGCCCTAACCGAGTGCCGGCACAATGAGATAGCGCTAAAGCGAACCCGGGCGAGATTGGCCTCGCGCGAATTTCACCTGGCAGAAGATGATGCTTCGCTTAGCACGGGCCTCAAGCTGTAATTTGCCTGGAGATTTTGCTGACGTCCAGAAATTGGGCAGGATGTGGATCTTTCCCTTTTCTCAGTACAATGATTGGAGCCTCGGTAGGACACCCCAGTCTGAACGGAAACCAGTGTCCCACGCCGCTTGATGTATAAAGACGCGAAGCCCCGATGCGATACTCTCCCCAAAGATAGCGCTCGCCTCCCCATTCGCTGAAGACTGATCGTCCCATAAAACCAATCTGAGCACCGTGGGTGTGACCGGCAACGGTAAGCTCGACACCGTGCTGCGCTGTATAGTTGAACCCGTTGGGGCGGTGGGTCATAATTACTTTGAAAGCATCACTGTGCGCACCAGCAAGTGTGCGCTCGACAGTGTCTTTCAGAAATCCCCAGACGGGAACGCCAATTCTGCGGGGATCATCCGCGCCGCCGATGTAAACTTCCGATTTTCCGATCTTCAAGTGCACGCCCTCATTTATCAACATCGGAATCGAACTGCGTGCAAAATGTGCCTTTACCTGCGGTGCGCCACGATAGTAGTCGTGGTTGCCCATTGAGGCGTAGGCGCCATATTTCGCCTTCAATCCTTCAACCAGCTCGATACACCCCGGCAACATGCGCAGGTCATCGGCGACATCCCCCGAGTACACGACGATGTCCGGCTTGTACGGCTCAGCGCGCAGCATCAGCGCTTCCATATCGTCGTTGTCGACGTACGGCCCCAGGTGGCTGTCGCTGACGTGGAATATCTTGAGTCCGTCGAGATCATCGGGCAAGTTGGGATAGTAGAATTCCTTCTTGCGGACATTCGCCGTGGCGAAGGCCTCGGTCATGCCGCCACTGCCCAGCGCCACCGCGCTCACCGGGAAGATTGCCGCCGCTCCTTGCAGCACCAGGCGTCGGTTCTTCGATACACGCTGCTTGCGCGGGGAAGCCTCAGGCTGAACCTCTTCCGGCTTGACCATCACAGCGCTTTCATCAGAGTGTGCCTCGCTGGCGGTGTTCTTATTCTTTGCACGAATTCGCTGCCACCAATAGTAGGTCGTGTTGATAACGCCTGACAGCGGCAGTGATACGAGCAGCGCCAGGTTCAAAATCGCGGCCAGAGAGGCTGCAGTAGCGAATACATAGCTAAGAGTGTACTCGCGCAGATAGCTCGACAGCGACCAGAGCACAGCCGCAACAAGTGTAAATGCTACCAGCCCCAGCGAAATGAGCCGCAGCGGTTTCCGGTGCCACCAGATTGAGTTAAGGGTGCGAAATACCAGTAACTGCCCAAGGCTGAGCACCAGCACAAACGCACCGGCTATGAGTGTTAAGTGAAAGCGCATTCTTACCGTAATAACCAGTCAGGACTAATTCGGTTCCAATTTGTGGGGGAAGCGTCAACAAGCCAATGCCGCCCACGCAGTTTTGTTACGGTTCTTATACGGTTTGACATCGGGAGCGTCCGCATAACTTCTTAGATAATTCCAAATTAGGGGGAAATTAATAGTGTGCGAGAGTGCCCGGTAGATACCGCATTGGATCAGAAAACCTCTCCGATGCCATAACCAGTGTCACTTCCTCGATCCGGAAGCCGGCACCTAAGAGAGTCTGTAACAGCCGCTTCTGTTCGCCGTGGACAAAGATGACATTTCTCGCCGTCTCCGGAAAGGGACTGCTATTGAGGCAATGAACCAGAATTGGTTCAAGATACTCCGGCTTAGTGGTGGCAATAGGGCCAATGAGACCTGTCTTGCTCATGACGGCATACCCCGCGAACTTGCGACCATCGCGGAATTCAAATGTTTTGTAACCCTCACTCCCCAGCCAGAAAAAATGTTCCTCGGGGCGCGCAATTCCACGAACTTTGCGATCGAGATCACTCAGTCGACCTAGCTTGCCTTCGTCGGTGACCTCGTTCATATTCAGCGTCAACTCAGGTTTGAGCTTTCCGCGCCGACCCGTCTTTTCGCCTCTGCTGAGCATCAGTACGGCAGCATTGGGCGGCATTCCCTGCTTGGAATAAACAGCGATCGCCTGCGGATTATAGGAAAACGTCGCCAGCGCCAATCTGGTACAGCCTGCCTTCTCACCATATTTCATCGCCCGCTCAAGTAACTTGCGGCCAATTCCACTGGTCTGACAAGAGGGCGTTACAAAGAGCATCGCCAGGAACCACTCGAACTCCCGCACTATCGAGCTGGCATAGCCAACGATTCGATTCTTCTCATTCACTGCCACGAAATGTCCTTCCGGGTCGGTACGGAGAAAATGCAGCAGCAGCGGAGACGGTTGCGTGATTTTGGTCTTGACTGGCGGAAGATTCGCCTGATTGCGCAGATGATTGAGCGAACGCAAGAACATCCGCTCCGCCTCAAGTTGATCCTTCTCGCGCATACGTCGATACTTGATGCGTGGCTGCGTTTTTTGCTCCTTCGCTTCTCTCCTGCTGCTCATGCAGTCGAATCTGACAATTAGCCTCGGCTTGCACAATTACTTTTTTCGCATTTGCGGGAACGCACTGCAGTGGGCTGATTTATCAATTATCGAGGTACATTTTAGTTTGACAGCCGTATTTTCAACCAGTAGTATTAAGGCTAAAATTGATGTGACACCATGAAGGTATTGACTAACAGAGTCCTGGTAGTGAACCAGAATTATGAGCCCCTGATCGTCACCAGTGTGAAACGGGCGATCGTGATGATGTATCTTGGTAAGGCGACCATGGTGGAAACTCGCAACGGCCACAAGATCCGCTCCGTTTCGCGCGCTTACGATGAGCCCTCGATCGTGCGCTTGGAGTTTTATGCCCGTGTGCCATATCGCCAGGTAATGCTGAACCGCAAGAATGTCATCAAACGCGATGGCGGCCGCTGCCAGTACTGCGGAACCACGTCGGGCGTGATGACTGTCGACCACGTGGTACCGAGGCTTCGCGGCGGGGATGACAACTGGGAGAATCTGGTCTGCGCCTGCGATCGCTGCAACAATAAGAAAGGCAATCGCACGCCTGAGCAGGCGGGAATGAGGCTGTTGAACCGGCCGCGCAAACCCAGTCACCTGACCTTTATCCGGCAGTCGATCGGTAAGGGTGACGAAGTGTGGAATAAGTATTTGTTTTTCGGATAGGCAGTGATAAGGAATTTATGGCAACTGAAGTAGTTCTATCGGGGATGCAGCCAACGGGCCGCCTCCATTTGGGTAATCTGGAGGGGGCGCTGGCAAACTGGGTCGCGCTGCAAGACGACTACGATATGTACTGTTGTATCGTCGACTGGCATGCCTTGACGGCAGACTTCAACGACACCGCTGATCTGGACGAAAAGATCGTCCAGATGGCAATCGACTATCTCGCAGCAGGTCTCGACCCTGAGAAATGCGCCATCTTCATTCAGTCGCAGGTGAAGGAGCACGCCGAGCTGCACTTGCTCTTTTCCATGATAACCCCAACACCGTGGCTGGAACGGGTGCCTTCCTACAAGGAGAAAGCGGATAAGCTTGGCCTTGACAGCTACGGTTTCCTCGGCTACCCGCTGTTACAAGCGGCAGATATCCTTCTCTATCGCGCTAACTGGGTGCCGGTGGGTAAAGATCAACTACCGCATATCGAGCTGACTCGCGAGGTAGCGCGCAGATTTCATAATCTTTATGGCGAAGTGTTTCCCGAGCCGGATGCCAAGCTCACCAAAGCGCCCGTCGTGCCGGGCATCGATGGTGAGAAAATGTCAAAGTCCTACAACAACGAGATCACTATCGCCGAGACGCCGGAAGAGACTGCCGCCAAGCTCAAGAAGATGTTTACCGATCCGCAGAAGCTGCGCAAGAATGATCCTGGCCGCCCCGAAATCTGCCCGGTGTTTGCGCTGCATCAGCTCTACACTTCAAAAGAAGATATTGAGGTGATCGATCGCACCTGCCGCAGCGGAGAATTGGGATGTGTCGCTGATAAGAAAGCTCTTGCCGAAAACCTTAATAATGCGTTAGAACCTATCAGAGCCCGGAGACGGGAGCTGGAGCGGGACATTGATTATGTCAACGATGTTCTCAATGACGGCGCCAACCGCGCCCGCGCCCGCGCCCAGGAAACAATGGCACTGGTCAGGGAGAAAATGCACCTGAGATGACACAAGACAAGACAACGCAGAATTTCTACGACGATATCGAGCCACTCACGGAAGAGCAGTCATTTCCAGTCAAGATTGAAGGCTTTGAAGGTCCGCTCGATCTTTTGCTTTACCTTATCCGTAATCAGGAAATCGACATTTACGACATCCCGGTCGCCAAGATCACGCGGCAATACCTCGATTACATCGAGATGATGCAGGCACTGAATCTTGAAGTCGCCGGCGAATATCTGCTGATGGCTGCCACGCTACTGCGGATCAAAGCTCGCTTGTTGATGCCTAAACACGCCGGCGAGATGAGTGAAGATGATGATCCGCGCGAAGAATTGATTATGGCTCTGCTGGAGTACAGACGTTTCAAGGAAGCCTCCGAGAAAATGGCGATCATGGAGGTAAAGGAGCGACAAATTCTCAGGCGCGGTGATTTCTCGTACCTCAGCCCTTCCGTGCAGGAGCACTTCACAGTCGATGCGTCTCTGTACGACTTGGTGCGGGCCTTTCACGACGTCATGAAGATGGCTGCCGAACAGCCGCATCACGAGGTTGAGAATTACGAGATCTCGATCGACGAACAAGTCAACTACATCCTGGCCGTCCTCGAGAACCAAAAGGAGACTTCGCTTACGAAACTGGTCAAAGAGAACCAGCATCGGCTTTACTACGTCGTGACTTTTCTGGCCCTGCTCGAACTGGTCAAACTTCAACGAATTACTGCGAAACAACATCAGCATTTTGGAGAGATATATGTCATCCGACTCGACTGATCAAGCGGGTGTAAATTATAATGAAGAAGAAGTGAATCTGATCGAAGCGGTGCTGTTTTCGTCTCCGCAACCGATGCCGCTCAAGGACCTTAAGAAAGTCCTGAAATCGCGACACAAGGGCGGAATCAAGAGCATCATCGATCACCTGAATGAGCGCTACGACGCCGACAATCGCGCCTTCAGAATTCGGGAAATCGCCGAAGGCTATCAATATTACCTTCTCCCGGACTACGCCTCGAAAGTAGAGAAGTATTTCTCAGTCGAGAGGGAAAGAAGGTTGACTCCTGCAGGTCTTGAGACGGTAGCGATAATTGCCTACAAGCAGCCAATCACCAAGGGCGAAATTGAGCAGATTCGCGGAGTATCTTCTGACGGGGTAGTACAGACTTTGCTCGAACGCAAGCTGGTCAAACCGACTGGCAGGGCGGAGCGAATCGGTAAACCTCTACTTTATGCTACAACATCTAAGTTCCTGGAATACTTTGGCATATCAGATCTAACGCAGCTGCCGAAATTGTCGGAAGTTCTACCTCACAAGGAGGGCGAGAAAGATCTTCAAGGCAACATCGAATTCGAGGAATTCGCCTCCGCTGCTGAAAAATCAGGCGTAATAGCAGACTCCGACTCGACTACAGAGGCGGACACCGAGACCGACGAAATCTCCGAATCTTAGTTCACCAACTATCAACCCCATCAGCAGATAACGAAGTATGCGACTTAACAAATACCTGGCCCATTGCGGCGTGGCATCGCGCCGACATGCCGACCAGATCATCTCCGAAGGACGCGTTAAAATCAACGGCCAGACCGTCTCTGAGCTTGGCGTTGTAGTCGATGAGGAATTTGACAAGGTGGAAGTCGACGGTGCGCCGGTCACTCTACC
>CAYXUL010000001.1:145540-150085 GCA_964468475.1 uncultured Ignavibacteria bacterium | reverse complement strand
GAGATGATACTCAGAGAAGGGCGGAAGCGCGAAATCCGCCAGATGTGTAAAGCGTTGGGATATAAGGTCTTGGCGCTGCAGCGCCTCGAATTCGCCGGAGTTGGGCTGGGGGAATTGCGTCCCGGAGAATGGCGCTACCTGACGGACGAGGAAATCGGGCTGCTGCGGAGTGCTGTCGGTCTCGCCAAAGCCGATCATCACTAACACCCTGAAATTCAACGATTTTTCT
Organism: uncultured Ignavibacteria bacterium; assembly: GCA_964468475.1. Classification (GTDB taxonomy): domain Bacteria; phylum Zixibacteria; class MSB-5A5; order CAIYYT01; family CAIYYT01; genus JBECKX01. The sequence goes on along the minus strand of CAYXUL010000001.1, from coordinate 149,856 downwards.
TGCTCCGGCTTATCTACCACGATATATTCTAAAGCCTATGCCTGAGTTGGCGTAGAAAGATTGAATATCTGAGTCGAACGACTGGACTGGATGGTTGACAAGCCGAAACGTGAGATGCCGAAACTGGTTATAGCGATTGATGGGCCTGCAGGCTCGGGCAAGAGCACAACTGCGAAGGCAGTGGCCGCCCGACTCGGGTTCACCTATCTCGATACCGGAGCGATGTATCGCGCAGTGACGCTTAAAGCTATCCGAGAAGGTGTCGATCTCAGTGATGGCGATCAGCTTGCCGAGTTGACTCGGAAGTTGACAATTCGCTTCGACCATGCAAACGGCGAGCAGCGGGTCTTGATGGATGACGAGGACGTCACCAAAGCAATCCGCACGCCGGAAGTGACCAAAGGCACATCGCCGGTGTCGGCGCAGCCTCAGGTGCGTAAGCTCCTGGTCGAGAGACAGAAGGAGATTGGTCGCAACGGCGGAATCGTCGTTGAAGGCAGAGATACGACATCGGTTGTCTTTCCGGACGCCGATTTGAAAATATACTTAATAGCCGACGTCAAAGAGCGTGCTCAGCGTCGGTTACAGGACCTGCAACAACTGGGTGTGGAGTCCTCGCTCTCGGAGCAAATCGAACTTTTAGCGAAACGGGATCAAGCCGATTCGTCGAGAAGAGCTTCGCCCTTGACCAAGGTGGAAGGGGCGATAGAAGTTGACACTACAAACTTAACCATTGACCAACAGGTGCAAAAGATCGTAGATCTTGCCCATCAGGTTGCCGCTGTTTGAGTCTTCAATATCGCATTGCTCAAATTCTCATCTCAACCATCGCTAAGATTCTATTTCGCTGGAAAGTATATGGACGTGAAAATCTGCCGGAAGGCTCGGTCCTAATCGCGTCCAACCATTTGTCCAACTACGATCCGCCGCTGCTTGGCACCGCCATTCGGCGAGCATCGTACTATTTTGCGAAGATAGAATTGTTCAGGAATCGTTACATCGGAGCATTTCTAAAATCGGTCAACGCGTTTCCGGCTCGTCGCGGGGAGGCAGACCTGGACGCCTGGCGCACAGCACGTAATGTGCTCAAGCGCGGGGATATCCTGATCTTTTTCCCGGAAGGCACGCGCTCGCTCGACGGCGAGGTTCAGCCGCACAAACCGGGAATGGGACATCTGGCTGACGCCACGAATGCACCGGTGGTTCCGACCGCGATTACCGGGTCGAACCAGCCTAAAGATGTTTTCTGGGGTCGCGCCAAGCTGCGTGTTGGATTTGGTAAACCGATTTCCATCACCGACTTCAGTGACGAGCCCGACAAGCACGAACGTATGGAAAAGTTCTCGCTGGCGGTAATGGCGGAAATCAAGCGCCTCAAGGCGGAACTGGAACTTACATGAGGTCCCTATTTGGGGAATTGAGATTGATATTGATGATTAATTTTACAAAACGGCCCGGAAGGGTCAGCGCTTACCGTAAGGAGGATTCAGTTTAATGACTGAAGAAACCACGACAGAAACTACAACGTCCGAAACGACGGGAGGTGGGAAAACTCCCTCAAAACGGCTGGTGAAGAAGAGCCAGGCCGGCCAGAAGCAAACCAAGGCCGAGGAAAAAGGCACCTCGATGGTGACCGAGCGCGCCTCCGATGTGGAGGGCGTGTCCACCGAACGCAAGCGAAGAATCCAGGAACGCCGACGCCGGCGTGTCGAGGAGCAGATCGCTGCGACAGTCGAGGAAGTCGAACCAATCAAGCAGACGGATCTCGAGGATCAGGAATACTCCGAGCATGAATATGAGAAGATGCTCAACATGTATGAGGAGACCCTGCAGGATATCCGCGAAGGTGAGATCGTCAAGGGCAGGGTTCTTGACGTCACTCGCGAAGACGTGATCGTCGATGTCGGCTTTAAGTCTGAGGGAATAATCTCAGCTCAGGAGTTCGCCGATGCTGATGAGGTGAAGGTTGGCGATGAAGTCGAAGTCTTTCTTGAATCGGTGGAAGACCAGAACGGTCAGCTAATTCTTTCCAAACAGAAGGCTGACTTCATGCGCGTCTGGGATCGCATCCGCGAAGCTCACGATGCCGGCGATCTGGTCAAGGGACGATTGCAGCGCCGGATCAAGGGTGGTATTGTCGTCGATCTGTTTGGGGTCGATGCCTTCCTGCCCGGCTCGCAGATCGCCCTGCGTCAGGTTCCCGACTTCGACGAATTGATCGGCCAGGAGATGGATGTCAAGATCATCAAGCTCAACAAGAGCCGCCGCAATATCGTTGTGAGTCGCCGCGTCGTGCTCGAACAGGAGCGCGAGGAGATGCGCAAGAAACTGCTCGAGGAGATCGAGCAAGGTCAAATTCGCGAAGGTGTCGTGAAGAATATCACCGACTTCGGTGTCTTCATCGACCTGGGTGGGCTTGATGGTTTGCTGCACATCACCGATATGTCGTGGGGCCGCATCGCGCACCCATCTGAGTTGGTTTCGCTTGGCGATACTATCGAAGTGAAAATTCTCGATTTCGACAAGGAAAGTGGTCGCATCTCCCTCGGTATGAAGCAGCTCACCGAGTATCCGTGGGAGAATATCGAGGGGAAATACCCCGTCGGCAGCAAAGTTACCGGCAGAGTGGTCTCTCTTACCGACTACGGCGCTTTTGTGGAATTGGAAAAAGGTATCGAAGGCCTGATCCACATCAGCGAAATGAGCTGGACGCAGCATATCAAGCATCCGTCGAAGCTGATGAGTGTTGGTGAGGATATCGACGCTGTGGTCTTAGCGGTAGATAAAGAGAACGAGAAGATCTCGCTCGGCATTAAACAGATGGAGCCCGATCCCTGGACCGTGCTCGATCAGAAATATCCGATCGGATCGAAGGTCACCGGTAAGGTGCGTAATCTTACCACCTTCGGTGCTTTCATCGAGTTGGAGGAGGGAATAGACGGTCTGGTGCATATCTCCGATATGTCCTGGAACCGCCGTATTCAGCATCCATCTGAGGTGATGAAGAAAGGCGAAGAGGTTGACGTGATCGTTCTCAAGATCGACCGTGACAACCGCCGCATTTCGCTTGGCTACAAGCAGCTCTTCGATGACCCGTGGCCGGCTTACGCCGTTAAGTACAGTGTCGGCTCCGAGTGCGTCGGCTCAATTACCCGCGTACTTGATCGCGGCGTGATTGTCGAACTTGGTAATGAGGTCGAGGGCTTCGTCTCGACCAACGAGTTGGGAGTCCCTGATCTGGTGCGCCCCTCCGATGCTTTCAAGGAGGGTGACGAGATACCTCTAAAGGTGATCGAGTTCGACCAGACGCAGCGCAAGATCGTACTCTCGGTTGATGCCTATATGAAGGGCAAGGAAGTCGCAGAGGTCGATCGCTACGTCAAGAAGCGCCAGGAAGTTACAACGCAGATGGCGGATGCTCTTCAGGAAGCCGGCGTGCAACCAGGCACGGCGCCGGCGGCGCAAGCCGCTCCGGAGAAACCTGCTGCGGAAGCTCCTGCAGAGGAGACAACCGAGAAGAAAGCTGAAGCCCCCGAAGCGGAAGAAACCGCTGAGGTAGCTGATGCTTCCGAGGAATCCTCCGAATCGACTGCTGAGGAGACTACCAACGATGAGTCTTCTGATAGCGACGCTTCCGATGATGAGGAGAAATCTGCATAGGTAGATTTTCCTCCCGAATAAACAGGGCGTGGGAATTCGCTTCCCACGCCTTTCTTTTTGATACCAGGAATCTGGAGGTTCACACCTCCGGCGCGATGTCAGACAAGAATGTCTGACCTCCTGGATTCCCGCCTGCGCGGGAATGACTCATCTGGGTGCCGCACCCTTCAGGGTGCGGTGATGCTCGCGCCTGAGGCGCAATGACAGACGGGAAGAGGCTGTCCCATAAGTTGTCGTGTGACACATTTGAAGCGAGAGACTACGCTTATTGAACCGGAAACAGTTTGTCGTGTCATTCCGACGAAAGTCGGAATCCAGTCTTAGGATTTTTTGAAGACAAAGTGTTTAGACTGGATTCCGGGTCAAGCCCGGAATGACATGCTTTGAGAGACATCGTATCAGGATACCAGAGAGGCACACGTATGCTTCACCCGGTATTGCTATCTTGTAGCTTGTGAGACAGCCTTGAAATGTCTGTCCTCTTAAGGTCGCGGTTGAAACCGCTCCTACTGCGCGCAGAGCGCGCAAAATCCCCTCTGGTCAGAGGGGTGGATTCCCCCGATGTTTCATCGGGGGAAGACGGGGTGTGTAAGCTCAACGAGCAAGGTCGAGTCTTGCCCCTACGCCGCGACTTCATTTGTCAATACTCCCGTCCC
>CAYXUL010000001.1:129094-145440 GCA_964468475.1 uncultured Ignavibacteria bacterium | reverse complement strand
TCCCGTCCCGATCTTGATCGGGACCGGGGCGCGGGGTGTGTTGACGCATTCCCGGGTGCCGCACCCTTCAGGGTGCGCTTGCGACTTTGTTTTCTTACTGGCGCAATCCCAACTGATTCCTTATCTGTTAGCCAGATGCGCAAACTCACATCTGCCATACTCATCAGTGTGCTGGCAGCGCTTGCTTTGTCCCTCTCCTGCGGCAAACAGGAGGCTATCCCACAGAGTGACTGGGAGGCGATGATCGCCATCCGCGCCGAAGCTGCCGCCCACCACAAGGCAAAGACACTCTATGATTTTCAACTGGCCGTGGGCGAGACCCCTGCCGACACCGCCGAATTGCGCCAGATGAGTGAGCAGCTGTTTACCCGCAAGAACATTGACCTGCTGCAACGGATCGAGGACAGTTTCGAACCGGGTCGGCAGGAAACCCAGGTGCGCCGCCTGCGCCACTACCTGATGGACGGGTTGATCGACCTTACCCTCGAACCGGAACGGCGTTACGCCGCAGAGATTGCCGCGCGACCGATTGACTTACCCGATGGCAGCCAGATTTCAATCAGAGAGATTCCCCGTGTCCTTGCCACAGAGTCAAATCGTGACCGCCGCGAGCTGCTCTATAATTCGCAGCTACCCATGCTTAAACGCCTCAACGCCGTCAAGGAATTTGAACTGCAGAAGCTTGATTCGCTGCTGATGAGCTTCCATTACGGCAGCGTGACATCATATTATCAGGAAGTTCGTGATTACGATTTCGCTCAGTTGGCAGTGACGGCGCGGGAGATACTGGACCAGACGGACAGCATCACAGCGAGTGCACTGCACGATCGCGCACCTGATCTGGTTGGCATCAACGGGCAGGCATTGCGCGTGTACGATATTCCCGCGTTATGGAACTCACCGATTTTTTCAAGTGAGTTAACGCCCAAAGTCATCGCGGCAACCGTTGACTCATTTCAACGCGCTTGTAGTGTTATCACGGATACGCTCTCAGGATTGGCAACATATTGGCCGTCAGGCAAGAATGTCACTTCTCGCTCTGCCACTTATCCGATATCTGCCTTTGACGATGTTCGCGTTGTTACTGTACCAAGTGATGGTATCCTGGCTCTTACAAACTACTGGCACGAAATCGGTCACGCACTGAATTACCTTCATACCAAGCAAAAGGAATTTGAGTTCATTTATCTGGGTGCAGTTGCTGAACGAGAAATGATGGCGTTCATGCTGGAAGACCTTTTAGACTTGCCATCTACCTTTAGCTATGTCCTGGATGTCAGGCAGCGCGGCAAGACGAAGTACGGTGAATGGCAGAGCCGCTACAGTGAAGCCGAAGCACTTCTCAAACTTTTCTCGATTCGCACCAACTGCGTCGATTTTCTATACGAATATCAATACTTTGCCGGTCTGGAAGATCCCGTCGCGACTTTTGCAGAGTCAAGAGAGAAGCTGTGGAAGCACCCTGTCAGCGATGCCGAACGTGAGTTGTACCTGAGCAGGCTGAGCTTATTCGAATCGGCCGATTACTTGACTGCTCGTATAGCCAGAGCGAATGTCACAAGTTGTATGAACAAAGATGCTCCTTTCTTTGATAGCGAAGGAAAACAGATAGCCGATTTCCAAACCGACAAATTTCGAGCTTTCTTGCTTGAGAGCTGGTCACAAGGCTCAGCCCTCACGTTTCAGAGTCTTTCTGAACAACTTAAGTGCGACATTCTCTCGCCTGATGCACTAATCGCTCGAATGAAGGCCATCGGGAGCGACATATTCTTCAGACTTCCGGATCACGTAGCTCAGTAAAGCACTTCCTTCCCCAATCCAGCGGAAATCTCTTCCGTAAATCCCCGTTCGTCCCAGTTTGAAACAGTCGTGACACGACTCTAATGTGCTTTCATACAACAGCTTACTACTTCAAATCACAGTTTGGCATCCCCCTTGCAAATGACAAAGTCGGCAAGAAAGCTATATGCAGGCTAGAAGTCACAGTTTGTGAGGAAGTAAGATGCCGGATCAGGAACCAGTCGAATCAGGTTCACCGGAGCAGACCGCAGCTCCGGCAAAATCAAAATCACACATGATGCCAATAATGGGCGGCGTCATCGTTTTCGTGCTGTTCACGATCATCTTCTCGCTCAAGTATGGAGTCTTCTCCGACTCCAATGTCGTGCAGCCGCCTCCTGCGGAAGGACAATCCGCTGCCACTGAGCAGAAAGCCGATACTGCCAGCGCCGATACGGCGACCAAGGCTGATCCTTACGACGGCCTGTTCGCCGGTTTCGACGGCTCTGACTACGACGAAGAACAGACCGACAGCGCCGCGGTGCAGGATTCGATCCAGAAAATCAACTGGTATCAGACAAAGAAGTCCGAGATCGATCGCAAGATGGCTCAGCTCGAGACCGAGCGTGCCCAGCTTGAGTCGTTACGTGACCAGGTTCAGACGTTGCTGCAACACAAGAAGGATATGGAGCAGGGTAATATCGAAGTTATGGCCAAGCTTTATGAGGGAATGGATGCCAAAGAAGTGGTGCCGATCCTGTCAAATCTCGACGATTCTCAGGTTAGCGTCATCATTAGCAAAATGAAAAAGCAAAAAGCTGCCGAAGTGCTGGGTCAAATGGACCCGGTGCGGGCGGCGAAGATAACCAAGTACATTATCTCGATGAACAACTAAGATGCAAATGAACCCGCTGCTCAACATACTCGCGCTTGGCGCGCCACAGCTGCAGAATTTGCAGACTAATCCGGAAATCGGCCCGACCGACGCCGGCGGAGTCGCTTCCGGCACTTTGCCGCCAGCTGTGGGTTCAGCCGGCAGCACGCCGTTTGCAGCAATGATTCTGAGTATGGTGGGCGGGGATCCGCAAGCGATGCAGTCTCTAAACATGCCGGGTAACGCATCGCCGAATCAAGCTCAGAACCTTCAGGATCCCACTCTGAATTGGAAGCAGATCGAGCAACTGCTGAACCAACTTCCAGAGAGGATGCTACTGAATATTTATCAGCAGTTGTTTGCCGGAGTTCAAAGCGGCTTGGGCACGAGCGACGTCGAGCAACAGTCAACAGCGAGCGCTGCTTCCGGACAGACTCAGGTTGAAACAGCAGTTGATCTGCTTCAACAGCTAACGTCAAAACCGGCTGGAGCCTGGCTCGCATCCGAGCAGCAGCCACAAGCTGTGAATGACAAGATGTTGCTTGAGAAAATGCTTGCCATGGCCACGGCAGCTCCCGTCGCGGAGGATGCCTCTCCGCTTATTAAGGCGACTGTCAAGCTTGACTCCAACCTGCTGGCACAGCTCTCTGCACCGAACAATCAACTCTCGCCGCAAGACGCTCTGGCTCTTTCAAGACCGGAACTGGTAGCTGCCATAAAGAATGCCTTAACGAATTTGTCAGAGCAGGAACCGCAAATTGCGCACAAGCTTGTGGATCATCTCCAACAGCTGTTTCCGAATCTTAAGGTAGATAAGGCTGACATGACGATTTCGGCATCCCAGGAAGTCTCCGACAACCCCAAGCCAATGTCGGATGCAATTCAGCAATCGCTGCAGCCGCAGTCTGACAAGTCGGTTCTGCACCAGATCTCCGAATTGGCACAGTTTGGCGCTCAAACAAAGACGGCAATTCAGCAACCTCTGATCAAACCTCAGCTGAGCACACAAACAAATGTTGTGGCCCAGCCGCTGACCTTGAATACCGAAGAGCCGGCTACGCCGGAAGCCAAGGCTGCCAGCGATGCCGCCAAACCGATCGTGGCACAGCCGAACGCGTCCGAAGTCGTGACCGCTGAGCAATTCAAGCTCATGGCCGCCGCCGACAAAGAAACGAAAGATACTAATCTTCAATTCGGGGACGGTTCACAGAAAAGCCATACAGCCATCAAGAGTGATCAACCGCTTCCTGTCAGGGCCACAACCCCGGCGAGCAACATGGAAGACTTCCGCATGATCCTTCGCCGCTCTCACATCAACACTCTACTCAGTCGCGGCGAAGTTAAACTTCAGCTTCATCCGGAGCATCTGGGCGCGGTAAAAATCGACCTGGTTTCGGACCACTCGGAGATGACAGCACGCGTGCAAGCAAGCTCTCACGATGCCCGTCACGTAATTGAACACAATTTGCCGCAACTGCGCGAAAGTTTTGCGAAGTTAGGGCTCAGGCTGGGACAGATTGATGTCACCGTTGGTGACGATCGCCTGTTTCAGCAGCATGAACGTTCCGAGCAAACCCAATTTGATAAATCGAAACAATCCAGCAGCATGGCGCAGAGCGAGCAGGTGGAGGCGACACCTGCGGCCTTACCTCGCTCAGCTCCGCTCTATGCCGGTGGACTAAACTTGTTGGCTTAAATAACTGGCGGACGTTATGGACGCACAATCTATCAGCGATATACTCAATCCCCAGCCGACCGATCAAACGCAGAAGCAGGACATACTCGGCAAAGAGGATTTTCTGAAAATGCTGGTTGCGCAGATGCAAAACCAGAATCCGCTGGAGCCGATGAAGGACCAGGAATTTATCCAGCAGATGACGAGTTTCTCCTCCCTTGAACAGCTTCAGAATATGAATGACACGCTGTCGCAGGATGTTCAGTGGAATATGATGCTGTCGCAGACGATCAGCAACACCATGGCGACCAATCTGATTGGCCGCGAGGTAACAGCTCAAGCGAATGTGACCAGTATCACTGCTGACGGTGCAACACCGATCAAGTTCACATCCGATTCCTTTGCGACAGGTGGAACCATCACAATTAAGGATGGCAACGGCAAAGCGGTGCGGACACTCACCGTCAGCAACATTCAACCGGGTGACAACAGTATCACCTGGGACGGTAAAGATGATAATGGCGACAGCTTGCCTTCGGGAAGTTACAGCTACGACATAAGTCTTCAGGATGCTCAGGGCAACTCAGTCAGTACCGAGACTTACACTTCCGGAGTTGTGCAGGGAGTGCGCTATTTCAATGGCCAGGCCTACCTGGTGATTGACGGTAGCTTTATCCCGCTCGCGGATGTTCGGAATGTCTCACTTCAGGATGGCAGTGGTGGCTGATTCTTTGGTACGCATACAACCGGTCAACACGACACCAATCGAACCGGCAGCCCCTCAGGGTGCTCGGCAGCCGGACGTTCGGCAGGTTGACGGCGACGGACTGACCTTCTCGCGTCATTTGAATGACCGCATCAATCGGCGCAGCATTCAGCTCGACGGCGACAAGATGACCCGCCTTTCCAGCGCTATCAATCGCGCCGCCGGCAAGGGTGCCCGCGACTCGGTAGTGCTGCTCGATGACCTGGCATTGCTGGTGAACGTTTCCAATCGCACGGTCCTGACGGCGATCAATACCGACAAGATGCGTGACGGTGTATTCACGAATATCGATTCAGTAGTAGTAGGATAGATGGTTAATCAAATAATGACAGGCCGGACCTCCACTGAGGAAGCCTGTAGCATGGAGGTAAACGAACAATGTTAGCATCACTCTTTGCCGGTGTAGCCGGATTGAGAAATCACCAGGTGAGGATGAACGTCATCGGTAACAACATTTCGAACATCAACACGATCGGATTCAAATCCGGGCGCTCGATCTTCCAGGAAGCGCTCGTGCAGAGTCTGCGCGGAGCGGGCCGTCCTTCGGCCGTCTCCGGTGGCACCAACCCGGTGCAGTTGGGTTTGGGAATGAATGTTGCCTCGATTGATAATCTCTTCACGCAGGGTGGACTCGAATTGACAGGTCAGATTACCGATCTGGCGATTCAGGGCAATGGCTTCTTTATTCTCTCGGATGGCAATCAAAAATTCTACTCGCGCGCGGGCGCTTTCGGATTTGACGCCAACAGTAACCTGGTAAACCCGTCGAACGGGCTCTATGTCCAGGGTAAGATGGCCGCCGGCGACGGGACAATCCCTGCTACCGCGACGGTAGGAAACATCACGCTGCCGTTCGGCCAGCAGGATCCTGCTAATGCGACCACCCGGGTCGAGTATGGCAACAATTTGGATGCCTCCGCCACACGTGCGGACGCTTCCATTAAGCCCGGCTCGATTCCCAGCAATAACATCGCTCAGGTCTCAGGAACTGCGCGCGATGGAGCCGGTGGCACCCACGTGATTACGATTATTGGAGCCCAGGCGACTCGCGCTCAGCAGAGCGGTGTCCATGACACGACTCTAATTCCCGGAGCGCTAACCGGGAATGAAACACTGGCTGATGTCGGTGTAACCGATGCTTCCGACTTCTCGGTCTCCGTTGATGGTAACGGATTCGTTGATATTACCGGATTGACCGTCAACTCAACGGTCAACGAGTTGGTTTCGAATCTGGACCTGGTTGACGGTATCGACGCCCAGCTCGTGGGTGGTCAGATTCAAGTTACCCGCACCAAAGCCGGTGCAGCATACAATATGGTAACTAATGTCGCCGGCGCAGGCGACATCGCAAATATCATGTTTGGCGCCGCGGCAGGAACCCAGTTTCAGGTAAATAACGGCGCCGACAACACGTTTTCGGCCAGTGACGAATTCACTCCTTCCGTAGGTGGATCTCCCGTGACGTCCACTCTTGGCATTTCGGTCAACCAGAATACCGGGCTCGCAACCGGCGTGACCGGTCTCGGCGGTGGCGGAGTGACAATCACTTCAAGTGATACCGGCTTAACTCCGGGAACCGCCACGATAGTGACTGCCGACACGGAAAAATCAACGTCGATCACCGTCTTCGACTCTCTTGGCGGCACTCATACGATGCTGACCAACTTTATCAAGTCGAATGAGCCGAACAAATGGTACTGGCAGGTATCGATGGGCGGCGGCGAGACAATCCAGTCGGGCGGAACCGGTACCGTAACCTTCAATAACGACGGATCGCTGTTGCGCTGGCAGTACGACGGTGGCGCAGACCATCTTACTTTTGACCCAAACAACGGCGCGGGTCAAAGTCAGGTCGATCTCTACGCCGGCGATTCAGGCGAGTTTAACGGGCTCACCGGGTTCTCGAACACTGAGACGGTAGCGGCGATTAACCAGGATGGTTACGGCATGGGCATACTTGACAAGATCTCGATCGACCCTACCGGCCTCATCATCGGCATCTTCAGTAACGGTGTCTCACGAAATCTGGCACAGATTGAACTGGCGGACTTCAACAACGAACAGGGTCTGTTAAAAGCCGGCGAGTCGCTCTACCAGACTTCCGCGAACTCCGGTGAAGGTATCGAAGGAATCGCGGGCGAGACTGTCGCGGCGACGATTTCTTCCGGAGCGCTGGAATCGGCCAACGTCGATTTAGCACAGGAATTTACGAACATGATTATCGCACAGCGTGGCTTTCAGTCCAACGCTCGTGTGATTACGACCTCTGACAACATGCTCGACGAGCTGGTAAACCTCAAGAGGTAATAGGTAACAGATGATTAAGGTCACGCGCTTAAATGGACAACCCCTGGTGGTAAACGCCGATCTGATCGAGTTTGTCGAGGAAATTCCCGACACGATCGTCAGCCTCACCACAGGGAAAAAGATAATGGTCAAGGAAGACTCGGACCAGATAATCGACAAAGTAGCCAACTACCGCCGTAGTACGGCCATGGCAGCCGCCATGAGCGGGGTCGAGACTTCTTAGGTGCAAACTAAGAAATGAGCATGAGAAATGCCGGATACACAAGAGCAGACAGAAGTCAGTGAATCGACGCCGGTCGAGACCAAGAAGAGCATAATTCCAGCTAACTCAGCCCAGTTGCTGACCAAGGTGGCTATGTTCGGTCTGATCTCGCTGGTAGCGATCTTCGCCGCTTACATCCTTACCGTGAAAGTATTGCGCCCGATGATGACGCATACGGTCTCACCGCAGGAGCAGGCGACGCAAGAGGAAGCAAAACCCGCGGCAGCAGAGTCGAACTCACACAATGGAGAGGAAGATGGCTCATCTGACAAATCCTCTGAGTTCTTCACGATTGAAAGCATAATCGTGAATCCCGCCGGAACTGCCGGCACGCGCTACCTATCGTGCAGCGTGAGCTTCGAGCTCCCTACCAAGGATGACAAGAAGAGCTTTGAGGACAATTCCGTCAAGATCAAGGCAATCCTCATCACGATTCTTTCGTCCAAAACCGTTGAGGAACTGGCCGATGTCAAAAAACGAAACGCCATGCGCAGAGAAATACTGACGGTGGTCAATAGATTCGTGGCGCCCGCAAAGGCGGACGCCGTCTACCTGACGGACTTTGTCCTGCAGTAGAGTGGAATGAACGAACGCGAGTTTGAGGTAGTACTGATTGGCTAAGATCCTATCACAAGACGAGATTGATGCGCTGTTATCGACGGTTTCGTCGGGCGATGATGCCGATGCGCAACTGGGGCCTCAGGAGGAGTCTCTCCGCTCTGTCGTGGCCTACGATTTCAAGCATCCGAACCGGGTCAGCAAGGACCAGATTCGTACGCTGGAAAATCTTCACGACAATTTTGGAGGACATCTTGCCTCGAGTCTCTCTGCGATACAACGCGCAATGGTCGATATCGAACTGGTTAGTGTCGATCAGATTACCTACTCGGAACTGGTGATGTCACTGGTCAATCCGTCGAACGTCTTCACCGTTTCCTGCGACCCGCTCGAGGGTCGCTGCCTGGTTGATTTCAATCCGACCCTGGCATTCTTGTTCATCGACCGCATGTTCGGCGGCAATGGACGGATCCTCGAATCGGAACGGGAACTGACCGGCATCGAGCGCACCGTGCTGTCGAAAATCGCCCGCAACGTCTTCAAGGAAATGGAAAAAATCTGGGCGTCGGTCATTGAGCTCGATATACGTCAACAGTCTTTCGAGACCAATCCGCAATTCGTGCAGATAGTCCCTCCCGGCGAGACGGTAATCGTTATCGGATTTCAGGTTAAGATGATGGGGAATTCAGGTCTTCTGACGATCTGCTATCCCTACGTCACGCTCGAACCGATCATGAAAGACCTCATAGGCAACACCTGGGTGGAGCAATCGAAACGTGGTGATATTGAAGAAAGTCGCACACTCAACCTTGACAATATCAAAGATGTGAAGACGGGTTTGACCGCACAACTCGGAACTGCCGAGCTGACAGTCAAAGACTTTCTGGATTTGAAAATCGGTGATGTGATCCAGCTCGACCAGCGGACAGGTACACCGTTGCAGGTCTACATCCGCGGGCGTAAGAAGTTTTTTGCGCAGCCCGGTATTGTCGGGCGCAAGATGGGTATGAAAATCACTGGAGTAACTGAGGAATAGATCCCAAGGCTCATGGATTGAGCCAGGAAATGTAGCGTAGGAGCGGAATATGCCGGAAGAGTTGACCCCTGAAGAACCTGAACAGAAGCAGCCAGATTCTCAGGAAGCACAGCAGCAATCAGATCCTGTGCCGGAGCCTGGGCAGTCGCAGGACGCTCAGGGTACCGCCGCGAGTCCGGAGTCTATCCCGGCTGACGAACTTGAATCGGCCGGTGGAATCGACGCTGACGTCGAGAAGCAGATGCTCGATGAATTGGCTGAGGCAGAAGCCAGCGGACTGCTTAAAGGTGAAGGGGAAGCAGGTAAGGGCAGTGAACTGAAGGCCATCGATGAAATCGATGACATTCAGCCGCTTCCAGAGGATCACCCGACCGTGCAGTCTGTCGAATTCGAACACTACGATCGCACCGCCTCCAGCGGCGAATCACGCAACATCGATTTGTTGCTTGACGTCAAACTGCCGGTGGCGATCGAACTGGGACGCACCGAGCTGACTATTCACGACATCCTTGACCTGACCGCCGGCTCCGTTGTGGAGCTTACCAAACTGGCCGGTGAGCCGGTAGACCTGTTGGTGAACAACAAAGTGATCGCTCGCGGCGAGGTCGTAGTAGTTGACGAAAACTTTGGACTGAGGGTGACGAGTCTGGTATCGCCGGAAGAAAGACTAAAAAGCCTCTAGCACAGAAAGGTTAATAGGATGAATAAACGAATAGGATTCGTGATTTCACTTATGACCATGATGCTGAGCGTCATCAACACCGGCGCTCTGCAAGCTCAACAGGAGGAGGTGCCGGAGATCGGGAGTGATCTCGGCCCAACTCTGCTTCAATTACTCGGCGCTTTGCTGCTGATCGTAGCATTTATCTACGTCTCCGTGTGGTTGATGAAACGCTACTCCTCGGGACGAATCGGCAGCAGCAGCAGTCTGATCACAATCGTCGAGCGCAAGCACCTTACTCCCAAACAAGCACTCTATGTTCTGAAAGTTGGGGATGAGCATTTGCTGGTCGGCGCCACGGAAAATGGCATCAACAAGATCTCTGAAATCACAATAACAGAGGCCGATACCACCGGCAAACAACAGCTCAAACCGCAACAATCGAAATTCAGCCAGATTCTGAATCAGGCGAAGAGTTCGCTGATGCCACTGCTTTCAACCAAGCACAAAGAGGTCGAGGCATGAGCCGCAAAGCACTCATTATTCTGCTGGTTCTCGGAATCGTGCTGGTTGTCGGTTCGACACTGCAGGCGCAGTCGATTCCGTCAATCTCGCTGAATATTGGCCCCGACAAAGATGGTAGCGGGCTGTCGACAACACTCCAAATTGTTTTGCTGATGACCATCCTGGCGTTGGCGCCCTCGATTCTGGTAATGACCACGTCATTTCTGCGAATCGTCATCGTGCTCTCTTTCATGAGACAGGCGCTGGGCACCAATCAGATGCCGCCATCACAGTTGATTCTGGGAATCTCGCTGGTAATGACAATCTTTGTCATGTCGCCTGTAGTTGAAAAAATCAATTCGACAGCGCTACAACCCTACCTGAAGGGCGATATCACGCAGTCACAGCTGATCGAGAAAGGCACCCAGCCCTTGCGACACTTCATGCTCAGTCAGACTCGCGAGAAGGACCTGGCGTTATTCGTCAGTTTTGCCGGCATGAAGAAGCCTGACAACCCGGAGGAATTGCCGATTCAGGTCGTGGTGCCCGGGTTTATTATCTCCGAGCTGCGGACTTCGTTTCAGATGGCGTTTATCATTTTCGTGCCGTTCTTGATTATCGATATGGTTGTGGCTTCGGTGCTGATGTCGATGGGTATGATGATGTTGCCTCCTATCCTGGTATCGTTGCCATTCAAAATACTGTTGTTCGTGCTGGTGGACGGCTGGCACCTGATCGTGAAATCTCTACTTGAAAGTTTTGCCGCCGCGGGCGGGGGGTAGCGGGGCATAGATTGGACACTCAAAGATGACAACTCAATTCGTTCTGTCGCTGGGCAAGGAAGCAATTATCCTGACCCTCGCCGCTGCAGCTCCCATGCTCATCCTGGGCCTGATCGTGGGTTTCGTTATCGCGATTTTCCAGGCGGTAACCCAGATTCAGGAGATGACGTTGACCTTCGTTCCCAAGATAATTGCAGTCGGCATAGCGCTGTTGATTTTCTTCCCCTGGATCATGAACCTGCTGGTGGGTTTTACCGAGAGAATTTTCGCCCAGATTCCACACCTGGTGGGGTAGGGGCAGGGGGTGAGGGCGAGATCGTTCCATAACCCCGAAACAATCTATCCCCCACCCCGGAAAACTATTCCCCCTGAGTCTCTTCCCGACTCGCCGACGAATGCTCTAATACATTGATCCACAAATAGTTACATCCTCCGTTTCGAACTGGCACAAGGGTTGCAATAGCTCCTCTCCGAAGAGGAGAATTGTAGTTGGGACACGAACAAAGCCTGTTTGGCTTAACCCTCGATAACATCGTAATTTTTCTGCTGACCACCTTCCGAGTCGGAGGATTGCTGATCGCAGCCCCGATTTTCGGACAGCGCTCCGTGCCGGCTCAGATCAAAATCATGCTGGCACTGGTGTTCGGCTACTTTTTGTTTCCGTTGGTCGGGGCGCAGAACGTGCAAGTCGATCCGGGACTGGTTCCCCTGGCGCTGTTGGCGGCTCGAGAACTGCTGTTCGGCCTGATCATCGGCTTTTTCTTTGAAATCATCTTTATAGCTGTTCAATTCGGCGGGGGTATCCTCGGATATCAGATCGGTTTCGCTCTGGTAAACGTTGTCGATCCCACGACTTCTGACAATGTGCCGATCATCGGACAGTTCCAGGTAATCATCGCAACCTTGATATTCTTCCTGATCGATGGCCACCATGTGATTCTGCAAGCGTTGTTTGAGTCATTTAAGTATGTGCCGCTCGGGCACGTCGTTTTCCGCGGTGAGCTGCTCGATCACATAATCACCTTCGTCGGCTCTGTCTTCGTCATCGGCGTCAAGATTGCCGCGCCGATTTTGGTCACCTTGTTCATAACAGACGTTTGCCTGGGTATCGTTGCCCGCACGATGCCACAGATGAACATGTTCATCGTCGGGTTCCAGGTCAAGATAGGCGCCGGCTTGCTGATGATCGCGCTGTCGCTGCCATTCTTCCAGTACATGTTCAGCAAGGTGTTCACGCAGCTAAGCATCAAGGCATTTGAACTGACGAAAGGGTTCACAGGGTAAGGCATGGCTGAGGAATCCTTTCAGGAAAAAACAGAACAACCGACCCCGAAACGAATTCGGGAAGCCCGGGAGAAAGGACAGGTTGCCAAATCGATGGAGCTTTCATCGGTGGCAATCATGCTGGCGGGTATCGGCGCCCTGGTGGCGATGGGGCCCTATACCGCCGGACAGCTCAAAGGCACCTTCTCCTGGCTGTTCGAGAGCTCGAGCTACCGCCTGGTTAATCCTGAAGCTATTAGTGGATTCGTGACGCAAATCGTCTATGTCTTTGGCCGTGCTATCGCGCCGATCGCCGTAGCTTTAGTCGCGGTGGCATTGGGTATCTCCTTTTTGCAGGTAGGACCACTAGTCTCCACCCAGGCCATTGAGCCGAAATTCGAAAAACTCGACGTCACTAAGGGACTCAAGCGCCTTTTCAGTGTCAGATCACTTTTCAGCGCGTCGCGCGATGTGGTCAAGCTGGCAATAATCACGCTCATCTGCTGGTACGCGATCAAGGCTGAATTGCCAACCATGCTCAGATTCCCCGATATGGAAGTGCAGGAAATCGCCAGCGCGATGGGGGCGATTGCAATTAAGATTTCCCTTAAGATACTTATCGCTCTGATCGTAATCGCGGTACTCGATTACGCTTACCAGAAATACGACTACATCAAGGGGCTCAAGATGTCCAAGCAGGAACTCAAGGAGGAAATGAAAACTACCGAGGGTAACCCGCAGGTCAAGAGCCGCATTCGCACAATTCAACGCGAAATGTCACGTAAGCGCATGATGACTGAAGTCCCCAAGGCGGACGTAGTCGTCACCAACCCGACTCATATCGCCGTTGCCCTGAAATACGACACGGAAAAGATGGACGCTCCGGTCGTGCTGGCAAAGGGCCAGCGCCTGATTGCCGAAGCGATCAAGCAAATCGCGAAGGAAGCCGGTGTGCCGATCGTGGAAAATAAGCCGCTGGCAAGGGCATTGTTTAAGACTGTCGAAATCGGCATGCAAATACCGGCTGACCTCTACAAAGGTGTCGCCGAAGTGTTGGCCTACGTCTACAGCCTCAAGGATAAAGGTGGGAGTCGTAGCTGATGCATCGTCTTAAGATACAAACTGACGTTATCCTGGCGGTTGCTGTTGTCGGCGTGATCGGCGTACTGATCATTCCGATAGCTCCATCATTACTCGACTTGCTGCTGGCAGCGAATATATCCCTGTCATTGATTGTGCTTCTGGGCACGCTCTATCTGAAACGACCGCTTGACTTCTCCGTGTTTCCGGGGCTACTGCTGGTCATCACGTTGTTTCGCCTGTCGCTCAATGTTGCGTCGACGAGACTGATTCTGAGCGAGGCGTATGCCGGTGCGGTGATCAACTCCTTCGGGAATTTCGTGGTCAAGGGAAACTACGTCGTCGGCTTCATCATCTTCATAATCCTCGTGGTAATCCAGTTTGTGGTGATTACCAAGGGCGCCGGACGAATTTCTGAAGTCGCCGCACGGTTCACATTGGATGCCATGCCCGGCAAACAGATGGCCATCGACGCCGACCTCAACGCCGGCTTGATCAGCGAAGACGAAGCTCGCACGCGCCGCCGCGAAATTACGCAGGAAGCAGACTTCTACGGCGCCATGGACGGCGCCTCCAAGTTCGTGCGAGGTGATGCGATCGCCGGAATCCTGATTACCCTGACCAATGTTATCGGTGGCCTGATCGTGGGTATGGTACAGCAGGGTATGCCGATCAGCGAAGCGTTGAAAACCTACACGCTGCTTTCGGTCGGCGACGGACTCGTCACACAGATTCCCGCGCTGATAGTAGCTACTTCCGCCGGTATCCTGGTGACCCGTGCCGCCGGTGAGTCGAACCTGGGCGACGAAATCGCCAAGCAAATGACCCTGCAACCCAAAGCGCTCGCAATTGCAGCCGGCCTGGTGTTCATGCTGGGAGTCGTGCCCGGCCTGCCGTTCGTGCCATTCTCGATTTTTAGTGTGGTTGTAGGAGGCGCTGCAGTGCTGACCATGCAGGCAGCCAAGCGCCGGGAGGATGAAGCCCGTCAAAAAGAAGTCAGGCTCAAACCAAAAGAAGAGAAAACACCAACTCAGCAGGCTGAAGATGCCCTCCACCTTGACACGCTGGAAGTTGAGATCGGCTACGGCCTGATACCACTGGTTGATGTGGAGCAGGGGGGCGATCTCCTGGAACGAATCGCTACCATGCGCAAGCAGCTTGCGCAGGATCTCGGTATCGTCGTCCCGCCGGTGCGGATCAGGGACAACATGCAACTCAAGCCCAGTCTCTATGAGATAAAACTCAAGGGCATCACCATCGCCGAATACGAGCTGATGGTTGACCACTTCCTCGCGATCAATCCCGGTCACGTCGAGGACGACATCGAAGGCTTCAATACCACCGAGCCTGCTTTCGGCATGAAAGCCAAGTGGATTATCCAGAATTACAAAGAGCTGGCGGAGATGAAGGGCTATACCGTAGTCGAACCGGGCGCAGTAATGGCCACTCACCTGACAGAAGTCATAAAGAGGCACGCCGCGGAGCTGTTCAGCCGCCAGGATGTGAAGAACCTGATCGATCGTGTCCGCGAGGAATCGCCCGCAGCGGTTGAGGATGTCGTCGGCGAGGCCGTACCTCTGGCCATTCTTCAGAAAGTCCTGCAGAACCTGCTCGCCGAGCAAGTCTCAATCCGTGACATGGTCACTATCCTCGAAACTCTCGCGGAATTCGCGCCGCAGACGAAGGATGCCGACGTGCTTACCGAGTATGTACGCATGTCGCTGCGACGTCAGATCACCGCTGATTGCATAGATGAAAATAAGAAAATGACGGTCTTTACCCTCGATCCGCACGCCGAGAAATTCCTCGGTGAAAATGTACAGTCCACCAAGCAGGGACTAATGCTGGTCATCCAGCCCGACATCGGTGAGACGCTTACCAACAGGGTGAAGCAGGCTGCCGACAGCATGATGCAACAGGGATTTACCCCGATTCTGCTCGTCGGTCCAAATGTCCGCATGGCCTTGCACAAGTACCTGCAGGGGGCGGTGAAAGGGCTGGTAGTGGTGTCTTACTCCGAGATTATCCCGACCGTTGAAGTCTACTCTAAACTTGCCGTGAGTGTGAACGATGCAAATTAAGAATTTTCAGGCAAAAACGATCCAGGACGCCCTCGCCATGGTGCGCAGGGAATTCGGTGGTGACGCCGTTGTCCTGAAGACCGATGTGGTAAAAGACGGCGGACTCAAGATGTTCTGCGTCACCGCCGCCCGTGAAGAGATCGGCGCTGCTATTCAGCAGCCGGCTACCGCTACCAGGGTGCAAACCGCAGGGAGCGGACCGGCTGTTGCAGAAACTGCAACGACCAATCGCGAGCTGGAATCAGCCATACTCGACGTAATTCTCCCCGACCTGCTTCAGGGCGAATCAAAGGAATACTATCTGCGCCTGAGAGCGCACGATATCAAACCAGACCTGGCACGCGAAATTTGCCGCCGCTGGCAGCAGCACTCGCCGCCGACGCTTGACTCGCTGAAAGAGATCCTTGGTTCGATTGCGCCTGCCACATGTGATTTGCCGCGGAAAGGCACCGACATTGTATTCGTAGGCCCCTGCGGCTCGGGTAAGAGCACACTTCTGGCTAAGATCGCCACCAAGTTGGTGTTTCAGGATCATGAGAAAGTTACGCTCTCCACGCTCGACAACTTCCGCCCCGGCGCCGAGCAGGAGATCAGCAGCATCAATGAAATAGTAGAGATGGTAGGGGAGGCCCGTGAAGAGTACAAGTCACGCAAAGCAAAGTATCACCTTGTTGATACCGCCGGCCTGGTGACCGGAGACCGGGAAGGGCTCGACGAA
>CAYXUL010000001.1:76957-128994 GCA_964468475.1 uncultured Ignavibacteria bacterium | reverse complement strand
TCACCTTGTTGATACCGCCGGCCTGGTGACCGGAGACCGGGAAGGGCTCGACGAAGTACGCGATCAACTGACAAGGATGAAACGCAGGTTCGTGGTGGCAGCGCTACCGCTTACTTCGAGCTGGCGGCAAATCAGGCGCTTTCTCACCTTCGCAGAACCGCTGGAGATTGATGCAACTGTGTTTACTCATTGCGACGCTTCGGATTGCTGTGGGGTAATTCTGGATTACGCGGCTGCTGACTATCCGCCGGTGTGGGGAATCTCCGACTCACGCTTACCCACCGATACCCTGCGCGACTTCGATATCGACAGCGAATTTGTGAAGTTGATAGGAGAAACTAATGAATAGCGTCTCCCAACTTTTGAATCAGCGCCCTCTGCGAGCCTACACGATCACCGTTTGTTCAGGTAAAGGGGGCACGGGAAAAACTACAATCGCTTCACTGCTCGCCCGCTCTCTCGCTGAGTTCGATCAGCGCGTGGTTCTGGTTGATTGCGATTTCGGTATCGGTGACGTCGCCACCCTGGCAAACGTTGATCTCAGTTACGGCAGCGAAGACTTCTTTGTGGGTGCGCAGTATCTGGATGCAGTCACGCGGCAGCTTTCACCAAATCTCTGGTTGATCGGCACCAAACCGGGTGCATCAGCCAACGGCATAAACGAAACCGCATCATTGCAGCGCAGCTTCGACGAACTGGAACAGAATTTTGACGTCGTGATATTCGATACCGCCGCCGTGATCGACGGGTTCACGCTTCAGCTTATCGCCCATAGCGATCGCTGCCTGACTGTCACATCGCCACGCATCTCTGCAATCGCCGATACTTATGCGCAATTGAAACAGGCAAAGGAATTGATCGCTGACCCTAACGTGTCACTCATCATTAATCAGGCGCTATCAGAGGTGGACGGCGAACACGCGATGATCAAATTCATCGAGATGGCGGAGAAGTTTCTGAATCTCAGGATCGATCCGCTACTCACTCTGCCGCTCGATCCACAACTGACCCATTTGGCCGACAACCAAGGCATTTACCGCTCCAGTGCAATTTCCTTACAGAGTGTTAAAAATCTGCACAGGGCGGCTAAGACGATACAGGAAAAAGAAATAAGTAAACCGAGGAAGGCACTGTCACTGGCGTCGCACGCCTCCGGAGCGATTGATCTAAAAAGCGTTGCAGCCTTTGACGATAGAGAAGTGACGGTACACTCCTTCCCGGAATAGAGGACTAACATCGACCATGATAACCACCATACCACAGGAAAGGCATAAGCAGATGAATGTAGCACAAGCCTGGCAAAACTATCGTGCCAGCGGGGATCCCTCCGTCCGGCAACAGCTGCTTGACCACTACCTTCCCTTAGTGCGCAACGTAGCCGGCCGCCTGGCCATGGGTTTCCCCAAGACCGTGGAATTGCCGGATTTGGTGAACACTGGTGTGATCGGCTTGATCGAGGCTTTCGGCAACTTCGACCCCGATCGTGGGATCAAGTTCGAAACCTACGCCGTACCCAGAATTCGGGGAGCAATTCTCGACGAGCTTCGCAGTCTCGATTGGGTACCAAGATCAACTCGCGCCAAATCGCGTGAAATGGATCGTGCCACGAACGAGCTGGAGGCACGTTTCGGTCGCAAACCCTCACATACCGAGCTGGCCGACCACCTCAACATTACGATGGACGAATTCGGAGCCACACTCCGGGACGTCAGCGGTGCCACCCTCCTTTCGCTCGACGAAATGATCTACAAGGAAGAGGACAACCGCCAGATACCGCGCATCGAAACAATCGAAGGCCCCAACGACAATACTGTCCTGGGGGAAATCGAAGAAATGGAGCTGAAAGCCTATTTGGGAATCGCCATCGCCAATCTAACCGAGCAGGAGCGGCTGGTAATCGCTCTTTACTACTATGAAGAATTGACACTGAAAGAGATCGGTGAAGTGATGTCGATTTCCGAATCGCGTGTCTCCCAGATCCACACCAAGGCAGTCGGCAAACTGCGAAACCTCGTCAAGGAGAAGTTCGCTGTTTAGCTGAAAGGATGTGATGATGTAATGGTCCGGCCGATTGATGCTGCAGACAATCTGGTCAAGATGCCGCTGGCTGAGAAGGTAAACGAAGCTCAGAAAGCGGCGCCGGAAGCTGACCAGCGTAACGCTGCTATCGCCCAGGCAAAGCAACAAGTGCAGAAGCAGCGTGAGGCCACGCCGACAGAGAAAACTGACGAAGCGATCATTCATCGAGATAAGCCGAAGCAGGAACAGAAAGAAGAGCAACAGAAGAAGAAACAGGATGACAAGAATAGAGAAGAACAAACAGGCGGCCTGGATGTCACCGCTTGATGAAGTCAGACTAAGATAAGGCTGATTGAGGAGTCAATCATGGAAGCATGGAATGCAGCACAACTCATATTGGATGTAAGCTTTGGAATCACAGTCACTCTCGCCCTCGTAACCTTTATTTACCTTCGCGAACGGCGCATCCGCAAAGTCATCGCAGATTACGTCGCAGGCTTCGCCTATCAGGATCAGGCGCCGGCGGAGATAGCACCCGCGCCGGCAGCTCAACCGGTTGCACGAATCGAATCAAGCGCAATCAATTCTGCAGATGTAACGTCGTTTGCCCCACCCTTGCTGTCGCGTTATCGGGACAACAAGGTAGCCAGGCCTGGCGCCGGCAACCCTGTCGAGAGCACAACTAGAAATACCCCCCGAAATTCAGCCGCGATGAGCCGCACGGAGAAATATCTCGAAGCGGTTCGCATGTATCGCGACGGACGACGGCGAGATGAAATCGAGAACAGTCTCGGCATCTCGTTCATGGAATTAGAGCTGTTGGGGCAGCTTAAGTAGAGAAGTAGATCTGAGGTATAGAGGTACCAGATTATGGCGCAGGAATCACCGTTCTTTCTGACCAAGGTTGAATGCCCGGTCTGTAAGACAATTAACGAATTCGAAAATATCAAGGTCGGCTCGTACGTGGAAGAAGATCACGATACTGACTTCTGTCCGCAGGGGCGGCAGTGGCGCAACCCCAAGTATGAAATCTACAATCCCTTGCTTTTCTTCATGGCCACCTGCGAGAACTGCTTCTACACGCGCGAGTTCAATCAGGGCTTCAAGGACTGGAAAAACGACGTCGCCTTTCGCTCGTACCGTCTCAAGACGATTCGTTCCCGTCACCTCGAGGCTCTGGCAATAGACGGCTCAGTACTGAAAATGTTGGGGCAATCTCGCGACGCGCAGCTCAACCCCTTTGCGACCGCCGTAGCCAAGTTCCTCCTTGGAGTTTATGATGAACTGCTTGTGGAACACCCGCGCAAGCTCGACATCGGCCGGTTCTTCTTGCGCATCGCCTGGCTCTACCGGGAGCATTACGGCAGCGAATCTGTCGTTTTGAACGAAGGTGCGCACTTCGCACACGACATCGAAAAGGCATATTCCAAACTCAAGCAGGCCCGCGACTATTTCAATCTTAACGTCGAATCGATGTCGAAGCTGATTGAGGAAGCGTTTTCGGATCAGGCGACGGTGAATCCCACCGATTCAGAGTTTCTGTCGCTTCATCATGGATTCCAGGAACAATTGCAGAAATTGCGCTCGGTGCATGGTGAAATGAGCAGTGCGGTCAATGAGCTGTCACATACCGTGCAAACAAACAGCAAGCTCAGGCTTGATCACCCGATGTCATCAGGCAGCGGCTCGATCGCCTACGCCGGCTTCGCCTCCTTTGAAGACTTCATTCGCGAAGCCAAGACTCGCTGGGAATACGTCCCGCTTTCCGAGCAGGAAGCGCTGCTTTACGCGGCCGAATTTTACAAAGGCGCTCTGGAAGAGGGTCATGAAATCCAGCAGGGCAATCAGCAGATTCAGGCACTGTACCTGATTGCTGAGCTATCGCGGCGGGTGGGCCGACACAAAGAAGCCAAGCTCTATTTTAACAATACTATCAAGGCCGGCCAGCAATATGTGTTTGACAACCGCGGCGATCAGACACGCACGGCTCTGGCACGAAAAGTACTTGATCTCGCGGTCACCCAGGGCAAGAAAAACCTCAAGGCAGTCGAAGGGAAGTAGTGCAGCGCACCCGGCAACAGAAACCCAATGTCGGCGGCATCCTCGAACTTTGGGACCGTCTCGAAATTACGATAGAGGAGCGCGGCCGTAGCGGCCGCTACCGCTCCCGGGTGGAGGACATCACTTCGAAGCACCTGGTAATTGACCGCCCGACACTAGTCAGTGGAGATGCGCTTTTCACGGTCGGAGTCCACTTCCGCGCGAACTTTTTCAAACCAGATTCGGCTTACACCTTCAGCGGACAAATACTCTCTCGCCATAACGGCAGAGCAGATGCATATCTAATTCCGCTCCCGACCGATATCGAACGCAACCAACGCCGTAGATACTTCCGCCTTGGGGCAAATGGAGCTGTCACCATTATTCCCGCCGAGGAGCTCTTCACTGGCAAGCGAACCGTTGAGGATCTCCCGCAGTTTCATGCGCATTGCATCAATATTTCAGGTAATGGTGTGTTAGTCCGCTCCCGGCTTGACACTAAGGTTGGCTCGCGTGCGCTGGTGGTTATCAAGCTGGAGGATTATTCCAAACAGATGAGCGCTTTCGGTATCATCCGGCGCCGCGTCGACGAGCCTGAAGAAATGCATCAATACGGAATAGAGCTGTTTACGATGGAAGAACTCACCATGATTCTGAACTCGAGCCAAAGTAAGCACATTCCTAAGGAATTCCTGAGCTTCGATGAGACTCAGCGAACGGGGCTGCTCAACTTCATTTTCGAGCAGCAAGTAGAGATGAAAAAGAAAGGTTTGATATAACAGGGCGTATTGCGCCACGAAAAATCAGCAATCAGACAGGAGTAACGAAATGACCAGGCAACAATCAACAAGTAACAGCAGCGCCGATGAAGGATTTGTTATCAAGCAACCACTCCGGCTATATCGGGAGAAACGACGCCGCTACGTACGTCTCGAGATCTCGGCGCCGATTACGTTCTCAGGCATTGATCTTGACAGGCCGCTTGAGCACACTCACGTAAATCAGCAAAACGGCACCATACTCAATATCTCGGGTGGCGGCGTTTTAATCGCCTGCCAAACGGATCTTGCTGAGGGTGGATACATCACCATGAATCTTGAGCTCACCGGCTGTGATCTTCTGACCGGTGTCGCCGGGAAAGTAAAGCGTGTCGATGAAGATGGCGAAGGCGGTTACCTCATAGGTGTCGAATTCTGTTCTGAACCGGAACTGAATGGCGTCTTCGGCAGTGCGAATATCGGCAGCGTGATCTCCAGCTTTGACAACCGCATTAGACGATTCTTGCTGCGATACATCTTTGCTCGCAAAGTTAGCGAGCGCATCAACAAGAAGGACAGAAATGCGCAGAAAAGTAACTAACGTAGCTGCGGCTGCCCTCATTGTGGCGGCTGCAGCTCTCGCATTTCACAGCGTTCTTGGTCAGGATAGCCCGGTTGAGAAGGAAGTTCTTCTAATTGTTGATGGCCGCCAGGCATGGCCTGATTGCAGGCTGTCACAGCTGCTGACAAACCGGCTCAGCGAGCACAACTTCCTGAAATTGGCTGATCCTCGCCTTGCCGAGGAATTGCCGCACTATCCTGCCGGAGTGCTGCCGCGTGCACAGCTGATGCGGTTGGGGCAACACTCTAATTGCCGGTTTATCGTCTGGTGTGCGGTAGATCAGGAAAAACTGGTACGGGAAAACAATTTCTCAATTCCGCTTGTCGCTAAACAGCGCCGGGTTACAGCGAAATTGAAAGCACGCTACTATGTGCTGGACTGCGAACGCCAGCGGATAATTCACAAGGGCGACATCGATGCCCGCCGGCATGGACCGTCAAGTCTCCAGCTCGTTGACTTCGGCGATGCTGATCCCGAGCTTCTGGTTCCCTATAGTGAGCAGGAGAAGTTGTTCTGCGATCTCGAAACCGAGGCTGCTACCAAGATCGAGAGCGCATTTCTTGATGTAGCTAAGCTTCGCTGACAATCAGATAAGCAGAGACGTCAGCGGAAGTTCGCCGAGCGAAAGTCGGTTCGCCACTGCGAAACGCGGCTATTAACTTTCCGCCCTAATCAGCCGATCTTCCTAATGATAGGGTACTTAATGACAAGTGCCCGCGCGTAGTGAGAGCCTTGTAGCGAGATCATTATAGTGTGCGCATCACGACAACAATTTTCTACGATTCTCACAACCACCTATTCGTCGCAGAACGTGAATAGGGAAAAGAGATCTGCTACATTTTTCCACTTGACAGGCCTAGGTCATGACAGCTAATCCCGATGCCACACAGTTTGGCCGGTTGGTCACGGCAATTTCCCGGTTGGTGGACGAGATCAAGCTGTTGAACCTGAACCTCACCATAGCAAATGCCAGGCTGCGCCTGACCGATCAGGCCTTCAAACTGGTCAGCACTGATTTCGGAACCTTGCTCGACACGACCAGCGTAGCCCAGGAGACTGCCGCAGTTGCGGTAAAACGGGCCACCGGTGAACCCCTCGACAGTGATGAACAAAAGATCACCCTGGCTGAAATGAATCTGCACCTTGAACGAGTTAAACAAGCCGCTGAAAACATAGTCAGCACAGTAGTATCCTTGAAGAAGGGAAACAGCATTGATCAGGAAGTCTAACGCTGAACAAACTGACATTAGGAAACACGCAAGCCCATCACCAAAGGCATTCCCCCCCGAAATTCTGGTGCTTGTCACCGATATAGGCGGCCCTGTTGCACTTCAAGAATTCCTGCTGGAGTTGTCTCCTGACTTCTCTGCTCCACTCCTGGTACTGCAGCCGAGGGAGACGGTATTCTTCGAGGCAAATCTGAAAGCCTTACAGCGAACTGTTCCGTTCGGAGTACAGATGCTGGAACGAGAGACGGCGCTTGAGGCCGGCAAAGTGTATGTTGGCGCATCTGAGCAAAGCTATCAGTTGATTTCCACCAAACCGCCGGTGACCATTGTTAGCCAGCAGACTGCCACGGCCACGTGGCCGACCGGGGAGTCGCTGCGTCAGCTAGGAGCGATTCTGCGAAATCGACTGACAGTTGTCTTTTTGACAACCAGGTTCGAAGGTTTCAGTTTGGAACAACTCTGTCGCGAAATTACCGAATATGACGTAAATCTGCTCTTCGTAAGGAGCACTCCTCTTGCCGAATCGCTCCTGAAATCGCCAAAATGGGCGGCATCGTCACCAGCAGAGAAGAAAATCCGTTTCGAGCTGGTCGATAGCCTGGCAGATCTCGCCGCCTTCCTTGACGCGAAGGCAGACTCACCCGGTAAAAATCAACTGTCGCAGGCATTTAGACAGTAAACCCGCACGCTCGTGTGCCGATATTGAAATTAGAAGTATTGGAGAATACATCGATGGATGAAATGAACGAGATTAGAGTTCTCGTGGTTGATGACGAAGAAGTCATGCGCAAGCTCATGACGAAGATTCTTGAAAAGGCGGGATATACAGTTCATACTGCTGCAGGCGGTAATGAGGCGAGGCAGCTTCTCGCAGAATACCAATTCGACATGGTGTTGTCTGATGTGAAGATGCCCGACATGAACGGCTTCGATTTACTCAAGGAAATCAAGGCAAAATACCCGGGCATTGCCGTGATAATGATGACGGCTTATGCAGACTCCTACACGATTAAAGACGCGTTGCTATTTGGGGCGGACGAATACATCACCAAGCCTTTCAAGCATTATGAAGTTACCGTAGTTCTCGAGCGTGCCTACTGGCGTACCCAATCACAGCGCAAGCAGCAACAGAGTAGCTGACAAACTGCGGAGGGCCGATCGTGCCGCAAATTACTAGCCAGACAAAATCGGTGCCAGGCATCACGCTCTCCAGCAATAATATCGGTAACGAAGCCTATATAATCCTTGATGAAGAAAACCTCCCCGAAGGATTCATGACTTTTGAAGAGCTTCGCAGCGTTCTTCTTGAGGCTGGAATCACATTCGGGCTAATCGAAAAATCCATCAACGATCTCGTGCTTAAGCAGGTTTTTGGCGAGCAGATAATGATCGCAAAGGGTGAAGAACCTGAAGCGGGCGAGGATGCAAGGATTGACTTCCTGTTCGAGATAAACCCATCACACGAGCCCAGTGTAGATCAACACGGCAAAATTGACTACAAGGATCTAAACTACATCCAGAATGCGCAATCGGGACAACTGCTTGCCAGGAAAGTACCACCGACGGAAGGCACACCGGGACAGTCTGTCTTCGGCGAGGAGATTCCACCTAAACCTGGACGTGATAAAGATCTGCCTGCCGGAGCCAACGTCGAGATTTCACCGGACGGCCTCGCGCTGACCGCGAAGGTTGACGGCACGATTTGCTATCAGGGCGGCAAGATTAGCATCTTTCCCGACCAGCGGATAAACGGATCGATAGAGGCAGCCACGGGGAACGTGGATTGTGCCGGCTCACTACGAATAGGCAAGAACGTAACTTCAGATTTCAAGGTGAAAACCGGGCAGGACCTTGAGATCGGCGGGAATGTAGAGGACGCCAAGATCGTCGCCGGGCGAAGTATTTTGATTCGTGGCGGATTCTTCGGAGGAGGCAAGGGGAGTCTTGTTGCGGGAGCGGATGTGACGGTCAAATATGTCGAGAACCAGAAGATACGCGCTGGGGGATCGGTATTCGTTGGCAGGGAGATTCACAACGGAGATCTCTATGCAGCCGACTCGATAATCGTTAAGGACCGCGGCGGCTACGTCGCCGGGGGGCGCTGTGCCGCCCGTTATTTTGTGAGGGCCGGAAGATTCGGAAACGATGCTTCTGTTCCCACTCATATCTACGTAGCCTACGATATGCAGGCCGTAGAGCGCCAGCGACAGATCACGCAGGAATTGGAGAAACTTGACCAGAACGAGCACAATATCAAGGAAGCGATGGTTAAACTCTACCAACTGGAGATGACCGGCAAGCTTCCGCCTGATCAGAAGGCGACCCTTGATAAGTTCAAGCGCCTGGCGCGTGAAATCCCGACACGGCGCAAGGAGTTGGAGGCCGAATATAATCAACTTGAGGCCACCGTTGAGGATTTGCTCGACGCACGTATCATCGCGGATGAGGTTGTTTATGCAGGCACGACCCTGCATTTTGGCGCTCTCTATAAGACTATAACCGAGGATATCCACGGTCCCGTTTACTTTGAACGAATTGGTGACAGCATCACCAAGGCCTCATTTACTCCTGAGCAGGACCAGCGCTGGGAGAAACAGCGCCAGGAGCGGCGTAAAGAGCGACTGGAGCTGCAAGTACAGGCAGAATTGGCTGCAGAGGCTCAGAGCCCCACGGATCAGGAATTCGCTTCTTCAGCCTAGTCTGGAAATTGCCCCGAACTGCTTGGGCGAATACTCGAACCCCAAAAACCACTTGCTATTGAGCTGACGGAAACCTAGTATTTCCCTGACTGCGGGTGTAGTTCAGTGGTAGAACGTCAGCTTCCCAAGCTGGATGTCGAGGGTTCGACTCCCTTCACCCGCTTATTTTCTTGCGGGAAGCAAACAAAGAGACTCTAACGGATTTGTGATATAATCTATGCCCCTGCCTGTTGTCGCAATTATCGGTCGTCCCAATGTGGGCAAGTCAACGTTATTTAACCGTCTGGCTCGCCGCAGACACGCTATCACCGATGACTCTCCCGGCGTCACCCGCGATCGGCTCTATCAGAAAATCGAATGGGCGGGGCGCTACTTCATAGCCGTTGATACGGGGGGCTTTCTGCCGCGCTCCGATGAACTCTTTGAACTCAAGGTGCGGGAGCAGGCGGAAATCGCCATCGCTGAGGCCGATCTGGTGCTGTTTCTGACTGACGCCAAGGTCGGATCCGTAGATATCGACCGCGATATTGCCCGCTTACTTCTGAAAACCGGTAAACCCACAATATTGGCTGTCAATAAGGCGGACAACTTAGAATTGGAGCAGCAGTCACACGAGTTTTACAACCTCGGCCTTGGTGACCCACTGCCGATTTCTGCAGCAACCGGCAGCGGCGTAGGAGATATGCTTGACCAGGTGATTGCTGCCATTCCCGAGGTAGACGAGGCTGATGCCGAAGATGCGGTTCATGTGGCCGTCGTCGGCAGACCGAACGTGGGGAAATCATCCATTGTGAACAAGCTTCTCGGCAGCGACCGCCTGATCGTGACTGATATCGCGGGTACCACTCGTGATTCAATCGATTCCCTGGTTGAGTACAAGGATCAGAAATTCGTCCTGATCGATACTGCCGGTTTACGCCGTTCCGCCAAGGTCAAAGACAACCTGGAATTCTACACCGCGTTGCGAACGATTCGCTCGATTCAGCGCGCAGATGTCGTGATGGTCTTAGTTGAGGCCCCACTGGGAGTGACCACCAATGACTTGCGCATTATCGAGCAGGTAATTGAAGAGCGCAAGGGCATACTCCTTGTCGTGAACAAGTGGGATCTGGTTGAAAAGGATACTCATGCCGTAGATCACTTCACGCGGGCATTTTACCATCGTGCCAAGACCATGGACTTTGTGCCCCTGGTTTTCATCTCTGCGAAAACCGGCCAGAGGGCGACCAAGACCCTCGACCTCGTCCTCAGCATCTATGAAGAGCGATTCAAGCGCGTTTCGACATCTGATCTGAACGATTTCCTTAAAGCCGTGGTGGCAGAAAGACATCCCCCGGCTCATCGCGGACAGTACATCAAGCTCTACTATCTTACGCAGACAGGTGTGGCCCCCCCCACGTTCGTGTTTTTTGCCAACTACCCCGAGCACCTGCAACGCTCCTATGTTCGCTATCTGGAGAATCGACTTCGCGACAAGTTCGGTTTTGTCGGTAACTCGATCAGGCTGAAATTCAACAAAAGAGACAGCAAGGCCAGTGCCTGACTGCGACAGCCCCTCTGCTGTTAGCGGCAACTATTTTCGATCCTGTTACAACTACTCCGATCTGCTTGCAGTATAACTTAAACTAAAGTTCTTGTTGATTCAGTTTGCAGGCAGGCGATATTCGAGCCATTGGAGGAAGCGAAATAATGATCAGGAAGATATTTGTTTTGGCGACCGTCACTCTGCTCTTTACTGGCGGTTACGCTCACGCCTTTTACGTACCGCAATTGCGCTCTGCTGAGACTCTGGGCTGGGGGAGCCTCAATCTATCCACGGGAGTGGGAGTCTACGAACACGCCGTCACCGTCTTTGGCAATGCCCGCTACGGAATTGCCTCGCCGGTGGATGTGTCACTGACTATTGGATTGATGGACCTTGATGCCACCGATAACGCCTCACTGCTGATTGGTTCCGACATACAGTATCAGGTTGCTGACACCGATATGGGTAAGCCGGTGGATGTCGCGATAGGCGGAATATTCCAATATTACTCGTATGACCGGAACAGTGTCAGCACTTCTATCTGGTCACTGGGCGGAAACCTGATTGTCAGCAAGCCGCTGCAGTTTCAAAATGGGTTTCGCTTTACGCCATACAGTCGCTTGAATATGCGTAGCGATAATGTCCGCCAGGACAGTGGAACAAACCCTCTGTTCGGCAAACGCAGTGCTCTTGAGGCAATTCAGGCTACGAGAAACAACTCGGAATTCAATATCGGTATTACGATTGGCAGCCAATTCCATTTCACCGGCAAATTCAATGTCTCCGGTGAACTGCAGATAGATGACGAAATCGGCGCCGCCGTGGGCCTGAACTTCTTCATGTGGTAAAGCGAAATTGACGAATCAACAATCGCGTCCAGCGGCGCGTAGCAATCACCCGACGCTCATGCGCCTGTCTCGCTAATGCCGATTCTCGACGCCATAATTCTCGGTGTGCTTCAGGGCGCGGCCGAGTTCTTACCGATCTCCTCGTCTGCCCACCTGGTAATAGGCCAGGCAGTTCTCGGCGTAAACGCGCCGAGTATCTACCTTGAGGTAGCGCTGCATTTCGGTACTCTCCTCTCCGTTCTGGTTTTCTTTTGGAAAGATGTCGTTGGCCTGACTCGTTCCTTCTTCAAGTTTCTGTTTGGTGAGCGTGATGTTGATACCCGCTCCGGGTTTATGCTGGCACTCTACATTATTATCGGAAGCATTCCTGCAGGCATAGTCGGGCTCCTGTTTGAAAGCTGGTTTGAAGCGCGCTTCAACTCCACTACGTTTAGCGGGGTGATGTTGTTGATTACCGCAGTGATTCTACTCTCGACCTACTTTCTCAAGAGATTTAAGAACCGGCTCTCGGTTCATTCCGCGTTCCTCATTGGCGTGGCGCAAATGACCGCAATCTTGCCGGGAATCTCGCGCTCGGGCACAACGATCACTATGGGGCTCTTCCTCGGAATTGACCCGGAGCTGGCTGCTCGCTTTTCGTTTCTTCTGTCACTGCCCGCTGTTGCGGGAGCAGCTCTGCTCAAAGGAATTGAGTTAGCACGGCATCCGCTGCCGAGCACCGAGTTGGTGACCTTCGGCATTGGTGCGGTCGTATCGTTTCTTGTCGGCTTGCTCGCCATCTATCTGCTGCTGCGGATTGTAGTTGGCCGCCGCTTTTACCTCTTCGGATTCTACTGCCTCGTTATCGGATTATTGACTATACTCTTCGTTTGATGAAGAGAATCCTCATTGTCAGATTCAGTTCACTCGGAGATGTAATCCTCACCGAACCGATTGCGCGCGCGCTGAAACAGCATTTTGCCGACGCACATATCGACTATCTCACCAAATCACTGTATGTCTCCCTCGTGCAGATGTTCCCCTCAGCTGACGACGTTAAGGAATGGCATGGCGAACACCGGTTCCGTGAAACGATCAATCTCCTGCGGGAAGCGAACTACGATTTGATTGTCGACCTGCACAATAATCTGCGCAGCTCCCGTGTACGTACCGCCGTTCCTGCCCGCTCCGTCAAGGCCGGCAAGGATTGGCTGGCGCGATTCAAAGCGGTTCATTTCAAGAAACTGGCCGCTCAACCACGATCTGCTCTGGAGCGCTACGCCGACGCGCTTGCGGAACTCGGGATCTCTGCGCAACTTGGGCCGCCTGTACTTTCTGTTCCTGATTCCGCCCGACTCTGGTGGCAGGGGGAACGCCGGAAAATCAGCCTCGAGAATCGCTATGCGATATTCGCTGCCGGGGCACGCTACCCGACCAAGCAGGCGCCGGCATCAGTTCTGCTGGCTGTTGCAGAAAAACTGGTGGGGAAGGGCATCAGGCAGTTCATTGTCCTTGGAGCGCCGTCAGAGTCGAAATCGCTCGGTGAGTTTGCGCGCGTTATTGCGGATTACAGGGAAGTGGATAGTGTTAAGGTTATCACTCCGGAAGAGATTACGCGCACAGCCGCTGTCATTGAGTCGGCGACTGCGGTAATCTCCAACGATACCGGCCCGGCCCACCTCGCCGCTGCCCTGGGCACGCCCGTAGTTGCGCTTTTTGGGCCGACACATCCGATTCTCGGATTCACTCCGCTTGGTGACAACGCCGCCGCCTATACCATTAATGAGTTTTGCTCTCCATGCAGCCGCCACGGCGAACGTACTTGTTATCGAGACCGGCGTTATTGCTTTCTGAACATGGACGCGGCCGAAATTGTTGCCCTGCTTCAACTGCAGATCAAATGACTATCAGGACTTATCGAATCGAGACACATAAGTGAGCGACAGACCACAATGACTCCAGTTGATAGATCTCGCCCCGCACTCTTCTGTGACCGCGACGGCAATCTCATCGTTGAGAAGGAATTCATCTCCGACCCCGCTGCTGTCGAGCTGATCCCGGGCGTCGCCGAGGCTCTGAAGCGCGCGCAGGCTGCCGGGTACCTTCTTTTCGTGGTGACCAATCAGTCGGGAATCGCACGAGGCCTCATGTCTGACGAGGATGTCGCGCTGGTAAATCAACGTTTGTCGGAACTTCTTGCTAACAAAGGCGTCAAACTTGATGGCATCTTCTACTGCCCGCATCATCCCGATTTGACCGGAGCGTGCGATTGTCGCAAGCCGGCGCGCGGCATGATTGATCAGGCTTGCAGCAGATATGCCATTGATTTGTCCCGGTCATTTGTTACTGGAGATCGTGTGCTCGATATGGAGCTTGCACGAAATATCGAAGCCAGGGGAATCATGGTGAAAACCGGCTACGGCGAGATCGAGTCGGCGCAACTACCGTTGCATCTGAAATCCATACGGGTGGTTTCAGACTTTGCTGAAGCTGTGGACGTGATACTTAAGGAGAATAACAATGGTTGAATTGCCGGGTATTATAAAACTGGGCGATTGCGAACAATTCACCACCAAGGATGGCTCCCGGATCAGGGAGATAATGGCTCCGCGCAATTCGATTATAAAGAAACAGTCTCTGGCTGAAGCTGTGGTTTCGATCGGTGGAGAGACCGAAGAACACTACCACGCCACTTCTGAGGAAATCTATTTCATTATGCGGGGAATGGGGGAGATGACGGTAGCGGAAAAGGAATTCCGCGTCGAGCCGGGCGATGCTGTCGCGCTGCCCCCGGGGACGCGGCACAAGATAAAGAACGTCGGGAATGAAGACCTGATGTTTTTGTGTATCTGCGTTCCGTCGTACGAGCATGGGGATACGGTGATCACGGAAGAACGGTAACCGGGAAAAGGCGGCGAGCGTCCTGGAGAACAGCTACGGGATGGGGCGGAGAATCGCTATCGCTTTCGCCCCAACGACGGAATTGAGATCCCTCTACAACAATCGAAGTTGCGGAAGAAATCAAGTGCCAGCGCGCGAATTCCGTCCTCATTGATCGCGTAGATTACCTGCTGACCCCGCCGCTTCGACACAACCAATCCATTTTGTTTGAGAACCAGCAGGTGGCGTGAAATCGTGGGCTGCGATAGATTGAACAGGTCAACTATTTCGCCTACCGAGCGGGAACGACTGTTCAACACCAGCATGATCTTCAGCCTCGTCTCGTCAGCCAGAGACTTGAATGAGCCGGTATATTCTTCAGGGTCAGTCATGTGAGTTGCTCTGCTTCCTTTCAGATTGGCAAACATAATGGAAGATTACGCACCGCAAGTCAAGCGAAAGCCTCCCGTGGGACTATCGCTTCTTCTGGTAATACGATGTTGACAGCAAATGACACGGCATGTAACATATACTGATTGTGAAAAAAAGAATCCTGGAGTAAGAATGTTACTTTAGGTTCAACTGGCATTCGATCCGACTCTTGTCGGCAGGTGGTAACAAATGAGTGGCAAGGTTTCCTCAGAATCAGTACAACACGTCGAGCTGTCGCTGCGCAGCGATGGTATGCAGGCTTCGCCGATAAGGCGGCTGATGCCTTTGGCAAATGCAGCCAGGGCAGAAGGCGTGAATATCTTTCACCTCAACATCGGGCAACCCGATATCGTGACGCCACCTGAAATCATGCAGGCGGTGCGTGAGTTCAAGGATCAGGTTTTGGCCTACGGACCCTCCGAAGGCTTGCTACCGCTTCGGGAAGAGATCTGCAGCTACTGCAGCAATTTCGGCGTGGAGATCAACCCCGGACAAATAATCGTCACTACCGGCGGCTCCGAAGCGATAATGTTTGCGCTAATGGCTATCGGCGATCCGGGGGATGAAATCCTGGTGCCGGAACCATTCTATACCAATTATAACGGTTTTGCCACGATGTCGGCGCTTAAAGTTGTGCCGATTCCGACTTCCGTGGACCAGGGATTTGCGCTTCCGGAACGTGAAGAAATCAAGCGACTCATCACGCCGCGAACTCGTGCGATACTCTATTGCTCGCCGAATAATCCGACAGGAGCGATCCTGTCAAAGGCAAAGATCGAAATGCTTGCTGAGCTGGCCATCGAGCATAACCTCTGGCTGCTGGCTGATGAGGTATACCGCGAGTTCACCTACGACGGCGAATCGCATACGTCAATACTGAGTATTCCGGAGATTTCAGATCGTGCCATCATGCTCGATTCTATCTCCAAGCGCTTCTCCGCCTGCGGCGCTCGAGTGGGTTGCCTGATCAGTCGCAATCCTGAGGTGATTCAGGCTGCGCTGCGCATGGGGCAGGCACGGCTCTGCCCGCCCACGATCGAACAGGTCGGTGCCATTGCCGGCTACAAGTCTCTCAGCCGCTTCCTTGGCGGGATGATCTCGGAATATCAAGCTCGCAGAGACATCGTCTGCGAGGAACTGGCAAAGCTCGAAGGCGCAGTCTACCGCAAACCTCCGGGCGCATTTTACATCATGCCGCAACTCCCGATCGATGATGCCAATCGTTTTGCGGCTTGGCTTTTGACGGAATTTCGATTGGACGGCAATACCGTTATGGTAGCTCCCGGCGACGGTTTTTACGCCACTCCTAATCGGGGCAAACAGGAAGTACGGATCGCCTACGTGCTCAAGGAGACAAATCTCCGCAAAGCGATTCAGTTGCTGGTACGTGCGGTAAACGACTACAACTCACGCTGAATTCAAGGTTGCGCCATCGCCGCAAGTCATAGAATCCCTTTTTCTGGCACTCAGGGCTTTTCTTCGATCCCTCCCGCAGTCAAAGCCACGGTACAAAACTACGAGTAACCAAACAACTACCAAAAAGTCCTTGACAGTTTTGGATTGTTTGGGTTTTGTATTACTATAGCCCGCATTCTCAAGGTTTGGTGCACAAAAGCACGACTCAAGGCGACGATTTGTCGTCTCCCCACTCACTCCAGGAGGTGTTCTATGAAGCGAACGATTCTGCTAGTGTCTCTATCACTGGCTATCTTCTGCTCGCTGAGCTACGCACAGCCGACCCAGCCATGCTTTGATCTCAACCAGGATGGATCGACTGACATCATCGATTTAGTTTACAGCAGTGACATATTCGTCGGCCACGTTCCGCTGCCGGCCGGTCTAGGCGATATCGATGGCAGAGCAGGTTTCAATTTGGGAGATAGTCGTTACTATACCGGCTGGATCTTCTTTGGATACCCTGCCGGAACTTGCCCGCCGCATCCCGCATACACGATATTGCCGGGTGCGGATACTGTCTATCTCGGAAGCTCGTCAATTCCTGCAGGCGATGGTCAGGTAAATCTGCCAATCGTCCTCAAAGCGATCAATAATGTTGACGATTTGCTTATCCCTTTTCATGTGACCACAACTAGCGGCAGCGTGACTGTCGGCGATGTTGCCGCCCAGGGTTCTGCAGTTCTGACCTTGTTCAATTACAACAGAACAGGGAGTCAGGGTATCGTGCAGTTTAGCTCAGTTGTGTCGGATCAGGCACCTCCGGGTACATATTTTCTCGGTTCAGTCACAGTCAACTATTCCGGCAGTTCAGGCGGTACGGTGTCGCTCGATACAACCTCCCTGGGGGAATCCTATCAGTTTCCACACTATGTCTATGGTGACGTCTCCCTGAATGATTATTCCGCCCTCACGATTGCAACGCCTGCGGTGGTCACCGGATCTAACCAACAATTTCCCACAATGTCGGTTGCCCCGGACTCAATGTATTATGAGACCCTTGTCAACTACCCGAATCCTGATCCCCAGTCGTTTACCGTGCAGAGTGACGGAGGGCCGTTCGCCTGGACATTGACGGCAACCAGCTGGATTCAAACCTCAATTACATCAGGCATTTCAGGGCAGAGCGTCGAAGTAACTCCAGACATAACCGGAATGGCCGTGGGGACCCACCACGGGACAATTGTGATCACCTCAACCGATGCGTTAGGCTCCCCGAAGATTGTCGATGTCTATGTCAAGCTCAAACCGCAATATCCCAGTTTTGATGCCAACTGCGATGGACATTTCAGCATTGCTGATATTGTGATGCAGATTAACTATATCTTTGGTAACGGAGAAATCACCTGCGATCCGTGTACCGGACAGCCCAACTACAAGAAATAGCCGTCATTTATCTTTTGAACTAAGTAGATAAGTTCTGGGAGGCCCACAGCAGTCGTAGTGGGCCTCTATCATTTTGGACCGGTGGCTTCAGCCTACTGCAGGCATGGCATATCTGTTCTCCTGCGGCCCGTCTCAGATGGTCGCGGCAACACTTCGTAGAGTAATATATCGAAAATCCTTGACAGTGAATCACCTTCAGGCTTATCATAAATTTCAACCCGCACTCTCAAGGCTTAGCTGAAAGAAACAATATTATAGATGACTCTCAGTCGTCTTCCCATTTACTCCAGGAGGTGTACGATGAAGCGAACGGTTCTAATGGTGGCTTTAGTCTGTGTACTTCTATCGCCCTTCGCACTATCGCAGACTACTCATCCCTGCTTTGACATGAATCAGGATGGTTCCACGAACGTTTCCGACCTGGTATATTGCAGTGAGGTGCTCGTTGGTCATGCTGCGCTTCCAGCCGGGCTGGGCGATATCGATGGCCGTGCCGGCTTCAATCTGGGAGATAGCCGCTACTACACCGGCTGGCTTTTCTTTGGCTATCCTGTCGGGTCGTGCCCACCGCACCCCGCCTACAATATAATGCCGGGAACCGATTCGCTGTTTCTCGGGAGCGCTGCAATTCCGGCCGGATCGGGTCAGGTGACTGTACCGATTTTGCTGAAAGCGACGAACTATGTAGATGATCTGCTCGTTCCGTTCCGCGCGACCACAACCAGCGGCACGGTCTCTGTCATCAGCGTCGATCGCGAGGACAATCAGTTTTTCGTATTATTCAACTCCAACTGGACGGGTGATCAGGGAATCGTGCAATTCAGTGCTATTCCCAATGATGGCGCACCGCCCGGAGCCTACATACTTGCCAACGTTTCCGTATCCTATTCTGGGAGCGCCGGTGGAACAGTATCTCTTGATACAACATCGCTGAGCGAATCATATCAGTTTCCGCATTACGTGTACGGCGATTTGGGCCTCAATAGCTACTCAGCCCTGACAATAGCGACTCCCGCTGTTACCGCGGGGGCGGTTGAAATGTATCCCACAATGACAGTTGCGCCTGACTCTCTCTATTTTGAGACACTGGCCAACTACCCAAATCCCGATCCGCAATCATTTGCCATTCAAAGCGATGGCACCCCGTTCTCCTGGTCTCTAACGGCGACTAGTTGGATTCAAACCTCGGTCAGCTCGGGGGTGTCCGGACAAACCGTCGATGTTACCCCAGACATTACGGGAATGGCTATCGGTACCCACCACGGCACGATAGTGATTACTTCTACCGATGCGATCGGCTCACCGAAGGTCGTTGACGTCTATGTCAAGCTCAAACCGCAATATCCCAGTTTTGACGCCAACTGCGATGGACATTTCAGCATTGCTGATATTGTGATGCAGATTAACTATATCTTTGGTAACGGAGAAATCACCTGCGATCCGTGTACCGGACAGCCCAACTACAAGAAATAGTCGCATAGCTCAGATTTATTTCACAGCGGCAATATCGAGAGGTCAGTCACAAATGTGATCGACCTCTCTTTTTGGGTGATTTCAGCTGAGGTGTGGACAAAAAGACTTGCGCTCAAGATCAGATCATCGAATGATTGGAGTATGAAAAAGCGACTGTATGCAGGGATTGATCTCGGCGGCACTAACATCAAGTATGGCCTGGCGACAGACGACGGCGAGATAGCTCATAGCGATTCTGTTTCCACCGGCAGGACACGAAAGAAGATTATTTCGCAGTTTGCGACAATTCTACGAGAGCTGGACGAAGTTGCTCGTTCGCGGAACCTGCATTTTGCGACTGTCGGAATTGGTAGCCCGGGGCACGTGGATATCGAGCAGGGCAGGGTGGTTTCGGGTTCGCCGAATGTTCGGCAGTGGCGCGGCGCCGACATTACGGGTGACCTGAGCCGGGAGCTCAACGGCGAACTTGGCGTCAAAATCTTCGTCGATAACGATGCGAACGCCATGGCCCTGGCTGAACATTCATTCGGCGCCGGCAAAGGACATAGCTCGGGACTCTATCTTACCGTGGGTACCGGCCTGGGCTCAGGAATAATCCTGGGCAACAAGATGTGGCGTGGCTCCACTTACGCCGGAGCCGAACTGGGGCACAGCATCATCGTGAAGGGCGGTTATCCGTGTCAGTGCGGCAAGCGGGGCTGCCTTGAGATGTACGTTAATGCTGAGTCATTCGTGCGCTTCTACGGCGAGAGAGCGCCAAAACTCGCGGACAGCAAGTGGGTGTTTGACCGTGCCAGGCTGGGCGATCCTCACGCCGTCTCAGCTATCAGGAAATCAGCCGACTACCTTGCCTGTGGAATTGGATCGGCCCTGGAAATCCTTAATCCTGAAGTAGTGGTAATTGGCGGCGGTGTAGCCCTTGGCGGCAGAACATATTTCAATGCCGTTCGCCGTTTTCTTCGCCAATACGCCTCCAAAGCCTCGTATCACGCCGTCAAGGTGCTTCCGGCTCAGCTGGGCAACTTCGCCGGCGTACTCGGCGCAGCGCTGTTGCCCCTTGAGCATCGCTTATTGTGAATATGCGCATATTGGCATATCAGCGATTACTCGCGCTCTGACTCCCACTGGACGGGCAGAATTCTTAAGGTGGAGGACGCGATTTACTGCCGCCGATGATTGAGCTTTAGTGCTTGCTTCTCTCGATACCGCCAACTATATTCCGCGCTGATTAAAGCTGCTAAGCTGGGAGGATTTCGAAGAATGAAGCAAATATTGGTGGTTCTGCTCACCCTTGTTGGGTCGATTTGTTTTAGCGCTAATCTGGTTGCTCAGGAGGGAGGCGCCGAGGTCTCAATTCACTCCGATCGCGTCGACTTCCGCGCCGATGGTGATCAACAGCGCAATTTTGTCGAGCTCGTTTCTAAGGCGCAGTTACAGACAATTCGGTTGATGACTACCGATCTGAGGTTCACAAGTAATTTCTATATCGATTCTGTGCAGAATGCTCCGCGCCTGGATCTCTCAGTCAACGTACCCTCTCTCACAACCGGCTACCAGGATCTGGACACACGGATTCTCTCGAAAGACTACATCAACTTCGGGGATGCACAGACTCTTGAGTTCACGCTCCTGGGAATCAACGAGGGGCGCATATATAAAATGGAGAACGAGAAGCGTATTGAGGTCAACGGGCGTGGCGAGCTGAAAATGGGTGATCAGGTCGATACCGTTTCGATCATCCTTGGGCTACGCTACCTCCAGGGAAATAAGATCACGGCGACCAGAATGCCGGGAGATGTGCTGCACATCGACGGAACGATCCCGTTCAGGCTCTCCAGCTTTGGGATCGAGGTGCCGAAAGAGAATCGATTAATGGTGAACGATCAGGTGCAGTTGCAGTTTGACATTTACGCTTCCTCGGAGTACCAGCTGCCGGCTGACACTTCCATGTCGGGCGAATCCACGAACGACAATATGGCTGGCAGCGAGTCGGGCGGAGGGCGGTAGATTTCAACAGGTTTCTGTTCCTGCAGAGCTTTCGTTTTTCAGGCGACTAACGATTAAATTCCCGAGTACAAATTCACAGACCGGCGGCCCGCACATCAGGGTCGCCGGTTTTTATATCTATTGGCATTTACCGCTCGTTTATATGTACATATGGTAGTATGGCTTATTGTGGATATGCCAATATTTGTATGATAATCATGGCTAACGTGCGTTAAATAAGTGCCCAACGGCTGTGGTTTGCCATTTGAATGCAATGTTATTGGAGGAACGGCTCTGGTATCCATTCAGTTGCGTTCAGGGCTGACGATCCCTTCGTTCACGGATTTTCGTCAAAACTGTGGATGTCAAGCTCATCTCGCCGCAATAAGTCAGTGCGTAGGGCAATCGCTGCTGTGCTCAGCGGTACAGTTTGTGGCCGGGCGCGAGAATGTGGGGGGATGGGGAAGAAACGGGGACGAATGAGTCGAATGAATCGAATGACTAGCCTCCTTTCAGGCAATAAGCACTGCGAAAATCTTGAGAATAAAGGCAAAAAAGCTGTTGACACAATTTCCCGAGCCGCTATATTACAGGCGTCTAGGGTTTTAAACTTTCTCGTACACATACTTTCGAACGCTTGTCGGAAGCTTATCTTTGTTATTTCCGCGATCCCTGTCGTAAGCACGCGATTTAGCTAATGTTACATTACTATGTTACATTAGTGCACAATCTGCCGCTGCAACGATTACCCCTTGAATAGACTTCTATCTACTGAATATTCCGCGTTTTGTCGGCCATCAAGGCTTGACGAAATGTTAACTGCGAGCAGGTCAGAGGAAACAAGCTTTCTGATTGGTCTCGCCAAAAAACGTTTTCTGTAATTTTTGATTAGAGCATTAAGGAGCATTTATAATGAAGCAAAGAAACAGTTTGATTTTCTGTTTGCTGCTGACTGGATTGCTTCTGTTCTCGTTTAGCTCAATTTTCGCGGACGTTACGGTTACCTACCAAGACGGTAGTTTTCCGTATAATACCACCGGTAATGTGATCACCGCCACGGTTAATACAACCGACGATATCGCTGCTTTTGATCTGATGACCAAAGTGCGCTCGTCGGTTACAAACGCGTTCGGTGAAGTCACGGCTGTTGATGTCTCATCCGTTTCGGGTGCTGTTGTCGATATGTCAAAAGTGACCCCAGACGACGAAGATACCACGCGTATCTACGGATTTGACTGTGCCACGCCGATCATTATGCCGGCCGGTAGTTATGACTTTACGTTTACAGTTACCACCACTTGTGATACTGGTCAATTCGTGCTTGAAGATGGTGGCGATTGGGTGGTCGATGCCGACCCCGTAGTCGCTTCCACACAGTTTGTCGACGCTAATGCTGCTCTCGCGAACCTTACCGTTAATGCCGGTACATATCGCGTATACAACACTGCGCCGACAGTTTCAAACTGCCCTGCACAGGCGCTGGTTTTCAATGCCTGTGACATCGTCCAGTATGATTTTGATAAGACCGATCCCGACAATGCCTGCACCGGCAATCCCAACGAGAGCTGGGCAGTCACGAGCGGACCGGGTCAGATCAACGATCAGGGTCAGTATGTGTGGGATCCCCCGGCTGTCGCCGGCGTCTGTGGTCTCTATGAGATCACGGTGCAGGTAACAGATGAATGGGGAGGCACCGGAAGTTGCACGTTCGAGGTCTCACTTCAGACCGACGCTCCGACATTTACCGATTGCCCGGCTCCTGGCTCCGAAACATTCCTGTATTGGGGCTGGACAGCTGATGGCCAGGTAATTGCCGTTGATCCGGATAACTGCCCGTTGCCGCTTCAGTATTCACTGAACAGCTTCTCCGGGCCGACCACGGCTGGTCCGTTTACGGTCGATCCGAACACCGGTGTCTGGAGCTGGCCGACCACGTTTGGCGACGATTCCTATCTTGGTGATTTCGTCGTCGCTATTGACGTGACCGACGGCTGCGAAGTGACCACCTGCCAGTTCACCATCCACGTGGCGCCGACCTTCCAGGTCGTAATCGAGAAGACCCACAACACCATTCAGGGTGGTTATGAGTCAGTCTCGGTGCAGTTAAGCCACTGGACTGAAGGATTTGGCGGTTATGATCTTTTGTTAGGCTATGACGCCTCAGCGCTTTCATTCATCGACGCTGATCCTGGTGATATTCTCCAGGCCTGCGGCTTTGAATATTTCACTTACCGCTATGGCGCCACCGGAAACTGCAGCGGGTCCTGCCCGAGTGGTCTGCTTCGCATCGTTGCGATTGCTGATTACAACAACGGCGCAAATCATCCGACCTGCTACGGCGAAGGACGTCCCGGACCTGATGGTCCCGAGACCGATCTTGCCGTGCTGAACTTCCTGGTGACAGGCGATCTGTCCTACGACTGTCAGTACGTTCCGATCCAGTTCTTCTGGCTTGACTGCGGCGACAACACGTTCTCATCGATTACCGGTGACACGCTGTTCATCGCTTCGCATGTTTATGGTTATGATTCTGCAGGCGAGATCACTGGCGATCCCAATGTTGGTGGTTGGCAGGGTCTTACCAGCGGTGAAGACTGTATCAACGTCTTGGGCCAGAAGTATCAACCAGATACCGTCGTCAACTTCCAGAATGGCGGGGTTGATATCGTCTGTAGAGACTCGATCGACGCCCCTGGTGATCTGAACCTTAACGGAATCCGGAACGAGATCGCGGACGCCGTGCTGTACACGAACTACTTCCTGTATGGCAGCTCCGTCCTGAGTCCGAATCCGCAATTCCGTGCTGCACAGACTGCCGCTTCCGATGTCA
Source organism: uncultured Ignavibacteria bacterium (assembly GCA_964468475.1). Lineage (GTDB taxonomy): Bacteria > Zixibacteria > MSB-5A5 > CAIYYT01 > CAIYYT01 > JBECKX01. The sequence continues at coordinate 104,833 of CAYXUL010000001.1, read as the reverse complement.
ACAACGACGGCCAGACGCTGACAGTGGGTGACTTGGTTTACCTGCTGCGTATCATCGTCGGCGACGCTGTTGCCTACGGTAAGATGGCTCCGTTCTCAGCTACGGCTGAGGTCCAACTCAACAACGGAACCATTTCAACCGTTAGCCCTGACGCTATCGGCGCGATGTACTTGACCTTTAATGTCACCGGTAACGTGAATATCACGAACCAGTCAGACATGAAGGTTGACTATGTCCAACGCGATGGTCAGGTCCACATGCTTATTTGGTCCGGAACAGACGACATGACTCGGTCTATTCCTGATGGTACCAATGAGCTTGTGACTGTCGAAGGCGCTGAACTGAGCAGTGTTGAGGTCTCCGACTACTTCGGTAACCTCATGAATACCTCGATCACGAAGACCGCGCTTCCGACCGAGTTCTCACTGTCTCAGAATGTGCCGAATCCATTCAACCCATCAACGAAGATTGGATTCGATCTCCCAGTCGCCACCGACTGGAATCTGGCTATTTACAATGTGAATGGTCAGCTGGTTCAGAGCTATAACGGAACGGGCATTGGCCACGTCGATGTCACTTGGGATGCTAATGGATCTGCCAGTGGTGTTTATTTCTATAAACTTTCCACTGATAAGTTCACGGCAACCAAGAAGATGATTCTGATGAAGTAATCTTTTCCTACTTCACGGATACATCCGTGCGGGGTTCGCTTAGTCCGAGCGAACCCCGTTTTTTATTTTGAAGTTTCGTAAGTGATTGGTAAGCGAGCTATTCCTCCGCCAAATCAATGGCGGCCAGCGTTGCTGATCGCAGACTCCCCTTTGTTGATTTCTGTGCTCTAACCTCGGCTGGTGTCGACGCCGCGACCCCTGCGACAATTTCCCCGCTGCTGCCCCATGCCGCCGCCCTGGCCACGCCCCCGGCCAGAAGCCCGGTGACCGTCGCAGCGATGGATATGGTTGCTCTCGCAGTTAGGACATCCCCGTGGCCTGCCGCCGCCGAACGGGCGCTCCCACTTGTGTCCGCAATCACCACACTCGAACTCTCTATTTTGTTGTGGCATGATAGATCCTCCTTCGATCTTAAGTGCCTTGCCATTGACCAGGCTATCCGCAACTTTCTTGCGCGCCGACTCCAGCACGCGGCTAAGAGTAGGGCGCGAGATTTCCATTTTGCCGGCGGCATCTTCGAGATACAACCCCTCGAGATCGCAGAGCCGCAACGCCTCGAACTCGTCCAGCGTCAGCAGCTGCTCCTCCAACTCGCGAGCCGGCACCCCGGCCGGTTTGAAATGATTGCTGCGGGGCTCCCCGCGAACTCTGCGCGGACAAACGGGTCTTGCCATATTATCTCCTTCGGCATATAATGAACATATGTTCATTATGTTTGTCAAGGATTTGTTGATAGAATGCTAGATTTTGCGGTTTTTTTGACTGATTCTTATCGGCGATGAGAGGAGCCTGCCCGCTATGCATGTTCTCTTGGCCTTCATCTTCGTGTTCATCTCCAGTGTCGTCGCGGTATCGCTGGCCGCACTCCTGCTGGTGGTACGTGAAGGGAGCAGAGAGGGACTGGTAGCCGGCCTGGTTGGGTATGCTTGTGGTATATTACTCGGCGCTACCTTTCTTGGGCTCCTGCCCTCTGCATTGCAAAAAGGCGGCACCCGCGAAGTGCTCTTCACCGTGCTCGTGGGAATCGTTGTTTTCTTCCTTATCGAACGGCTCTTTGTCTGGCACCATTGTCATCGCTCCGACTGCACCGCCCATCAAACGGCGGGGCCCCTGATTCTCATTGGTGACGGCGTTCATAACTTCGTGGACGGTGTTCTGATCGCAACGGCGTTTCAAGTGTCGCCGGCACTGGGGATCACGACGTCCCTCGCGGTGCTTGCGCACGAGGTGCCCCAGGAGTTAGGTGATTTTGCTATCCTACTTTCCTCTGGATATTCCCCCAGGACTGCTCTCTTGCTGAACACTATCTCGTCGTTAAGCGCGATTCTGGGCGCGGTGCTGGCATTCCTGGTACCACTGGAGCGATTGTCGCTGATTCCTTATGTCATCGCTCTTGCTGCAGCCAGCTTTCTCTACATTGCCATCGCAGACTTAATCCCCGGCCTTCACCACCGCAGTGGTCACCGCATGGAGGTAGGTCAGATCGCCTTGTTGCTGGCAGGTATTGTTACAATGTGGGTGTTGGTGTACCTAATCCACTGAGTGCTTATCGAAAGGGGGCTAGCGGCCCTTGTACTCGCAGCGCGTCGTTGGGGTTTCCTGAATGGCTATTCTCGAGAGTTGGGGAAGGGCGGGTTTGATCCTGTTCCAGAGCCAGCGAGCGATAAGTTCGGTGGTGGGCTTTTCCAGACCGTCGACATCGTTTAGATGCTTGTGGTCCAGATTATCCAGTAGCGGCTGCACGGCCTTCTTGATCTCAGCGTAGTCAAGCAGAAATCCTGAGTCTTCATCAACTTCACCGGAAACCTCGATTTCAAGGGCATAGCTGTGCCCGTGAAGGTTGTGGCAGGGATGATCATCAGGTAAATGAGAGAGGCTATGAGATGCCTCAAAGCGGAATTTTCTTGCGAGAGTAACTTTCATCGAAACTCCTGTACGACCACGACGTCTTTAGTGGCCGCGGACGTTGCCCCAGGTCATTATATGCAATCTCGGCGAGAAACGATAACCTCTATCGCGACACTCAGCAACCAGCCATTCGGTAACCTGCTTGAGTCGCTGGACGTTCGTTCCCTCGGGCATCAGCATTATCTTCTCCCTCGGAATAAGGGGCAAATAGACCGCCTCCATCTCTTCCAGGTCGCGCCGCGATTGGATCACGAACTTGAAATCACATCTGTTAGTACTCAGAATTCCCCTGATTGCCTGAGGAACGATATTGGTGGAAAGAGGAATTCCGTTATTCGAAAGCTTGGGGGAGCAATTCCACCACGAAATACGCTCGATCATCTCGTCATTTGGCGTGTACATCCCGTTGGTCTCAATTTCAAAAAACGCAAAACCGGCGCGACGTAGTTCATCGATCAGCGTGGGAAGGCGATCCTGGTGCAGCATCGGCTCGCCGCCGGTAATAACTACATGAACTGAGTCTGCAGCAGCAGACTTGGGAAGCTGGTCAAGGGCGCGGGAGGAGATTTCTGCCGGCGGCATTAGCTGGCTTGAGTCAAGCGAGCCTCTTTCCCAGGTGAAGCGTGTGTCACACCAGGCGCAGCCCAGGTTACAGTACATCAATCGAATAAACAGGGCCGGGTGGCCAGCAAAGCGACCTTCTCCCTGAACAGAGAGGAAAACTTCGCTCACCGGAAAATCTCCTGCGAATTCATCGGGCCAGGGAACTATGTCTGGCGAGTAGGGCATGGTTTGGAAAAGTAGTTTCTGTTGAATTTTAACTAATGGTCGCGGTTGCGTAAAGTGTAGGATCAGCTACACCTGCTTCCTTGAAACCCTGTTTTCTAATAATACAACTATCGCAGGAGCCGCACGCTCGTCCGGCCGGATCAGGATCGTAGCAACTCAGTGTGAGCGAATAATCCACGCCGAGCCGCATTCCCTCCTTGATAATTTGTGCCTTTGTCAGATGAATCAGCGGTGCGTTGATGATAATCCTGTTGCCTTCGACACCGGTCTTCGTTGCCAGATTCGCCACCGCTTGAAATGCCTGGATAAATTCGGGACGACAGTCGGGATAACCTGAATAATCAATTGAATTCGCCCCAATGAAGATAGAATCGGCTCCTTTCGCTTCGGCCCACGCCAGTCCGATCGACAGAAAAATAGTATTGCGTGCCGGCACGTAAGTTACGGGAATCACCACCGAACGCTCTTTCTCGTCGCGCTCCTTCGGCACCTCGATATCGCCTGTGAGAGCCGAGCCGCCAATTGCCGATAGATCCAGCGGCAAGACCAGATGCTCGGCGACGTCTGCTGCCCGGGCCACCCCCCTGGCAGCTTCCAGTTCATGGCGGTGCCGCTGACCGTAGTCAAATGAGAGCGCCAGCACTTCGCAACCCTCGGCCTTGGCGATCGCCAGCGTAGTCGAAGAATCGATCCCCCCGCTCAACAGTACTACCGCGCGTCCGTCGGACGAATAATTCGAATCCAGAACCTCTCCTTGATTAATCAGATTCAGTGTTCAATATAAAAACTAATCGCTCCCCGTCAACGTTGCTTGCATTGAATAACTACACCTGAACTCATTCCTGGTTGCCCGATTTTGCGAATAGCGGTATATTTGGATTTATAATGAGTAAGCAGACAAGTGCATATGAAGGTCGTCAGGATCACATCCGCGGCTGGAAAACTCCGGCAATCGAGACATTTAGCAATATTTACGCTGACAGAGATTACGAGATCACCATGCAGACTGAGGAATTCTCCTGCGTCTGCCCCAAGACCGGGCTGCCCGATTTCGCGCGTCTGATCCTGACCTATACGCCCGATACGCTCTGCATTGAGCTTAAGAGTTTCAAGGAATACCTGCTTGCGTATCGCGACCAGGGCATCTTTCACGAGAATGCGGTTAACAAGATAGTAGATGACGTGGTTGCGGCCGTAAAACCCCGTGCTTTGCGACTTGAAGGGCGTTTCCATAATCGCGGTGGTATCCAGACTACTGTGGTGCGCGAGTACCGATCTTCCTGAACGCATTCCTGAAACTGGAACTTTACAGTCCAGAATAGAATTGACTCATATACGCAAAGCCGCTATACTTGCCTCCAGAATGAACGACGCATCTCAGAACTACTTCTTGGATAAGGTGGAAGTCGGTCCCCTGCCGATGAATGCTTACGTTTTTGGCTGCAGTCAGACATCTCGATGCGTCATCATCGACCCCGGCGCCAATCCCGAGCGAATCACCGCGGTTGTTGAAAGACGCAGAGCGACCCCAAGTGCAATTGTGCTGACGCACGGTCATTATGATCACCTGGGCGCAGTCGCGGCCATGAAGATTCAGTTCAACTGCGAGATTCTAATCCATGAGAGTGAGCGGAATATGCTGACGAATCCGATGCTCAATCTCAGCGGCATCACCGGGGATAACGTCACGGCCCCTCCTCCCGATCGGCTCCTGGTGGATGGGGATGAAATAAACGTCGGCAATCTTCTATTGAAAGTGCTGCACACGCCGGGTCATTCTGTGGGAAGCATCTCCCTCCATTTTCCCGAGGGGAAGATTCTTTTTGGCGGCGATCTTCTATTTTGCGGCAGCATCGGGCGCACAGATCTGCCGGGAGGCTCATTCGACGAGATTGAGCGCTCGATTCGGCAAAAAGTCTACTCGCTTCCAGATGACACCGTCATTTACCCCGGACACGGAGAACCCACCACTGTAGCGATTGAGAAACGCTCTAATCCATTCGTGAGAGAAAGTTGATGATAAGATATCCGGTCGGCGACAGCCATGTTCATACCCATCACTCAGTCGATGCCAAAGGCTCAATTCGCGATATTTGCCATGCTGCATTCAAGCAGGGGCTATACGAAGTCACAATCACAAACCATTACGAAGTAATGCCTTCCCGCAAAAAGCGAATGGGATACTTTAGATTCGGCGACGAAAAAGTTGAAGCTAACTCTGATTCGGTCAAACGTCTGATAGAGGAAATCAGACTGGCGGGAGAAGAGTTTTTCCCAGCCGGATTACAGGTTCTCTGCGGCCTGGAAATCGGTTGGGATAAAAGCTTGTACGATCAACTGGCCAAAGATCTCGCCGCATGGGATCTTGATTTTGTCATCGGCTCAGTACATGATGTTGATGGCCAGTCGATTCTTGAGCGCGATTTCGCACCGGGTTATTTTGCCGAACACCCAATCGCTGACTGGATAGAGGGATATTTCCGGAAGGCTGAGGAAATTGCCGAGTCGGAATTGTTCAATGTGATTGCTCATCTTGATGTCTACAAACGTTACGGACTGGCTGCATATGGGGACGAGATCCGCACCGCACACGAGCCCTATATCGACAGCCTCTTTGATAAGATGAAGAAACACGGCCTCGCTCTGGAGATCAATACTTCCGGCATGAGGCATGGAGTAGGGGAGTACTACCCTTCGATGACAATCCTCAATGAAGCCCGCCGCGCCGGTGTCAGCGTCGCCACCATCGGCTCCGATGCCCATGCTCCCGACCAGATTGGGCTTGATTTTGAAGCCGCTTTACCCCTCGTGTACGAGTTGCTCCCGTGTGGCCTTGAGGAAGGGTATGACCTCTAGGGCAGGGAAGATGCTGCCGCGCGAGTTTTTCCGTCGACCCACCCTTGAAGTCGCGCACGAATTGATCGGCAAGATACTTGAAGTGCGCCGTAACGGTGTCAGTCTCAGCGGCAGGATTGTCGAAGCTGAAGCATACATCGGCGAAGATGACCCCGCCTGCCATGCGCGCTTCGGCAAAACCGGGCGTAACGCCGTCATGTACGGTGATGCCGGGCATATTTACGTGTACTTCATTTACGGTATGTACTACATGCTCAATTTCGTGACCGAGCCTGAGGGAATGCCGGCGGCGGTTCTAATAAGGGCGTTAGAGCCATTGTCGGGTCTGGAAACGATGAAGAAAAGGCGAGGCATTACTAATCTGCGTCAGCTTACCAATGGTCCCGGAAAACTGTGCCAGGCCCTGGCATTAACGACCGCAGATACGGGACAGGACCTGTTCAGAGCAGCTCTCCACGTCAGCGACGACGGCTTTCGGCCCTCAGAGATTGTGGAGTCAACGCGGATCGGCATCAAGGAAGGAACCGATTTGCCCTGGCGCTTCTTTGATGCCGCCAATAAATTTGTCTCTACTCGACGAGTTCCCAGCGCTGTTTGATCAGATTTCCTTGACAGTTTTTAGAGGAACATTGTCCACTAAAGGCGTATTATACCCTGAAGTGAAACTTCTCGCGGAGGGAGACTAGCATTCATATCGATTGGCAACAGGCGCTTATTGGACTGCCGATCCTCTTCTTTTCGCTGACTGTGCACGAATTCTCACACGCGTGGTCAGCTAACCGGCTTGGCGATCCTACCGCGCGCATGCTGGGGAGACTAACGCTGAATCCTATCGCGCACCTGGATATAACAGGATTGCTGGTGATGATCTTCTCGGGCTTCCGCTTCGGGTGGGCCAAACCGGTGCCGATCAATCCTGCTAACTTCACTGACTGGCGTCGTGGTACCCTCTGGGTGAGCCTGGCCGGACCGATTTCGAATATCATTCTCGCAGCCTGCGCCGGCGTAATATTTCGTTTGCTCCCTCTTCTGGGGCTGGCCGACAGCGATATGTCACTCGCGATCAAGTTTACCTACTGGATGATCTTCATAAACTGTGCCCTGGCTTTCTTCAACATGATTCCGCTGCCACCGCTTGACGGCTCTAAGGTGCTCATTTCCTTACTCCCGGCGAGGTACGAGCATGTCGCCTACGGCCTGGAGCGCTACGGCCCGATGATTCTGATCGGCATCATCGCCATCGGCTTTATCGCGCCGATCTCCCCGATCTGGACCATTATCGGCCCGTTCGTACGCACCTCCGTGTCGATATTTACAGGACAGTAGTTTTGAGCAGAGCTCTGCCAGTTCGTATAACGACATTCACTCTGACTGCGTTCTTCATCCTTTCCTGTGCCGCCGCCACGTCCTTCACTAACCGCCCCGATGACATCGCCTATCTGCAAACGCTCATCGATCGCCAGAACAAGGAGCTTACCAGCTACGCGGCGCTGCTGCGAGTTAAGACCTCTCGCAACGGCAAGCTCGATGATTTCCGTACCGAGATTTACAGCCGCCAACCGGATGAACTTTCGCTCTACGTCAGGGGCTTTCTCGGCAAGTCTGCGTTTAAGGCCGTATCCAACGGCGATAGCCTGCTATTCTATCTCACCGATTCGAAAGAGTATTTTCGCGGGACCTACGATGACCTGATGATAGATCAATTGCGGCAAACCTCGCACATTCTCAGTGCCGTGCGGGCTCTTTTTCGTGGATCAGTCGAAATTCCTTCCGATTCATTGTGGGACTTCCAGCTCAAACGGCAGGGCGATCGCTTCACGCTGCGACAGACCGATCTCGTTCATCGCTTCGAATCACTTCTGAATTTCGACACCCAGCCGGATCAGTTTCCTTATATCGAACCCAAGCGGTTGGAAATCAGATCGCATGATGGACGCTTTCGCGGTGTTTATGAATTCAAAAGCTACAGTTTTAACAAAGAAATCCCGGACTCCAAGTTCGAGATCGAGATGTCGAAGAACGCGGTCGAGCTGACACCTGAGGAACTGGTCGACTTTCTCACAAACCTTGACAAGTGAGAGCCGGGCTGTTGAATCACTGTTACTGTATTACTCGTATCACCGGTATTGTATCACATAGTTTGACATTCCCGCAGCACCGACCTACCTTACTGCAATCAACCGCTTGGCCGCTGCCGGTCTCGGAGCAGGAATAATGGTACGACGCATATTCAGATATTTCCTACCTTTTTGGCGACCACTGGTGTTGTCGCTGATCTTCATCGTGCTGTTTGCGATTACATCAGCGGTGCTGATGTACCTCGCCTCCACGGTGCTGACGTCTCTCTTTTCAAGTGGCGGAAATGTCGCCGCAGCGGTTTCTCCCGGAGCAGCGGCTCCTTCGCTGGGAATCTACGAGAACATCAAGCAAGCTGTAGCCAACTGGATGCAATCACTGCTGCTGAGCGGCAATTTTGCCTCCGACTTATTCAACCTTTGTCTGGCACTGGTGATCGCGACCGTCGCCAAGAATCTTTTCTTCTTCCTGCAGGGGTTCTTCGCTGCTTACGTGGAGCAGGGGATTACCAAGTCGTTGCGTGATGACATCTTCACGCACTTGCAGACGCTTTCCCTCCAGTATTTCCATCGCAGCCGCACCGGTAACCTGATCTCGACTGCCGTCGCTGACGTCTTCAAGATCCATGAGACTTTCAATAATACGTTGAACAATCTGATTCGCGACCCGCTATTGATAGTGATCTTCCTGGTAATTATGCTCTTCATCAGCTGGAAACTGACGCTGATCGCGGTGGTAGTGTTTCCGCTTATTTTGCTCGGCATCTATTGGCTCGGCAAGGCGATCAGGCGCTACAGTTCCCGCGCTCAGGCGGCTATTGCATCTGTGTCCGCCTCACTGGAAGAAACGATAAATGCGATTCGCATCGTCAGAGCTTATGCCGCGGAAGCCTTCGAGATCGCGCGTTTCAAGACACGGACAACCGAGTATTTTACTACAATGCTCAAGATCAACCGCAGCCGCTTGCTCTCGAATCCAATCAACGAAATTCTGGGAGTTATCGCTTTCGTCGTCATCCTCTATTGGGGTGGACTTCAGGTGGTGCAGCACCAGTTGATGAGCAACCAGGATTTCCTGCTTTTTCTGCTGGCGATGTTCTCGATAATCAACCCTGCGAAGGGCGTTTCCACTGTCCACATCAAGATAAATGAGGGGCTAGCCGCCGCGGAACGAATTTTCTCCCTGCTTGACACCAAACCCGATGTTACCGAAATAGCTCACCCCAGGCAGATTCCTGAATTTCAGAATGAGATCGCTTTCGACGGCGTCTCCTTCGAATACAACCCGGGCGAACCGGTGCTGCGCGACATCAATTTCCAGGTCAAGCGCGGCGAGATTGTGGCCCTGGTCGGCCCCTCGGGAGCCGGCAAATCAACGCTGGTTGACCTTCTCTGTCGCTTTCACGATCCCAAACAGGGGCAGATCACCATTGATGGCATCGACCTGCGCGAACTTTCGTTTGGCTCCCTCAAGGCGCTGCTCGGCATCGTCACGCAGGAGACAATCCTGTTCAATGACTCGGTCGCCAATAATATCGCTTATCCGTCCGGCGTGAACGACAAGGTGCGCCTCGAGCAAGCCGCTCGCGCGGCCAATGCCTATGACTTCATTATGGAAATGCCGCGCAAATACGACACCGAAATTGGCAATAGGGGGCTGATGGTTTCCGGCGGTCAACGGCAGCGGCTTGCAATTGCGCGGGCATTGATGAAAGACCCCGATATTTTGATCTTCGATGAGGCCACTTCCTCCCTCGACACCGAATCGGAAAAACAGGTGCAGGAGGCGATCGATCACCTGATGGAAGGCCGCACCGCGATTGTGGTGGCACACCGGTTGTCGACTATCCTGCATGCCGACCAGATCCTGGTGCTCAAGGAAGGGCGGATTGTCGAGCGGGGCAAACATGAGGAATTACTGCGCCTGAACGGCGTTTATCGCAAACTCTACGACCTTCAATTCAATCAGGGCAATGCAACAAAAGCTGGAGAAACGAGCACCGAAACTGGCTCGATTTCTGAAAGAAATTGAGATTCAGTTTAAGTGGCTTTTCATCTGGATATTCCTGCTGATTTTCAATCGGCGCAGCCAACGGCACGCCCGTCAGCTTGACTCGCGGCGAATCGGCAAGGTTCTCTTCCTGCGCCACGATAAAATCGGTGACATGGTGGTCACGCTTTCGACCTTCCATACCCTGAAAGCGCGCTTCCCCCAAATTCAGATCGGTGTGCTGGCATCCACCTCGAATCGTGTGGTGGTACAGCATGACCCCTCGGTGTACAGAACGCATATCTATGACAAGAAGGCAAAGGGACTCTGGGGCACTATCAAGGAGCTCTCAGCGGAGCACTACGATGTCGTCATCGACCTGATGACCGGCCCTTCGGTGACGTCACTGATCGTAGCCCTGGCGACCTCACCGGGGGCCTATCGCATCGGAGTGGGCAAGGAGGGTACGTACCGGTTTTATGACTACTATACGCTCGAAGATATCAACCATGCGGCGGGGCTCCACATCAGCGAGGTGTTTCGTTCCAGCCTGATGCCATTCGGAATTACTCTCGACCAGGGCGTAACCGACGGCAAAATTCGACTTAGCGAAGAGGAGGACGAGCGCGGCGCCCGGCTGGGAGCAGAGATTCACGAGTCGGGCTACAAACACTACATTTTTCTGAACTTCTCCGCCGGCAAGCTGGATCGAATGTTGGCTCCGGAGAAATGTATCGAGTTCACACGGCAGGTATCGCTTGCCTATCCTGAAATCCAATTCGTGATTTCGTATGCCCCCATGGAATTCAAGCTGGCCCAGCGCGCCTGCGAAGCAGGTGGTGAGAATGTCAGGCTCATACCCAAAGGACTTTCGATACTCGACATCATCGCGCTGCTGCCTCACTTTGATGGCGTAATCTCAGTCGATACCTCTATTTGCCATATTTCCGCCAAGCTGGATGTTCCTCTGTTAGCGCTCTACAACGGCAACGATGTAAACTTCAGCCGGTGGTACCCTTACGGTAAACGTGTCTGGGTAGTGCGTTCTCCCGATCACAAACAGGTAGACGGGATTACCGTCCCTCAGCTTTTCGCAAGTGCGGAGCAGTTTCTATCTGAAGTGCTCCAGGTTGCTCCGAGACAGGTAGCGACTTAAATGGCCAAACTCTCGGTAATCATCATCACCAACAATGAGGAGGCAAATCTGCCGCGCTGCCTCAAGTCGGTGGATTTTGCCGATGAGATCATCATCAACGACTCCGGCTCGGCGGATCGCACGCTTGAGATCGCCCGGGAGCACAACTGCAGGATCATCGAGACGGAATTCGCCGGTTTTGGCTGTGCCAAACAAGCCGCGCTCGCTCAGGCCACCGGGGACTGGGTTTTGTCGATCGATGCGGATGAGGAAGTTGATCAGCAACTACGTGAGAGTATCACTACAGCAGTAGAGCAGAACGATGCCGTTGCCTACCAGTTCAATCGCAAATCGCAATTTCTTGGCCGGTGGATCAATCACTCAGGATGGTACCCTGATTACCTCATCAGGTTGTTTCGAAGAGAGCAGGCTCACTTCAACGACGCCGCTGTGCATGAGAGTGTCGAAATCAAGGGAGCGGTGAAGCGTCTCGAGGGCCATTTGCTTCATTACACCGACCCGAATCTTACCCACTATTTCCGCAAGCTCAATCGCTATACTTCGTTATCCGCGGAGATGCTCCTCAAAGAAGGGAAGCGATTCAAAGCTCATAATCTCGTCATCAAACCCTGGGCGATCTTTGTCAAAATGTACTTCCTGAAGCAGGGCTTTCGTGACGGAATTCACGGATTGGTGCTGGCGCTGCTCTCATCAGTGCATGTTCTCGTCAAATACGCAAAGTTATGGGAGCTGCAGCGGCGATGAAGCGAATACTGCTCTGCCGCACCGATGCTATCGGCGATTTGCTCCTTACACTTCCGGTCGCGCGCTCGATAAAGGAGCAGAACCCGGAGCTGTTCGTGGCGCTGCTCGTATCACGCTATACCGCGCCGCTGCTGTCAGCCGAACCCTACATCGACCAGCTCGTGGCGATCCCCGGGCGCGGGTTCAAGGACTACGGTCTCGCTGTCGCGTTCGCCCGCGATCTAAGAAAACTTCAATTAGATGCAATTGTCTACTTCTATCCCCGCCTTTCTCTGGCGTATGCCGGATGGCAGGCAAGGATACCGTTGCGAATCGGCACTGGTCGGCGCGCCTACAGCATCTTCTTCAATCGACGCATCAACCTCCATCGCCGCGACAGCGGTAAACACGAACTTGATCTCAATTACGAGCTTGTCGCGTCAACTTTCCCGGAACTTGAACGCCATGAGCCGAGCTTGACAGTGACTGACTCAGAATTGGCTGATGCACAAGCGCTCCTGCAAAAGCATGGGATTACCGAGGGCGACAACTGGATTCTAATCCACCCCCGCTCACACGGCTCCGCGCCCAACTGGAGCCTGGAGCGCTATCGTGAACTGAGTGTCAAACTGATTGAGAAGGGGATACGTGTTTTGATTACGGGTTCAGCATTGGAGGCAGACCTCATTCACGAGGAGTTCGATAGTGTGGGAGAGTCTTTAGTTAATTTAGCGGGAGAGACCTTGCTGCCTGAGTTAAAGGGACTGGTCCGACTCGCGCCTCTGTTGATCAGCGGCAGCACCGGTCCGATACATGTAGCCTCGGCAGTGGGGACTGACTCCATCGGCATCTATCCGCCCCAGTCGGCTCTTTCGCAAAACCGCTGGGGGCCGCGTGGTGGAAAAACCAGGATTTTCACACCTCCGGCAGAAACTGAATCGCTTAAACCGCTGCAAGCAATGGATCAAATAAGGGTTGACGATGTGGCCAACTACGTATTTGATATGTATACCCCTGGGTAGCGTCCGATAACGCTAACGATAGAGAAGTCGAGCACTCACGTGAATATGGACAGCACAGTGTTTCCTGGAAGATCGGATAACCTGACAAAGTTCCGTTTCCCGGTCGGGATGATGAATCTCGCGGAGTTCGTGATTCATGTGGAAGCGATGAACGCCAACGTCAACATTCCGGTAATCCGTAAAGCGTTCGAGTTTTCCAACTGGGCGCACAAGGGCCAGAAGCGCGCCTCCGGAGAGCCGTACGTAGAGCACTGTCTCAATGTCGCCTTCATTCTGGCGGATCAGCACCTCGATGGCGACACTATCGCCGCGGGGCTGCTGCACGACGTTGTCGAGGACTGCGACGTCAGCATTGAAGAGCTTGCCAAGGAATTTAGCAATGAGATCGCAGAGCTGGTTGATGGTGTCACTAAACTGGGCGCCTATAAGCTTAAGAGTCAGGCGGAAAACCAGTTCGAGTACTTCCGCAAGATGTTGATCTCGATGTCGCACGATATCCGTGTCATTATCATCAAGCTCGCCGACCGCCTGCATAACATGCGCACTCTCGAGCATCTTCCCGAAGAAAAGCAAATCAGCATCGCTACCGAGACCCGCGAAATCTACGCGCCACTGGCGCATCGATTCGGTATGGCCAAGATCAAATGGGAACTCGAGGACTTGTCACTGAAGTTTATCAAGCCCGACGTCTATCGCTACTTAGTCGAGCATATCGATTTGACGCGCGGCGAGCGCGAGGCCTACATCGATGCCATCTCCCAGAAATTGCGAGACGCGTTGCAGGAAGAGGAGTTGCACGTAGAAATTACGGGCCGTGCCAAGCACTTTGATTCGATCTACCGCAAAATGGTAAAGCGCAAGAAACCTTTCGAGGAGATCTTCGATCTGATCGCTATCAGGGTGGTGACGCCGACAGTAAGGGACTGCTACCATGCGCTCGGCGTAATTCACAACAAGTGGACGCCGGTCGCGGACCGGTTTCATGACTACATCGCCACACCAAAACAAAATATGTATCAGTCGCTGCACACGACTGTCATTGGCCCTAACGGGCGGATGGTTGAGATACAAATCCGCACGCCCTCTATGCACTATGTCGCCGAGTATGGAATTGCCGCCCACTGGCTTTACAAAGAAGGCAAACATGTGCTGGATGAGTCGGATAAGCAGCTTTCCTGGTTGAGGGAGGTGCTTGACTGGCAAAAAGATATGACCAATCCCGAGGAGTTCCTGGAACATTTCAAGATCGATCTCTTCCACGATGAGGTGTTCGTCTTCACCCCGGGCGGCGAACTCAAGCATCTCCCGCTGGGCTCTACCGCGCTTGATTTCGCCTTTGCGGTCCATACCGATGTCGGGCTGCGCTGCGTGGGCACCATAGTAAACGGTAAGCTGGTACCGCTCAAGACTGAGCTTCGCTCGGGTGATGAAGTCGAGGTGATGACCAAACCTCACGCGGAGCCCTCGATTGACTGGCTGAAAATCTGCGTTACGCCGTCGGCCCGCTCCAAGATCAGGAAATACCTCAAGCAGAAGGGATTCGAACAATCCCTCTCGCTCGGCAAGGAGATTTTCGAGCGCGCCCTGAAGAAGCGCAGCGCGCAGCCGCCCTCGGATCAGCAGCTGTTGGATGCTTCCATGGCGCTTTCCTACACGAGTACCGATCAGATGTTCTCGAAACTTGGCAGCGGCGATTTGACAATTACCACCCTGATGGCGAAGCTGTTTCCTACCGAGACCGCCGAGAAGAAAGAATCGATCATCAAGAAATTCGTTGACCGCGCCCGCGGCGGCAGGGGAATTCGCGTGGCGGGAATGGACAACATGATGTTTCGTTTCGCCCACTGTTGCCAGCCGGTACCGGGGGAGAAAATCGTTGGTTTTATCACCCGTGGCCGGGGATTGTCGATTCACCGGGCTGACTGCGTCAACGCCGTGATTCTTGCCCAGGAACCGGAACGGCGTGTCGAGGTATCATGGGATGTGGAAGCTGACCAGGCTTTCCTGGTTAAGTTGATGATTGTTGTTGAGTATCGGAAGAACATTTTGTACGATATTACGCAGGTAATCGCCAACAACGACGCCGAGGTTCGCGGCGCTGAGTTGCAGACCAACAAAGAAGCAACGGCAACGGCTCAGTTTGTGGTGGAGATCAAGAACGTAAGTCACCTGAACAGGGTGAAGTCAGCCGTACGCAAGAAAATCCCCGGCGTGATCAGGATTGAGCGCGCCCTTGGGGGGGAAGCTGATAAGGAAGACGATGAGTAAAAGAGATGTACTTGATAACTGCCCGCGCTGCGGGCAGGAGAACACGGAAAAACACAATTTCTGTCCTAACTGCGGCAGCAGACTGACCGCACCTCCTCGCACCGAACGACGAATCAAGAGAGAATCGGCGCAGCGGAAACGCTGGGAATGGGCGATTCTGGCCGCTGTAGTGGCTGTGACGGTGATTGTCTATAACGTTATCCGTACTGCTCAGGCAAGCACCGAGCCTGTAAAGCCCGCGTCGCAGCAATCAACAAGCGCCACTCAGGTCTTGAGCGGGAACAGGTCATTCACTCAGATTGTCGCCGATGGCAACAAGTTCATGGATCAGCAGATGTATAGCCAGGCGATCACGCAATATGAGAAAGCGCTTTCAATTGACTCACTCCATCCTGATGTCCTGGTTGACCTGGGTGCCTGCTATCACTATCTCGGGGAGGACAAGGAGGCGGAGCTGCAATCACTGCGAGCTCTCCAGCAGGACCCCAATCATGATGTCGCTCACTACAACATGGGTGTAATCAAGTTTACTCAGGGGGACTTCGTCGCCGCCAAGAAATGGTGGATTCAGTTCCTGCAGATTGTGGGCGATGACGACCCCCGCGCCGCCTCGGTCCGCGAACAACTCCAGAAGATGTGATGTCGCTGCTTCGGGATGTACCAACCGCCTTCTCCCGCCTTAGCCGACACCTGATCGATTTCATTTACCCCCCGGTTTGCCAGGTCTGCCACAACAGCTTCGTCTCTACCGATGAAAATATCTGGCTGTGCGAGAATTGCCGCACTCGTATGCAGCAACTGCCTGCTCCCGTATGCCCTATCTGCCGCAACAGTATGCCCGTCTCAGACCAGAAGTGCAGTCATTGTCGCCGGCAGGGTTACCTCAGTTGGCAATACTCTCTGGGCATTTACGACGAGACGCTCTCGCACCTGATAAAGGCCTGCAAGTATTCGGATAAACCGGGTATCGCCGCCATGTTGGGTCAGATGCTGGCCGAACAGCTATCTACGTTCCCGCACGTCGCCAAGATCGAATTGGTGTGCGCCGTGCCGATGCACCCGCGCAAGGAGGCAAAACGCGGGTTCAATCAAACAGAAATCATCGCGGAATCTTTGGCTGCGGAGCTGGGGAAGGAGTATGTGCCACATTTGCTTGGCCAAAGTCGACGAAACCGTGATCAGATAGGACTTACGGTCCAACAGCGCTACCGCAATGTACACGGTGCCTTTGCCGTAGCTGATCCGGATTTCGTTCGCGGACGAGCAATCCTTGTGGTTGATGACGTTACAACGTCGGGTGCTACCCTGAATGCGGTGGCTCACATATTGAATGATGCCGGCGCCGCAATGGTTGCCGCTGCTACCGCAGCAATGGCGCTCGAGGAAGGGCTTTCCCCTGATCAGCTTTACGCCATGATGTGGGAGGAGTTCTAGGCCATGCTCGATGAAATCACACTCTTTCTCGACTTCCTCTCGCTGGAGCGGAATCTGAAACTTAATACCCTCGTCTCTTATGAGCATGATATCAAGGCGCTTGCCGCGTTTGCGGCGGAAGCGGGTGCCAAGAGTTGGCGGGATGTCGACCGCCACCTTCTAATCGAATTCGTCGCCGAAAGCAGCAAGCAGGGTATGGCGCCAAGTTCTGTTAACAGGCGTATATCGGCGATTCGCGGCTTCTTCAAGTTTTTGATCCGTGAACGAATCGTCAACTCGAATCCCACCGCGCAGTTGGAATCCCCCAAACTCTACCGAAATCTGCCGGTAGTGCTCTCGGTCGAAGAAATCGATGCCATTCTCAGCGCGATTGATCTGGACGGCCGCAACGGTCTGCGCGATCGCGCCGCAATCGAGCTTCTTTACGGTTCCGGACTGCGGCTTTCCGAGCTTACCCATTTGACGTGCGGCAATCTCTTCCTGGAAGTAGGGCATCTTCGCATACTCGGCAAGGGTGGCAAAGAGCGCCTGGTGCCTGTAGGGGAGGAGGCGATTTCATTCGTAAACCGCTACCTGGGCGAGGAAAGGCCGGCTCTGGCCAACGAGAAATCCCACGATTTCCTGATACTAAACCGATTTGGTGGTAGATTTTCGGCAATGGGGATGCTTAACCTGGTTCGCAAACGAGTCACCGCCGCCGGAATCACCAAACCCGTTACGCCCCATACTTTTCGCCACTCTTTCGCCAGTCACCTGATTGACGGCGGCGCTTCCCTGCGCGCGGTGCAGGAAATGCTTGGTCATGCCGATATAAGTACTACGCAGATCTATACTCATCTGAGTCGTTCGTACTTGAAGTCGGTCCATATCGAGCATCATCCGCGCGAAAGGAATCGCAGTGACAGGCGCCCTTGAAAAAACGCGATCCGTTGACCAACAACCACATCTCCGCAGAAAACACCCCGCCGCCAAATGCATCGCCCTCTACGATGAAATAGGGGACTTCAGCTCGTTGTTGCTCGGCGTTCCCGGCTGGGAAGAAGCGATCGTTTTTAATTTCCGCCAGATGAGTGACCTTTTCAAAATCGCCCACCGCAACCGGCTCGACTTCATCCTGCTCGCGATTGAGTCCAATCTCGATGAAGCGATGGCGCTGGCAGGGCAGATAGACAACCACATGAGTCTGTCGGTGGTGCCAACCATTATCTACCAAAAATCTCCCACGCGCAATCAAATCAAGGCAGGACTCTCCTCTGCGGCAGATGATTTTATTTGGGGCGATTGGGACGGTGAACTGTTTCAGCTTCGCGTCCGCATGATCAGCGAACGCTCTCAACGTGATATTGGTGTCAACCCTACATCCGAACTTCCGGGTCCGATCCTGATTCAAAAGGAAGTCAACCACCGTTTGCAGCTACAGCAGGAGTTCGCGATCTGCTATCTGGACATTGACGATTTCAAGGCTTACAACGACTATCGCGGCTATATCTACGGTGATCGCACCATTCGCATTGTCGCACACATAATTCGCGACATTGTCTCCGACCTCTGCCCCAGCGGCTTTGTCGGACACATCGGCGGTGATGATTTTTTATTTCTGTTACCGGTAGCGGATGTTGACAAGGTCTGCAGCAACATCATCAAAGCCTTTGATCGTATTGTACCGTACCGCTACGAAGAGGATGACCGTAATCGCGGGCAAATCGTCACTACCAACCGCAAAGGTGAAATAGAAACCTACAAGCTGATGACGATTTCCGTGGCCGTGCTGATCGCCAACGCGGACTTTCGGCACCTGGGCGAGATGTCACACATGCTCGCCGATCTCAAGACCTACATCAAGTCCCTTGAGGGATCTAACTATGTGATTGAGCGGAGAAGGAAGTACTAGTTACTGAGTGGTGGCAGCATCGCTCCCGCGTTCAAACTCTGCTAGTGTCCCATCCCCAGTTGCCGCTTGAGTGCCTCCACTCGTTCATTAGGTGGCGCTTCGTTCAATACTTTGCGAGCGTCATCCAGCCTACCATCCTGAACCAACACAGTCGCCAGATTGAGATAACCCTCCACCAGGTTCGGGTTGTTTTCCAGCGCGCGGCGATAGAGCTTGATGGCGTCGTCGTGCCGGCCCTCCTCAACATACATGTTAGCCAGGTTTACCAGAGCAACCGCGTAGTCCGGGTCAAGCTCCACTGCCTTCTGGAACTGCTTCTGTGCGTCAATCTTGCGGTTCATGCTCAGGTAGAAGGCGCCGAAACTATTGCGCAACGCCGCGCTGCTGGGTGCAGCTTCCACACCTTGCATATAGATCTTTTGTGCTGCCATCAGATCGTCACGCTGCCGCGCCAGTTCAGCCAGATTGATATAGATTTGTGGCAGTCCAGGAGATACAGCACGCGCTTCCTCCAGATACACTTGCGCACTATCCGGCTGGCTGGTCGACAGGAACAGCTTACCGAGATTTACCATAGGATCAGCAAAATCGGGCTTGAGGTTAAGGGCGTGATGATAATCTCTGTAGGCGTCTTTCAGCCTGCCGAGCTGAGCCTCCGCGTATCCCATATTGTTGTAAGCTTCCGGCATCATCTGATAAGTCAGCGCCTTTTTGTACTCAACAATTGCCTCGTCGAATTTACCCTGCCGTTGAAACACGATGCCACGTTGGTAGAAGAACTGCCCCGAGGTGTCGAAGCCCAGGCCGAAGAATGTCTGATTAAGCAGCGCCGCCAAAATCGCCAGGGGTACTGCGAGAATCACAAGTCGTTTCCAGTCAGCGGCGTTGATCACACTAATCAGCTTCGCCAATGCCAGCGCCGCGAAAGGCAACATTACCATGACAACCGGAAGGCGATGCCGTGCGGTTACCAGAAACAGCACGACCGTCGGAATGTAGCCAATCAGGAACAAATAGACTGCAAAGATCTCTCTTCGTCGGCGCCAGCCCAATACAAGACCGACGAGCGCCAGCGGCGCAATGACACCGAAGGGGAAGTAAACCACTTTGTTGAAGATCAGGCCATTCAGAATAGGGGAGTTGTCCTTGAAGCGATAGATATCGACCTGGTCTGAATTCTCGAAACCGCTGAAGAAATAGACGATCCGCTTACCGGTCAATTCCAGAAACGCCAGCGGATGGGAACTTATGTAATGCAGCGCCTTTCCCGCGTAGAAGCTGGAGACCTCCCCGTCAGTCAGTGGGTGGCCGACTTCAGCCTCTGCGACAGCACGCGTGGTATCGACAAATGCCGACCACGGCAAGGTGTAGTCCAGTTTGATCTCCGGCATCTTCATGGTCAACCCGTCCGCTTGGGCATTATTGCTGAGGTGCAGATTCACTCCCCCCTGCGAGGAAATCAGCACGAACTCGTGACCTACAACATAGTTCCTGATTGTCACCGGCAGTACGCAAAGGAGGACGCCTGCGGTCAGGGCCAACGCCGGTACAATTCGCTTCAAGAAAGTCATCGCTGTCTCTTCTCGCCGCAGGATCAACCAGAAGAACCAGAGTGGGAAAACCAATAGTACATTCGGCCTGGTGATCGCAGCCAGCCCGCCGACGATCCCGATCAAAAACCACGCCTTCCAATCCCAGCGGTCGCGCCACTTGACGGCCAGGTAAATCATCCACAGGTAAAGCAAAACCGCCAACCAGACGATTAGCAATTCTGACTCGTAAAGCATCATTGTGCCGTAGAAGATCGCGAAAACGCTGGCAATTCGGCCCTCGCGCTCGCCAAAGGAGAGCCGCCCCAGCAGGTAAACCAGCACGCAGATTACGCCGCCACCCAGCGCCTGAATCACTTTGGCGGCAGTGATGCTGACGCCGGAGATCCAGTAGATCGCAGCTAAGAGATAGGGGTAGAGAGGCGCGCGGAAATAGACTTCGTGTCCCCAGAATGAATTGCGAATTATCTCAAGTGCCCAGCGATGGTGCCAGAGTGAGTCGATTTCAGGTGAGAAGAAGGCCGGGTCATTGTGAGCGAGATAGGCGAGGTTGACCAGTCTGACAATGATTGCCAGAATGAACACCAGTCCGACCCAGAGAAGTGTTCGGTTTCGACTGCTCGCTTTTGCAGGGCTTGTCATTCTTTTCATTTTACACCCGATTCGGGTGTGAAGTTGTGGGCCTGTGGCTACGGTTTACTTTGCCGCTGAACAATAATCCAGTATGCCATCATCGTCAGTCCGAATGCTGCCAGTGATATCAATTGGCCGAAAGTGCCACTGGCAACGCCGGCTTCGAACCTGTCGGCGAAATGCTTGTACCACGGCGCGAGCATAATCAGGAAGGCCACTCCCAATCCCAACAGAGCATCGCCGGCGACCAGTCCTGAGCCGAACAGGACTCCGTGCTCCTGCTTCACCTTGACGCTTGACTTGTTTCTGCCGCGGCCAACCAGCCACGAAAGGAATCCGCCTGCCATGATTGGCGTTGAGAGTGACAACGGCAAATACAACCCAATCGCAAATGGCAATGACGATACTCCCAGTAATTCAACCGCCAGCGCCAGGAATCCTCCTGAGAAGATCAGAATCCACGGTAGCTTGCCCGCAAACATACCCTCCACGATCGTCGCCATAATGTTGGCCTGAGGGGCCAGCAGGGGGGTGGGGTGTTCAGGCGAGGCCACGAATCCAAAGGTATCGCGCAACATGAATATCACGACCGCCATTGCAACTGCGCTGGCTGCCAGACCCAAGAACTCGGTCCACTGCTGTTGTTTCGGGGTCGCGCCCAGCAGCCAACCGGTTTTGAGATCCTGCGCGATATCACCTGACAAACAAACAGCTATGCACACTACGGCTCCCACAGTCATCGCGGTGACCATCCCCGCGAAGCCGCTGATCCCGAATGAGGTCAAAATCAGGCAGGTTGCCAGCAATGTGGCGATTGTCATCCCCGAAACGGGTGATGATGATGATCCCACAATGCCAACTATACGAGCCGCGACCACCAGGAAGAAGAACCCGAACACCATCGCCAGCACCACCGCCAGTATCGGAAGATCCACCCCCGGTAACAGCCAGATCAGTAGTGCCACCAGCGCCGTTCCCAGGAGCACCACGCTCATGGGAATGTCTTGCTCGGTGCGCGGCATTTTCTTGTCCGATTCTTCTACCCGCTTAAAAATTTGGGTGAAGCCCTGCTGAAAAGAGCTCCAGATGGTGGGCAACGCCTTTAGCAGCGATATGAAGCCTCCCACGGCTACCGCCCCGACGCCGAGGTATTTGATGAAATAGTCGCGAAGTTCAGACGAACCCATCTGCGCAATCGGCATATCCGCAGGAAGGATGTTTATCCCCGCCGGGATCGCGGAACCGACATACTTTATCAACGGTGCAATGGCAATGTATCCCAGCACCGCGCCCGCCAGCATCAGCGCTGAAATGCGTGGTCCGATAATATATCCGACTCCGAGCAGCGCTGGTGTTGCATCGATTCCGACGGTGGCGCCATCGAGAGTCTTGTTCTTGAAGTCGTACCCCGGCGACTCAGGCCAGAGATGGAAAGCATTGGAGAGAATCTTGTAGAAAGCTCCGATCCCCAAACCCCAGAACACGGTCTTCGCTTTGCTGCCACCTTCATCGCCCGCGGTGATGATCTCTGCACAAGCGGTTCCTTCCGGGAATTTCAGCTGCCCATGCTCTTTAGCCATTAGATAACGACGCAACGGAATCATCAGCAGGATCCCCATTGTGCCACCGAGAAGGGAGAGCGCAACCACGCTGAAGAAGCTTATATGAAAGGCAGGTTGATCGGGATACTTGGCTGTCCAGATGAAAAACGCCGGAATCGTGAAAATCACACCTGCAGCCAGTGACTCACCGGCGGAGCCAATCGTTTGCACGATGTTGTTCTCGAGGACACTCACTCGCTTGAAAAGTATCCTCAGCACAAACATCGAAATTACCGCTGCTGGAATCGAAGCGGAAACTGTCATGCCGAACTTCAAGCCCAGATAGGCATTAGCCGCACCAAAGAGCACTGAAATGATCGTGCCCAAAACCAGGGCCTTAGCCGTTGACTCCGGGACCTTTTCCGAGTGCAAGACTATCGGAACATATTGATCTCCGGAGACGTTTTGATCACCGCGCTGGATTTCAGCCAAGGGCTCCTCCTCGTAATCTGCAAAGTCGGAATTTGCCCGAAGCTACCTACCGTCTCCAGTCAAGTCAAGATAAAATCGGCGCCGCTATGCTCCTCTAAAAAGCGTTTTTGTGCACCCCTCAACTTGAGTATTCTCAAGCCATGAGTGTCGATGACGAATCCGCTTATCAGGTCAACAGAGCCTCTCTTGAGAGCGATAGGGAAGACATTATCAGATTCTGGCAGAAGCACTTCAAGGGCTGGCTGCCGGGCAAGTTCGACCAGTTCTACTTGAACAACCCCCGCGGAAAGGCTCCGTGTTGGATAGTGCGGGAAGGGTCACACAATGAAGTCGTCGCGGCCTATGCACTCTTCCCACGCCACCTGTGGATCGATGGTGAACTCTGTACTGCCGGTATCTGCGGTGACATGGGCGCGGACATAAGCCACCGCGGTCACGGACTCGGACGCAAACTTCAGCAAGCTGCGCGGGAGTTTTTCGATAGCAGCAACTGGAGTTTCCTTTATGGTACCGCGAACATTCTCTCCGAGAAGGTGTTGAGCCATGAGGATTTTATCTCGATTGGCCGCTCAGTTAGATTGGCGCGAGTCCTTCGCTCCGGGGAAGTGTTGAAGCGCAAGAGACTCGGCAAATTGATCGCGCCAGTGATCGGGCCGGTGTCAGATTGGCTCATCAAACGCTGGAGTACTGAGCAGGCTTACTCCGCAGATACAGAGTATGAGCTTAAGGCCATAACAAGCTTCGATGAGCGTTTTGATGCGCTCTTCGAGTCATCCCGCAACAGCTTTCCGATCATCGGAGAACGCAGTTCGCAGATTCTCAACTGGCGGTTTGCTGACAGTCCTCAGAAAGATTTCCAGGCGTGTGCGCTGCAAAGCCGGAAGACCGGAGACATACTCGGTTACGCAGTTTACCAAATCAGGGAGAAGGTGGCCTTCATCGAAGATCTTTACGCCTCAGATCCCGGCGAAGGGCTGCGAAGGGTGCTGGGGCACTTCATCCTTGCGTTGCTCAAAAAAGATATTGCCACGATCAATCTCTCCTTCTTCGGAGCGCAGAGACATATCGACCTCTTCGCAGAGTTCGGATTCTCGGTGCGCACCGAAGAAAGAACCTTTGTCATGTTAATCGACAAGGCTGCAAAGCACTATGACTATATCACCAATCAGGAAAACTGGTACTTCTTTCATGCTGACAACGATGTTGATGCCTGATCTCTGGCAATTCAGGGGAGGTCCTGGCATTTGGTGATGAAAGAGGCAATTACTTCCTTTGCCAGCAGGCTGGGGCTGTGGAGGTTTTCGCAACGGCTGATACCGGCACTGGGGAGACGCAAGTTATTAGCAGTCTTCACGTTTCACCGCATTTCGGCAAATCCTGCCGACCCGCGCTATCTCGCTCGCTATGACCGGGGATCCACGCAGATTAAGTTCCGCACACAACTCCAGGTAATCCAACAGCTTTATCAAGTCATCGGACTTGACGAGTTTTTGGATTTAGCAACGAAGCAGTCCCCCGTGAAGAGACATACCGCGCTCTTGACCTTCGATGATGCCGATTCGGAGTTTCACTCAGAAGCATTTCCCGTGCTGAAGGAACTGCAACTTCCCGCCGTAATGTTTGCGCCAACGGCCTATATCGGTTCAGAGAGAGTCTTCTGGCACCTGCAAATCAGTAATGCCTTCAATCACATAACCGATGAGCAGTGGTCGGCCGCTTGCCGAGAGCTGCCTTTTCTTGCTCAATCCGGGAATGAGAGTGTTTTGAGCTCCACTGTGATAACACCGAATGATCGCAGGCTGGCCTGCCAGCGCACGATCTGGATGCTTGACAAGGTGGATGAAGATGTCGCCACGGCTGCCGCCGAGACATTAGAGTCATTCGTTGGCTGTGAATACACCCTGGGAATCAAGTGCATGAACTGGGATCAGCTCGCGGAGTTGCAGGCGAATGGCATCGCCGTGGAGTCCCACACAGCAAACCACCCCAAACTGACTCGGATTGACGGAGAGAGAGCACACCGTGAATTGGCAGAGAGCAAACTGGAAATTGAACGTCGTCTGAACAAGAGGGTGATCGCGATTTGTTATCCTGGTGGACACTTTGATGCCAATGTGATTAGCCAGGCGGCACAGGCGGGTTATCGCCTGGGCTTCACAACTCGTTTTGGCTTTTGCCGCCCTAAATCACCTGCGTTTCAACTCCTTGCGGTTCCGAGATTTGACATGAGAGGAGACGCAAGACCTGCTGCCGAGCGCTACCTGACCAAACTCGTAATCAAATACTGATATCACGGTTGCGCGGCGTTAGGCTGCTTGATCGATAGAATGAAGGGAACTCTGAAGATATTTCCAAGTTTTTTTGTTTGAGTGGAAACTATGCTGAGTCACAGTTTGTAAAACGAGCGAAGACACAACTAATTGAAATCAGGCGAATCGAACAGAAACAGGCAGGACGATAAAACAAAATTCGTAAGCGACTTTTGCTGCGCATCGCTGCGTTTACTGCGTAAAGCTTGAAGAAGAAGAGTGAAACTGGTGTACGAGCGGGGCACTGAAAGCGCTCAGTCTACTAACGAACACGGAAACGGAGACCATTACAGGCTATCTTAGCTATAGTGGAGGATGCGATTTGGTTACGGAGCAGGATGTTTACGAAGTTTTGAGAAATTGTTATGATCCGGAAATTCCAGTGAATATCGTCGATCTGGGACTGGTCTATGGCGTTCGAGTCGATGGCGGCAGGGTAGAGATTGATTTTACTCTTACCGCTCCCGGATGCGGCATGGCGAACGTAATACAGGAAGATATTCGCGGCAAGATTCTGGCGATCGAGGGTGTTGAAGAAGCGGAAATTAACATAGTCTGGGAGCCGATGTGGACGCCGGACAGAATGTCAGACGATGCCAAGATGGCTCTCGGCATGGGATAGTGCTCAAATAATTGTAGTTGACAAACCTGGAGGTCAAACGTAGTTTAAAGTAGTTAAGGAAATCAGGCGGGTCACTCTCCAGCCCGACGCCGACTCTGGCGGAAACAATTCGTGAGAACCTTCCTGGTGCGTGAGCACCAAGCACAATCGTACATTACTTTTGAAAAACCGTTTTATGTTTCTTGGGAGCTTGACTCAATGAGTAAGTTAACCCAAAACCCTAAAGCCCTGTGAGGGGGTGATTTCTGGATGAAGCGTGCAATCGCTCTTACTCTCGTTCTTTTGCTGCTGGCTATGCCGGCGGTGTTTGCCAAGGATGTAGGCAACCGTGACATCTTCAGAATCGGTGAGGCTAGTTTTTCCTCCCCAACGGAATTTACTGTTCCGCTCAATATCGTCAATGACGAAAACCTTGTGGCACTGGATATCCCGTTGGAGTTCACCAAAGGTGTTACGCTCGACAAGGTAACGTTCGAGAATACCAACGTCTCCGATTTCGACGTCAAGATGTCGTCGATCGACAACAGCCAGAATCGTGTTGTGATCGGATTGATATCGATGCTGAATGGACCGCGTGAGGGCGCGTTCCTGAAGCCTGCTGCTCGTGGTGAAAACACGGTGGCTGTGCTGCATTTCACACTCGATGATGCCACTCTGGACAACGTGGACTTTACTGCGTTCACAACCACTGCTCCCGCGCATAATCTGAGCTACCTCTACAACGAAAAAGTAGATGGTGTTCCTTATGTGCGTGAGATCAGCCCGGAGTTTACTGGTAGCAGCGTTTCGTTGAATTCGCAGTCTCCTGGAGCTACCTTGCCGACCGAGTTTGCGTTGGAGCAGAATACTCCGAATCCGTTTAACCCGACTACCATGGTCTCTTTCTCTCTGCCCAAGGCCGCGCATGTAAATCTGACGATTTACAACGTGCTGGGTCAGCAGGTTAAGACACTGGTGGACCAGGATTTGCCGGCCGGTGTACAGTCAGTCGAGTGGAATGGAACTGACAATTCCGGTCGTACCGTAGCATCGGGTGTCTACTTCTATCGGATTAATGCCGATCAATTTTCGGCTACGAAGAAGATGCTGATGTTGAAGTAATCCGATTACTTTTTTGCCTTGAAAGAGGCAAGACCGAGCTGTCAAAAGCTCACAGCAACAGATGTGAAGACGAAAGCGCCCTGTAGAAGGCAACAGGGCGCTTTTCTTATTTTCGAGTTTCCATTCCTGCTCCGCAGAAGCTACGGGAGGGATGATCTCCTACCAATACCAGCCCACTCCCATTGTGATCGAGAAGAAGCTCAAGTCGAGATCGACGTCACCGAAACCAAGGTTGGTGGTGATCCGCTGCCACATCCACTGGGCGGAAGGAACCAGAGCAAACTTCCGGGTCAAGCGCAACTCGCCGCCGGCTCCAATCATGAATCCGCCGCCGTTATCACTGCGACTCCAGGTCGTGTTTGAGGTCGCCGGTGCATATTCTACGGACGCAGACGCAAGCGCCGGACCACCCTTCAAGAAGAAGTAATGCGTGGGATACCAGGTTACTGTTGCGGCGACGCTGTTGAGCGTCGTGGTAGTTTTGTCGCCACCCAGGAACTGGTATTGCTTCGTCCAGCCGTTTGATTCAACGCCCAGCAGAACGGTTTGGCTCACCGCAGCGCCCAGCCGCAACTGACCGGCGCCGCTGGTTTCGGTCTGAGATTCAAAGTCGGAGTTGGCAACTTTCAATTGAACGCTGCCCACGCCAACTCCGAGGCCAATGTAAAATCCGGTATGCGTATCCGGTTCCAATGCAGCCTGCGATGTGGCAGGGGACAGGATGAGCGCAACAAAGAGTGACGCTACGCAAATCGAGAGAATCTTCATGTTACCTCCAAAATGATGCAATGATTATAGTGTCGGTTCAAACTCGCTTTCTTTTGAGGTAAAGACAAAGGAAATGT
>CAYXUL010000001.1:63909-76857 GCA_964468475.1 uncultured Ignavibacteria bacterium | reverse complement strand
CCCCTTGTTCTCAAACCTGTCTTCTGCCTTTAGAGGCAATGCAGTCAATAGCAGGAGCAATCCAGCGATAATGAGTGAATACTTCATACTGCGACTCCCTTTGGGATAACCCGCTGAAGTGAGCACTTAATTATTGTGAGGGACGCGCCTCAGCGCAACCCTTGTCATCAAATTACAACATAGCAAAAACTGCCGATAATTCTACATTGTTTCGCCAATATCACGCAGAGCTTTGGGGGAATCGGATTGCGGGAAATTCTCTATTGGAATCTACGCCGGCGCGCCCAGGGAGGCGCTTTGGCGGGCGTGATCAATGAGAAGAACGACGTTGCGTTTGGCTTCCTCACCTACTTCGATGGCAGGTCCGACACACGAGGGGCAGCCTTTCTCACAGGGGCAGTCATGGATCAGCGCGATGGCGGCCGAGAAGATTTCGGGCGCGATGCGGAATAATTTCTGCGCGTAGCCGACGCCGCCCGGAACTGACTCATAGATGTACACCGTAGGCTTCTCGGTAAACGCAGATTTTACCTGAGAAATCGAACGGATATCGCGCGGATCGCACATCAGCCACAGAGGAGCAACGATACCCAACACGTTGGCCATGCCGCGCAGCGTCGAGCCCAGCAGCGCCCGGCCAAAGCCCAACTGTTCGCCAATATCTTCCGGAAATTCGCACCAGAAGGAGGTGGTGTGCATCTCGATCTCCGGCAGCGACAATTTGCCGGAGCCGACATTTTCATGAGTCTCGAACTTTATTTTCTTGAACAACACGGTGACATTTGTAAGTGAGACTTCGCCCCAGTTCAACACTTCATCCTCTTGAAGTACTTCCATCACTTTTAGATCGGCCTTCGTCTCAGCATCGGTGTAGTAATCAACCTTGTCCTCTTTGACGTACGCTTTCTTGCCCTCCCAATCAAGCTCCAGCACCTGGTACTGGCGGCCTAAGTGAATGTAGATCGCCTCCGGATGCAGCAGCATTGGCGCCGAGAAATAATCCACTTCGCCGATCACTTTGTGATTATCAGTGGTGTTCAGGATCACGAAATTATCCGGCGAAGCCGATCGCAGCGAGACCTCCGTCGCCGGGTAAATCTCGGAGGACCAATGCCAGCGATCCTGCGAGAAGCGCAGAATCCCGCGATTTTGAAGGTAGTCGAGAATCTCCTCGGTCGTCTCGACCCCCATCACTTCCTCTTTGTGGAACGGCAACTCAAACGCACCGCATTTCAGATGCGACGTGAGAATTACGAAATTATTGGGATCAATGATTCCCATCTCTGGCGGCGCTTCGAAGAAGTATTCGGGATGATTGACCACGTACTGATTCAGCGCGGAACTGGAAGCCACCATAATCGACACACTAACGCTGCCTTTGCGGCCGGCGCGTCCCGCTTGCTGTCGCGTTGAAGCCACCGTTCCGGGATAACCGCAAATGATGGAAACATCAAGCCCACCGATATCAATTCCCAACTCAAGCGCATTAGTGGAGACTACGCCGGTTATGGATCCGTCGCGTAGCCCACGCTCGATAGCACGCCGTTCATTGGGAAGATAGCCGCCACGGTAGCCCTCGATCCGTGTTTCCGGGCAGTCGCGCCTGAGGTAGGTTAGGAGCAGTTCCACATTGATGCGATAAGGGACAAAAACAATACTCTGTACTTTATTACGCAGGAAACGCTGTGCTATCCTGTTGCTCTCCAGTAATGATGACTTGCGGATGCCAAGCTGAGGATTGATAACCGGAGGATTGTAAAGAATGAAGTGTTTCTCCCCTGAGGGCGCCCCATTCTTATCTACCAGCACCATTGGCTTGCCTGTCAGATCCTCCGCCAACTCCCGGGGATTGCGGATAGTGGCCGAGCAGCAGATAAACTGCGGCTTGGAACCATAGAACTTGCAGATACGCTCCAGTCGTCGCAGGACATTAGCGAGATGAGAGCCAAACACGCCCCGGTAGGTATGCACTTCATCGATCACGATAAACTCGAGGTTCTCGAACAGCTTGATCCACTTGGTGTGATGTGGCAGCACCCCGGAATGCAGCATATCAGGGTTCGTTACGACCACATGCCCCGCTTTTCTGACCTTTCGACGAATTTCCGAGGGAGTGTCACCGTCAAAGGTGTAAGTATTGATGTCGATGTCGAGGGCATCAATCACATCCTGCAACTCCACCATTTGATCCTGAGAGAGAGCCTTGGTAGGGAAGAGGTACAACGCGCGAGCTTCCCGGTTCTCGATCATCCGCGTCAGCACCGGCAGATTGTAACTCAGCGTCTTGCCCGATGCGGTCGGCGTCACGACCGTCACATTCTTGCCGGCATGAACCGCGTCGAAAACTTCCGCCTGGTGGCTGTACAGTTTGGTGATGCCGCGCTTTTCCAACGCCTCACGCAGCACGGCGGGCACAGCGTCCGGGAACTCAACAAATGATGCAGCTCGCGGCGGCGCTACATGCCACTCAGTTACATTTTGCATGAATGATTGATCGTTGCGCAGTTGTTCGAGTATCTGTTCGGCGGTAAGCATAAAGGCTTGTTCACCCTGTCCGGAGAATCTTATAGAACTTTCATAAAGACACGTTTACAGATATCGCAGAATTTCTCAGACTTCTGATCGATATCATACATCTCGCTGGAATTGTACATCACGCATTTTGGATTGCGACAAAACGGGATCGAAAATAATGCTCCCACGATTCGGGTCGCCTCCTTGACCAGGCGATGGTAAATCATTTTCTCATCATCGGGCAGCCCATAGAATTGCTGCTTGAGCTGAAACAGCGAAACTACACCCGTGCCACCCAATGCATCAAAGTCGCTTACCAGCACGTGATGGTTGGCGTTGTAAATATCATCCTCAATGATTCCGAGTATGCGCTCGCGATCATGCGTCTTGAGAAGTTCGAGCTTCTGCAGGATCATGGTCGAGAAATACTGCCCCTTGATGAGATCAAATGCCTCATTGGGCGGTTTGATGCCCTGCAAGATATCCACGCTATGCCCAAACCTGCTCGACAGGGCGGTGGAGAGCTTATTGATCTGAAAGAAGTCAACGTCTCCCAACGGGACGATGACGATTTTCGCTCTGTGTCTTCTCATCTCGATCCGAAAAGCAGAAGTATTACGTGGACTCAAAGAACCTCTCAGTCGATCCATCGGGCGAGACCTTTACGCGCAACTGCGAAGCACACTTGGGGCACCAACCTACATAAGCCGTCCCTTGCTTATTGAGGTATATCCGGCTGTATCTCTTGCAGCACTTGAATAACACGCCGATAAAAGGTCTCTGTTCTTTCTTCTCAGCCATAGTGTCAAACCAGGGCCATGTTCACCTGCGCCCCATATCTCCTAAAGTCGACTCAGCACCGGGTTCCTGTGTTTTGGTTTCGAGCTGCCGATTTCGATGCACTTTAGAACATCTTCGCACACCTTGCGCACGACCCTGCGATCGCTTCCGTAGACTGTTACAAGTCGGTCGCCTTTGCTGATCTTATCTTCGATTTTGGCGTGCAGTTCGAAACCGGCCACTGGATCAATCTTATCGTCAACGCGCTTCCTGCCCGCGCCCAGCATGATTCCCAGGTAACCGAGCCGCGCCGTAGCAAACCCTGTAATATAGCCACTCCCCGGGCTTGTCACAACGCTCTTATGAGTCTTTCGCAGCAGTCGCGAAGGCTGTTCGAGCGCTCGTACATCACCACCGCAAGCTTTCACGTAGGCCGCGAATCGCTCGTAGGCAGCGCCGCTTTCAAGCTCACGTGCCGCTTCTTTCCGGGCCGTTGTAGTATTCGACTCTGAACCCGCAACCACTAACATTCGGCTGGCGAGTTCCTGAGTCAGTCGAATCGTGTCGGCGGGGCCGCCTCCGCGCAAGACCTCCACCGTCTCAACGACTTCCAGCAAATTGCCGATCATCCGACCAGTCGGCTGGTTCATGTCAGTTAGTAGAGCTTTGGAAGGCAGCTTGTTAGCTTTTGCTACTTCAAGTAACACTTTAGATAGCTTGCTCGCATCTTTACGGCTCTTCATAAACGCTCCGTTACCGCACTTAACATCAAACACGATTCCATCCGACTTAAGCGCCAGCTTCTTCGACATGATGGACGCAACGATCAGTGGTATCGATTCAACCGTGCCGGTGGCATCGCGCAGGGCGTAAATTTTCTTGTCTGCCGGCGCAATGTCTTCGGTCTGGCCGGTTATTGCAAAGTGGTGCTTTCTGAGCAGACTGGCAAAGCGCGACGTCGAGTGGAAAACCTTCATCCCCGGAATCGACTCCAACTTATCGAGCGTACCGCCGGTATGCCCCAACCCCCGCCCGGAAAACATCCCGACGGCAATTCCCATACCCGCCAGCAGGGGAGAGAGAATCAGCGAGAGCTTGTCCCCAACACCGCCGGTGGAGTGCTTGTCTATCAAAGGTCGATCCAGTCGTGGAACTGTGACGGTCTTTCCGGAGGCCAGCATCGACTTGGTCAGCGCCGTGGTTTCATCCGGATTAAGGCCATTGATGAACGCTGCCATTAGAAACGCTGACATCTGATAGTCAGGTAGCCGGCCGGCGGTGAAATCACCTACCAGTGTCGCAATTTCCTTTTGCGACAAAGTGCCGCCATCCCGTTTCGTCGCTATCAGTTCGTAGACCGACTTCATTTGATGGGTATTACTTGTTCTTCTTAAGCTCTGCTATTATCGCTGCACCCGAGGAGGTTCCGATGCGCGAAGCGCCCGCTTCGATCATTGCCAGCGCCTGCGGCAGCGTGCGTATTCCCCCCGATGCCTTTACGCCGACCTTGGAACCCACCGTCTCAAACAGCAGGGCAACATCTTCGACTGTTGCCTGGCCAAACATACCTGTTGAGGTCTTGACGAAGTCGACGCCGCAGTCAGCACAGATGAGAGCAGCCCGGGATTTCTCCGCGTTCGTCAACAAACTGCATTCAAGTATCACTTTAAGTGTCGTGTCTCGCGAGATTGCTTCACGCACCTTTGAGATATCTGCGCTTACCAGATCCCACTTGCCCGACTTGATCGCTCCCACGTTGACCACCATGTCGATCTCGTGCGCGCCGTCATTTTCTCCCTCCTGCGCTTCGTAGGCTTTTACTTCGGAAGTTGTTGCCCCCAGCGGGAAGCCGGCAACGCTGCCAACTCTGACTTCAGAGCCTTTCACTAACCTGGCACAGAGCGTAGTGTAAGCGGGATTGACGAAAACTGCTTTGTATCCGAGTTCGATCGCTTCGCGACAAACCTTCTCAACGTCTCTCGTGGATGTCTCCGTTCTCAGAATCGCGGCATCGATATATGAAGCGAGGTTGATTTCAGTAGACTGCAATTTAGCTCCCGGATCAGGTGAAACACGAAATTACGCAGCAGGGCTGTGTCTGCGACGTCATCCTAAAGGCGTACGGCGATATATAATTATTTGAATTGACTCGAGAAATCACTTTCTAATGCTGAAAGCGACGCGGATAGAGATCCTTAAGGTTGACCCTGTCGATCTCGCCTTTTGAGTTAGTCAGGATGATAACCAGATCATCGCAGAATTCCGCCAGCACCTGCAGGCAGGCGCCGCAAGGAACAATGAACTCCTCGGTGGGGGAGGCTAAGGCCAGGCGGCTGAAATTACGGTCACCTTTACTTACTGCGCAGGCAATGGCACTTCTCTCTGCGCAGATTGTTAGTCCATAGGAGCGGTTCTCGACATTGGTGCCGACATAGATGCTTTGTTTCCCTTCGAGCGCAGCCCCCACACGAAACTCGGAGTAGGGGGAGTAAGAATTCTGCTGAACGCCCCGGGCTCTTTCGGCGAGTTCTTCATCGGACAGCTTTGGATTCATCAGTTTCTCTCTGACTTATATGCTACGTAAAACACACGATCCGCAGTGCGAAGAGTGTTATCCTTCTTCTGTGGCATGGCAATAATGCGGGCAAATCCATTTCGCTGCAGAAGCCGCATAATATCCTTGTGCGGATACGCCCGCTCGTAGAATGTCTCCTTGAAGCTATCCCGCGTACCGTTTGCCAGGTGAACATACCCTTCAATGTTCACTCTGGCAAGACGCGTTTTCGTATCGTATTCTCCGCGCATCAGCACCGAGTGCTCGCCGCGCTGATTGAACAGCACCGCATCCCACTTGTCGAGCCCGCGCACAGTGTTAACGTCGAAAATGAAGAAGCCTCCCGGCTTTGTGTGCAGTGAAGCGTAGCGAACGAACTCTGCAAACTTGTCCACGTCGGTGATGTGATTAGCGGCATCAAAGAAACAACCGACAGCATCGAACTCGCGCTTCAGATTGAACCGACTCATATCGCGCTTGAGGAACTTCGGTTTGTTGTCGAGGCGGTACAGCCGACGTCGCTCCTCGGCCATTTCCAGCATCTCTTTTGACTTATCAATGCCCACCGCTTCAATGCCCATGCGTGCCACCGTGCAGGCCAGCATACCGGTACCGCAGGCAAGGTCGAGGTATGACTGCACCTTCTCCTGAATCAGGAGAGGTTTAAGTCGCTTGAGCGCGATGTCGTGAAATTCGTCCCACCCAAGCAGGTCATAGTACTTTGCGATGCTCTTGTACATGATCCCGAATCAGACAATCAAGGCTTCAACAAATCCTGATACTTCCCCTTGTCCGAAAGCAGCTCGACTGCAGCCTTGACTTCCTTATCGTTCTTGAGAATCACGTCTTCGTACACCGCATCCTGGTTGAACTTGCTGCGGAGAATTTCTTTCTTGATTTCAAGCGCAATTACATCCTTCGCATTATCGAATGCGCTCTTGCTAAGATTCTCCATCGACTGGCGCAGGTCAGAGATTTTGCTGTCGAGCGCGCTCTCCACCTTCTCCGTCTTCGCCAGCTGCTCGACCCGGTCAAGAGCGGACTCGAGGTGCGTCTTGTATTCGAATCCCTGCTGCTTGATGTACTGCCTGAACTCGTCCAAAATCTTGTCACCGACGGTGATGTCTCGGGAGACTGAAGGGTGCTTTTGATTATATTCGAGCGCAAACCGGAAGAATAGGTTTTCACGGTTAAGCTGGCTCACGAGTTCGCTTGGCGCCTCGACATGCAGCACTATGTCGGGAGAGATGCCGCCCCCGCCTTTTACTTTTCTGCCGTCGTCGGTCTTGTAGATCGTTGTCGTGTCCGGAAGCTCCTCATTCTCGATCACGCGGCTGGCGGCTTCCAGATTGACACCACGCTTTTTCAGTCTAATGGACCTCTGTATCAGGCGACCGGAAGGAATATAGTATCTCGACGTCGTCAGCTTAAGTGCAATCTCATGCTCGGGCCATTGGAATATATTCTGCACCAGCCCCTTGCCGTAGGTCTGCTGGCCCATGATAACGGCGCGGTCCCAGTCCTGCAGGGCGCCGGTAGTTATCTCGGCGGCTGACGCCGTACCACTGTCAACCAGTACGACCATACGCCCTGAGGTGAACAGGGAAGAACCATTTGAAAAATATTTTCGCACTCTCTTGGCGGAGCGACCTTTGGTGAATACCACCAGTTTATCTTTGGGGAGAAATTGGCTCACTACGCCGATTGCCTGTCCCAACAGCCCTCCGCCGTTTGAGCGCAAATCAACAATCAGCGACTTCATTCCGCCCTTGTTCTTCAGATCATTAATCGCATGCTCGAATTCATCAGAAGTCTGCTCTGTGAAGCTGGCAAGACGAATATAGCCAACGTCATTGTTGACCATCCCCCAGTACGGCACGGGATGGACCTCAATCACTGCGCGTTCGACATCATAGTCTTCAGGAGTGTCCGTGCCCGGGTGGAGGATAGAGAGCTTGACGGAGGTCCCCGCCTTGCCGCGCAGCATCTGATTAATTTGATGCGGTTTCAGGCCCGATACCGGCGTGTCGTCAATCGCGACAATTTGATCTCCCGCTCGTAATCCGAGACGCTCAGCAGGGGAGCCCTCAAGCGGCGTAATAATCGTGACTGCACCGTTGCGAATATCGATATCAATGCCGATCCCCTCATACTTGCCTTTCGCGGTTTCTTCCACGAGACCGATATTCTGCTTGGTGAGTGCGATAGTATACGGGTCCAGCCCCTCCAGCATGCCTTCAACAGCAGCTTCGAACAGTGCATCGACGTTGATCTCCTCGACATATTGATCGCGCACACTGAGCGCGATCTCGGCGAGCAACTGGGAATAGTAGGCGATGCTGCGAGGGCTCTTTGACTGAGCTTTGGAACTCTCGGATAGTGTGAAGACGATTCCGAATAGCAAAATGAGAATTAGCGCTGAAAGCTTTAAGGCTCGGCTCCGTCGTACGGGATTTATCAGACGCACTTGGCTTCCTCCTCTAAACGTTGCCAAAAATAGTAGCGGTTTTAACTCATCTGTCAAGCAATTGCGGCAGAGAGCACGCTGAGTTCACGCGTCGCTTGCTCTGACTTATGTTACGCGCCGACAAAAGAAAAGCGGGCGACTTTTGATCGCCCGCTACAATACTACAAATTCTGACTGAAGCTATCGGTATGCCCCGGTAGCTTTAGATGACAGGAAGGCTATCCTTGATCATCATTTTTTGGCTTAAGCAGGTTGCCGTATTCGGTATGGTCCTTCAGTAATTCGACGGCTTTCTGAACATATTTATCCTGCTTTAGAGTCAGCTCCTGGTAGATGCCGCGCTCGCCATACTCTTTGCGCAGTATCTCACGCTGAATCGACTGACGAATGTAATCGAGGGATTTGTTGAAGTCCTTCTCTTTCTCCTGGTCGATCAAGTCATGCAGCTTTGTAACTTCAGAAGCGAACAGCTGTTCCTTCTTGGCATCCTCTGCTGTCTTTTCGAATTTGTCGAGATCAACTTCAAGAGCGGTCTTGTAATCGAATCCCTGCTTCTGGATGAATTTGTGGAATTCATTGACCATATCGTCAGTGACCTTAAAGTCCTCGGGAATGTTCGGATGTTCGGTCGTGTACTCGATTGCAAACTCGAAGAACATATTCTTGCGCACCAGATTGTACTCGATCGGTTGCCAGGTCTCTTCCTGAACTTCAACATCAGGAATGATCCCACCACCACCGTAAACCTTGCGCCCGGCATTTGTAAGATACACTTCACTCTTGTCTTCTATTTCATCACCCTTCTCATTCAGCGTGCTATCGGCTTCGCCCGCGATTAGTTCCTGCTGCCAGCCCTTGTGGGCACGATCCGGCCGCTGGATGCAACGTCCTGAAGGCGTGTAGTATTTCGCAGTTGTCAGCTTTAGTGCCATTTCACCGTCGCCGCCGCCGAAAATCTGCTGCACGAGACCCTTGCCGAAAGTGGTGTTGCCGACAATGATACCGCGATCCCAATCCTGGATCGCGCCGGAAACGATCTCCGACGCCGAAGCCGTACCGCCGTTAACCAGTACGACAAGGTCGCCGTCAGGGAAGAGCGGTTCGTTGTTCGAGTTGTACTTGCGCTGCGATGTCGGATATTTACCTCGGGTAGAAACCACCAGCCTATCCTTGGGCAGGAAGAGGTTGGCAATGCTGATCGCCTGGTCAAGCAGACCGCCGCCGTTCGAACGCAAATCGAGTATCAGTTTCTTGACACCCATGTTGTCTTTCATATCGGTTATCGCTGCGCGTAGTTCATCTGTTGATGTCTCGGCGAACTTGTCGAGGCGGACGTAGCCGATATCGTTGGTAACCTTTCCATAGAAGCGTACCGACTTCAATTCAATTACGGCGCGCTCCACATCATAATCCATATCGTAGTCGACACCCGGTCTTCGAATAGTGAGGTTTACTTTGGTGCCCGCGGGTCCGCGCATCAAATTGGCCGCTTCATCGGTCCGCATGCCGTCGGTCGACACCGAATCGATCTTCATGATCTGATCACCGGCGCGCAATCCCAGCCTGGCCGCCGGAGTTCCCTCGATCGGCGAAATGATTGTTATGCGGTTATCACGAAGGTCGATCTGCATC
This sequence comes from uncultured Ignavibacteria bacterium, assembly GCA_964468475.1. Taxonomy (GTDB): domain Bacteria; phylum Zixibacteria; class MSB-5A5; order CAIYYT01; family CAIYYT01; genus JBECKX01. The sequence goes on along the minus strand of CAYXUL010000001.1, from coordinate 66,910 downwards.
CCCACACCCTCGTACTTGCCGTGGGTGTTTTCCATCAGTCCTTCGTAAGCCCGTGGCTTCAGAACGACCGAGTAGGGATCGAGATTGGAGAGCATGCCTTCAACACCGGCCTCAATCAAGCTTTCCGGATCGATATCTTCCATGTAGCGGGAATGTATCTTGTAAGCGATGTCTGCCATCATCTTGGTGTAGTACGCTATCGAATGCTTGCGCGACGTTTCCGGCTGCTGCAAGCCACCATCATCCGTTTGTGCGTACAGGTTATTGCCGTAGACCCTGGTCTGCAGGGCGTCCTGCGCCGCGTCACCGGAGCCAACAATCCACACCATACTCATGGCTACAATCGAGAGCATGAGTACATATATTTTCAGGCGGGATTTGAATTGCATAATGTAGTCCTCCAGGCTGTTGTTCGATTATAATCTACGGCAAGAGTCGATTTTGTCAAGCGCAGGAGCCGTTGTCCATTTCGACCGCTGTGGCCGCTATCTTCTTATCACTACAACGCTTATACGAGCGAGTTAGTTTCCCAGTTCGCGAATTTCGTCACCGACACATAATAAAAACGGTTGCGGATCAATAAGTTATCCAGACTATCGGCGGCGGCCAATCACGCTTGCAGCCAAACGAGGCGATCCGGCGACGTTATCGATCGAATTAAGCTACACTCTTAAAATGACTTACACAAGAATAACGGAGCAGCAGAAATTATGTGCAAGAAAGATACAGAAAATGCCCTGTTAGGGCGCGCCCCGGCCACTCCTGCTTGCGAATTGTGCGGCATTTTACTTTCTTGAATCCCTAAATATGGGAGGAGAAAACCGGCATGAGAAAGCTTATCTGTCGCAAGCTTGACACGACGATCGGAACTATCACACTGATCGGCGACGGGGAAGTCATAGAGTACATCGCCTTTCCAGATACCAGCCTGCCAAAGCAGTATTCGGGAAAGTTGACGGAACGCAAGTCCGCTTACCGGCAGGCTGCTCGCGAATTAAAGCAGTACTTCCAGCGTCGCCGGACAACTTTCTCTTTCCCGGTTCGTATTAAAGCCAATGGTTTTCAGGCCCGTGCCCTGGAGGCGCTGGCTACCGTCGATTACGGGCAAGCGATCAGCTACAAGGAACTTGCTGAAATGGCGGGATCACCCACAGCCTATCGCGCGGCCGGAAGCGCCTGCGCCAAAAATCCACTGCCCATTGTAATACCTTGCCACCGGGTGCTGAAATCGGATGGTTCACTGGGCGGCTTCGGTGGTGGGCTTAAGACAAAGAAACAACTGCTCGACCTTGAACAGGTCCCATACAAACTAGGCTGATACAAGCCTCACGAAAGGCAAATCATGGATCCTCGCATTGAACGTCTCGCTGATATAATGGTGAATTACTCCATTGGTGTGAAGAAGGGTGACCTCTTTAAAATTCGCGGTAGCCACTTGGCGATGCCGCTCATAAAGGCTGCCTATCTGAAGGCTTTGGAAAACGGCGCCCACCCGTACGTCGAGATTATGCAGGAAGACATCTCCGAACTTCTCCTCAAGCACGGCAGCGATGAACAACTTGAGTACCTCAACCCGCTGCAGATGTATGATGTCAAAACCATCGATTGCCTGCTTCACATCTGGTCTTCGGAGAACACGAAGAACTTCACCGGTATCGACCCCAAACGCCAGGCGAAAGCTCAGGCTGCCCGCAAACCGATGTCGGAAATCTATTTCAAGCGAACCGCCGACGGTGACCTGCGCTGGTGCGGGACGCTCTTCCCGACGAATGCTCTTGCTCAGGAGGCTGAGAAGTCGCTCGACGATTTCGAGAACTTCGTTTATGGGGCAGGTTACTGCGACACCGACGACCCGATTTCCAAGTGGAAAGCTATTTCTGCTGAGCAGCAGAAGGTCTGTGACGCGCTGATGAAGCTCAAGACGATTCGTGTCAAGAGTGGAGAAACCGATCTGAAGATGGAAGTCGGTGGCCGCAAGTGGATCAACTGCGACGGTAAGCAGAATTTTCCGGATGGTGAAGTCTTCACCACGCCGCTTGAAGGCTCAACCAACGGCATCATCACCTACAGCTATCCCGCGGTGTATCAGGGCAGGGAAGTGGAAAATGTCAGGCTTACTTTCAAGGATGGTGTGGTAGTCAAGAGTGAAGCCGACAAGAATCACGACTTCCTCAAGGAGATGCTCGCGATGGATGAAGGCGCCAGCCGGGTAGGGGAGTTTGCCATCGGCACCAACTATCATGTGCAGACCTATTCCAAGAACACCCTGTTCGATGAAAAAATCGGCGGCACCTGCCACCTCGCCTGTGGCAACGCCATCTACGAAACCGGCGGCACCAACAAGTCGGCCCTCCACTGGGACATGGTTTGCGAACTCCGCAACGGCGGCGAAATCTACGGCGATGACGAACTGATCTACAAAGACGGCAAGTTCGTGAAGGGGTTTGCGGGGTAGGGCAAGCTTCAGATCAACATCGTCTCATGTCGTAGGGGCATGCTGCGCATGCCCTCGCTAGAATTCCCTTGTCGCGAAAACAAGGGCACACACGGTGTGCCCCTACACCAAAGCAAGGGAATCGTCATTCCCGCGAAGGCGGGAATCCACAGACGTTGATCTATAGCGATCTTTGAACCGCACTGGAAGCGAGTCACTCCGGCGAAAGCCGGCATCCAGTATGAAAGCTTTCGATCCACAACATTTCAAACTGGATGCCGACTTCCGTCGGCATGACACGTTCAGAGTTCTTCCTGTACAATCCGAATATGATCTCGCTTTCGTTCTGTGCGAGGAGTACTTTCTCGTGCTCCGCGTTCCGTCACGACATCAGATTCTCAGACAGCGGCGTCAGGGAAAATCCCCTCTCGAGAGGGGTGGATCTCGTCCCGATCTTGATCGGGGCGCGAGACGGGGTGTGTATGAGATTTCATCTTCGGAGTCAGGTCACACCCGATTTCGCAAAGGCTCAATCGGCCAAGACCTGACTCAACTGATCTCCCTACA
>CAYXUL010000001.1:50859-63809 GCA_964468475.1 uncultured Ignavibacteria bacterium | reverse complement strand
CCCCCAATTTCCCTCTTTCCCATCGCACCACAATCGTACATCTTATCCAATCGATGGACGCAGTGACTTAAGCTAATTCGTGAGGGACTCTTGACCACCGATAAAGCAAGGCTGTTACAGCAGGCATTCTATTCGCGCTTCTGGACACCGGAGAAATTGCTGGTGGGCAGTTTCGCCGGGATGATCCTGCTGACCACGCTGATGCTCATGCTGCCGCTTTCCGCCGGCAAACACGGCGTGGGATTTGTCGATGCCCTCTTCACCGCAACCTCCGCCACCTGCGTCACCGGTCTCTCGGTTATCGACACTGCCACCGGCTTCAGCCGCGCCGGGCAAATCTTCATCCTGATCGCGATTCAGCTCGGCGGCATCGGCATCATGACCTTCTCGACCTTCCTGCTTTATATCTTTGGCCGCAGCCTAAGTGTGCGCGACTCAGAGCTGCTCAGCAGTTCCTTTGGCAAAACGGCCGGCACCTCCGCACGCGGTTTGCTCTGGACGGTGCTGGTTATCAGCATCATCATCGAAGCCATCGGCGCTCTCTTTTTCTATCCCGAGTTTGCCACGACGATGTCCGGCCAGGAGGCGGTCTTCAGCGCAATCTTTCATTCAGTCAGTGCCTTCTGCAACGCCGGATTCTCGCTTTTTCCCGACAGCTTCTCGCGATACTACGACAACCCGGTAGTGAATCTCACCGGCATGCTGCTGATTTTCCTCGGCGGCATCGGCTTCATTGCCTTTCTGGAATTATTCCAATTTATCAAGTCGCGAATCGTCATGTTGCTCGAACGCCTCCGCTTGCGCAAGCGACGCACCTTCGTCACCACGGCGCCGTTTCGTTTCTCGCTTCACACCAAGCTCGTGGTCACTACCAGCCTGATCCTCATCTTTGCCGGCGCACTGGTAATTGGAGTTCTTGAATATCAAAACCTCGATAAGGGAATGTCGTTATCAGGAAGAATTCTGTCGTCGCTGTTTCAATCGGTGACCGCGCGCACTGCCGGGTTTAACACCATCAATACCGGCTTGATGTCCGGCGCCACGCTCTTCGTTATTATGATTCTTATGTTCATTGGCGCCTCCCCGGGATCATGTGGCGGCGGCATCAAGGTCTCTACCTTTGCAGTGTTAATGGGAATCGTGCGCGCCCGTCTCACCAAAGGACTGCATGTCGTCTTCTTCAAGCGCCGCGTCAGCACCTTCGTGCAAACCGAGGCCGTCACTTTCGTAATCCTTGCCAGCCTGGTTGTTGTCGGTGGAGCTTTGCTGTTACAGATTTCTGAAACCGCCGGCCTGTCGCGGCTGGCGACGCAGGGGCGATTCCTGGAGTTGCTCTTTGAAGCTGTCTCCGCATTCGGTACCGTCGGTCTCTCAACGGGGATTACCCCCGAACTGTCTCCTTTAAGCAAGCTGATTCTGATCGCGTTGATGTTCATCGGCAGGGTAGGGCCGCTCACTCTGGCGCTGGCAGTGGCTCGGAAGAAATCGCGTTCAAAACTTACGCACCCTGAAGGTAGAGTGGTAATTGGTTAAGAAAACTATTATGTTTGCTCCCGAATGATTGTATCCGGAGGAAAAGAAACGCCGTGAAGACATTTGGCATAATCGGCCTGAGTAGTTTCGGCTACTACTTGGCACTGGAACTAGCCAAGGGCGGAAACGACGTGATAGTCGTCGACAATGATGAAGAACGCATCGACGACATTAAGGACTATGTCGCGCGCGCAGTGGTAGGGGACGCCTCCGACCGCAAGACGCTTGAGGAGCTGGAACTCAACCACTGTGACGTGGTAGTGGTCAGCCTCGGCACCAGTATCGATGTATCGATTCTTGCTACACTGTATCTGCGTGACATGGAGGTTCCGCGCATAATCGTCAAAGCGATCAGCGAGGACCAGGGGCGCATTGTCGAAATGATCGGCGCTGACCAGGTGATCTTCCCTGAGAAAGACACGGCCATGCGCGTTTCGACTCAGCTGCAGCATCCTAATGTCATCGAGCAAATGACCCTGGGGGAGGACCTGCAAATCACCGAAATCGCCGTGCCGGATAGATTCGTCGGCAAGACCCTGGGAGAGCTTGATCTGCGCAAACGGCACAATGTGCTCGTGGTTCTTATCCGCCAGACGCTCCCGGCGAGGACTACTCTGCTGCCGCGCGGCGACCGTCAATTCCAGCCGGACGAGATACTGGTGCTGCTCGGCGAATCGAAGTCAATCGAGAAACTTCATAAAGAGCTGAGTTGATCTTCAAACACTTCTTCGCACCATATCTTGAGTTTGATAACGCCAATGTCAAACATCATAATCACAAGAAATCTATGCACTAATTTCCCGGAGGGGTAATCTATGAACAAGTTCATTTTCTTGATTCTGGCAATTCTTCTTGCAACACTGGTCGCATTACCGGCGTACGGAGCCGATGCTGATGATTCTCTCGCGATCGGCGTGTGGGAAACGAATCTCAAGCTCGAAATTAACGCTGCACAAACAGCCTATTCCGATTCGTGGGAGGGTGGCTCTGCGGGATCTTTCACCTGGGTGAGCCAGCTCTACGGGTCAGCGCAACGGCGCTTCAATGAGTGGTTCGAATTTAAGTCTACGCTAAAGGCGTCGTTCGGCCAGACACTCACCCAGGACGCTGACACCAAAGAGTGGAGTAAGCCCCAGAAAGCCACTGACGAAATCGACTGGGAAAACATCGGCAAGTTCACGTTAAACTGGCCTGTTGACCCGTACGTAGCCGCTCGGCTGGAAACACAGTTTTGGGACGCCTCCTATCCGTCGATCAAACGCTACTTCAACCCGATTTTAATCACATACTCTGCGGGTGGTACTCGCCTGTTATACAAGCGCGAGAAAAATGAAATTAACTCGCGAGTCGGTTTTGCCCTGCGGCAAATGATCCGCTCAGTAATCACCGACACCAGCGCCGCAACCACGGTCGATACCACGACGTGGGATGGAGGTGCCGAGTGGGTAACGGATGCGACCTTAACATTCGGCAAAAACATCAGCTACATCGGTAAGCTAACCGTCTTCAAGGCGTTCTTTTTCTCGGGGTCAAATAAACTCAAGGGTACGCCTCAGGAAAACTACTGGAAAGCGGTCGACGTCAATTTCAAGAATTCATTTCTCTTCAATTTGACGAAGGTCGTGGCGGTTAGCACTTACATTCAACTGATATATGACAAGGAGCTTGATAAGCGACTGCAACTCAAGGAGATACTTGGCGTCGGATTTAGCTTTACTCTGATATAATACTCCATTATTTTGTGAGTGGGCCGAAAAGAATTTGAATCGATTTATCGCTCGACCGATCTAATTGGTTGGAGGTAATGAATCGTGTTGGTTGTATCAGATGAAGCCAGAGACAGTCTGAAGAGTGTGCTCGAATCTCCCCGGGCAACCGGCAAAAGCCTGGTGCTCTATTTGCAGGGCGCGGGCTGAAGCGGACCCCAGATGGGGATGGCTCTGGAAGAGTCAACGTCAGGACTGGAAAAGCTCGACTCGAACGGAATAGAAGCCTTTATCGAATCCGGCTTGCTGGGCCACATCGCGCAGCGCGGCGATATCTACATCGATTACGGCACTGATCGTTTTGGAGTCACCGGATTCTCGATCGCCATCAAGCGCAATCCTGACGAGCAGGGTGGCTGCTGCTAAGAGAAGCTCATTGGCCACCTGAGAAGGCGCCTCTAATCGCTTCGTTCGTTGAAATCTGGTCCTCAGGATAATCTAATATTCCCCACCTTTTCGTTTTGGCAAGGCTTCGCAGCTTTGCCTCCGGTTTTATAACCACTGCCGCTGCAACTTTCTGAAGCAGAAACCTGTCTGCGTAGTTGTCGGCGAGCGCGCCTGTGTCAGCCCACTCACAGCCGTGTTTGGTTAATACCCTTTCAGCGAATAAGACCTTGCGCTGGCCATAAGGATGCCCTTCTTCTAATTCTCCTGTGTAGGTGCCATTCTTTATCACCGGCACTGAAGCGACATACTCGTGAACGCCAGATTGCCTTCCCACCAGCCCCGCAAGAAAATCAACGGTTCCTGACAACAAGACGATTTCCAGGCCACTGTCCTTTAGTTCAGCCAGAGCACTACGCATCGGCTTATAAATCTTCGGTGAAATCTCACTATTGAAACATTCTTCAGCCCACCTCAGTACATCCTGAGGCTTGAGTCCGCGCAAGTAGGCCACCTTCAGCTTATGCCACCGGGGCCACCTCAATTTCACCAGGATGGCCAGCGCATTCATCACGACCTTCATCCAACTAACTTGTCCTTGAAGCCGCAGATACCGAAAGAAAACACTCTCCATGCCACCCGGCAGCAAGGTGCCGTCGATGTCAACGAGTATTAGCTTGAGTCTGCTTGGCATCGAGTGACACGATCATTTGAGTTCCTTCGATGATAGCAGGGATACCGCGTGCCAGCGACACCACCGCTGTTACCATTGCCGCTATGTATCCCGCCAGATAAGCTGCCGACAAGAATTTCTCCGTGAGGAAGGGTATCTCATTCCAGAGACGATCCATCGCCGAAATCAGCAGCAGCCAGCTGAAGGTCATCGCCTTCAAGACAGCATAGCCGGTGCGCATCACAGGTGAACCGGTCAGAAATTTCCCCAGTTTGCTTCGCATCATCGTGCTCTCGCCAAAGGCAGTGTAGCCATATCTCATCAAGTAATTTCTGATGCTGTCAGTAAGGATCGAGCGAGAAATCACCACGATCGGAATCCATAGTGGCACCAGGTCAAGATCAGCCAACACTATCCATAAAATCGTCTCGATGATTCTGTCGCCCGCGATGTCAAGTATGCTCCCCAGCTTTGAAGATTCATGCAGCTTCCGTGCCAGGAACCCGTCGAGCCAGTCGCCGATGATAACTACTACTGCGATAATCGCTGCCCAGAATCTGGACCATAAATTGTGATCATAAACCAATGCCACGAGGAAGAACAACAGCCCTATGCGTGCCAGCGTCACGCGATTTGCCCACGACCAAATTCTTGCCACGGTTTCGCTCCCTTCTGAGAAGTTGATCTAATTGATACAAGCTAACTCGTTAAATGACAAGGAAAACCGAGGCGCGAGCGGCAACGTTCTTCACGGAGTTGATAGCTGAGAATCTCCACAAATATTCTTGACTTCAATCGTATAACAAGTAGCTTTACACGAGAAGCCTTCGGGGTGAGGTGAAATTCCTCGATCGGCGGTGAAAGCCCGCGAGCCGGTAACTGAAAGCACATAGATTACCGGCAGAATCGGTGTAACTCCGATGCCGACGGTTAAAGTCCGGATGGAAGAAGGTTGGCAAGAAGCACAATTGGTCTAATGGAGATCAAGTGCTTTGTACATAGCATCAGTGAATTGAGGAAGTTTACCGATGCTATGCGATTAGCCGTTTACACAGCCCCGAAGATTGCTTCGGGGATTTTTTTATGGTTGATCGAGCTTACATGCAACGAGCTCTTGAGCTTGCCACCAAGGGTACGGGCAGAACCGGTACCAATCCGCTCGTAGGCGCAGTCCTGGTGCGCGACGGCAGAATAATAGGGGAGGGCTACCACCGTCGCTTCGGTGGGGACCATGCTGAAATCGACGCTATTAAGAATGCTGGCGAACCTATTGACGGGGCTGATCTCTATGTTACTCTTGAGCCCTGCACACATCACGGCAAGACTCCGCCGTGCGTGGACGCGCTCAAAGTATCAGGACTAAAACGGGTCATCACCGCCATGCCCGATCCCAACCCGCTGGTCAATGGGGAAGGACTGCGGATTCTCAGGGATAGTGGTATCGAGGTCGAAACTGATATCGAGCGGCAGCAGGCTGAGCAACTCAACAGGGCCTACTTGAAATACACCAGCACCGGCTTGCCCTACGTCACGCTCAAAATCGCGCAGACACTTGACGGCAAGATTGCGGACACGAGCGGAAACTCAAAGTGGATTACTGCGGAGGAATCCCGCGAGCGTGTGCACAGAATTCGCAGTCAAGTCGATGCCGTAATCATCGGCGCCGGCACCGCCCGCAATGATGATCCAGCCCTGACAACTCACGGATTCAGCGATCACAACCCCAAACGCATTGTTGTCGGCTCCTCGACAGATTCGGTTCCTGAGCACCTCGGTCTGATAGTGCACAACGAAGATCACAATACAGTAGCAGTCAGCGCGGGTGAGCAGGACAGCGTGACTGCAGCCAATGGCGGTCCCGTCAGAACGGATCGCTGGACGGTTGCGTCAGACGGCGGGAAAGTGAACCTGGAGAAATTGTTGCGCCTCTGTGCCAGCCAACATTTGGGGCGAGTGTTGGTAGAGGGCGGCGCCAGCCTCTTCACGCAGTTTATCGAAGCAGGTTTGGCTGATGAGATAATCTTTGTCATCGCGCCAAAGCTGTTAGGGAAAGGGCTCTCAGCGTTCAACTCCGAGCTGGATCGCGCGATTTCTGAATCACTGCAATACAAAGTAAATGACACTTATGAACTGGGCGGCGACGTTTGGATTGAAACGGAGGTCGTACGCTGATGTTCACGGGCATAATTCAGTCACAGGGAAGAGTCGAGTCGATCGTCCGAAGAGCCGTTAACACCGAACTGACTATCTCGGCTCCCGAACTGGTCGCTGAGATCGATGTCGGTGATTCGGTTGCTATTAACGGCGTTTGTCTCACCTCCGAGAGAGTATCGCCGACCGGCAGCAGCTTCACTGCCACTGCGGTCGCGGAAACTTTGTCGCGTACTACCCTGGGGAAACTTCAACGCGGCGTTAGTGTCAACCTCGAACTGGCACTCCTGCCGACTGACCGTATGGGCGGCCACTTCCTGCAGGGGCATGTCGACGCTATCGGCCGCTGTCTTTCCGTCACTGATAAACAGGGAAGTTGGTTGATTCAATTCAGCTACCCGTCGGAATTTAAGCAATACCTCGTGGAGAAGGGCTCCATCGCCGTCGACGGTATCAGCCTGACAGCCGTAGCCGTCCATCGCGACCACTTTGCTGTGAGCATAATCCCGCACACATTCACACACACAACTCTGGGTGCAGTTAGAGCGGGGCACGAAGTGAACCTTGAATTCGATTTGATCGGCAAGTATATCGCAAAACAACAAAGTCTCTCACGAGAGACGATTACCATAGAGAAGTTACGGGAGTATGGCTACTAATGAATAATGTATGCCATACGCTCTCTACTGAGGAGTGTTGACAAATGAGTCAAATCAGGTTACGCAGCAGGACAGATCAGCTGTTCGATAAGGTCGAGGATGCGATTAAGGAGATCGCCGAGGGTAAGATCGTGATCGTCGTTGATGACGAAGATCGCGAGAACGAAGGAGACTTCATTCTTGCCGCCGATAAGGTCACTCCCGAGGCTATTAATTTTCTGGCAAAAGAAGGTCGCGGGTTGGTGTGTCTGTCACTGGCGCGTCCGATTCTCGAACGCCTTGACCTGTCGCCGATGGCCACCAACAATTCAGCCAAGTTAGGAACACGATTCACGGTCAGCATTGACGCTATGCGTGGCACCACAACCGGTATCTCCGCCGCTGATCGTTGCGAGACAATCAGGCAGGTCATGGATGAATCTTCGCAGCCGTCAGATTTCGCCCGCCCGGGGCACATCTTCCCGATCGAGGCTATGCCGGGCGGTGTTCTTTCACGAGCCGGCCACAGTGAAGCTGCAGTTGACCTAGCCAGGCTGGCAGGCCTCAATCACGGCGGCGTTCTTTGTGAGATCATGTCTGCCGATGGCTCGATGGCGCGCGTCAACGAACTTCGAGAGATCGCCGATAAGTTCGGCATCAAGCTGATCACGATTAAAGCTCTCATCGCCTTCAGGCAAATGCGCGAAAAACTGGTGCACGAAATCACGGAAGTCGATTTCCCGACCGCACACGGCGACTTTCGCCTGCATCTATACAAATCGGAGATCGATGAGCACCATCATCTGGCGCTGGTCAAAGGCGATGTTAAAGGTGAGGCTGACGTTCTAGTCAGGGTGCATTCGCAGTGCCTCACGGGCGATGTCTTCGGTTCCAGCCGCTGCGACTGTGGTGACCAGTTGCATGCCGCAATGGAGATGATCGAAGAGGCCGGCAGAGGTGTGATTCTCTACATGCGCCAGGAGGGCAGGGGCATCGGGCTTGCGAACAAGATCCGTGCCTATGCGCTTCAGGACCAGGGACGCGATACGGTCGAAGCCAACCATGAACTGGGATTCAAGGATGACCTCCGCGACTATGGCATCGGTGCACAAATCCTGGTTGATTTGGGGCTAAGTTCAATCCGCCTGATCACCAACAACCCTCGCAAAATAATCGGGCTGGAGGGCTACGGCCTCAAGGTCACCGAAAGAGTTTCGTCGACGGTCGCGCCGACGAAGTATAATGTCAAGTATCTGGAAACCAAACGTGACAAGCTGGGTCATCTGCTTGGCACGCTGAGATAGGGGTACACGATGGGAAAGAAGTATGTCGGCTCCCTGGAAGCCAAGAACAGAAAATTCGCAGTTTGCATTTCACGGTTCAATTCCTTGCTTACCGAACGCCTGCTTGCAGGCGCCTATGACTGCCTCACACGTCACGGCGCCGGTATGGAAGACATAGATGAGTACTGGGTACCGGGCGCTTTCGAACTGCCATATCTCGCCTCTCGCCTTGCCGACCGCAGTGCTTACGACGCGATCATCTGCCTCGGAGCGGTGGTGCGAGGTAATACCCCACACTTCGAGTATATCTCCGCGGAGGTGACCAAAGGTATTGCAGCTATAGCTTTGCGCACGGGAAAACCGGTCATTTACGGTGTTATCACCGTCGACACTCTCGAGCAGGGCCTGGAGCGCGCCGGCACCAAGGCAGGCAACAAAGGCTGGGATGCCGCGCTGTCGGCTATCGAAATGATCAACCTTTACGGCTCTGTAAGCTAGGAACGCGCGAACTACTATGGGACAAAGATCACGGGCGCGCGAATTAGCTCTCAAATGCCTCTATGCCTTTGAATCAACCGGAGAATCTATCGATTCGATTTGCCGTTCATTAATCCCCGATGCCGGTCTTAAACCTGAATCGGCTGAGTTTTCTGAAGTACTGCTGCGGCGCACGGTGGGCAACCTCGATGAACTCGACAAGCATATTATCGAGCACACCATAAACTGGAAGATCGAGCGCCTTGCCGTGGTGGACAAGAATATCCTCCGTCTCGGAATATGCGAACTGCTCTATTTCCCCGATGTCCCCTCCAAGGTGGCGATCAACGAAGCAGTTGAACTGGCGAAGAAATACTCGGCTGAAGAGTCCTCGGGATTTGTGAACGGCGTGCTGGATGCTTTGAACAAGAAGCTGCAGAAGAGCGAAAAGCTCAACTAGGGCCGGCCGGCTGCCTTTCCGATTTTGGTTTGGATTTCCGGCGGGCTCTGTTTATATTCCCCGCCACATTTGTTAGCCGCATATCACAATTAATCGCGATTTATTTAATCGCGGGCAGGCAGTTGTTGGTATATCTCCAAGGAAAACATTGAGTTCAGATGTCCGAGGAGGATAGTGCTTGATCGATAAAGAATTTCTAAAGAGCGACCGTCTAGACAAACCCTACGATAAAGCCAACCTGTGGGTCGGGCTCGCGGTCCTGGCTGTCGCAACAATAGTCTATCTGCTCACGGTTCAGCGAACTTTCTCTTTCTGGGATTGCGGTGAGTTCGTTGCCTGCTCGTATATTCTGGGCATTCCCCATCCTCCCGGCAGCCCGCTTTTTGTTTTGCTGGGACGGCTCTTCAGCCTTCTTCCGGTAGCCACGGATATTGGTTTCCGCATAAACCTGGTCTCTACTTTCAGCAGCGCTCTGGCGGCGATGTTCGGATACTTCATCGTCGTGCGCCTGATACGCGACTGGTTCCACGGAGACGCCGATATGCCACGCCGAGTCGGCATGTATACAGCAGGCGTAATTGGCGCGCTGCTGATGGCTTTCTCTTTGACTAACTGGAATTCAGCAGTCGAGGCGGAAGTTTACGGTCTCTCGATGCTCCTGATCACGCTGCTGATTTGGCTCTCCCTGCGCTGGGCTGAGCGACGCGACCGCCCCGAAGGACGCAAATACCTGATCCTGATATTTTTCATCGCCGTGCTGTCGATTGCCGTTCACCTGACGGTCTATCTGATCATGCCGATGATCATGCTGATGATGATCCTGCTTGATGCCAAGCTGCGTCGGAACCCGTTCTTTTGGATTTCCTGCGTGGTGTTGCTGATACCGATCTTATCGCTGTGGCATTTCTTTATCGCTACCTGTATCTGGACTGGCATCTTGATCCTCATCTACTTCATCTCCCCGAAACGCGCTATGTTGGTTGTGCCTTTCTTCATCATGCTAGCCTCGGTGCTGGCTTTTTCGACGCAATTCTACGTCCCGATTCGTGCCGCGGAACATCCCGCTATCAACGAAAACGCCCCCACTACCTTTGATAAACTTGATGATTTTCTGGAGCGCCGGCAATACGGCCAGCAATCTATGATCGAGCGCATGTTCACCCGGCGCGGTACGTTGGCCAACCAATTCGGCCGTCATCCGCGCATGGGCTTCTGGGGTTTCTTCGAAGATCAGTATGGCGTCAGCGGGCTGGCGTTTATCGTGACTCTGTTCCCGCTGGGACTACTCGGAATTCTGGAGACAAGCTATCGCAAATGGCAGAAGGGGGTGCCGTTCTTCCTGATGATAATGGCTGCGACCGTCGGCCTCGTGCTCTACATGAACTTCGCCGACGGAACGATGGCCGGAAAGTTGCCTAACGATGACGCGCACCTGGAGGTGCGCGATCGAGATTACTTTTTCCAACCGGGGTTTATCCTCTTCGGTTTGGCTATTGGATTGGGGGTGATGGCAATATGGGATATGCTTTATCAGTTCCTTCAGAAGGGTGGTGGCTCCAAGACGCTGATTTACGGCCTGCTCGTACTTCTGCTGCTGCCGGTTTTGGCGCTAAAAGCCAACTACTACAAATCTGATCGATCTAAAAACTTCATACCCTGGGATTACGCCTATAACCTTCTGGTTTCGGCGGATTCCAACGCAGTTGTCTTCACCAATGGTGATAATGATACCTTCCCGGTCTGGGCCTTGCAGGAAGTGTATGGCGTTCGCAAGGATGTGCGTATCGCCAATCTCTCTCTCTTGAACACCGACTGGTATATCAAGCAGTTGAAAAATGAAATGGGCGTGCCCATCAGCCTCACCGATGCGCAGATCGAGAATCTGCGACATCAACGCCTGCCCGATGGCAGCGTCTGGCGTATTCAGGACCAGATGATCGACAACATCATCGAGACCGATAACTGGAAAGTCCCGATAGAGTTTGCCGTGACCGTATCAGAAGATAATCGTCGCTATCGTGGTAAATCCCTCGAGGACCACCTGGAAATGTCAGGCATGATGATGCGTTTGAAGCAAGACTCAGGCAATGAGATGATTGATCTCGACAAGACCTATAACCTGTATATGGATAAGTTCAAGTATCGCGGCGTGGCAGACCCGGCAGTTTACAAAGATGAGAATGCTGCGCGCCTGACTCAGAATTATGCCGCCGGTTTCATCTACACCGCCGATGTCCTTCGTCGTAAAGGAGATACGCAGCGCGCCATTGCTATGACCAAGAAGTCGATCCAGGTCGTACCAACAGAATGGCGCAATTACGCTTTGCTTATGCAAATCTATGCTGATCTCGATTCGACGGAAGAAGTCGAGCACGTACTGGACAGCGCGCCGGAGACAATAAACAAGGGTGACCTGTGGCTAACGCTGGCGGCAGACTATCGGCGCAAGGGGAAGAAAGACCGCGCCTATAAAATCCTGACTGAACAGTTGGATAAGGCCCCGCATTACGAGGATGCCTTCCGGCAGATGCTCAGCTACCTGTATCAGGATAGCGCCTTCGACTCTATCGAGGTCGTACTGAAAAACTGGATTCAGAACAATCCGGGCGACTCGGATGCGATTGCTGCTTATGGAGAATTAGGGAGCTTGCGTGGTACTGATACCACTTCCGGTTCCGTTAAGCTCAGGCAAATGGATCTGCCCGGTGACTCCAACTAAGGTTCTTAACCACCGGATCATTCGCCCTTGAGAATCCTTGCGGTCAATTGGCAGGACTTGACGCACCCGCTCGCCGGAGGCGCGGAAGTACAAATCGAAGAGATTCTCCAGCGCGTGGTTGAATGGGGCCACGAGGTGACTCTTGCCTGCTGCTCCTACCCGGGGGCGAAGGACCGCGAAGTTATCAACGGCTACGAGGTTCGCCGATCCGGAGGCAGGTACACCTTCAATTTTCGCGCACCGATCTTTATCAAGCATTTACTCGATGAGAAACCGTACGACCTGATCGTCGAGGACATCAACAAGATTCCCTTCTATCTGCCGATGTTCTTCAATTATCCATTCCTGGCAATAATCCCGCATCTCTTCGGCAAGACGATCTACCAGGAAGTCAATCCGCTGATTGCCACCTATGTCTATCTTGCGGAGCAGCCGATCCCTCATATTTACAGCCGCGCACGCTTTCTTGCCGCCAGCCAGTCAACTCGCGGCGACCTGATCACGCGCGGGATCAATGCTGACGTTATCGATGTGGCAGAATGCGGAATCGATCATACAGCCTTCACTCCCGATCCCGGCTTGGCCCGATTCGAGCAACCCACGATTCTTTATCTGGGGCGGATCAAGAAGTACAAAGCTGTGGATCACGTCATCGCGGCGCTGCCGCGCGTTAAAGAATCCATCCCCAATGCGAGAGTCGTGATTGTCGGCGACGGTGACTACCTGCCGCAACTCAAGAGCCAGGCAAAACGAATGGGCCTTACTAATGAGGTCACATTCACCGGTTTTGTCGATGCTGACACCAAACTCGATTATTTCCGCCGATCTCATGTGTCGATATATCCTTCACCGAAGGAGGGATGGGG
>CAYXUL010000001.1:16108-50759 GCA_964468475.1 uncultured Ignavibacteria bacterium | reverse complement strand
GAACGCATGTTCGACCTCCTGACGCTCCTGGCTCTTTTTGTAATAATCCTCCTTTTCAAGAATTTCCCGGTCTCGGCGGCAAGCGACCTGAAGCTCCTTGAAACTGCCGGCTGGATTTTTCTGGGATTTACGCTGGCATTGATTGTCATTCTGGTTCTTCTAAAAGTCAGAACGGCTGCCACGTTGCGCGTGGGGAGCAAAATTCTCAGCATCTTTCCAGCTAGAATTCAAGAGGCCGGCAACGACATTCTCGCGAAATTTGCGTCCGGATTGGATGTGCTTTCAGATTTTCGCGCTGTCGTCAAGATCACTGCCCAGTCAGCTTTACTCTGGATTGTCATGGCACTATCGAACTACCTGATCTTTCTCGCCTTCGGATTTCGCCCACCACTTGACGCCTCTTTTGTAGTGCTTGCTGTCGTTTCGATTGGAATCATGCTTCCCAACGCCCCGGGGTTCATTGGGCCCTATCAATACCTGACCGTGCTGAGCCTCAGCCTGTACAATGTTCAGGCCAGTCTGGCGGGAGCTTGCAGCATCGTCATGTGGGCCGTGCAGTACCTGACGATTACTCTTGCCGGTCTATATCATTTGAAGAAAGAGCACCTGTCGCTCAAGGAAGTCGAAACCGAGGAAGCAACTGCGTAGCAGACATCTCTCCGGAAACTGCAAGTGCCCACCCTTTAGCAACTGCCTTGTCCTAATTAAATCCGCTGACTACTGGTTCATCAGCATAAACAGATAGTTCATTAGAAAGACGGCGTCTGAGATCGTGGCCATGTCGTCACCGTCGTAATCACCCTTGAGAAAATCCCTGGGCGCGCTACCATCAAAAAAGATGTAATTGATGAGATAGGTGATATCGCTAATATTAAAGTGACCGTCGCCATTCAAGTCGCCGTAAACGCCGTAGTCTGCGGAAATCTGAATGCCACCGTTGTGCGTATTGACGGCGCGGATCGGAACGTCGCCGTTGGGAATAATGCAGCCGCTCATCACGCCGCCGAAATTCGGATCTGAACCAGTGATGTCATTGCCGAAGTGGTCGTAAGCGAATTTGCCATACCAGGTGGTATCGGCGCCGGCTGATTTAACGACGTTCGACTCGCAATCACTCCAGTAGAAGTTTATCTCCGCATAGCTACCCGCATTGGCGGGAACAGGGAGGACCTTAAAGGTCATCACGACCAGGTCACCGAAATCACTGTAACAGCTCGGTGTTCCGGGCGTACCGGAGTCATCAGCTATACCGGTAATCTCGACAACCTGCCAGTCACATGAATCGCAGGGGAGAGAATCGTAGCTGAATACTTCCCAGCCGCAGACACCGGGGACATAGCCTTCCTGCGCGTCCGTGAGTCTTAAAACATTGGGGTTATAGGCAACGACGAAATGAAAACTGGCGTAGGTCTCAGTGCCTGAGATCTGGCTGATTGAAACCTGGACGTTGTCGCCGAGTCTCGCCGAGTTGATATCTTCAACGCTGATCTCAAACGGCGCCTGCGGATCTGCGACCGCAATAGACGCCAACGAAAACACCAGCAGCATCATGACTAGTATAGTCGGAAGCTTGATGCTCTTTGTCAGATTTTTGGTCAATCCTGATCTCCGTGAAGTAGCCAGCAGGGGTATCCCCCGCTTGCGTAGTGCTTGCGTCAAAAATATAATCGTTTCGCGTAATATGTAAAGACCAAAGTGAACTCTGTGCAATCTTTAGACTCCACTTGGTCGCATAACAAAGTCCTTTAAGTTGGCAAGTTAATGTATTGCTGTGCAGTGAATTACGGATGCGACCCGGAGCCGCAGAATTGACATTCCTCAGGTAGTTGAAGGCTTCTCTCGTTCGCGCGCCAATTCGCTGATAACATAAGGCATCTTACCCGCCTCAGTGAACGGCGGCTCGGTTAGTTCCTCGACCTCCACCTCGAAATAGCCGCTCAGGCAGTCGCGCGCCAGGCTCTGCAGTCGTGCTGCATCGTCCTCGCCACGGTACTCTTTGTTGGGCAAAATACGTACCTTGATCCTACCGAGCTCAGTCTGTACCACCTGGATATAGTCGGCCCCCGTGAATTTATGCCGCGTCAAATAGGTGTCGAGGTGGCAGTTGATGAATCCATCCCTGGTCAGCAACACGTCCTTACCACGACCGCCCATAATCTCCATGGTTGGGTGTACTCGCCTACAATTTGAGCATCGCCCCAGCGGCTTGCCAAGATCCCCCGTATCGTAACGCAGCAGGGGAGTAGAATAGTTCTCGAGCGGCGTCGTTACGATCGAGCCTGCCTCGCCCGGTTCGCATGTTTTGCCGTCTTTAATAAATTCCACGAGCCCAAATTCAGAATTGATGTGCTTCCCTCCGCACGAGAACTGCGTGACCGCGAGCGTGTTCTCGCGATTGCCGTAATAGTCATAAACCGTTGCACCGAAATGCTCACTGAATTTTTGAATGTGGTGGGGATAGAGTTTCTCGGAGATGCTGCATACCAGCGGTACCTGCAGTGGCTCCAGCCCCATCTTTTCAGTTTGCAGACAGAAAGTATAGAGCGCCGCCGGATGACCCACCAGCAACCTCGGCCTGAATTTGATCGCGCTGTGGTAAAGTGATTCGAAGTCTCCCGGATTGAGATGGAAGGAATTAAGCTGCAGGTTGTTTTCCAGTACATCATGAACTGAATATCGTCGTTTATCGGGGAAATCAAGCGGGCGCCCCAATGTGATCCGCTTCTGTTTGAAGTCATACCCCAACTCCCGGTAGTGGCGCCAGACAATCGCCTTGCGCAGTTCCTCCTGTGAAGCGCTCCGGTAGAGAGTCAGAGGATAGCCGGTGGTGCCGGATGTCACCGTTTTGATTGGCTTGGTCATTTCGAATCCACTCGGCGTCATCCTGGATAGGTTTTCTCTCACAACTTTACGATTGGTGACCGGCAGACGCGCGTAGTCGGCGAGAGTCTTGATATCTCCCGGCTCGCACCCCGCGCTCTGAAAGACATCTCGATAGTAATCGGTGTTGGTGTAGCAGTAATCGATTAAATTCTTCAGTCGCTTCCAGACATACTCGTTGAGTTGCTCCTCGCTGAAATCGATCGATCTTTCCAGAAAGGCAAGCTTCTGTTGAAACTCACGTCCATACGCCCAGGGCAGGGGGATAAGATGATAACGCCACCTGACCGAGCGTTTTAGCAATTCGATCACGGTACTCATTTCGATTCCAGTAGATCTCTACCGAGCCGCGAAACCACCTTGTTGCGCTTGAAGCCCTCCGTCGGCTTGATTTCGCTCACCTGATCCAGCTCGATCTTGAAACGCTCGCCCGTCACTTTTTTCAGCTCTTCGACGAGTACAGGTATGTCGCGATCGGCGTCGAAAGTGGGGCCGGGGACGTATCTCAGTATGATGGTGTCGAGATCAACTTGCTCGATCTGGACATCCTCCGTGACCTCTATACCCAGCTTCAACAGGACGTCGTCATACTGACAATGCAGCAAGCCGTCGCGAGCCACCAGGAAATTCTTCTCTCTGCCTCCGGCAAACTCGATGATGGGGTGTGGCAGATCGCATCTATCGCAATTTTCAATGCTATACGCCAGGTCGCCGCAGTCGTAGCGGATGGTTGGCATGGCAAAGTTGACGAGGTTGGTACCGACAACCCGGTAGCACTTCCGTCCCGCAAATTCTCGGTCCGACTCCACCAACTCCATATAGACGAACTCGGAATTGATATGGTAGTTGTCGCAGGCGAATTGTGAAGCACTTATCGTATTCTCCCGATTTCCATAGTGATCATGCACGTTGGCGCTGATCATCCGCTTGATCATCGAGCGCATCGCATCACTCAGCACTTCCGAATAAACATAACAAGCCTGCAAATTAAGCGGCTCGAAGCCTTGCCCTTGCAGTTGCGCGGCCAGGTTCGCGATCGCGGATGGATGTCCATAGAACATTACCGGCTTGAATTCCTGGATCACTTGGTGAATCGCGACAATGGCGTCGCTGCGCAGGAACCTGCCGTTAAGGGCGACCACGTTTTCAATGGGATCGTAGCTGTAGAGCAGGTCTTCTTCTTCCCGGACAAATGGCTTGTTCAATGATATGCGTGGCTGTTTGAAGAAGTAGCCGATCTGATTGAACAGCCGCCACTGCACCGCACGTCTCATGCTCTCAGTGTCCCAGCTCCTGTAGAAGTGGAGTATTGAGCCGCTGCTTCCGGAAGTCGATGCCGGCGAACCACCGAAGCGCTCATATTCTGACGATCTGAACTCCTGCAGGCGCGTCTCCAGATGAGAGCGATCGATGATCGGCAACTTTCTGAAATCTTCAAGCGACTTGATGTCCTCAGGCTGCAGACCCAGCTTGGTGAAAGTATCTCGATAGAAGGGAGTTGTCTCAAAGGCGTGCTTCACCAGGTCGGAAAGTTTTCGCCACTGGTATCGCTCCAATTCTTCCCGGCTCCAGTGCAATGATTGGTTCAGGAATTCATAGCTCTGGGAAAAGCGGCTCCCAAAATGAGACTGCAGCGATTTCATCCGCCAGCGCAACCGCCACGGACGTCTGAGGTAGCTGTGCCATTCAAAGCTGAATTCAGGATAGCGGTAGTTCAGGGTAGTTCCTCCCGGGAAACGATGCTTGAGTCGCGTTAGTTGATATTCGGCTGAATCTGCATTGTCTTGACTACAGAGAATACGCAGCGTCCTCTCAATCTAAGGTTAGCCGCGCTGCAGAATTCTTCAACCAAAAACTTCTGCAACTATCGCGGGCAGTTCGCGCCAGTCGGAAATTGTGTAGTCAGGTACAAGTTCCCCCGGCTCATCCTGATGACACCCGACATAAAGCACCGTGGTCATTCCCAGTGCCGCTGCGCCGCGAATGTCTTGAGTGGGCAAATCCCCGCAATGGATGGCATTACTCGGTGCTACCTCGAGCAGCTCCAACGCGTTTTCGAACTGCCGTCGATGCGGTTTGGCATGCCCCGTTTCATCTGAAAATGAGAAGGCAGTAAAATACCGCAACATACCGTGCCGCTCCATATGTTGACGTAGAACTCTACCCGGCGTGAATCCGGTGTCGGAGACGATTCCCAGAGGGTAACGGGTGCTTAACTCAGAGACGATTTGTACAGCATTTTCAGTGGGCAGCGGATTGAGGAGAATTCCCAGGTTTCCGAATTCAAAGGCGAGTTCCTCCAGGTCACCATCCTCCAACTCAATGCCCAGCTCTTCCATCAGCCAGGTCAGCCGCTCCAAGACAAGGGGTGTGCGCTGCTCGGTTGTGTAAACCTGCCAGAATCGTGGCGCAATCTTTTCAAAGGCCCCGCCGATGTCGATCTCACCGTTGTGGCCACGTTCGGTAAGAAATCCCCGAATTAGTGCCTTACGTTCACCAAGTGTCTCGCGCTCTTTCGAATCGACAAAAAGGGTCTGCCAGAAGTCGAACAGAATGGCCTGTTTATTCTTACGCAAAGGTATCCTCGCTCAAATCAAAAGGAATAGTCACTGCTATCTACATTTGGAATTACTGCAGAAGGCAAGCATTCTATTTGCCCAATCGCAGTACGCTGCTAACTTGTGGTAAGATGAAGCGAATCGCAATTGTTATTCCGGCATATAACGCGGCAAAATCACTTGCGCAGTTGTGCCGGCACATCACGCAGGCGGTCCCTGGTGCAACGATAGTAGTTGTCGACGATGGCTCAAACGACGACACTGCTGAAGTTGCCCGAAGCAGCAACGCCAGACTTCTTCAGCACAGCACCAATCGTGGCAAGGGAGAGGCACTGAAGACCGGCTTCGCCTACGTCGCTGGAAATGGTTACGAAGGTGTTGTCACTATCGACGCCGACCTGCAGCACGACCCCGCTGAAATCCCGCACTTGCTAGCTGAGGCAGCTGAAGATGACACAATAGTTGTCGGTTGTCGGCCACTGGAATCTTCCATGCCATTCCCTCGCAAAGTCTCCAACTCACTCTCGTCCTTTGTCGCCTCGCTCGCCGGTACAGCCAGATTCAAAGACAGTCAGTCAGGGTTTCGCTATATACCTGCCTCCGTGCTTCGGGAAGTCGAGCTAAATTCATCGAAGTACGACCTTGAGCCGGAACTCCTGATTCGCGCCGCCCGTCTTGGTTACAGGGTCAGGGCGATCCCCGTGCGCACCATTTACAACGACAGCCATAGCTTCATAAATCCTCTCGCCGATCTCTATCGCTTCTTGAAAATGGTGACCAAATCGCTATTTTGGTAGCCTTATGCTGGCTCTACTAACCAACGATGATGGCTACGAATCGGAGGGCCTTCTCCAACTTGCCCACGAGATCAGGAAAATAGGGGAGGTGCTGATTGTCGCGCCTCAGTTCAACCAGTCTGCTTCGGGGCACTCACTGACCCTGCAGCGACCGCTGCGGATAAACAAGCACGGCGACAACTACTACAGCGTCGATGGCACACCCACCGACGCCGTCATGATCGCACTCACCGGAATTCTCAAAGACAATAAGCTCCCCGATATTATCCTCTCCGGCATAAACTGGGGACCCAACATGGGTGATGATGTCACCTACTCCGGCACCGTCTCCGCCGCATTCGAAGGTGCAATTCTGGGCATCCCGTCGATTGCGATCTCGTCGGTCGATACCGAGAACATCGACTTTGCCGCGATGGCGGAATTCAGCCGCAAACTGACCGAGAGGGTGTTGGAAAACGGCATGCCGGAATTCACCTGCCTTAACGTCAATATTCCTAACCCGCCCAATGGTGGCTACAAGGGAGTGCGTATCACACGCCTCGGTAAGCGCGTCTATCATGATGTACTGGTCGAGAACATCGACCCGCGCGGCAAGAAGTACTACTGGATTGCCGGTGAACCGGAATGGCGCGACTATGAAGGCTCCGACTACTCCGCCACCCGCGACGGCTACGTCTCCATCACCCCCCTCAAGATGGACATGACCGATTACGACTTCCGCGAGAAGCTTTCCGACTGGAATCTGGAACCGTAGGGTTTATTATCGCAGCGAGCCACGCCTTTGAGATTCTGTCATTTCTGCGAAGCTCGACCTACGGTGAATGCCAAACACACCCCTGTAGTCCCCTCTCAAGAGGGGACGAATTCATCGCTGCATCACGAAACTGTATCTCACGAATATTGTCCACGTCGATACTCCGTCCAGTGTTCGGAGTATAAGCTATCTAACAATCTTGTCGGCTGCGTGCAACCATTGCCCCTCTTGAGAGGGGCGGGCCCGACTTGTCGGGCCGGGGTGTGTTACCCTGTGGGCAAGGCATTTCCTCGCTATCGCCGATACACCAATTGCCTGCCGCCCCCCAAAAATCCCGTTGACTTTTCCGAAATTCAGGCTAAACTACCAATCCTTGTCGGGGTGTAGCTCAGCCTGGTAGAGCACTTGGTTCGGGACTAAGGAGCCGGAGGTTCAAATCCTCTCACCCCGACCAGTTTTTTTTGTCCTCTTACATTTCCAGCACCAAACCAGTTCGCCAACCTATATCTAAACAAGCTATAACTTGCCACCTCCTGATCAATTTCGTATCTATATCGGGCTTGGGACCAAGCTTCCCAGGAAGCAACCGGAAAGCGCAAATTGGAGAAGGCAAAACCTTACATCGCCGTGATCGGACGCGGCGCCTGCGATGAGGCAGAGGCTAAACTCGCTCAACAAGTCGGTTCCGAATTGGCGCGCGCCGGTGCTGTCCTGATTTGTGGCGGCTTAGGCGGTGTTATGGAGGCCGCCTGTCGCGGAGCGAAGGAAGCCGGAGGTGTGACCCTCGGAGTACTTCCGGGGGGAAGCAGGCACGATGCAAATCGCTTCGTTGACTTCGCCGTCGCCACGAGCCTGGGGGAGGCAAGGAACCTGGCGATCGTAATGACCGCCGACGGCGTGATTGCACTCCCGGGTGCCTACGGGACTTTGTCGGAAATAGCATTCGCGCTGAAACACAACAAACCAATTGTGACTCTGGGATCATGGAAGGTCTCAGACAAGATGATCGTGGTGGACACGCCCGCCGAAGCTGTGCAACGCATTATGGAGGAGGTAGCGAAGTGAGCGAGATGGCGACTGCGAGAGTATTGATCACAGGCCGTGTTCAGGGGGTAGGGTTTCGCTACTTTGTTACGTCGACTGCCGAGAAATTCCCGATCAAGGGCTACGTGCGCAATCTTGAAACGGGCTCAGTCGAGATAGAGGTAGAGGGCGAGAAGACGAAGGTGCATCAGTTCGTCACCGCCGTCCGCTCGGGCCCGCGCAATGCTCAGGTTTCAGATTTCCAACTCGAATGGAAACCGTACGAAAACAAGTATGAAGATTTCTCAGTAAAGTTTTAGGTAACGACTCTTTCACCAGATTGGCAGATGAATGAATCTAAAGAAGAAAATCCGTGACATCCCCAACTTCCCCAAGAAGGGTATCATCTTTCGCGACATTACCACACTCCTGCGTGATCCGCATGCATTCGAGGTAGTCATCGATGAGTTCTGTGTTTATTTCGCGAAGAAGAGAATCACCAAGGTTGCCGTGATTGAGTCGCGCGGGTTCATATTCGGTGGCCCGATTGCGCTTTCTCTCGGCGTCGGGATTGTGCCGATTCGCAAGAAAGGGAAGTTGCCCTACAAGACCGCCAGTCAACGTTACAAACTGGAGTATGGTTGGGACAGCCTGGAGATACACCAGGATGCATTCACCAAACGCGATCGCGTGGTGATCATCGATGACCTGCTCGCCACCGGTGGCACGGCTCGTGCTGCCGCGAAACTCGTGGAGAAACTGGGTGCGTCTGTAGTGAGCATCGGCTTTTTGATCGAGCTGGGTTATCTTAACGGACGCGCAAAACTGAAAGAGTACGACGTTAAGACATTGATAAATTACGATTGATTTTGCCGTTCGTAGGGGCGCCATACATGGCGCCCACTCGCGCCGAAGGCGCGAATAGAGAGAATCCTGCCCCCGTAGCTCAGAGGATAGAGCAGGAGTTTCCTAAACTCTTGGTCGCGTGTTCGACTCACGCCGGGGGTAGTTTGAATTAAGCGCAATGCGAATCGTGGCCGCCAGCCGTACTCATCTGGCGGCTGTCAACGCGGCAGGCGAAGACGACCGCCGCGCATAAGCATAGGAGAAACTATCATCGTGAGCGAGCGCGGCAATCTCCGGGGTCGGTCGGATCCTCAGTCGCAGGCGAACAGACTTACCTACCCGCCGTCCGCCGCTTCTTTCGGCAGCTTATCTTCGGTGATCGCAGCAGTGCTAATCCTGGCAGTGTCCCCCGCAAGTTCCTTCTCTGGTATAACGATGTTCTTGTCGAGATAATTCAACCCCGAGTACTCGTTTGCCACGATAATTGCGATGCGGCGATTGCGCGGATCGGTTGGATTAGATTTGATTTTTGGTTGTCGATCGGCGTAGCCTCTGATCTCACTTACCTGATCCGGATGCAGACCGTGTGACTGCATCCACTTGCGGGCGCTGTTGCAGCGGTCGACCGACAATTCCCAATTGGAGTAATCTGAGGCTTTGGAATATCTATAGCTGTCGGTGTGCCCTTCAATTATTACCGGGTTGCTCAGCTTGCCGACTTCCTCGGCAACGACAGCGAGCAGCTTCTTGGCAGTGGGAAGAATTTCCGCCGAGCCGCGCTCGAAGAATGACTCGCCGGTTGATTCCAACAGTTGAATCCGCAAGCCCTCGGCAGTCATCTGTACTTCAATTTGATTGCGCAATCTCTCGAAGCTCGGGTTGGAACGGAGCTTCTTCATGATCTCCGTTGCCGCCTGGGTCAACTCCTTGCGTGCCTGGCGCTCGCGGAGCCGACGACGTTGTTCCTCTGTCAGTGAGGTGCGCGATGACAGGTCAAGCACCGACTTGCCCGCGCCCGGCAGCACCGACATGTTACCGCCTTTTTTGAAACCCTGCGGGTCCTGAAAATAACCGGCGACACTCTCCTTGACAACGTCCGCCTGCGACAACAGCCACATCACCAGAAAGAAGGCCATCATCGAAGTCACAAAGTCAGCGTAAGCGACCTTCCACGAACCGCCGTGGCCGCCATGTCCGCCTTTTATTTTCTTGACGATTATCGGTTGTTGTTCCTGCAGATTCTCGTCAGCCATTATCCCTCTACTCTTGCCCCCACTGCACTGAAGCTCGCGTCACCTATGATTTTCGTGTTTGACGGCAGGCCTGTTCTACTTCCTCGAATCCCGGTCTGCTGCCTGAATAGATCGCTCTCCTGGCGAACTCGACCGCAATCGATGCGGCGAAGCCTTTCTGGAACCCCAGCATTCCCTGCTTGAGGCACTCGTAATATTTGGCCGCTTCCTCGTTGATAGCCTGAATGTTTTTCGCGATCGGCTGGAACATGCCATAGCAAAGCAAAATTCCAAGGAAGGTTCCCACCAGTGCCGCCGCCACCTTTTCCCCGATTTCTTCGGGCGAACCATTGATGGCGCCCATCGTCACCACGATGCCAAGTACCGCCGCCACGATACCAAAGCCGGGAAGTGAATCCGCCACCGTCTGGATATTCTCGGCTGGCTTGTGTTCTTCCTCGTGATGAGTTTCGAGATCAAGGTCCATCAGCGCTTCAAGATCAACAGCGGATATCGCTCCGGTTATAATGACACGCATTGTATCGCAAAAGAAGTGGATAGCGTGCTGATTCTTCAGGAAGTCAGGATACTTCTTCAGGATTGTCGATTCGTACGGCTTCTCAATGTGGCTCTCCAGGCCAACCAGGCCATCCTTTCTGGCGACGTTGAAGATTTCGTACATCATCACCAGCAAGTCGGAGTATTGTTTCTTGGATGTCCCGCTCCCCAGTACCCGCATCATTTGGGGGATCATGGCCTTGATTGTCTTGAGCGGAGTCATTGCCAGCAACGAACCGATTGCCGCGCCGCCGATGATGAGAAACTCGGAGGGTTGGATCAGAACCGGTATCGGGCCTCCGTGCATGACAAATCCGCCCAGCACTGCTCCGAAGACAATCAGCAAACCGATAACTGCAAACATGCGCCTGTGGAGTCCTTTCCTTAGGATGAATGCGTCTTATCATTATCTTTTTCGTCATTTCTCCCGAAAAGTCGATGATAAACGAAGAGATTTTCCCAAAACCCTGTGTACGCGATCAATTTGCGTGTGTAGCCAGGAACTGTAGAGGTGCAGCGTGCTGCGCCCCAGCCAATATTCGAGACGTCGCGACAGGCTGTGATGAGGATGGCGCCGCGGCGCATTTCGCAAACTTCGTGTGCCGCGTACGTCCACGTCCGCGACACGGCCACATGCGGACATTTCAGCATGAAACAAACCGGGAACGGGGTTCTGCGCCCGCCATCAAACCGTCTTGCCTTTCAAGTATTTAACCTCAAAGCCGATACTTTCAGGGAATAACACAGATGTGAGTGTTTCATTTCGTGTTATGCTCGATCTGTGTATAGAAGATGTGGAACAGGAATTGAAGTCTTTACGATCAGACCTCGCAACAATAGTGGGGATGGCCCTTGGGGTAGGCGCTATTCTAGTCGCCTATCTAATGGAGGGTGGTTCGCTCTCGTCTGTCTTCAGACTCCCCGCCGTCATGATTGTGATTGGCGGCACGCTGGGAGCCGGAATGATCACAACATCTCTTCCCACGGTCCTGGCAATTCCGAGCTTCTTGCGTATCGCGTTTTTCGGGCAGGAGCTTGACTATCGCGACACGATTGATCGAATCGTCATGCTTGCCGAGCGCGCCCGTCGCGAGGGAATCCTTGGTCTGGAAGGCTACCTCAGCCGCACTCCGAATTTGTTTTTCCGCAAAGCCCTGCAGCTGCTTATCGACGGCACCGAGGTTACCGTTCTGCGCTCGATTCTGGAAACGGAGATATCCTACGTCGAGGAGCGGCATCGCCGCGGTATCGAACTCTTCCGCAAGTTCGGCGGTTTTGCACCGACGATGGGAATCATCGGTACGGTTCTGGGGCTGATCCACACGCTGGCCAACACCACCGACACCGCTCGCATGGCGGTCGGTATTGCCTCGGCTTTCATTGCGACTTTATGGGGCGTCTGCTCGGCGAACCTCTTCTTTCTCCCGGTTTCCGATAAACTGCGTCACCGGCATCTCGAAGAGATGTCTAATCTCGAACTGATTCTTGAGGGTGTGGTCGCGATTCAATCAGGCGAAAACCCGCGAGTAGTTCGCACCAAGCTGCTCTCCTACATCAATCCGCAACAGCGTTACGAGGATATCTATGCGTCGCTTACGCGCTAAGGACGACAACGAAGACTCCAACCGCTGGCTGATGACATATGCCGACCTGATTACGCTGCTGCTGGCGTTCTTTGTCATCATGTATGCTATGTCGAAGGTCGATTCGCGCCGCTTCGGCAAGATGGCAGAGAAGCTGCAGGGGGTATTTCATGGCAAGACCGAGGAAGTGGCCGATAGCCTGGCGCAAGATGATCTCTCCTCAGGGGTTCTGCAACTGAATCGACTCAAAGCAATTGCCGATCGTCTTCACAGCCCTACAGTCGGATTGATCCAGAACCGCGTAAATATCGGACCGCGAACTAATCTCGCCGACATGAGTGGAGCAGATTCGACCGGAGATGCAGTTGAATCGAATCCTCCGATAAGTGTTGAGCTGCAGGAGCGAGGATTGGTGATTCGAGTGCTGCAATCGACACTGTTCCGTTCGGGTCAAGCCGAGTTGCTTCCGGAAGCGAAGAATACGCTCGGCAAGATCGCGGAACAAATAGGGGACGTCCCTAATCAGATCCGCGTCGAGGGCTACACTGACAGTCTGCCGATTGCGACGTCGCGTTATCCTTCCAACTGGGAATTATCAGCGGCGCGTGCCGCAGCCGTGGTGCGCTTCCTGATCACTGAGCACAATATCTCGCCCGAAAGAATTTCGGCGCTGGGCTACGGCGCCTTCCGGCCGCTGGTGCCGAATGACACTCCGCAACATCGCGCGCTTAATCGACGCGTCGACATTGTAATCCTTACCGACAATCTTTCGCGTTATGAACCGAAGCCTGATGTCTCACAACTCGCCGCCAAGCCGGCAGCGTCTCAACCGGCACAAACTCGGAACGATTTGCGGCTCAGCCTGGAAGATAATTCCCAGCAGCCGTGATCATACTTTGGTACCACTAAATCCAGTCGTCTCGTAACTTCCTGCAGAACCATAACTTACGCAAGCCGACCAAACGTTGGCACGCAACTTGATTAACCTCCGGCAGGAGAAGCATAAGATATGGGAAATCTGCTCCATAAAGCACTGTTTCAAAACGGACTAATTCCGGCATACAGCAAGATGGCCGATCTGGCATCGTTGCGGCATAAGTTGATCGCCTCAAACGTTGCCAATGTGGACACGCCGGGATACGCCCGCGAGCATATCGATTTCGATAGCGAGCTGCGTCGCGCCATTGACAAGCCGAAACTCCAGCCGGTCATGACCAATCCGCGTCATATTCCGCTGGGGAACTGGCCTAACCGGCCGCCGCGAGTTCAGCACGACAAGACAACCGACAATTCCACCGGAGTCAATTCCGTCGACATCGATCAGGAAATGGCTGATCTGGCTCAGAACCAGATCATGTTCGAGTACACTGCGGATATGCTGGCGCGCAAGTTCAAGTCGCTGAAGAGCGCCATTACCGGGGAGATCAGGTAACTACTCGTTAGGATACTATTATGAGTGACATCTTTTCATCACTGAAGATATCAGGTTCCGGGCTCTCAGTGTTCAGGCGCAAAATGAACGTCGCCGCCGAGAATCTCGCCAATGCCGAAACCACCAAAACGAAATCTGGTGGTCCTTACAAGAAGAAGGAAGTCGAGATTTCCGCCAAAGGCGTCAAACAAGTGTTTTCGAAACAACTCAACAGCGCTTCGGTGCAACTCGCTCGCACCAATCCCGGGCACGTCCCCGGCGTGCCAATAGCCCGCAGCAATGACCTCAAGGTCATGCACGCTGAGGCTACCGAAGTTACCGATCCCAACCAGAAATTCAGACTGGTTTACGATCCTGATCACCCTGATGCTGACGAGAAAGGTTTTGTCAAGATGCCCGACATCAACCCGTTGATGGAAATGGTAGAGATGATGACCGCGGCACGCGCCTACGAAGCCAATGTCACCGCAATAAAGACGATCAAGGATATTACTCGGAAATCACTGGAGATCTAGAGGTACATAGTAAATGAAAGTTAACAACGTCAGTCTGCAAGCTTACCAGGTCGGTCGCACTCAGCAGCAGTTACCTCAACCGGAACTGCAGGCACAACGAGCCGCCTCGGAAAGCCCCAGGATAAGCTCGAAGTTCGCACAGTTGTTGTCGGTGCAGGAAAAGGAATTCATCGCCGGCAATTTCAAACCGGAATCAACTCAGCCGACCACGGATAAGCATCTGGGTCGGATAATTGACGTGCGGGCATGAATCCGATCAGGCTAAACACTCAGCCGCAGGAACTGAAATTTCCTACGGAATTACAGGCTACCAAGCCTCAACCTGAAGACATTGGAAGTTTTAAGGATACCCTTAAGCAATTCGTCAACTCAGTCAATGGCTTGCAGCAACAAGCCTCAACCGCCGAGACCGATTTTCTCAATGGTAAGATCACTGATGTCCATCAGGTGATGATCGCGATGGAGGAAGCCTCGACGGCATTTAACCTGCTGATGGAAATTCGCAACAAGCTGTTGGATGCCTATCAACAGATTCAGAGGATGCCAATCTAATTGACTGACGAACTGCCCGTTTCGGGGAGCATGGATGCATGAAAAGATTACTGGAACACTTCTATAACGTAGCCGGGAGAATGACTCCCAGCCAGATCATCCTGATCGTGGCCGTGGTCGCCGGTCTGATTATCGGCACGGTGATGATAGTAGGTTGGGCCAAGAGCGAGTATTACGTCCCCCTCTACTCGAATCTCTCCGCCGAAGACGCCGGCCACGTTATCGACAAACTGCAGGAAATGGGGATCTCATACGAGATCGGCAACAAGGGCACTTCCATCAATGTGCCCTCAAGCAAAGTTTACGAGACACGAATGAAGCTGGCCAGCAGCGGCCTGCCGAGTGCGCAGAACATCGGCTATGCGTTGTTTGATCAGTCTAATCTCGGCGTCACTGATTTCGTACAGAAAGTCAATTTCCGGCGCGCATTGGAAGGTGAACTTGCCAAGACTATCACCGGGCTTTCGGAAATATCCGCCGCCCGCGTGCATCTGGTAATCCCGGAAGAAAAGTTATTCAAAGAAGACGAAAACCCGCCCAGCGCCTCGGTTGTCGTCAAGCTTAATGGCACGCCGCTCACCCGCCGCCAGGTAAGCGGAATCGCCTATCTGGTAGCATCGTCAGTGGAAGGGATGACTCCCGACAACGTCACGATAATTGACTATGACGGCAACATGTTGAGCTCGGAACTGGCTTCTGATCCCACGGCCGCCCTCACAGCCAGCCAGTTTGAGATGCGCAAGAATGTTGAGGCCTACCTTGAGCATAAAGCCCAGTCATTGCTGAACAGCGTAGTGGGACCGGGGCACTCAATAGTGCGGGTCACTGCCGATCTTAATTTCGAGCAGAATAACACTCAGATCGAGAAGTACGACCCCGACCAAGTCGCCATTCGCTCCGAGCAACGCTCCAAACACGAGGGCAACGAGACCCAGGCTGATTCCGGTCAACCGCCGGCAACAACTTCATCCAGCAAGGACAATGCCGACGACGTCATCACCAACTACGAAGTCTCTCGCACAGTTAAGAACATCATCGGTGAAGTCGGCAGTATCAAACGCCTCACGGTGGCGGTTATGGTTGACGGCACCTATAAGGAAGAAACCTCGCCCGAAGGGCAAAAAACAGAGCAGTTTGTTGAGCGCACGCCCGAAGAGTTGAAACGACTCTCATCGATAATCCAGAATGCAGTGGGCTATGCGGAAGCGCGCCAGGATAAATTCGAAATCGTCAGCGTACCCTTCAGTAACAACTTCCTGAAAGACAGCCGCGACGAGTTGGACAATGCCTCTAAGTGGAATACTTACATCGAATGGGGCAAGAAGATTGGCCTCGTGCTGCTGCTGATTGGGCTTTTCTTCTACGGAAAGAAAAAACTGGTCAAGCTCTTTAAGGCGGTTGCGCAGTATATGCCTCCGCCTCCCACACAGGCGCAGATGATGGCGGAAGAGGCCATCATACAGAAGCCACAGAAGCCCAAGTTGATCGATACGATGAAAGAGCAGACCAGAGGCAAGAACGAAGAAATTGCCAAGGTGATCAAGACGATCATGACGGATACGGAGTGATATGCCTGTAATCACCTACGAAAATCTAACCCCCGTCCAGAAGGCGGCAATAGCGTTGATCGCATTCGGTACCGAAGTGTCCGCCGAGGTGCTCAAGAGCCTTTCCGATTCGGAGTTGGAGCGAATCACCATTGAAATCGCTAATATGCGCGACGTGCCGGCAGAGATCGAGGAAAGGGTGATTCAGGAGTGTTATGAGATTTTCCTTGCCCGCGAATACATCTCTACCGGCGGCGTTGACTATGCTCGTGACTTGCTGGAGCGTGCCGTGGGTGGCAGCAGGGCGGTGGAAATACTGAAGCGCCTCGAAGGGTCGCTGGTATCATCAGGTTTCAACCTGCTCAAGG
Organism: uncultured Ignavibacteria bacterium; assembly: GCA_964468475.1. Lineage (GTDB taxonomy): Bacteria > Zixibacteria > MSB-5A5 > CAIYYT01 > CAIYYT01 > JBECKX01. Next base: position 34,114 of record CAYXUL010000001.1, on the reverse strand, counting down.
GAATCGATCCAAAGCAACTGGTCAACTACATTCAGAACGAACACCCGCAGACCATTGCGCTGATCATGACGCAGCTCTCGCCGCAACAAGCGGCAGGGGTTCTGGCCGAATTTCCCCCGGAACTTCAGTCGGAAGTCTCGATGCGCATCGCAACGATGGAGAAAATCTCGCCCGAGGTGCTCAAAGATATCGAAGCTACTCTCGACATGCACTTCTCCGGCTCGGTCTTCCGGGAGAGCAAGCAGTCGGGTGGTGCAAAGTCGCTGGCTGATATTCTCAACCTGGTAGAGACCTCTGCCGAGAAACATATCCTCCAGTCGCTCGAGGCCGAGAATCCCGATATGGCCGCCGAAATCAAGAACATGATGTTCGTCTTTGAAGACCTTGTCCTTCTCGACGATCGCTCGATCCAGCGGCTCCTCAAAGAGATCGAAACCAAGGATGTCGCGATTGCCCTCAAGGCCGCTTCCGACGACGTCAAGAACAAGATCTATACCAATGTCAGCGAACGTGTTTCGGTGATGATTAAGGAAGAGATCGAGTTCATGGGTCCGATGCGCCTCTCCGATGTGGAAGCCGCGCAGCAGCGAATCGTCGAGACAATTCGTCGCCTCGAGGAGGAGGGTCAGCTGGTGATTTCGGGTCGTGGAGGCAAGGAAGATGTCGTCGTCTAAAGTCTTCTCATCGTTTTCTCTCGCCGAATCCAGCGTCCCTGTGGGCACGGACGATTTTGTCCTGCGCTATCGCCGGGAGCTTGAGGAAGGTTCCGAGATTGGACGTCAAATGAAGGCGATGCGGCTGCAGCATGACCAGGAAGTCAGGGATGCTTACCAGCGAGGCCGCAGCGAAGGAGAAGCTGCTGCAACCCAGCTCGGCAATCAAAAGTTACAGCAATTTGAAGCTCGCTTCAGGCAGATCATTCAGGAACTGATACAATATCGCGAAGCTCTCTACAAAGAATCCGGGCGACAGCTTTTTGATTTTGCCTTCAGGATTGCCAACACAATTTCTGCCGCGCGGGGAGAGGCAGAAGAAACGGCAGTGCTGGACACTATCGATCGCTGCCTGACTGAAATCCTCGACAAGTCGAAACTCAAAATCCGACTGAATTCGAGTCAGGTGGAGTATGTGCGCAGCCACCTCGATGAACTCAAGAATCTCGGCACCATCAATTCAGTTGTCACTGTCGAAGCAGATGCTCGCGTAACTGCCGGTAGCTGCATTATCGAGACCGATTCCGGTTCGGCCGATGCTACCATCGAATCGCAACTGGAAGAACTAAAACAGCAATTGCTTAAAATTAACGAATGACGAGTTCGCCCATGTCGCAGTTGATCGATTTTGCTCCATACTACGACGTAATCGAGCGCATCAATCCGATTCGTCTGGATGGCCGCGTCGCTCGCGTGATCGGGCTCATCATCGAATCGATCGGCCCCCAGGCTTCGCTGGGGGAACTGTGCAAGATCCATCGCCGGAACGCCCCGGAGCCGGTTCTCGCCGAAGTCGTTGGCTTTCGCGATAATTTCGTCCTCCTCATGCCGTTCGGCGACCTTGAAGGGGTCAATCCTGGCGCCGTGGTCCGTGCTACCGGATCGATTCTTCGAGTACCCGCCGGCGAGCAGTTGCTCGGCCGCGTCCTCAACGGTCTCGGGCAGCCGATCGACGACCTCGGTCCGATCACCATGGAAGCCTCACAGCCTATTAGTGCCAAGTCGCCCCATCCACTCAAACGGCAGAGAATCACCGAGCAAATTCTCACCGGCATCACCGCGATCGATCTGTTCGCCAGTTGCGGCAAGGGTCAGCGACTCGGAATTTTCGCAGGATCAGGAGTCGGCAAATCGGTTATGCTGGGAATGATTGCGAAGTACTCCAATGCCACCATCAATGTCATTGGTCTCATCGGCGAACGTGGTCGCGAGGTGCGCGAGTTCATCGAAAATGATCTCGGACCGGAAGGTCTGAAGCGCTCGGTGGTGGTAGCCGTGACTTCAGACGAGCCCGCCTTGATGAAGCTCAAGGGTGCTATGGCCGCTACGGCAATTGCAGAGTATTTCCGTGACCAGGGACATGATGTCATGCTGATGTTAGACTCGGTCACCCGTGTCGCTATGGCACAGCGCGAAATCGGTCTCGCGGTTGGTGAGCCGCCGGCAACCAAGGGATACACCCCTTCCGTGTTTGCTTTCCTGCCGAAGCTCCTTGAACGGGCCGGGGCAGGGGAGAAGGGCTCGATCACAGGGCTTTATACTATCCTGGTCGAAGGAGACGATTTTAATGAACCGATTTCCGATACTGTCAGATCAATCCTGGACGGACACGTCACCCTGTCCCGCCGACTCGCTCAGCGCAAGCAATATCCTGCAGTGGATGTTCTTGATTCGGTCTCGCGAGTTATGGTGCAAATCGTTCCGCCAGAGCACAACGATGTCAGTGGCGATGCCCGCAAGCTAATGGCCATCTACAAAGAGAATGAAGACCTGATAAACATTGGCGCCTATTCCCGTGGTTCATCTCCGGAAATCGATACCGCCATTGCCAGGACACCGCAACTCAATGAGTTGTTACAGCAAGACCTGAATGAGGGTCGACGCGATTTCAGCGCCGACCTCGAAAAACTCAAATCGATCATTGCCAATGAAGAAATTCAACTTCCGACTGCAGAAGCTGTTGCAGCTCAAAGAGCACGACAAGCTGCAGAGACAAAAACAACTGGCCAAAGCTGAGCGCGTGCGGCGCATGGAGGAAGCTCATCAACGCATGCTCAAGCAGAAGCTTGAGAGCGAGATCAGCAGCCTCAACACTGTGGAAAACGCTCAACTCAATATAGCGCGTCTGGGACGTTCCGTGTATTACCGGCAACGCCTCAATGCGAACATGGCCACTCAGACCAGGGTTATCGACAATGCCCGTGAGCTTGAAAAGCAGCGTCGTGATGAGCTAATCGAAGCCACCAAGATAGAAAAGATTTATCAGCGTCTGAAGGAAAAGCAGCTTGAATCCTACTTACAGGAGCTGGAACTGCTGCAGCAAAAGGAAACTGATGAGATCGCTGCGAATGTAGGCAGGCGTAATGATAACCCCCTGAAGAAAAACCCCCGTCAGGACTGACAGGGGTTTCTCGTCTGCAACGCTTCTCGCATAGCGTTTATGTTTCTTAACAGGCTATTTCAACATCATCATCTTGCGAGTTTGGGTAAATTGATCCGCACTAATGCGATAGAAGTACACACCACTTTGAACCGTCCGGCCCGCCGCATCGGTGCCATCCCAGATGACCCGTTTGTTTCCCGCACCCAGCGTCTGATCGATGAGGGTCTTGACCTGCTGTCCCAGCACGTTATAGATCGTCAGTGTTACGTGTGATGCTTTCGGCAGGTTGAATTCGATCGCAGTCGTCGGATTGAACGGGTTCGGGAAATTCTGTGACAGCCTATAGTCTTGAGGCAGAGCACCGCCGATGTCATTGACATCCGTCTGTTGATCAACGGTCAGGGAAACATATACGGTGTCTTCATCGTTATTGACACCCGCTGCAGCGGTTAGCTGCTTGACGATGATTATCGCGCTGTAATCACCGAGCGCCAGTCCATCTGCATTGATGGTAACCGTGACATCAGATGGCGAAGTGCCGCTGGTCGGCGAAAGTGACATCCACGGGGTTGTCTCAACCGCTCCCCAGTCAAACTCCACTCCTGACGGGCTCGCATTCGAGATATGGAATGACTGCGGATCCGGATTGGTGCCAACGGCTGTAAAGAACAGTGAATCGGGTTCAAGCAGGATGTCTACGTCATCAATTATCGTGACAGTGAGATAGACTGTTTGCGGCGAGTTGTCAGCTTCTCCTGAGGTAATCGTGACTTCAGCGGTGTGGGTGCCAATGTCAAGTGTCGAGATGTCAATTGAAACGTCAGTCCCCGAAGGAGCCGTGCCACTGCTGGCGCTCAAGCCCACCCAGGTCTCTGATGCGGAGGCATTCCAGTTGAGGTCACCTGTGCCGCTATTGGTAACGATGATCGTCTGCGCAGCCGGATTGGGGCCGCCCTGGTAGCTGTTGAAGAATAAGCTGTCGGAATTAAGTGAAATATGCGCGACCGGGGAAGCAACTGTGAATGTCGCGTCATCGGAGCCTGTCTCATTTCCCGGATCGGTCGCCGTGAATGTAATTGTCTCACTGCCGGACCAGTCAGGCGACGGCTTCGAAACCGTTACGACATGGGCGGTATCAATTGACACGCTCAAATCGGTGTTGCCACTAAATGTCCAGTTTATATCGGACGGCGGATTATCCGGATCGGTGACGTAATCATCGAGGTCAAATGTCGAGAAGTTGGCCCCGTAGGCCACTGACTGATCGGGAATTCCAGCCACAACCGGCGGATCATTGACCGCGGTCACCGTAAAGGAAGCGGTATCGGAATCGGACAGACTGCCCGGATCGGTCGCGGTGAAGACTATGTTGGCGCTGCCGCTGAACTCTCCACCCGGATAAGATACAGTGGCGATTCTGCTGCCATTGATACTAACGGTGAAGTCGGGATTGTCTGAAGTTGCTGTCCATGACATGTCTGCCGGCGCGTCTTCAGCATCTGTAACATAGTTGTCAAGCGTGATCGGGTTGAATGAGCCGCCCTCCTGAATCGTCTGATCAGGAATTCCCGCTACCACCGGCGCCGTGTTTGCAGGCCCACTGCAACCGCCGGCAATGCTGAGATCAGCGTCGCCGCAGTCGATGTAGTCGGGAGTAACCGTGCCGCCAGACTGGGGTGAAACCACGAATGGACCTGCCGGCGGTACGAACGTGGAATCGATGTTTACACACTGAGCCGGAGTGCCATTCGGCACCTGGAACCAGAGCGTAAAAAGAAGTGTGGGTGTCGAATACGACGGCATTGGCAGGGCAGGATTGAAATTCAGCATTCCGGCGAGTACTTTGTTCTGGTCAGGCTTCAGAGTTGTCAGGAAGCTAATCGAGCCGCCAAAACTCAAGGCCGGTCCCTGAGAGATCGAGGAGATTTCGATATCATTCGAGTTGTATGAGAATCCGAGCGAAAACCCGCCGAGCGGGTCATCATTCTGGATGTACACGTTAACCCCTATGGAATCGCCATCAACAATGGGCTTATCCACGGGGCATTCCAGCGAAATCGTATTTGCAGCCAAAAGAACGTCTGGCGTCACCGCTGCGACCAGCAGGCCAACAGCGACGAGCATCACTGATGTCGTGAGCAGTTTGCGCATAGAATTGCACCTCCTACAGAAGATTCGTTTCATCAACGGCTATAGACGCAAATGGCGTGCATTCTTGTCAATTCTCGCGACGAATTGTGAAAAAGTGTAGCGCTTCAACTAACTCCATATCATTGAGGACATTAAGCTGTTGACGTAGGTGCCCGACCGCTGCGCGATTTTTGAACAGCGAGCATCGAGCCAGTGAAGAAGCTTGCAGCTTAGCTGCAAGCGCTCCGGATGTAAATTTTGCTTGATTGATACTTCAGCTAGTTATATGTAATCGATAGTAAGATTGACACTGGCGCCTGAAGCGCAAGCCCTGGAGAGGAAACAATGACTCGAATCAGATTTATACTGCTGCTTTCGCTGATTTCAATATGCATAGTCCTGATGTCCTGTGGCGGCAACGCGAAGGAAAACGAAGATGCTTCGCCCGTCGCTGTGCCGAAGGTCTTCGCCGGCCCCGAACATGACATCATGAAGGAATTGTTCACCATCTGGCAGCATCCGGGCCAGATCGGTTCTCTGCAACAAGCGGCGCAGAGAGTCGGCGTCGACCTCACTGATTCGCTGCGCAGAGACATGCTTACCAAGATGGAAGCGAATCTGAATATGCATAGCCTTATCGCGCGCTATCGTCCCTACACTTTTGTGCTGACTAACGCCGAGAAGAGGCTCGCGAGCTACATCAGAAACTACGAGCAGAAGAACGCAGAATTCCCTGCCCTCGATTCCGTTGCTGCTCACGTCAATATGCCGCCGCAGGAGGTGAAGGATCGCCTGCAATTTCTGTCGTCGATTGGCATGTTCTACGATCTGGGTGGTCCTGACAAGTACAACAAGCTGGGATTCTCTTACGGGAATAAGCTCGCAAACTTCCTGTTCGATCTCGGCATTCACATCCACACCATACGCGTGGGGCAATCGCCTCCGTTAAACGTCGGCTGCGGAGAAGAGGCCATGTACGTTGTTGCCAGCGAATATCCTGATTCTGAGGTGACTTATACCACTTATGATCCCATCAGCCTGGCGCCGATAACCATCGAATTTAAGCAGGACGAAATCGCATCGACGTCGCCGGATAGCCTGATTTTTCTTAAGGGAGGGACCTGCGGCACCAACAACTTCTTTACTTCTCGCGCCGATGCACAAGCATTTGGCGCCCACTTGCCGCAATGGCAAGGCCAGATGCTGCCGATTTATACCTTGCAACAGGGCTTCGACTACGTGAAGACCCAGTTGAAAAACAAGAAGTAGTCACGGGAAGTTATTCGCTTCAGATTCCCGGTGGTTGTCTGTATTTAGCGCTTAGTGGAGATCTGCTAGTTCGCTGCTGTACAAGGAATAACCTCAAGTCTGTAGCGCGCATCTCCGATACCATCAGTGAGCCCGTTATCGTCTGACTTAGCGGAGATGGTGTCGATGAGTGATAAGAAACCGCATATCAAGTGCTTCTACACCGATGTATGCTATCTGGCAGAAGCGCTAAAATGCTATGGTTACAAAACAGATTGTATCCTCTTTACACCCATCGCTGACCACAGTGCCACAATCGAAGAGTTCCACCGCGCCGTGAATAAACTGATCATTAAAGCGCAGCAGTCCAAAGAGCTCGGCTCCACCACGGCGCACTCGCAGTAATTTCCTCACATTTGACTCGGAATTTTTTTCTCCATTAATGACCGAATGACCGCTCCTCTCTCGACCTAAGTCCTTACACGACAACAACATAAGAAAAGGGGATCAGAGTTTGGCAAGGCCGTTGCTTTAACAGCAAGCGGAGAAAGCCATGATTAAAGGAATCTACGACACAGCTGCATCAATGGTGCCACGCCAGAAGAAGCAGGAAGTGATTGCCAACAATCTTGCCAACTCAGAGACCGCCGGATTCAAGAAGGATTCACTTTTTTTGCGCGTTTTCAAGAACGCCAAACTTACCGGCAGTAACCCGGGACCCTCATGGGAGGTCAGAATGATCGACAAAGTTTACACAAGTTTTCGTCCGGGTGCGCTTGAAAAGACCGGTCGCGATCTCGATGTCGCACTGCAGGGAGATGGCTTCTTTGTAGTTCAGACTCCTGACGGTGAGGCTTACACTCGCGACGGCGCTTTCTCACTGTCGCCAGACGGCACGCTTATCAATTCTGACAATCTACCGGTGTTGACAGACTCCGGTCCGGTCGTGCTTCAAGGAGGTAAAGTCTCCGTCGGTACGGATGGCCGGATTTCGGTTGATTCGATATCCGTGGGCAAGCTCCGCATAGTGGATTTTGAGGACAAAAGCAAACTTATGAAATCGGGTGATGGCCTCTTCGTCGCCAGCCCCGATGCCGCGCCGCAGCCACTCGTCAGTCCTGAGGTCCGCCAGGGCTATCTGGAACGCTCGAATGTTGATGTCTTGAAAGAGATGGTCGACATGATCGACACCTACCGGGGATTCGAGACCGGGCAGAAGATGATCCAGATACAGGATGAGACGCTTGCCAAAGCGGTAAACGACGTAGGGAAAGCCTAAAGGAAGGAGCATTGCATAAATGATCCGCTCTCTCAGAACAGCCTCCTCTGGAATGGAGGCCCAACAGCTTAGTGTTGACAACATCGCCAACAACCTGGCCAACGTAAACACCACCGGCTTCAAGAAAGCCAAGGTCGAATTTCAGGATATCATGTACGAATCGCTGCGCAGTTCCGGTATCACGTCAGCGTCAGGGGCTACCGTCCCGACGTCACTTGATATCGGCTACGGCAGTCGCCCGGTCTCGACCACGCGGCAGTTTTCGGTAGGGGAGTTACAGCAAACTAGCGCTCCGCTGGACATGGCGATCGATGGCGACGGCTTCTTCCAGATTCAGCAGCCTGACGGTACCCTCGCCTATACGCGCGACGGTAGCTTCAAGCTTTCCGCTAACGGTCAATTGACGACCTCGGATGGCTACTACATGGAGCCTAACATCACAATCCCCGAGGACGCACAATCGATTTCAATCGGCACCGACGGCACGGTCTCGGTGAAGGTTGCCGGATCTACCGATCCGCAGGAAGTCGGTCAGATCGAGCTGGCGCGCTTCATCAATCCCGCCGGCCTCTCCGCGATCGGCCACAACCTCTACGAAGAAACTGCGGCCTCCGGAACACCAATCGTCGGTGCTCCCGAATCAGATAGTTTCGGCCGCGTCAATCAGGGATACCTCGAGATGTCAAATGTCGACGTGGTCACCGAAATGGTAAACATGATAGTCGCGCAGCGTGCTTACGAAATCAACTCAAAGATGATCCAGACCGCCGACGATATGAGCAGCCTGGTCAACAATCTCAAACGCTAATCGCGATCAACGATGATGAATAGATACTCAAACTTGATAAGTATTGTCCTGGCGACAATGTTGTGGTTAATGCTGGCGCCGGTGGACACCACCCAAGCCACCGGCACACTGGCTATGGACATCGAAGCGAAGATGCGCCAGATGCTTCCCGAAGACCAGTACCAGTATATAATCACCATCCCACAACTAAGTTCGTCACTCCCCGGCGAATACGATTCGCTCTCAGTGCAACTTCAGGGCAACAATCGCCCCTTCGGAAGTTGCTACGTCAAGCTCTATTTCTATCAAAACGGAACCGTGGCCAGCACCGCCAACGTTGGTCTGCAGGTGCAATGGTTCCAGCAGGTCCGCATCGCTGCCATGACCATCGAGCGCGGTCAGGCACTGCGAGATGACATGTTCGCCGTGGTACAGCAAGAACTGAAAACCCTGGCTGATCAACCGCTCGATGCTACCGCAAATCTGAAAGGCCTTGAGGCCGCCCGCACGATTCGGCAGGGAACCACTCTGTCCAAGTCACTCGTGCGCGCCGAACAGCTGGTTGATCGTGGCGATCGTGTAACCATCGTTTACCAAAACGGCGCGCTTCTGATTACAGCTCTCGGGGAAGCCCGCGAACCGGGCGGCAAGGGGGATATCATCAAGGTTCGCAATATCTCGACCAGAAAAACTATTTACGCTGAGGTGCAGGATGGACAGTCGGTCAGAATCGTCAGGTAAGATGATCAATCGAGCCCTGCTGCTCATTATTCTCGTGATCGCGCTTCTGCTGCCGCTCTCCCTTAAGGCGCAGATGACCGGTCCGGGTGGCTCGATGTTTACCGACATAAAAGCCAACCGCGTCGGCGATCTGCTGACGGTGTTGATTTATGAAAACGCGGAAGCGTCAAACTCATCGGCACAGAAAACTGAAGAGAAAGCGGATGCTACCACCGGCAGTTCCGGTGGTGTCGGGCCGCTTAATTTCATCCCGCTCTTCGGCGCGGATTACACAGCAGACAACAAATACGACGGTAAGGGAACGAATTCTCGCAAGGGTTCAATCAAAGCGCGCATGACAGTGGAAGTCGTCGCGGTGCGAAACAACGGTGATCTGGTGATCTCCGGGACCCGCGTGATCTCGATCAACACTGAAAAGGAGACAATGACTCTCTCGGGGATTGTGCGGCAGGCGGATATCGCCCCCGACAACACGATCGAGTCTTCGTCGATTGCAAATGCCAAGATCGAATACACGGGCAAGGGACCTATGGCCGACGGCACCAAGCCCGGCCTGATCTCGAGGATTCTCAACTGGATTTTCTAACGGAAGGATCAACTTCAGCAACCGCAAGTGGACGTTTCCAACGCCATAGGAAGTGAGGCAACGAAATGAAACTGGTGCGCATCATCATCGCAGCGATCCTGATCTTTGTGCTGGTGAACATCCTCTCGCTCATGGAAGCGCGAGCCGACGTTCGCATCAAAGATATCGCACGCATCAGCCAGACCGGCGAGCTCGACCTCGTCGGTTACGGGCTTGTAATCGGTCTGGCCGGTACCGGTGATGGCAACGGCGCGCAGTTCACTGTCCAGTCGGTTGCGAATATGCTTCAACGCATGGGAGTCACCGTTCCCCATGATAAGATCAAAGTGAAAAACGTCGCCGCTGTTATGGTGACGGCAAAGTTGCCGATTGGCACCTCGGTCGGAGACAAGATTGATGTCACTGTATCATCGATCGGGGATGCCTCCACACTTGAGGGTGGAACCTTACTTATGACACCGCTCTCCGATCGCAATGGAACGATTTTCGGCTACGCGCAGGGTTCTGTGTCGATCGGCGGCTTCAACGTCCAGATCGGCGATAATAAAATTGTAAGCAATTACACTCTTGTCGGCAGAGTTCCCAACGGCGGCACGATCGAAAAAGTGCCGCAGCCTCTGGACAATGATCCGTCAAGCGTCAAGCTCTCCCTCTACAATCCGGACTATACGACAGTGGAGCGCATCAAGGAAGCAATCAACAAGGCGTATCCGTCGTCGGCCACTACCGTAGATGATGGTTCCGTCTCGTTGCAGGTGCCGGCGAAGATGGCCAATGCCGACGGACGTGTGAAATTCATCGCGTCAATTGAAAGTCTGACAGTAAATCCGGACGAGAAGGCGCGCGTCGTCATCAACGAGAAGACCGGAACCGTGGTAGCCGGCGCGAATGTCTCGATTGCACCAATAGCGCTGGCGCATGGCAATATCACCGTAGAGATCAAATCGTATCCGATCGTCAGCCAGCCGTCTCCACTCTCGCAGGGAAAAACGGTTCAGACCTCGGACAACTATATCAACGTCAATGAAGATCAAGCCCGCGTCGTCTATTTCCAGGAACGCACCAACATCTCCGAAATAGCTTCCGCGCTGAACGCCATCGGCGCGTCACCTCGAGATATCATCGCTATCTTCCAGGCAATCAAACAGGCCGGCGCGCTCCGCGCTGAACTGGTTGTCCTATGATCAAGCTCAATCCACAAAGTAATCCGCTTCCACTGGAGAAGACAGATCCGGCGGTCGATGACAAACTCGCTCGCAAGCTCAAGCTCAAGCGGGCTACCCAGGCATTCGAGTCGATTTTTATCGCGCAAATGCTGAAGAACATGCACAGCGCCAGCTTATCGCCGAAATCTGAAGAAGGCTTTGGCAAGGATGTCATGATGGAGATGGCAGACGAGGGCGTCGCCAAGCAGCTTGGGAAAACCGGCATGTTTGGAGTCGGAAAACTGCTCTACAAGAACCTGCTGAATCGCCTTGATCTGGAGGACTCCGACAAAGCGAACGGAGCCGAGAAGTTGAAACTACCGCAGTACCTGCCAATTGTTATTCAGGCAGCTCCCGACTCAAGCTCTATGGCTCCGGCCGCTGCCGATTGGAAAAACGAGTATCGTGATATCATCGCGAGCGCAGCCAAAGAAAACCGGCTTGCGCCTCAACTTGTAGAGGCGGTCATCGCCGCTGAATCCAACGGCGACCCGCACGCGGTATCTCGCAAGGGAGCCCTGGGGCTGATGCAGCTAATGCCTGACACCGCCCGCGCCGTTGGGGTCAGTGATCCGCTTGATCCGACACAGAACATAAACGGTGGAGCCCGCTACCTGCGTCGCATGCTTGACCGCTTCGGGGACCTGCGCAAAGCACTGGCGGCATACAATGCCGGTCCGAAAGTTGTCGAGAAGCACGACGGTGTTCCACCCTTCGACGAAACGCAAACATATGTCAATCGCATCATCTCTGATATTTCTAATGACAACTAGGTTAATGATTTGGCTCACTGTTCCGAAATAGAAAGTAAGAGAGGAGCCACATTGGAACAGAATGTATTACAACTAATTAAGCTGATCGGGGAAGAAGTAGTCATCTTCCGCACCTTCCTCGAATACCTCAATCAGCAGCAGGAAGCATTGGTGGCCAATGACCTCGAGGGGCTCGAGCGTGTAACCGCACAACAGGAGGAGCTTGCCCAGAGAACGAACGAAATCGAGCAACAACGCAAACAGCTTGTGGCCCGGATTTCCAACGATCTCCACCGCAATGAGGACGATCTCAACCTGACGGAGTTGACCAAGCTGGTGAGTGCACAGCAATCGGAGGAACTCCACACGCTCCAGGAAACTCTGCTCAATTTGCACTCGCAGATAAGTGAGCAGAAGTCGCAAAACGATTTTCTGATCCGCAAATCGATGGAATACATCAACGGGACCATGGTAGCACTTGGTCTTTCCAACGCGGCTCAGTCTCAGAATTACACGGCGGATCCCGCACCGCCCAAATCAACGCGGGCAGCGGCTCTGGTTGACCGCAGGGCTTAGTAGGAGGACATAGGAATGCCTGGACTGTTTTTTGGACTGGAAGTCGGCAAGCGTGCGCTGATGGCGCAGGAGGTCGCTTTGAGTACAAGCGGCCACAACATTGCCAATGCGTCAACGCCGGGATTTAGCCGCCAGAGAGTCGATCTTACCGCCACCAATCCAATCTACTACCCGCAGGGTGCGCTGGGAACGGGAGTCACCGTAAACAACGTGACTCAGGTTCGCGATCTCTTTCTGGGCAATCAGTGGCGTCAGGGAAACAGTCAATACAATTACTGGTCAACGACGAATAAGGCGCTCTCGCAATTGGAGCAGTTCTTCAACGAACCCAACGACACCAGTCTCAACCAGCTTATTACCGATTTCTGGAATTCCTGGGAAGACCTGGCGACCAACCCGACAGTTCGTACCTCCGTGGTGGAGAAGGCGAATGTGATGATCAATGCCTTCCACCAGCATTCGCAGGAACTCGATGACCTGCGCACAAGTGTCGATGATGACATCAATAACCGCATCGGCGAGATAAATCAACTCGCCAAGCAGATCGCCAGCCTCAACCATGAAATCGCTCGCGCCGAGTTGACAGGCAAGACGGCAAATGATATGCGCGACCGCCGCGACCTGCTCGTGGATCAGCTTTCCAACTATGCTGAAGTGAAAATCTATAATCGCGACACAGGTGCGGTAGCAGTTCATCTGGGCTCTATGGCTCTGGTCGACGGCTCGAACTACATGACGCTGGCAACCAAGAAGGTCTCGGACGGCACGCGTACGTCCACTGAAGTCGTCTGGCAAGGAACCGATTTTGAGGTCAAATTCACCGGCGGCGAACTCTACGCTCTGCAACAACTGCGTGACAAAGTTATCCCCGAATATAAGAGCAATCTGGATGATCTGGCCCAAACGATCGTCACCCAGGTTAATGCAGTTCACTCCGCTGGAACCGGCGCTGACGGCAGTACCGGAGTGGACTTCTTTGACAGTTCCGGTACCACTGCAGGATCAATGGCGGTTAATCAGGCTGTCGCAGAAGATCCAAATCTCATTGCGGCTTCTTTGTCCGGCGAACCGGGAGATGTGCGTAACGCGCAGGCGATCAGCGAGCTCCGCAATCAGCGAGTCATGTCCTCAGGCTCGCTGACCATCAACGAGTATTATTCATCCTTCGTCGGAAACCTCGGGATTAAGAGCCAGGAGTCTGACAACCTGACGAGTAACTACAACCTTGTCACCACTCAGTTAGCCAATGCCAAAGAGTCAGTGCAGGGTGTCTCCATCGACGAAGAGATGACGAATATGATGAAATACCAGCGCGCTTACGAAGCGGCGGCGCGAGTAATTACTTATGTAGACACTGCCCTGGAGACGGTGATCTCCGGTATGGGAGTGACACGTTAGGCACGAAGAAGCACAGGCCATGAGCGGCCTAGAACATAACCACGGAGGGTGGGGTGCTCATTTTAACAAGGAAGTTGGGTGAGTCCATCAACATCGGCGACAACATCAAGGTGACCGTGCTCGGAATTTACGGCCGGCAGGTTCGCCTTGGTATCGACGCGCCGCTGAAGGTGGTCGTTCACCGTGAAGAAGTTTACGTCAAGATTCAGAATGAGAACCGTAAGGCCGCGCAGGCGGGCAAGAAGGATCTGATGTCGGTAGTTTCGATGTTGAAAGATAAGTTCAAGGGCGAGATCAAGGACACCGAGAAAAAGTCCAATCTGGAATATCGAAAATCGCGACGTAAAGGTTCGAAGGGCGGCAAAAGCGGCAAAGACTCCGACGAAGAGGCACGGCCAGATAGCAAACATTAGTGAGCAGACAAATTGCGCAGACAAATTGCGCAAATAAATTGCGCAAACAAACTGCGCTGACAAACAAAGTATCAGGAAAGGAATGCGGTAAGGGAAGCATGAGTGCGAAATCTACAGGTCCGGTGAAAAGCAGTAACTCGAGCCAAACTTCCGACGACAAGCCGACTATCAGCCTTCCCAACGGCTGTGATCAGGACTTTGTCTATTACGAAGACTGACTTGAGATGTCCGGCGCCGCCGGCTGGCAGGCAGGCCGCGTCGAAACGCCAGAAACAAAACCGCAGTTGAGGATAGAATAACGCTATGCGCGTAACCCATGAGATGATTGCAAATCAGGTTGTGTTCAACCTGAGAAACAGTATCGAAAGATACTTCAAGATCCAAAACATGATGTCGACTAATCGGCGTATCAATAAGCCGTCGGATGATCCGGTCGGGACCATGAAGGATCTTTCTTATCGTGAACATCTCTCAGCCATCACGCAATACAAGTCCAACATCTCAATTGGGAAGTCTTGGCTGGAGTCATCCGATCAGGCTCTCAATGATGTCAACACAGCATTGCGGGACGCGTACTCGACCGCAGTGGAGATGTCAAACGATACCTACGATGCCACCGCCCGGAACGCGGCGGCAAACGACATAGAATCACTCCTTGATCAAATTCTGGCGTCCGGAAATTCACAATTGCAGAATGATTACATCTTTTCCGGATATCGCACTCGTACCCAACCATTCCAGCGCTCCGCCACTGGAGTCGAGTACGTCGGAGATAACGGACAAATTGACTACACGATCGACTCACGGGCTAAAGTTCAGGTAAACTCCGTCGGATCAGACATATTTACGTCGCCGTTCCAGGCCATCGGTGAGAATTCGGACGTGAACCTGGGGATAGTCGGTACTACACAGCTCTCCAGCCTGAACAACGGCAACGGAGTTGATTTGGCACCGGGCAATTTTGTGATAACGGACAACAACACCGGCGCCAGTACGACAATTGCACTCTCTATCGCATCTACCGTGGATGATGTTATTAATCTCATAAATGTCCAATTGGCGGGCGCGGGAATGACCAATCTCACGGCTTCACTCGGCATTGAAGGTAATAACCTGAAGTTTGAAGCAACTGCATCGCCCACAATTACGACGGCCACCAAAGTTGAAAACCTGAACGGAGGCAACGGAATCGACAATGTGCCCGGCAAGTTCGTAATACGTAATGCCTCGGGTACAATAGACGTTGTTGTGGATGTAAGCGATGCGGTAACTGTCGGCGATGTCATTAACACCATCAACACATCGTTGACCAACGCCGGAGTGAGCAATGTTACAGCCTCACTCAATGGAACTAACACGGGAATTGCAATTGCCGACACGAACGGCGTTCCTCTTGGATTGAGAGTCGAAGAGACTTCCCCGACGGAGTTTACCGCCGACAGCCTGGGAATCACCGGCCTGATTGCAACTACGTTGCAGGGGGAGGATCTGAATCCGCAGCCTGATTTCACGGTTTCGGAACAGGGAGCAGGCACGACCGCAGCTGATTTGGGGATACTCGGCGACTTCAACTTCGGCATGGCCGGCGACGCATTGAATCCGCAGATGTTGGGGACTTCCCTCCTCTCGCAATTCCAAAACAATCTCGGCATCCCGGGGGGCGACTTCAAAATCTCTCAGGGTGGTCAAAGCGTAACGTTGAACACCCAGTCAGCCGGACTGGTTACCGTGCAGGATCTGCTCGATGCCATCAACAATTCCGGCCTTGATGTTACAGCGTCAATCAATGACGCCGGTACCGGCATCCAGATCGCCAACAACGACCCCGCCAAATCGCTGATGATAACCAATGGGGCCAACAGCGATGCGGCGACGAAGCTGGGCATTAACGACTCCGCTGATCTCGTGAGCACGATGATGTTCGTCCTTGACGCTCTGCGCAAGAACGACCGCGCCTCCGTCGAAGCGAGTGTGGGAACTCTCGACAAAGCCATAAACAAACTGCTCGATCAACGAGCCGCTACAGGCGCTAAAGTTGTTCGTCTGGATACCACTAACAGTCGTCTTGAAAAATCCGAACTTAACTATACAAACCTGCTGTCCGGTGTCGAAGACGCTGACATTACCAAACTGGTAACCGACCTGGCGATGCAGGATAATGCCTATAATGCGGCTTTACAATCGGCCGCACGAATTATTCAGCCGTCGTTACTGGACTTTATCAAGTGAGTTAACATGGAGTTACAAACGAGACAGTTTGGAGTCCTGGAGGTCTCTGAAAAAGACATTTTACGCGCTCCCAAGGGGCTTCTTGGGTTCGAAGGATTTGAGCGCTTTGTCCTGATTGATCAGGAGGAATCGCGCCCCTTCTGCTGGCTGCAAAGCGTCGACACACCGGAGCTTGCCTTCGTCCTGGTGAGTCCTGCTGTTTTCTTTAGCGATTATCGTGTCTCGGTGAACGCCAAGGAAGTTGCCGACATCAAGGTTGAGCGCCCCGAAGACGTCGCTGTTTATGTGGTCGTAACGGTGCCGGAGGAAGTAAATCAAATGACGGCGAATCTCCAGGGGCCGATATTGATTAACAGCAAAGAGAATCTGCTTAAGCAACTCGTACTTACTGACAGCGCTTATTCAGTACAACACTCGATAGTCCGACAATTGGAGCGCAATCGGCAAGTCGCACCTTCGCAGCAGCCGACACCTATGGAAATTTCACCCGCCAAATGAGGCCAATGCCGCCGATGCGGCACACTTGCAAATAGGAGATTGCATGGAACCTCGCAATTCTGCAACCACAACAGCCACCCGCCCTGAGAGTGACCAGGCTGGACCTCGCCTCCTGCTTGAGGCTGCATCCGGGCAGATCATTCGCGGGGAACTAAATAAAGCGAAGGAATCGCTCAAGGCAGCGATTTCCGCGGCTCCGAAGTCGTTTGATGTACAGGCTACCGCCGCCTTGCTTTTCGCACAGGCACGACTGAGTAAGCAGGCGGAGAACTGTTTTCTTACTGCGCTGAGAATAAGGCCAAGTGACAAAGATGTTCTCCACAATCTTGCTATCCTGCTGGTATCCTCCGGCAGGCTGGAAGATGCAAAGCAATACTTTCACAAGTTGCTGGTAGTCGACGATAAGGACGTAGATGCCTACAATGATCTCGCCGTCGTAGAGGCGGAAAGTGGGAACACACACGGGGCCGAGAGTGCATTCGCCGCCGGAATGAAACTTCCCGCTGCAAACAAGAAGATTTACCGGAACTATCTCGAATTCTGCGTTAAGGCTGGAAATAGATCTGGCTATGATCAAGCAGCCGGTCGCTTTCGCGAGCGCTGGCATGCCGACCCCCCGGTAGTTTGGCACGAGTAACAGCAGAGAATCGTGGGTAAGTTCATCAATTGACGACACAACTCGAATGACCGAAATAGGATTGGCTAATGGCGACAAAAAACTCGAAGAAGAAGTCAACAGGTCCCAAAAAAAAGACAGCGACAGGGAAATCCGGCAGCAAGTCCGCATCAGCCAGGAAAAAACCAACAGCTTCAAAAAAGAAATCAGCGGTCTCCACGAAGCGAAATGATAATGCGGTCCTGAAATGGTACAAGAAAGGTGACTTCGACAAAGCCTGGGCAGCGTGCCAAAGCCTGGTCGACGATGTTGAGCAGTGGCAAAAGACTGAATCTGACACTCTCCTGCTGACGGCGTTTGTGGCTCTTCGAGCCGGTCATCCGTCTTCCGCGCATGATATCCTCGACGCAGCGGCGGCCAAGGAAGGACAGAGAGTCGCCTGCGAGTATGTT
>CAYXUL010000001.1:0-16008 GCA_964468475.1 uncultured Ignavibacteria bacterium | reverse complement strand
CCGCGCGAGAGCATCTCCCTCTGCATGATCGTGAAAAATGAAGAAGAGATGCTCGGACAATGTCTTGAAAGTGTCAGGGAAATCGTTGACGAGATCATCGTAGTCGACACCGGTTCCAAAGACAAGACAGTCGAAATAGCCGAGAGTTTTGGCGCCAGAGTTTATCACCACCCCTGGGAAAACGACTTCTCCAAGCACAGAAACCAGTCAATTGACTATGCCACCGGCGATTGGATTTTGATCCTTGATGCTGACGAGGAATTGCTGCGGGCCGATTTCGACACTCTGCGGCAGGCGACAGCGCAGACCAGTTGTGATGCCGTCTCGATATCGGTGCACAACAAACATCTGCGCACCGGCGAGATAACCTCATTCCTGCCGTCGATTCGGCTGTGGCGCTCGAAACTTGGCGCTAAGTATGAAGGTATCGTTCACAATGAGCTGCGTCTTCCTCCCGATTGCCGGGTGCTGCGAGCCGACGTTCGCGTCATTCACTATGGCTATGGGCTCGACTGGGAGAAGATGAAGAAAAAGATCGCACGCAGTAAAACGTTGCTGGAAAAACAGCTGGAAGAAAACCCCGATAACGCCTTTGCCAATTTCAACTACGCCCAGTTGATCAGGGGTGAGCATAAGCAACCGCCACCGGAAGCCTGCCAGGAGATTCTGAAATATGCCGGCCGAGCAGTCAAGAACACCTCCCCTTCCGTACGCGGCAAGCGACACATTCACCTGATGGCGCTTGATCAGATGACGTCAGCTTACTTCTATCTTCGAGACTATGAAAAAGCGGAAGAGACCGCGCGCCGGGCACTGAAAATTGCCCCTGACTACCTCGACTCGATGTTTGCGCTTGGAAACATCTATGCGGGGCGCCGCGACCTGGACAAAGCGATTAACGCTTATAATCGTTATATCGATGCTGCTGACAAATATGATCCCGGAGAGGAGACAACAAGCTATATCCTCCTCCACGGATCAAGTCAGCCCCGCGCCTGCTTCAACATCGGACTGGCCTACGAAGAACTTGGTCGTAATGCCGAGGCTGAGGAAAACTTCAAGAGGATACTCAAGTACTGCGATACTTTCCAGGATCTATATTCACATCTCGCTTTAGTGAGTCTGCGGCTTGGTAACTATAGTGCTGCAGAAGAATACAGCAGAAAACGATTGCAGGAAAACGCCAATGACAACAATGCCAGACAGCTACTGGCGCGTGCTTGCTATCGGCAGCGGAAATTTACTGATGCACGAGCGATCTGTCGTCAACTCCTTGAGATCAGCGCCACCGATACAATTGCGATGGAACTGCTGATCGCAGTTGAACGAGCCGACAACGACGACGAATCCGCATTGACGTGGATCGAAGAATTACTTGATCTGGAACCAGACAACATTGCCGGCTTGCGCGAGAAAGCTGACATCTTTGCTGCCCGCGATGAGACCGATAAGGCTCTCGCGCTGTACGAGAAGCTGCACCAACTACAGCCGCGCAACGCGGAGTTCCTTAACGATCTTGCCAACTGTTATTTTCGGATGGATGAGTTCAAAGAGGCCGTCCGCTTCTATAGCGAAGCTCTGGCCATTAGGCCGCAACTCATGCCGTCACTGCGAAATCTGGGCTTGACTTACTTCAAATTGGGCGAGCGCGACAAAGCAATCGAGAAACTGGCCAACTACCTTGATTACGACCAAAACGACTCCGACATACTTTACTTGACCGCCAGGCTCTACTTTGACAGGGGAGACTTCGCCGATGCGATTCGCTATGTCGAACGCTGCCTCCAGCTCAACCCGTCATCGGCGGAATTGACAGCGCTCCTGGCCGACTGTTATTTGAAGTTAGGCCACGTCAAGAGCGCACAGATGGGCTACCAGAAGGCCCTGGCGATCGACCCGGAATTCTCGCCGGCCGCGGAGATGCTCAAACTCATTGAGAATTCGGAGACGGAGGACGAAGTCGGCGAAGAGGTCGAGCAGCCGATAAAGAGCTAGCACTCGCAACTTCTGTCCCTGAATCGTTGCAATCCGAAACATCACAAATCCTTCACTCTAACTGCTCAATTGCAGCTCAGCAAGATTCTCCATCCGTCTCTCGCTCGTCCCGGATGCGCAAAATTAAGTGTAATATTGTGGATTTTGAGCAGGGGGGCAGCGCCGGACCGGCCAATCGCGTACTGTACAGCGCCTTAGCTCAGCCGGTCATCCCGGCGGAGTAATCTGGCCTTTTTTACATCGCTAAAGAGGTGGACGATTTCCGCCGAAATTCAAGTCAGAGACATAGTTCCCTGCGGAATTCTGCTCAAGCAATAACCGCTTGGAACCGATACCGTTAGAGTACAGAAAAGGTGCGCCGTCCGGCGCGACAAAAGGAAAGACAGAAAAGGGTTACGCACCTTTACTCCCACTAGCCGGGGAGCCTTCTCGGTTAGAAGGTCGAACATGCTCCGACCTTGGCGAACATTGGACGTGGCTGAAATGACGCGAGCACACAAGGAATTATGAAAGTAAGTCGGAAAGGAAATCCGACAGGGACTTTCAAGGAGGATTCGTAATGGCTCTACGCATTAACCACAACATTGCCGCTCTTGATGCTCAGCGTAACCTGGCGATGACAACTCGCTCCATGAGTGGTGTCATGGAAAAGCTGTCCTCTGGTTATCGCATCAACAAAGCGTCCGATGACCCGGCAGGTCTGGTGATTTCTGAGCAGTTCCGTGCTCAGATCGCTGGTCTCAACCGTGCGATTCAGAACTCGGAAGGGTCGATCAACATGATTCAGACCGCCGAGGGATCGCTGAATGAGATCAACTCATTGCTCGTTTCCATGCGCGAGTTGGCGATTCACGCCGCGAACGAAGGGTTCAACGATGCCAACCAGTTGGCTGCTGATCAGGCTGAGATCGAAAACGCGATCAAGACCATCGATCGTATCGCTGCCAACACCCAGTTTGGTACCAAGAAACTGCTTGATGGCACCAAGGACAACATCGCGACGATCACGACCGCGAATTCGTCCGGTCTGACTATCGTCCAGAGCGGTCTTACTTCCGGCAGTCACTCCGTCACTGCCACCAAGACTGCTGATGCCAGCGCCACGCTGAACACAACGTCACTGGGTATCTCTCTCGACAGCACCGGCAATCCGAACAACCTCGAGGAAAAGATTCACAATCTTAACGTCCTCCAGGCTTCTGCCGGCGCCGAGAAGGATTCCAATGACATCTCTATCACCGACGCCTTTGGAAACGGTCTGCAGATCGATTCCACGGCGGACTACGCAACGATTCTGAGTGCTGCCTCGACAGTGGCAGCGGCCACTACTTCCCAGGCCGGCACCTACACCGTCGTTCTCAATTACCAGGAGAACAACGAGTCAGTAACCGGCGATCAAACGTTGCAGGTTGCAATCGCTTCGAGCGATACCCGCGCCAACATCGTCGACAAGTGGAATCAGGCTATCGCCAATAATTCGGCTTTAGCCGGCAAGATCGAAGCCACAACCTACGCTGTTGGTGGCGGTGGAACCGGTGTTGAGTTCCGTTCCGTCAACAAGGGTGCGCAGTACAGCCTGAAGATGACTTCGGCGTCGACGACTGCTACCGACAACTACATGGCTATGGGCTCGTCCCGTTCCAGCCGTGGTGTCAGTCTTGACATTTTGAACTTTACCGTCACAACGGCGAAGAATACCAACACGACGGCAAACGCGACAGTTGCTTCCGCGACCTATTCGTCAATGTCAACTCTGGCAACGGCGATCGAGACCGCGCTGGCTTCAGCGTTTGGTACCGTTTCCGATGGTAGTGGTGCATCCACAACCAACGACATCGATGTTGAAGCGAACGGCAACAAACTGCGTTTCTTCAGCTACGATGAAGGTTCCGACTACAAAATCAAGCATAACTCTACCGGTAACGAGACCGAACGCCTTTACAACGTTCTTGGTTTGACCGCCGATACTCTGGCGATCTCCGGTACCGATGCTTTGGTTTCGTTTGACGGCTACACCAGTACGATCACGTCAGTGAAGTACGGCTCGACCTCTGACGTCACCGTTTACAACAAGGCCGAAGGCGAAGCCGGGCGCGGCAGTATCGATCTTGTGGTCGATAAGGCCTCCAACGGCGTGAACATCGGTAACTTGTTGCTTGATGCCAAGGCAGCAAAGTATGACGTTCGTCTTGACGGTGGTCCGGCCTCATCAGTGTCCGCCGGTAAAGATGCCACGATCTACAACGCTGATCGTTCGCAATCTCTCAAGGTTCGCTACGATCTGACCTCGCAGGGTGGCTCGGAAACTATTTCCAACACCGACCAGTCACTGGTATTCCAGATCGGCGCCAACGTCGGTCAGACGGCAGCCATCGGCCTGCGCAACATGTCAGCTTCCGCGCTGGGCAAGAACCTTGCCGGAAACATGTTTGCCAGCCTCGCTGACATCAATGTCGAGACGGTTGCGGCGGCACAGGATTCTCAGGCGATCATCGATGACGCGATCAACCAGGTCACGAACGCTCGTGGTACACTGGGATCGTTCCAGAAGAACACCCTGGAATCGAACCTCCGTAACCTTGAAGTTGCATCTCAGAACTTGACGGCTTCAGAGTCCGGTATCCGTGACACCGATATGGCACA
This sequence comes from uncultured Ignavibacteria bacterium, assembly GCA_964468475.1. Lineage (GTDB taxonomy): Bacteria > Zixibacteria > MSB-5A5 > CAIYYT01 > CAIYYT01 > JBECKX01. Next base: position 11,370 of record CAYXUL010000001.1, on the reverse strand, counting down.
GACCATGTCAGAGTTCACCAAGTACCAGATCCTGATGCAGGCGGGCACGGCTATGCTGGCTCAGGGCAACCAGATGCCGCAGATCGTGCTCTCACTGTTCAAGTAGACCCGATAGTTACGCTCATAGGTGGGTTGGTCGGTAGTTGATACCGGCCAACCGCCTCGAGCACATGTGAGGTGATTTCATGTCGGACCAAAGCGTTAGTTTGCCGAAGGTCAAGCTGGCTGTCCCCAATCCGACAGCCGCTCAGCCGCATGCAGCAACTGCGTCGCCGAACATGGATGCTCGGATACCCAGTCAACAGGTCAACTCTTCGAAGAACTCGAAGAGCGGTTCAGATAAAAAATCGATCGATCGCAGCCTGTTGGAGCAACAGCTAAAGGAGGTCAATCGGGAATACGTTGAACGGAACATCTCGATCCGGTTTTCGATCGATGACGCGACCGACTCTCTCGTCATCAAAGTCATGGATACGAACACCGACAAGGTGATCCGTCAGATTCCCCCGGATGAGCTTCTCGCCATCCGGAAGCAAGTGCAGGAAATGCTTGGGGAAATTTTCGATACCCAGGCGTGATGAAATAGGACAACTGATCGGGTGCTCCTCCAGCGGGGAGCACCCGAACAGTAATCACAACCGTGGGCAAGTGAGGCGCACAAAATGCCAGGAACAGCTGGATCAGTTCAGGGAATAAACTCAGGTCTGGACACAAATAGCATCGTTGACGCGATGTTGGTCTACGACAAGCAGCGCGTGGCGATGCTGCAAAATGACCAAACAACCAAAACCAACCAAATTTCAACTTACCAGGCTATTAGCACGAAGTTGCTGGCATTTCAATCACAGGCGGCCCTGCTGGCGCGCGGCGACACCTACAATGCGAACAAAGTCTCGGTTTCAAATGAGGACTTCCTAACTGCCACGGCCGGCGATAATGTTGCGTTGGGCACTTATGCCCTTAGTGTCGCGGCTCTAGCCCAGAATCACCAGATTGCTTCCCAGGGGTTCAGCGACCAGGAGGCTGCCGACCTCGGCACCGGCACCATAGTAATCAAAGTGGGTGACGGCTCAGAAAAGACAATTACCATCGATTCCGCCAACAGCAGCTTGCAGCATATACGCGATGCTATCAACAACGCCGACGCGGGAGTCACTGCCACCATCATCAACGATGGCTCAAGTGCGAATCAGTATCGCCTGATGTTGACTGCTGACAAGACGGGCGCAAAAAACCAGATTTCCGTCTCCTCATCTCTGTCAGGAGACAAACAACTCGATTTCACTACTTCGCAATTTGACCAGGTGGAAGAGACTTCGTTCTCGTCCGGCACCACCTCGAACCCGACCATCGGCACCACCGCGTCGTACACCGGCAACGAAAACAAGACTTATACGTTCACCGTCGCGGGAAACGGCTCCCAAACAATAGGCAACGGCGATATCACGATAAATTGGACCGATGGCACCAATAGCGGTTCAATTCTGGTTAGCTCCGCCGATACCGAGGTTGAACTGTCCGGCGCCGGCTCCGATGGGCTGAAACTGCAATTCTCCGCAGGCACCCTGGTTGCCGGCGATACCTTCTCTGTACAGACCTTTGCCCCTCTGTTGCAGAAAGCTCAGGATGCAAAGGTCACTCTTGGTTCGACCGACGGCGGCGGCTCGCCAATCACTGTCAGCAGTTCTACCAACCTGGTAGAAAACCTTATCGCCGGCGTGACCCTGAATCTCAAGAAGGTCTCAAACGGCGAACAGGTTATTATCACCGCCGAGCCGGACATCAGCGGAATCGAGCAGAACATCAATGACTTCATTACCAAGTTCAATGACGCGATCTCGGCTCTTGATGACCAGTTCAAATTCGATCCGAAGAATCCCGACAAGACGGGAATCCTCTTTGGCGATCGTACGCTGATGATGCTGCAGGATTCTCTGCGAGCTTCAGTAACCTCCCCGATTTCAGGGCTCGATTCTGAATTCAAAATGCTCGCGGCCATCGGTATACGTATGGGCCAAACCGGAAAGCTTTCTGTGGTCGATCGCACCAAGCTCGAGGATGCCCTGAGAAACAACACCGCGGATGTTCAGAAACTGCTTTCGGCATCAGGTTCATCGAGCAACGACAAGATCTCGTTTCTCTCGATGAGCGCTGACACCAAGGAAACTGACGCCGGCTACGACGTAAATATCACGCAAGCCGCCCGGAAAGGCTATCTCAAGGGCGCGTCAATCGCCGATCCCTCCGAGAGCCCTATCGTTATTGACTCAACCAACAAGAACCTTGCACTCCGTGTCGATGGAATCGTTTCCGGTACGATAACGCTGGACGAAGGTACTTACAATTCCTGGGAAGATCTCTCACAGGAACTGCAGCAGAAGATCAATGCGGATTCGAAGGTCGGCAAGCTCGGCGTCGAAGTCACATATGTAGATAATGGTGATACAGGGTATCTTACCCTCACCAGCGGGTCTTACGGCGAGACGTCGAAGGTCGAAGTGCAGCCAACAGTTCCCAACAATGCCCACAGCCTGTTGGGTTTTAACAGCGGCGAGGTCTTTGCCGGGTTGAATGTCGAGGGAACCATCAATGGGGAAGAGGCAACCGGCGCCGGTCAAATTCTCACCGGAAGTGCGGACAATGAAACGACCGCCGGTTTGAAGTTGAAGGTCACCATGACTGCCAGCGATTTGAGCGAAGGCCCTGAAGCGACCGTTTCGATCTTTCGGGGAATCGCCTCAAGAGTCCAGAAGTTTGCCGACAGCGTCACCAAGGGCATCGACGGAACCATAGCGCGCAGAACGGCAGCTCTCTCGACCCAGATTGACGACTTAAAGTCACGCATTGATGATATGAACGCTGCGATGGAGGTAAAGCGGCAGGACCTGCTCGACAAATTCAACCAGATGGAACAGGTACTGGGTCAGCTCAACTCCGAATCAAGCTATCTCCAAACGCAGTTGGATCAGCTTTCAGCAAACTTCAAGCAAATCGCAAGAAACGGAAAGAACTAGTTGTAATGAAAAAACAACTCTCCAGCTATCAACGAGCTCAGGTTACCGGTGCAAGTCAGCAAGAACTCATTCTCATGTGCTATCGAGGGGCGATACAATATCTCAAAGACGCTCAGCGGAGGCTGCAAGCCGGAGAAATCGATGAATTCTCCGAATTGCTGGAAAAGGCACATCGCGTCATATTTCATCTCTACACAACTCTGGACATGGAACGCGGCGGAGAAATTGCGGAGAAGCTGGCAGATCTTTACAGCTACCTCATTAATCAACTTTATCTCCTCAATGCCACCAAGAAGCAGGATATATTTGATGGCGTCATCAGAGTCATGGAGAACCTGAAAGAGGGCTGGGAAGGCATTGGCCAGGAGAATACAGGCGACCAGACAGCAGGAGAACAACAGGCAAACAATCCCGAACTGGCAAGCGCACAGGCCACTTCAGTCTCAGTACAGATATAGAGGAATTCATGAACTACAGTGATGTCACCAAGCTTGAAGCCCGCCTGGTAGCTGGGCTCAAGGAAGAGTATTCATTTTACCAGTCGCTGTTTATCATCGTTGACAAACAACGTGACCATATCAAGTACGACAAAGACCAGAAAATCGTCGACCTCTACGGGGAGGTCGAGAGGATAGTGCGGCGAATCAATGAATCGGAACAGGCAATTTCTGCGCTCAGGCAGGAAAATCAGGAACTGTTCAATCTTGCGGCAACCGCGCCGGAAGTCCGAAGGCTGGTCAACTCGATAACCACGTTGATATCCAAGACCTTAAAGATGGTGCGCGAAAACGAAGAGACCGCTACCGCTAAATATACGTCCATCAAGAAGCAACTTCAGGAATTGCAGCAGGGCAGAAAAATAGCAGACTACCTACAAACTCCGCAGGAATCCCCGCAATTTGTCGATAAAAGAAATTAGGGGACTTAGGGAAGCTATGAGAATAGACAATCCATTCGGCGACCATGGGTCGCTGAGGCCTGCGATGAGAGAAGGAAGAAAAAATGCCGAGAATGCGGAGCAAACCGCCGAATCCACGGCGGATGCTTCAAAGCGCAAAGCGGCCGAGAAATCCGAAGGCGCTCAGGAAGTTAGTAGCAAAGCTGCCGGCATGAGCGAAGATACTTATACTACTACCCGTTCAGGCAATTCTCTCCCGATCAGAGAGCACAAGGTAGAGCAAGCGCGTCGCAAGATTAAGGCGGGAGCCTACGATCTTCCGGAGGTTCGTGACGCCATTGTAGAGAAGCTTGTGGATGCACTTACTGGGTAACTCACAAATCGCTAGGTTTTATTGATAATGTTGACAGAACAGGGCACCGCGTCGTTAGAAAAGCTGCGCAGCAGACTTGGCAGCATAAGCAATCTGCCAACTCCGCCGGTGGTTTTCAATCAGATCACCAAGATCATCAACAATCCCAAAACTTCAGTAAATGAATTGGCCGATATTATGTCGGAAGACGCCGCGATGAGTGCCAAGGTCCTGCGCCTGTCGAACTCGGCTTTCTACGGCGCTCGCTCCGAAATCACCGGTATCAAACAAGCTGTCCTGGTATTGGGGCTGGAATCAATCAAGTCACTCGTGCTTTCATCCAGCGTTATTGATATGTTCAAACCGCACAAGCTCAATGCCGAGTTCCAGGAGGACTTCTGGCGTCATTCGCTCGCGACGGCGCTGGCCAGCAGAATCGTCACCAAATTCCACCGCATGGCTCGCGGCCTCGACAGCGAAGTTGCTTTCTCTGCGGGCTTGCTGCATGACATCGGCAAACTGATAATCTGCTGTTTCTTCAAGGAAGAACATGAAGAAATTGAACTGCTCAAGAGCAAGAACAACATTTCCGATTATCAGGCGGAAACCACCGCGGCGGGATTCTCGCACACACTCATCGGCAAGGTGCTGGCGGAAAACTGGAAACTGCCTGCTGCGATCAGTGATGCAATCGAGCACCACCATTTCCCCGATAAGGTAGCTAAGGATGGCGCGAACTATGCGGTAGTCGTGCACATCGCCAATTACCTCTCCAAGAAGGCGTTTGACCGCAGACTGCGTGAATTCGATGGCTGGCACCACCTTCAGCCCGAGATAGTAGACGACTACAATCTTACCGACGAAGTTATAGAAGCCTTCTGCCAGCAACTTCTTGAAGACTACGCCAGAAGCAATACCTTCATGCAGATGGTTACCGGAGACGCCTGACCCTATCCGCTCCCTCCCAAATCGTCAGACCTGACCCACGCTTTTATCTTTACTTAAGCGACTCCTCAGCATATTCTGCCCCCGAGTATCAGTACCTGGCTGAACTTAGTATGAGATCACGAGGACTAACGTAGTATTACCAATATGGCTGTCAAATCAGTTCCCTTTTACCGACTCGAACTCAACCGCGCTGAAATTGAGCGTGTTACCCGGACGCTGAAAAGTGGTTGGCTCACGTCCGGAAAGGAAGTGCAGACGTTTGAGCGCGAGTTTAGCAACTATGTCGGCGCGACGCACTCTATCGCAGTCAATTCCTGCACAGCGGCATTACATCTCTCGCTGTTGGCGGCCGGTTGCGGTCCCGGAGAGGAAGTCATCACGTCGCCATACACCTTCGTCGCCACAACCGAGACCATAATTCAGACCGGTGCTAAACTTGTATTTGTCGATACCGAGAAGAATACCCAGAATATCGATTTGGACCTCGTAGAGAAAGCCATAACCCGGAATACCAGGGCAATCATTCCCGTATCGGTTGCCGGACTGCCGGTGGATCTGCGGCGCCTCGAACGCTTGCGCCGAAAATACAAGGTAGCGATCATTCACGACGCTGCCCATGCTCTTGGCGCCGCTGTCGGGAAGCGCCGAGTCGGCTCGACGCCCGACTTCAATTGCTTTTCGTTTTATTCTACCAAGAACCTGACTACCGGCGAGGGCGGCATGATCACCGTCAACTCAAAAAAACTAGCTGATCAGCTCCGGGTACTGGCGCTGCACGGGCTCTCCAAAGGTGCCTGGAAACGTTATTCAGGGCAGGGGAGTTGGTATTATCAAATTGCCGATCTTGGTTACAAATACAACATGCCCGACATCCTGGCTTCGCTCGGTTTGATGCAGCTTCGTCGCTTCAATGCTATCCAGCGCGACCGTCGACGAGCCGTCTCCCTTTATCAAGAATATCTTTCAGGAATTGACGAACTGGAACTGCCGTTCGAGCCAGCCGGCACTACTCACGCCTGGCATCTTTATATAGTCAAACTACGCACCGGAGGAGAACGGCGACGCAACGAAGTAATCGAGAAACTCCGCGCAGCCAATATCGGCACTTCGGTACATTTCATCCCGCTCTATCTTCAACCCTACTACAAGGAGCATTTTAGCTACTCGCGTCACGACCTTCCCAACAGCTACGAACACTACCGGCGCGCTGTTACCCTGCCGCTGTTCGTAGGGTTGCGCGAGGACGAAATCAAGTATGTTGCTGCGACCTTGAAGTCGATATTCTCTCGCAGGAAATAGCATGATCCTGCCGGCAGTCACGTATCGATGACGATGTAACCGTCATGAAACGAGCCTTTGACATATCCTTTTCTTTAGCCGTCTTAATTGTAGCGTCGCCGATAATGGTTCTGATCATTATCGCTCTGCTCATTTTCTCGCCCGGCAATCCGTTCTTTCTGCATGAGCGCGTGGGTTTGCACGAACGCCACTTTCGCCTCATCAAATTCCGCACGATGCGGCCCCTCCTGAGCCAGGCTGAAGGAGTCTCCTCCAATCTTACTGTCGCCAATGATGAGCGAATCACCGCCGTTGGCCGGATATTGCGCAGGTTGAAATTGGATGAACTGCCACAATTCATCAATGTTGTAAAAGGTGACATGTCGCTGGTGGGGCCGAGACCGGAATCCGCGGAGTTTGTGAAGCACTACACCGAGACCCAGCGCGAGCTGCTGAAGTTTCGTCCGGGATTGACCGATCCCGCCACGCTGAGATATCGTCACGAAGAAAAAGTGCTGGCACAATTCGATAATCCGGTCGATGCTTACATCAATAGAGTGTTGCCGGAGAAAGCGGCGATCTCCCTCGAATATCAGCGACGGCGAACGTTTCGATCTGATTTGGGAGTAATTTGGGCAACTTTTCTGAGCATTTTTCGTTCGGCCGAAGAGGCAAATCCCGCCACTGCGAGCGAGTCTTCCCGTAATCCGCGGGAAAACTCTTGACAACATCGGCGGGGCGACTAATTATAGGGCGATGACAACGTAAGCTGAGGGCGATTAGCTCAGATGGTTAGAGCGCCTGCTCGACACGCAGGAGGTCATTGGTTCGATTCCGATATCGCCCACCATTTCGCCTCTTACTGAGGCTGTTTTTTTAAGGTGTTGAAACGGTTATGTCTATTGAACTGAAATTACCGGACGGGTCGGTGAAGAAAGTACCTGAAGGTACCACCGGCTATGAGATCGCCAGGGAAATCTCGCCACGCCTCGCCAAGGAAGCGCTGGCGGTGACTGTCGATGGCAAGATTCGTGATCTTAATGCGCCCCTCAAGGAAGGCGGCGAGTTCAAAGTGCATACCTTCGACACACCAGAGGGCAAATATGTATTCTGGCATTCCTCCGCGCACGTTATGGCGGAGGCAGTGCAGGATTTGTTTCCCGGTACCAAACTTGCTATCGGGCCGCCGATTGATGAAGGCTTCTATTACGACTTTGATGTGGAACAGCCTTTCTCTGAAGATGACCTGCGCAAAATCGAAGAACGCATGGCTGAAATAGTAGCCGGTGACTACAAATTCGAGAAGGAAATTGTCAGCCGCGAAGAAGCCCTCAAGCGCGCCCAGGACAATAACGAGCCCTTCAAAGTCGCGTTGATTGAGGATCTACCGGAGGGCGAAATCTCCTACTACCATCATGATCACTTCTCCGATCTCTGTCGCGGCCCGCATCTGCCCTCGACCAAGCCGATCAAGGCTTTCCGGCTACTGTCGGTAGCGGGAGCCTATTGGCGCGGCGACGAGCATAACCCGATGCTTCAACGCATTTATGGTGTTTCCTACCCGAAAAAATCGATGCTGGAAGATTATTTGCATCGCATGGAGGAAGCCAAGAAGCGCGATCACCGCAAGCTGGGACGCGAACTGGGGCTGTTCATCATCAGTGAGGAAACCGGCGGCGGGTTGCCGCTCTGGCTGCCCAAGGGCGCGTTGATGCGGCATATCATCGAGAATTACTGGAAAGAGATTCATTTTGCGCGCGGCTACGAATTGGTCATATCGCCGCACATTGCTAAGCTGGATCTCTGGAATACTTCCGGCCATACCGGGCATTTTGCCGAGAATATGTATCAGCCGATAGAGGTCGATCACGACCAGTATCAACTCAAGCCGATGAACTGTCCATTCCACATCATGCTCTACAAGGAGTCGCTGCATTCTTACCGCGACCTGCCTTTGCGCTGGGCGGAATTGGGAACTGTCTATCGCTATGAGCGTGGCGGCGTGCTGCATGGCTTATTCCGTGTTCGCGGCTTCACCCAGGATGACGCCCATATCTTCTGCACTCCGGATCAATTGGAGGCTGAGATCATCGGCGTGCTCAACCTGACTGAGGAAATCCTCGGAGCCTTCGGCTTCAACGATTACCACATCTATCTCTCGACCCGCCCGGAGAAGGCAATCGGCGAACCGCATCAGTGGGAAAAGGCCGAAGATTCCCTCCGCAAAGCGATGGCTGTGAAGGGATGGGAATATGACGTTGATGAAGGTGGCGGCGCCTTCTACGGTCCGAAGATCGATATCAAGATTCGCGACGCTATGAAGCGCGAATGGCAATGTACGACCGTTCAGTTCGATTTCAATCTGCCTGAGCGCTTCGATATCAGTTATGTCGACTCCGATGGCGAACATAAACGACCCTATATGGTTCACCGCGCCATTTTCGGCTCCCTGGAGAGATTCTTTGGCGTGCTGATTGAGCACTTCGGCGGGTTCTTCCCGCTCTGGATTGCGCCGGTGCAGGCGCGCATCTTGCCGATCACCGACGAGCAGCACGAGTACGGCCGCAAGGTCTTAGAGCAACTGAAGGCCGCCGGAATCCGTGCAGAACTTGATGACCGCTCCGAAAAGGTCGGTTATAAGATCCGGGAAGCGGAGACCCACAAAGTGCCCTATATGCTGATTGTAGGCGGCAAGGAAGTCGAGAAAGACCAGGTAAGCCTGAGACGCCATGGTCAGGGCGACATGGGGATTTTCTCCGTGCAGGATGTCATCGACCGCCTCATCAAGGAGATCGATAGACGCACTCTCCCCGCCGATGTAGACGGGCAGGAATCGTAGAAGAGAAGATCGCAAGCGGTCTCAGACAGGAAATTTTCTCTTGGCAATAGAAACACAGGCACGTATAATACAAGTCTTTCTGCACTAAGCGGATGTGCAGGTAAGCCGTAGCGAGAAATCTAACTGGAGGTGACGCATAGCCAGACGCAAGCCGGACATCAGAGTAAATGAGATGATTCGCATTCCTGAGGTGCGAGTTATCGATTCTGAAGGTGAGCAGATCGGAGTAATGAAAACGAGAGAGGCCCTTGATCTAGCTTATAGTAAAGGACTTGACCTAGTAGAAATATCGCCGACGGCAAGGCCGCCGGTTTGTAAGATACTCGATTTCGGGCGCTACAAATACGAACTGCAGAAGAAAGAGAAAGAGAAACGGAAAAAATCACAAGCCGTTGTGATGAAAGAAATGCAGTACCGCCCCAAGATCGAAGAGCATGATTATCAGTTCAAGACCCGGCATGTGATTGATTTTCTCAAGAATGGCCACAAGGTAAAGCTGATGGTGAGGTTTCGTGGCCGTGAAATGGCTCATCAGGAATTTGGTAGAAAAATCCTCGATCAACTGGTCGAGGAGTTGAATGAACTGGCAACGGTTGAGGTTCCCCCAAAAATGGAGGGGAACACAATGTCGATGGTAGTCAACCCGCGGCCGGAAGTTCGCAAGAGCGAAGAACCCAGGACCGCTGATTCGCAACAGGACGACTAGGACAGACGACTAAGACAGACGATTAAGACAGACGAATAAGACAATAATCCGCTGGACACCGGCGTTTCAGTCTGCAGAATACGAGTAACGATAGAGGTTTAGACAATGCCGAAAATTAGAACGAATCGTGGCGCCGCCAAACGCTTCAAAGTGACAGGCACCGGCAAGATCATGAGGCGAAAAGGTTACGCCCGCCACATTCTTACCAAGAAGTCTGCAAAACGTAAACGGAAGTTGCGCAAAGCTACCCCGGCCAGTCCGGCTGATCGTCGTAAGCTCAAATATCTGCTTCCGAACCGCTAATCCGCAAATCGCTTTTTAAGGAGTGTAAGAATAATGCCACGCGCATCGAATAACGTCGCCTCCCGTCGTCGACGCAAGAAAGTGCTTAAGCGCGCCAAGGGTAACTATGGCGCCCGCAGTCGACTGCTGCGCACAGCCAAGGAGACGGTGCAGAAAGGGCTAGTGTACGCCTATCGCGATCGCCGCAACAAGAAGCGCGATTTCCGCCGCCTCTGGATAACCCGAATCTCGGCGATGTGCCGCGCCCAGGGTGTCAGCTATTCCGCTTTCATGAATGGGCTGAAGAAGTCGGGCATCAATCTCGATCGCAAAATGCTGGCAGACATCGCGGCGCGCGACGAAGCCACGTTCATCAAGCTTACCGAAATCGCCAGAACCGCCTGATTCGATGTCCGAACTTGCGATTGCGGACATATTATCGCAGGCACGGGCCGACCTGGAAAGCTGCCAATCGGCGCAAGACCTCGAATCCCTTAGGGTCAAGTACCTGGGGAAGAAGGGCCTCGTCACGGGCGTGCTTCGCGGTCTTGGTGACCTTGAACCGGAGCAACGCAAAGAGGTCGGTCAGCGAGCCAATGCCGTCCGCCAGGAAATTGAGGGTCTCATTGAGGAGAAGAAAAGCGCTCTTGGCGGCGTTGCCAAACCGGGCGCAAAGCTGGTCGACTATACGCTACCGGGGAAGAGATACCCAACAGGCAGGCTGCATCCAATCAACCAGACCTTTGAAGAACTGATCGACATTTTCCACGGCATGGGCTTCGAAGTTGCCCTCGGACCCGAGATCGAGACCGATCACTACAATTTTGCGGCTCTCAATTTCCCTCCGGATCATCCCGCGCGGGATATGCAGGACACTTTTTACCTCAGCGATGATCTCGTAATGCGCACGCATACCACTCCCGTACAAGTCCGCGAGTTCGAGAAACGCAAACCGCCGGTGCGGATTATTGCTCCGGGACGCACCTATCGCCAGGAGGCGATCAGTGCCCGCGCCTATTGCGTGTTCCATCAGCTGGACGGCTTTTACGCCGA